>CAIWDD010000092.1 GCA_903911355.1 uncultured Nodularia sp. | reverse complement strand
TTGGTATTTCCACTGGGTTAACAGCTACCACTGGTTGTAAATACACCACTGCCGCTGTGGTAGCGCCTAAAATTACTGCTAGTTCGGGGGTAAATTTCATGGGTAATCTATCACCTTAAGGTAAACTGTTCAGGGAAAAATCACTGACGGGGATACCCCAGCTATATTGACTAATGGCCGCTACTTCCCAGGGGTTGACAGAGGAGCCATCGGCAAATACATAGGGATTACCCCAAATAGGTTGGGCATGAAGGCCGTTAATACCCACTAGTTCGCCGCTACAGTTCAACACCGGCCCACCACTCATACCCTTAAGCACATCACTGGTGGCCAATATCCCCGACTTCTATCAAGATTTATGCCTACCCCACAATATCATAGTCAGAAGTCGGGGATATGAGGGTCAACCGTCAACTGTGGTAGCCAGGAGCGATCGCTATTTATTGTACTTATGTATTATATAGTTTAGAATCCCCTGTGTTTCAACCAGAAGATATGTCAATTATACTGTTACATCTAACACCCAGTCGGATTTATCCGACTTTAGCTTTTAGACGGGGGTTTCTAACCCCCGGTTCCCTCTTCGCTAATGGTTAACTGGTGCATTGTGCGATCTGTAGTAGCGCTGGGGCGACTAATAACGAATCCGTGGGTCAATATAGGCGTTGAGAATGTCAATTAATATGCTGGCGGTAACGACAATTGCCCCAAAAAATACTAATATTCCCTGGACTGTGGGATAATCACGGTCAGAAATAGCTTGATAGAGACGATTGGCTAAACCAGGCCAGGAAAATGTTACCTCAGTTAAAACCGCACCACCCAGGAGGGAGGCAAAAGTTAATCCTAACACTGTAATTACTGGGATGAGGGCATTTTTGAGGGCATGGGATACTAAAATCTTATTTTCATGAATTCCTCTGGCTCTAGCGGCTTCTACATAGTCGGCTTTGAGGGTTTGTTTAAGATTTACCCTGACAATGCGCTCAAAAATGCCACTGAGCAATATTCCTAGGGTCAGGCTCGGCAGGGTTAAATGGTGCAAAGATACCAAGAACTGGGTAAAATTACCGGTGAGCAAACTATCAATGGTATATAGTCCAGTGATGGACACAGGAGCGGGAAGATTAGGGGGAAACCGGTTAGAAGTAGGAAACCAACCCAATTGTACAGAAAAAATCAACTGTAAAAGCATTCCCGCCCAAAACATGGGTATAGCGTAAGTAATAATACCGAATAAACGCCCGCCGATATCAAAATAAGTACCAGGACGGGAGGCCGCAAGGGTACCGGCGACAATACCGACTATCACTGCTACCGCCATACTGCATACCGCTAATTCTAGCGTAGCGGGGAAATATTGCCAAATGATCTCCCATACATCCTGTCCCCGACTGGTTAAGGAGGTTCCTAAATCAAAGCGCAATAAGTTAAGTAGATAATTACCATACTGGAGCCACAGGGGAAGATTTAAACCTAGTTCTTGGCGTAACTCTTCCTTAGCTGCTTCTGGCGCACGTCCCCCCAAAATTGCATCTGCGGGGTCTCCCGGTGTAGCTCGCAGTAATAAAAATACGATCGTAATAATAGTTAACAGCTGCAGGGGCGCTAGAAGTAACCGAGAGGCAATGTAATATTGTAAAGCCTGAGAACGAGACATATTTTAATAATGTGTAATTGTTAAGAGAATATCTGATAGCTGGCATTGACCAGCTATATAAACTTGATATCAGCTAAAAGTCTTGTGGGGTGGGCATCCTGCCACACCTAGTAACAAATCGCCCTTCTACTGCTTGCTGATATTCCGATAAATTAAATTTTGGGTGGGGTCAAGTTGGACGTTGTTAACTCCGTTGTGAGCAAATACATAATCTTTGGTTTGCCATAGGGGAATGTAAGGAACATCTTTGGCTACTTGCTCTTGAATTTGTCGTAAAATTGCCTCACGCGCTGCGGGGTTTTGCTCTTGGCGTTGTCTTGCAATTAGTTTATTCATGGTTTCGCTGTAGTAAAATGAACCTTGACTTTGACTACCTCCATTTTGACACCCTTGAGCATGGGAGCCTTTTTGACAAGATAAGAATGGGTATACATAATTGTCTGGGTCTAAGAAGTCGGGATACCAGTCAAGTAAGGCCGCTGGATATAGACCCCTGGAAATGTCCTTAGAGAAGGTGGTGCTTTCCACATTATTAACTTCTATTTGTAGCAGTCCTCCCATTTCTCGATCAGCTAATGATTTAAGAGTTTGTGCGGCTAAACTGCGATTAGCTGAGGTGGAGGGGTGCCAAATTTCCACCCTGGCGGGTTTTTCTGGGGAGAAGCCAGCTGCGGTTAATAATTCTTGAGCTTTTTGAAAGTTACCATCGCCATATTTCTCTTGAAATACTGGCTGGGAAACTTTAAAGGTGGTAGGAATTATGCTGTACAATGGCCTGGCTTGACCAAGTAAAACTCTTTGGTTTAAAAGTTGACGGTCAATCATGGCTGCTAGAGCAGCTCGCACTTCTGGTTGATCTAAGGGCGGCTGATTGCGGTTGAATGCCATATAACTGACTACGCTACCCTCAGCAGTAATATTTTGCCAATCGCCTTTTTCTCCTGCTGCTTCTAAGCTGTGGATTTGCTCTGGTTGTAGGGATAGATAGGCTATATCTACTGTACCTGTACGGAAGGCGTTAAATAAATTCACCGGGCTGGTTTGAATTTGGATGTTAACCCCCTGATTGGCTGGTTTTTCCCCCCAGTATTTCTCAAATACATCTAATCTCAGGGAATCTGTGCCATATTGGGCTAACTTATATGGACCAGTCCCTACAAAGATATTGGGCTGAAATTTACCCGCGCCAATTTCGTAAGCCTTGGGTGATACTGCACACAACCCAGAAAATGCTAAGAGTGAGGGAAAGGCGGCAAATGGTCTTTTGAGCTTAATGGTTAACTCATAATCATTTGTGGCTTTTACTGATTCCACTGTATCAGATAGTAAAAAAGATGGCTTACCTTTATTCTCCATAAATCGCCTCATACTAAACTCCATAGCTTGGGCGTTGAACAGAGTATCATCGTGAAAAACCACTCCCTGACGTAAGGGAATGGTATAAGTTAAACCATCAGCGCTGACTTTGGGTAATGCTGTGGCTAATTGGGGTTTAATTTCTGTGTTACCTGGTTCATAAGTGTACAGGCGATCGCTCATATTGAACACCAAACCCAAGGAAGCCAACTCGTAGGTATCCGCGGGGTCGAGGGTTCTGGGTTTGAGAGTTGTACCGACAGTAATCCGACCGTCACCGGTAGCAGGGGGTAAAGTCCCTGTCTGCTTACCAGGAGCGCAACTGACAACCAAAAGTAGACAAAGAGAAAACCATGATAAAAATTTTGTGATGGCGCTCCATCGTCTCACGGTTAAGAAAAACGAGATCATACTATTGTGATTTTTCCACTTAGCGGTCAACTATCATACTATGATACATAGGCTGAATACTTAACTATTCGCAACATAGTTGGGATTAGCAGTTTCAAGAGTCTCAATTACACGCTTGCAAACAAGGGCACCAATTAGTTACACTTTTTAAAACATTCTCATTTTTTGCTTGGCAATTGCTGAGACGCTCAAAAGGTGGCTGACTTAAGGGCGGCATTTCCTGATTTTCCAACGTTTTACAGGCGTTTGGCTGGTTACTCAAACACCAGTGAGGAATTTTCCACAAAGAAAAACCCTCGGAAGTCATACAGGCGATCGCCTACTCTGTACAGTCAAGTTACCCGGGGTCTGACAATATTGCCAAAATAGCCATAGTGTCTGAGTTAATCCAGGCTAATCTGTGGTTAAATTCAAGAGACTGGCAATAAAAAAAACTCAAAGAGTTTGCTGAATGGCGGTAAAACAGCGACATAGGAGGATTAAACCCACCTAAGCCACTGCAAACCTTAAAGGGTTCCGTCCCTCAGAACCTCAGTAAGAAAATTGCTTTGTAAACATAATTCATCGAGGAGGAGCGTAGTCGATGGGACTACCCTGGTACCGAGTACATACAGTCGTTCTGAATGATCCAGGACGGTTGATTTCTGTACACTTGATGCACACAGCCCTAGTTGCAGGCTGGGCTGGTTCAATGGCATTGTACGAACTAGCTATTTATGACCCCAGTGATGCAGTTCTTAACCCGATGTGGCGTCAAGGTATGTTTGTACTACCTTTCATGGCACGTTTAGGCGTTACCGAATCTTGGGGTGGTTGGAGTGTAACCGGTGGACCTGCAAGTGACCCTGGTTTCTGGTCTTTTGAAGGTGTAGCTGCGGCTCACATCGTCCTTTCCGGTTTATTGTTCCTAGCTGCGGTTTGGCACTGGGTTTACTGGGATTTGGAACTCTTTAGAGATCCTCGCACTGGTGAACCTGCTTTAGATTTGCCAAAAATGTTTGGCATTCACTTGTTCTTATCCGGTCTACTTTGTTTTGGTTTTGGTGCTTTTCACCTCACCGGACTATTTGGCCCTGGTATGTGGGTTTCTGACGCCTACGGAATCACTGGTAGCATTCAGCCAGTAGCGCCAGAATGGGGTCCGGCGGGTTTCGACCCATTTAACCCTGGTGGCGTTGTGGCTCACCATATCGCCGCAGGGGTTGTTGGTATTATTGCGGGTTTATTCCACCTGACAGTTAGACCCCCCGAACGGCTCTACAAAGCCCTACGGATGGGGAACATTGAAACCGTACTTTCTAGCAGTATTGCGGCAGTATTCTTCGCAGCATTTATAGTTGCGGGGACTATGTGGTACGGTAACGCTACCACCCCCATTGAACTGTTTGGACCTACTCGTTATCAGTGGGATCAAAACTACTTCACTCAGGAAATTGAGCGTCGCGTCCAAAGCAGTTTGGCTGAAGGCGCTACCCTCTCAGAAGCTTGGGGAGCAATTCCTGAAAAACTGGCTTTCTATGATTATGTGGGTAATAGCCCAGCTAAAGGTGGTCTATTCCGTACAGGGCCAATGGTTAAGGGTGATGGTATCGCCCAATCTTGGCAAGGTCACGCGGTATTCAAAGATGGTGAAGGTCGGGAATTGACCGTGCGTCGTCTACCCAACTTCTTTGAAACCTTCCCAGTGATCTTGACTGATGCTGATGGAGTCATCCGCGCTGATATTCCTTTCCGTCGGGCAGAATCCAAATATAGCTTTGAACAAACTGGTGTTACCGTTAGCTTCTATGGCGGTGACCTAGATGGTCAAACCTTTACAGATCCAGCGGATGTGAAGAAGTACGCCCGTAAGGCTCAAGGTGGCGAAATCTTTGATTTCGACCGCGAAACCTTGAACTCTGACGGTGTATTCCGTACCAGTCCCAGGGGTTGGTTTACCTTCGGACACGCTGTATTTGCTCTTCTGTTCTTCTTTGGTCATCTCTGGCACGGTTCTCGGACAATCTACCGAGACGTATTTGCCGGTGTTGATGCTGACCTGGAAGAACAAGTTGAATGGGGTCTGTTCCAGAAAGTTGGTGACAAGACCACCCGTGTACGTAAGGAAGCGTAAGCAATTCCTCTGATTTCTGAGGATTAGGGGCTGGGGAATGGTTTTTGCCATAACCCAGTCCCAAGACCTACCCGTAACAAAGACGGTTGATGGCTGGTAATTAGCCGCAAAAGTCGTCAAATACTCAAAAACCATAATTACTGACTAATTAATGACGCAGGAGCTTTTAATATGGAAAGCGTTGCATATATCTTGATTTTGGCTTTGGCCATAGGAGTTCTTTTCTTTGCGATCGCATTCCGCGAACCCCCCCGCATCGAAAAGAAAGAAGAAAAATAAACTGCTCTTACCGGAATGTTAAGGGCATTTAAATCTTATTATTCGCCGATCACAATGGTGTGATCGGCGGATATGTCATTTTGTCAATACCCAGGCAGTGTTAAATCACCATAAAAAAATCATTGCAGTCATAAAATAATATGATATAATCTAATATCTGGAAGTTAATATGTGTTAATACTAGCTTTTATAAGCTAATATAAAAAAAGATGTAGGTGTACCTGCCTCGTAGTGCCTTGCATATACATCACGCCTATGCCACAACCTTTACGGAGACTAGAACCAGGAACAAATCAGCATGGTCAATCAGAACTTAACCGCTACAGAAATTGGATTCACTCACGAAGATTTCGCTGCTCTACTTGATAAGTATGACTATCACTTTAGCCCTGGGGATATTGTCCCGGGCACAGTTTTCAGTATAGAGCCGCGCGGCGCTCTGATTGACATAGGTGCTAAAACAGCAGCCTACATACCTATACAAGAAATGTCTATTAACCGGGTCGATGCCCCGGAAGAAGTTTTACAATCCAACGAAACCAGAGAATTTTTCATCCTGACCGATGAAAACGAAGATGGTCAGCTCACCCTTTCCATTCGTCGCATCGAGTATATGCGGGCTTGGGAACGTGTGCGGCAGTTACAAGCAGAAGATGCTACTGTTCGCTCCGGTGTGTTTGCTACTAACCGCGGTGGTGCATTAGTCCGCATTGAAGGATTACGCGGCTTTATCCCCGGTTCTCATATTAGTACCCGCAAAGCCAAAGAAGAATTGGTAGGGGAAGAACTACCATTAAAATTCCTAGAAGTGGACGAAGAACGCAACCGCCTAGTTCTCTCCCACCGTCGAGCGCTGGTTGAGCGCAAGATGAACCGCCTGGAAGTGTGCGAAGTCGTCATCGGTACGGTTCGTGGTATCAAACCCTACGGTGCATTTATTGATATTGGTGGTGTGAGCGGACTGCTACACATTTCGGAAATCTCCCACGAGCATATTGATACACCTCACAGCGTATTCAATGTCAATGATGAAGTTAAAGTCATGATCATTGATTTGGATGCAGAAAGAGGTCGGATTTCCCTGTCTACCAAGCAGCTGGAACCAGAACCCGGTGATATGATTAAAAACCGTGATTTGGTTTATGATAAAGCCGAAGAAATGGCAGCTAAGTATCGCGAACAGATGTTAGCTAAACAGCAAGGTATTACCGCTGCGCCTACCGAAGCTGAGGAGGTTGTGGCTGCTGAGGAGGCGCTAGAAGCTACAGCAGAAGCTCCGGCTACAGAAGAAGTATCAGCTGTAACTACAATAGATGCGGAAGCCCCAGTAGCAACGGATTTTGAAGACGAGATTCCGTCTGCTGTTGAACAGGAATGATTTGCTCACTTTCTTTGATAAAAATATCGCGGTAAGCGGGAAACTCAGGGGCTTTAGCCCTGACAGGGAGGCGACTTGGTGGTTTTAACCACCGTTGTCTTTACTGGCGAAAAGTAGCAAGTAAGCTAGGCTTAGACTTTAGCCGACTGGGTAGACGGTATTTGACGATCATAGCGAGAGTAAGGCTGTGGGGTTAGATCTAAAGTTATTCTGTCAGCAGAATCTCAGTGTTTTTAGACCTGAGAGTGTCAATAATGCTTTTGTTAAAACAAGGGTAAAAAAATCCTGGTCACGAAATTCTCAAACATAAAGCCGAGAACCAAGGTCTTCTTATAGATTGAGATTCAGGAATTTTTTAACAGGTGCGCGCTTAATTTATCTGGAGTGCATTGCTTTATACCCGTTGGTTGAGAAACAATCTTAAGTTATGTATTTGTTAGCCTTAGTGAGCAAAAAAGTATCGGTTAAAACCTGTTATCTCAGATGACCAAAAGTGCAAAACTCCCATAATTATGGGAGTTTTTTACTATATTCTCTACTAAAAACTGTTTATATGAGGTGAAATGGCTTGGTAAATATTAAATGTAGAAATATCAGTTTTGATCAGATCGAGGCAGTTTTTTTTGATAAAAATGGTACATTGGAAGACTCAGAAGCCTATTTGCGATCGCTCGGACAAAAAGCAGTGCGGATCATAGACGCGCAAATACCCGGTATTGGCGAGCCCTTATTAATGGCTTTCGGTATCAACAGCGACACCCTAGACCGGGCCGGTTTAATCTCGGTAGCTAGTCGCAGGGAAACAGAAATCGCCGCAGCTGCATATATTGCCGAAACTGGGAGAGGATGGTTTGAGTCTTTAACAATCGCTCGCAAATCCTTAGAGGAAGCGGAAAAATATCTTAGTACCACTCCAGCGCCACTATTTCCAGGTAGTTTAGAGCTATTAAAATCCTTATCAGCCGCAGGAATCAAACTGGGGATAATTTCTGCCGCCACCACAGCGGAAGTCAGTGATTTTGTCACCAGATACCAATTAAATGATTACATCCAGGTGCAAAAAGGAGTAGATGACGGACCGAGTAAACCAGATCCCATCTTGTTTTTACAGGCTTGTCAGGCTTTGGGGGTGGAACCTGGTCATAGCTTGATGGTAGGGGATGCGGTCGGTGATATGCAAATGGCGCGTAATGCTCAAGCCGCCGGTTGCATTGGTATTACCTGGGTGGGTCAATCAGATCATGTCCGGGGTGCGGATGTGGTAATTAATCAACTAGATGAAATTCAAATTTTGGTAGATTGAGTGATTATTGATGTTTGTTCCCCATTTACCATATAGAGATAATAAAGTCAAGATTAAATGTTAAAATGTGAATACCGGCGATTTTCACATTTGCTATACAAATCATGCAAAACACAGAAACAACCTTACCCCTTCGCCTGTGGACAGTTGAAGAATACCACCGGATGGCTGCGGCTGGGATTTTTGCTGTAGACGAGCGAGTGGAACTTCTAGAAGGAAAGATTATATGGATGATTGCTAAAGGAACAGCTCATAGGTCAGCAGTGGGAAGAACAGATTACTTGCTAAAGAACAGATTAGCTAATCTGGCTTGGGTATCCATTCAAGACCCCATTAAGTTAAATGAAATGTCTGAACCAGAACCAGATATTGCTGTCGTCAAAGTAGATCCTTTAGACTATGCAGACCATCATCCTACACCACCAGAAGTTTATCTGATTATTGAGGTAGCAGATAGTAGTCTGAAAATAGACTGTGACACTAAAGCAAAAGCCTACTCCCAAGCCGGAATTACAGATTATTGGGTGCTAGATGTAACTAGCCGTCAATTACACGTTTTTCGGGAACCCACTCAGTTAGGGTATGAAAGCGCAGCGATTTTGCCTGAATATGCGACTATTTCCCCCTTGGCGTTTCCTGATTTACAAATTCTAGTTTTAGAAATGCTACCACCAGTTCAGTAATATTTCTAATTAAATCTCAGATGGTTTAGCAAAAATTGTCAGCAAAACTGGACCTAATAAATACTGGTGAGTTACACACAATAATCCCGCCGATGAGCCAAAAACTTCACGTTGTTGAGGGCTATAAAATCTCATGCTCCCATCAGACATTGGTAACACTTGGGGCGCTGTCTGTTTTTTGGTGGTAATGTCCACTAAATAGAACCGTCCTCCCGGAGAAAGCACCCGCGCTACTTCCCTTAGTACCTGCTCAGGTTCCAAATAGTGTAAGAAGCTGATAGTGCTAAATACAGCATCAAACTCACCTCCACCAAATGGTAAAGATTCCGCTTGACCTTGAATATAAATTAAACGTGGACGGTGGCGATCGCTCTGTCTGGCTATCCGCAACATTTCTGGAGACAAATCTAAACCAGTACCACGGACATCAGGGAATTCATTTAGTAAGCGGTCAAGAAGTTTTCCAGTTCCACAGCCCATATCAAGTATATTAGCTCCCCGGGGTAAATCCACATACTCCAATAATCGCTTGTGGATAGCTTGGTAAATTACCGAAGGAAACAGCCAATCATAGCTGGGAGCCCATTGATCAAACAGGCGCTTTTTGTTGCTCAAAAAGTTAGAACTCATACATCAATCACCCTTGTATCTAGTTAAAACTCAAAGGGAGTAACCCCTCTCAAGTGTTACTCAAGTTCAGGGGTAGATGCAACGAGTGGGGAAAACATCACTAATTATCCGAATTTGAGTCATAGTACTTGAAGAAATAACTAATTACAGATAAGAATCGATAAATCTGCACTTGTTTGATTTAAATCATGATTAGCTATATTAGGATGCACAAGGCCGCATCTAGACACAACATATCAGACCAAAACTATAATGACCTATCTAGAAACAGCAGCACAGTTTTACAGTCAAGTTGCACAAACACCAGAAGTGGGACTGTGTTGTGTCCAAACTACACCCGTGCAACTCCCAGGGCTGAAAATTCCCCGGGAAATGCAGCAAATGAACTATGGTTGTGGTACCACCGTTCACCATAATGAACTTTCCAACCAACCCACGGTGATGTATGTCGGTGTGGGTGGTGGGTTGGAAGCACTGCAATTCGCCTATTTTTCTCGTTATCCAGGTGCTGTAATTGCCATTGAACCAGTTGCAGCTATGCGAGAAGCGGCCGCACGTAATCTAGAAATTGCCGCTAGAGAAAACCCTTGGTTTGATCCCAGCTTTGTAGAAATTCGGGAAGGCGACGCTTTTAATCTGCCCGTAGGTGATGCTAGGGTCGATATTGTGGCGCAAAATTGCCTTTTTAACATTTTTGAGCCAGAAGACTTAAGCCGTGCTTTAAAAGCCGCATATCGAGTTTTAAAATCAGGTGGACGCTTGCAGATGAGCGACCCCATTGCTACCCGTGCAATTCCTGCTCATTTACAACAGGATGAGAGACTACGTGCTATGTGTTTATCTGGGGCGCTCACTTATGACGAATATACTCAAAGTATCGTTAATGCCGGTTTTGGTCAGATTGAAATTCGCGCCCGCCGCCCTTACCGTCTGCTAGATTCCCACACTTACAACTTAGAAACACATCTCCTGTTAGAAAGTCTTGATTCTGTTGCTTTTAAAGTTGATATTCCCGAAGATGGCCCTTGTATATTTACAGGGAAAACGGCAATTTATGCTGGTATAGAATCTTGTTTTAATGATGGGGATGGACATCTACTACAGCGTGGTATTCCCGCAGCAGTCTGTGATAAAACTGCGGCTAAACTGGCCGCCTTCAAGCCAGCAGAAATTTTAATCACCGATTCTACCTGGTACTATAGCGGTGGTGGTTGCTGTTAACTCTGAACGCCCCAAAAATGTTAATAATTAGTTTATTTTTGGCTACGCTTTTTTTAGCTTATTCCCATGGAGCCAACGACAACTTTAAAGGTGTAGCAACACTGTTTGGTAGCGGCACAATCAGTTACCAAACAGCAATTTTGTGGGCAAGTTTTACAACTTTTGCTGGCGCTGTAGCTGCGGTTTTCTGGGCAAGTACATTAGTACCAAGGTTTACTGCTCAAGGTATATTTCCAGATGCGATCGCTAATGCACCAGAAATCCATTTAGCTGTAGCCATCACCACCGGTTTAACCTTGCTATTTGCTGCCATCACAGGATTTCCCATTTCCACAACTCACACTATCACAGGTGCTATACTGGGGGCAGGGTTAGTGGCTATTGGACTCAAGGTTAACTTTGCAGTTTTGGGCAGCTTATTTATTTTACCCCTCTTTCTCAGTCCTATTATTGCTATTTGTTTAGCAGCAGGAATTCATCGATTCTTCCAATACATCGGTTCTAAAGTTCACCTGCAACCCAACGAAAAAATAGTTAATATTTGCCACTTGATCAGTGCAGGTATTATCAGTTTTACCAGAGGTTTAAATGACACGCCTAAGATTGTTTCCCTCATTTTAATTATTGATTATTTTTCGGTTCAAGGAGGAATGTTAACCATAGCAATGGCCATGGGACTCGGTGGTTTACTCAACTCCCAAAAAATTGCCGAAACTATGGGCGAAAAAATTGCCGACATCAATCATAACCAGGGACTATCTGCAAATATGGTAACTGGGATTTTAGTAATAGCCTCTAGTTATTTTGGTCTGCCTATTTCCACTACTCAAGTTTCAGTTAGTTCTATTTTTGGTGTAGGACTGATTGACAACCAATCTAATTTACGCGTCTTTTATCATATTTTATTATCGTGGGTTTTAACTTTACCCATTGCCATGATCATTAGTGGAATTATTTACAGATTATTACAATAATATAGCAGTTCCCATGCTCGTGAGGTACAATTTTTTTTAGTTTGAGGGAATAGGGAACAGGGAACAGGGAATAGGGAATTGGTGTGTACTTCATGAGCCTGAAAAAGGCTTTAGTAAAAACTAATATAAGTTAGACAACCTTCGATAAACCATAATAATATCAACTAATTTGGGAATATAAAATCATGTCAAATATTCAAACAAATATATTCACGCCACTCATAACATCATTTAAAGATAAACTTACTTATCCTCTGACAAAAAAAAGTATTTCTGTTCTCCAAATTAATTTAGGTAGGCGGTGTAATCTTGCTTGTAATCACTGTCATGTCGAAGCCAGTCCGAAACGTGTAGAAGAACTTTCTCCCGAAATTTGCCAACAGTTAATTACTTTAATCCACCAGTTCCCGGAGATTGAGATTGTAGATTTAACTGGTGGCGCTCCAGAAATGAATTATGGATTTAAGCCCTTGGTAGAAGCGGCAAAATCCACAGGGAAGCAGGTAATTGTCAGGTCTAATTTAACAATTTATTTTGAAGAGCGTTTTGGTGATTTACCGGAATATTTTGCCAAACACCAAGTAAGAGTTGTTGCTTCTTTACCTTGCTACCTGGCGGATAATGTTGATAGAATGCGCGGTCATGGTGTTTTTGATGCTTCAATTACAGCCTTACAATGGCTGAATCAACTAGGTTATGGTAAGAAATCTGATTTAATTTTGGACTTAGTATATAATCCACCTTTACCCACTAGCGAAAAGTTCTCTTTAGCCCCTGATCAAACTAAACTAGAAGCAGATTACAAAAGGTTCTTGCAAGAGCATTTTGATATTGTGTTTAACAACTTATTTACCATCACTAATCTACCGGTTGGCAGAACTAAAATATATTTAGAAAGAAAAAGCCTACAGACTAGCTACTTACAGTTTTTAGAGTCCCATTTTAATCACAGTACAGTTGAGCATTTAATGTGTCTTAATGAACTTTCGGTTGACTACCTCGGTAATGTCTATGATTGTGATTTTAATCAAATGATGAACCTACCAGCTAAAACTGGTAATGGTGAATCATTAACAGTCAGTAAATTGCTAGAGTCTGGAACTTTAGACTTAATTACTGAAATTCAAACAGCTAACTATTGTTATGGCTGTACTGCTGGCTGTGGTTCAAGTTGTGGTGGGGCTTTGATTGAATAGAAATGTAAAATTGTATTTTGATTTACTTAAAAATTCCGGAGAATAATTGTAATTTTACTTACTTTTTTGGCGAAACTTCTGTATATTAAGGTATAATGTCACAGACACTAAAGAAATGAGTAGAATTGTAATTAATGATACTACTCTCCGGGATGGAGAGCAAGCCGCTGGTGTGGTGTTTGACTTACAAGAAAAAATAGCGATCGCCCAATTACTGGATGTGATTGGAGTTCATGAGCTAGAAGTTGGAACCGCCGCCATGGGTGAAACAGAACAACAAGCCATAAACAAAATTGTCAACTTAGGTTTACAAGCTCAACTCCTGGGTTGGAACCGCGCCGTAATTTCCGACATTCAAGCTAGCATAGATTGTGGTTTGCAGCGAGTGCATATATCCGTCCCTGTATCAGCAATCCAAATAAATGCTAAATTTCAGGGTAAATGGCAGTTAGTTTTACAAAAACTGCGAGACAGTATCAACTTTGCCCTTGATCATGGACTGTTTGTTTCCGTAGGTGGGGAAGATGGCTCTAGAGCGGAGGAAAAATTCCTCTTAGATGTAGCACTTGAAGCTCAAGAATGTGGCGCATCAAGGTTTCGTTTTTGTGATACAGTGGGAGTCCTGGATCCTTTCAGTACTTACACGCAAGTTAAAAAATTAGTAAACGCATTGTCTATACCTGTAGAAATGCATAGCCACAATGATTTTGGTTTAGCCACAGCCAACACTCTAGCCGGGATCAAGGCGGGTGCTTTATCAGCAAATACTACAGTTAATGGTTTAGGTGAAAGAGCAGGAAATGCTGCTTTAGAAGAAGTTGTTATGGCTCTCAAACACATCCATAATAGTAATTTAGGCATTGATACTGCTCACTTATGGGAAATATCCCGACTGGTAGCATCAGCATCAGGCCACAATGTACATCCCTGGAAAGCAATAGTGGGGGAAAATAGTTTTGCTCATGAATCAGGTATTCATGGTCATGGTGTACTGCAAAACCCTCATACTTACGAACCCTTTGCTCCCGAAGAGGTAGGTGGGGAGAGGCGTTTACTTCTGGGTAAACATTCTGGCAGGCATTTATTATTAAACTTGTTGCAGCAGCATGGTATTTCTCTAAACCCAGAAGCAACCAAATCTGTTTTAGAGGCGGTGCGACAAGCGTCTATGGATCACAAACGGAGTTTAACTACCCAAGAAGTCTTGAATTTAGCACAAACACACCAGTAGACTCAATACCTGGGCGGATATTTATGATAATAGATAATTGCTGTTAAACATCAAAGTAGTCACTACCAGAACCATATTTCCAAGCATCAACTAAACGATGCCAATAATATTTATGTTCTGCGGGTTGATTGTTAATCCATGTTTGTAATATGGGGGTTAACCGAAATAAAGCAGTGTAAACCCCTAAATTAGTGTAATGTACTATCCAGTCCACTAAGCTGAGTATACCAACTTGTGGAATAATTTTAGCCACTAATAGGGGATGCAATAAACCAGTTTTTAACAGTGTTTTTGTCAGTCCTGAAAATTGCACCACATCTTGCAAAAATGGTTTCAAAACTGGTGTCCCTAGTTGTTGCATTTCCTGAAACACAGACCGGAGTAGTTCGTTAATTTGCTCTGGGGGGATTTTCTGATTTACACCCACACTCATGGCTTTTTGAAACAACCAAGTTACTGTGAGATTTGGTTGATAAGGTTGCAGCAGTGCTAAGTTTTGGGCGGATAATTGATTAGTTTGCAGTGCTTCATGAATCCCAAATGTTAACCGCTTGAGGTGACGTATCATCGCCCCAAATCCGCCAAAACTTAGGGGAGATTGACTACCACTGCTGTCTCCCACGGTTAACAGGCGGTTCCAATGGGTTTTAATCGGACTTTCCCGATAGCTGGGAAAGAAGCCAAACAGCGCTCGTTGAAATTGCAATTGGTTTAATTCCACACCCTGATATTCTGGTAGTAGTCGCAGATATTCCTCGAATAATTCGGCTAAACTCAAGCGCTGTGGTTCTGCATCCATGTAGGTAAATAAGTACGTGGTTCTACCGTCTTTGGCTGGGAACGCTTCCCAAAAGTATTGACATTGATTTTCTAAGGATGTGAAGGAAAATAATAAGTCGCCAGTGGTATTTACCGGGAAACCTTGGGCGCAAGTTCCTACTACTAAGCACAAAGCATCTGGTTTTTTACCTTGGCGTGCTTGTCTGGTAATGGGAGAAAAGTTTCCCATAGCATCGATTAATAATCTAGTTTTATATTGGTTATTGACTATGACTCCATCGGGATGAACTATAGCTTGAGTGAAGGGTGTATTTTCTAATAACTTACCCCCAGCAGCGATAAATCGATTTTTTAATGTATCTAGTAGGTAAACTGGATCTACGCCGATATTTAAGACATCTTCTACCCAGATTTCAGTACCACCGGCAAAACTTACCCGTGCTGGGTTATATTTAGTAGCGATCGCCTGTTCTAATTCTGCGGTACTCAGTAGGTTTAATTCTAGAAATACTTGCAATTCGGGGCGGGAAATATTCCACTCTTGTACTCTCCCCCGTAAAATTCCCCTTTCTATTAACGCTACCCGCAGTCCCTTTACTGCTAAGGCGCAACCAATTAAAATCCCTAAAGTCCCACCACAGACAATTACATCCCAGTCTACAGCTTCTAATGGTTGCTGACTGTGTTTAACTACTGTGGGGACTGGTGCTGTATTTTCTCTCAAAGATTCTAACAGGCGATCGCCTTGACGTAAAGCTCCCAGAACATCACCTGGTAATTGAGAGAGAATTTTTTCAGTTAAAGATGGGGACATATAAAGTTGATGTCAACAGACTACTAATATTCATCCTATCTTTGACTGGCTGAAAACCCCTGACAACAAAGTGGTTGCGTATTCACGACATGCAAACACAAACAAGTAATAAAAGTTGATTTTAGGTAACCTCATGTCCGCTGCTGTCATAACTTTAGAAACTCAAACAGACCAGTCTCACAAGTTAATTATCCACCCTCCCTCTACTGGTCTATCTTTACAGGGTTGTATTCGTGTCCCGGGTGATAAGTCCATATCACACCGTGCTTTAATGTTAGGAGCCATCGCCCAAGGTGAAACCCAGATTGAAGGGCTGCTTTTAGGCGAAGACCCCCGTAGCACTGCTAGCTGTTTTCAAGCTATGGGGGCGCAAATTTCTGAACTGAACACCGAATTAGTCCGGGTTCAGGGGATTGGTTTGGGACAACTCCAAGAACCAATGGATGTGTTGAATGCTGGCAACTCTGGTACTACACTCAGACTGATGTTAGGGCTTTTAGCATCTCATCCAGGGCGGTTTTTTACGGTTACAGGTGATAGTTCTTTGCGATCGCGCCCGATGTCCCGTGTGGTTCAACCCCTGCAACAAATGGGGGCGGAAATTTGGGGGCGTAAGGGTAATTCTTTAGCACCCTTAGCAATTCAAGGTCAAGCCCTCAAACCGATTCATTATCATTCTCCCATCGCCTCGGCCCAAGTTAAATCTTGCCTATTACTTGCAGGTTTATTAACCCCAGGACAAACCACCATCACAGAACCCGCTCTTTCTCGTGACCACAGCGAGCGGATGTTACGGGCTTTTGGTGCCCAACTGACTATTGACCCAGACACCAACAGCGTCACTTTGAACGGACCGGCCCAATTACACGGACAAAAAGTTATTGTCCCCGGGGATATCAGTTCCGCAGCCTTTTGGTTAGTAGCTGGGGCAATTGTACCTGATTCTGAATTACTGATAGAAAACGTCGGTGTTAATCCCACTCGCACAGGGATATTAGAGGCTTTAGCACTCATGGGAGCCAATATTCAACTGGAAAACCAGCGGGAAGTCGCTGGGGAACCGGTCGCAGATTTAAGAGTGCGTTCGAGTGGTTTAAAAAGCTGCACCATTGCGGGGGATATTATTCCCAGAATGATTGATGAAATCCCTATCCTAGCAGTGGCGGCAGTATTTGCCACCGGTACAACCATTATTCGAGATGCTGCGGAATTACGAGTCAAAGAAAGCGATCGCATTACTGTGATGGCGCAGCAACTCACTAAAATGGGCGCAAAAGTTAATGAATTACCCGACGGTATGGAAATTACTGGCGGTACGCCCTTAGTCGGTACTGATGTGGATAGTCATACAGATCATCGCATTGCCATGAGTCTGGCGATCGCATCTCTGGTTTCTACTGGGATCACCACCATTCACCGCGCCGAAGCAGCAGCCATTTCTTACCCCAACTTCACAGCCACACTTACAAAAGTGCTGTGTTAGTTTGCGAGTTAAACAGGGGATAATTTCCTACTGTCTATAAACACAGATAAATTATCTGTGTTTATCATTAATTTAATGTTCTTTTAATTGCTTCATTGCCCTTATGAGGGGCATTAAAATCAATTGCAGGGCATTTTGGTACAATCCGAGTCAGGACAAGCCCAAGAAATATACAAAACCATGGCTATTAAAACTTGGGATGGTTTTCACCACAAACGGAGCGCCAAAAAAAAGGCAATTATCCCTACTCGTTGCTATTCAAAATTTTTGGGACTTTAAAAAATTCCCCTTCTTGTTCCGGCGCACTATTAAGAATGGCTTCTCGCTCAGGATATGGTTGTAACTCATCTTTTCGAGTCACATTACTAACATCAATCGCCCTTGTGGTCGGCAACACATCACTCACATCTACTTCATTCAACTGTTCCACGTATTCCAGAATACTTCCCAATTGGGTGGTAAATTTCTCCTCCTCTTGTGCTGTTAATTCTAACCGAGCTAGAAGAGCTACTTTATGAACTTGTTCCCGATCAATCATGGTTTCTCAATGGTTAATTTTTTTTCTTATGCTCAATGGGAGAGACAAACCTACCCCGCCTCCCTTGTGGAGGTGGGGGTGAGTTTCTTGGTATTGGGTTTTGCAAAGCTTTAACCCAACCTAGAGAATATTAAAAGAATACGTCAATTTGCATACGTCCGGTAGTTTTCAGCCAGTTCTGGGCTTCAATGTAATTATTAGGAGCCATGCGGATGGCTCTAATCCAATAATCTGCCGCTTGATCAAAAAATGCCTCGCCAGCGTCATTATCCCCAGCTTCTTTGGCCTTTTCACCTTGATAATGGTAAATCACCGCAATGTTATTCAAGGCCTGGGGTAAACGTGGATTTAATTCAATCGCTTGGTGATACATTTTTAAAGCTGTATCGTGGTCACCATTACTGGCATAGATTAGCCCCATATTGTAATGAATATACGCGCGATCATTACTGTCTTCCTCCAGTGTCAGCGCTTCTTCATAGTACTCTAAGGCTTCAGCATATTCTCCTTCGGCCTGGGCTGACATCCCATCTCGGTAATACACAAATGCTTCTTTAGCTTTCTTGTTGGTGGGGAGGATTTTCAGGATGATATCCGCCATCACTGTAAAGGATTTGTCAATGAAATTATCGTTTTTCTGTGTTCTTGGCATATTTGCCTCTATGGTTATACAGCAATTGGGGTGAAGGACCCACAGACTTCGCCGGATCAAGGACTGTGAACAGCTATTCTCAGGAAGTGGGTGATCTTCACTGGAATGATACACTCAGCATAATTATGTCGAGAATTGTTCACCAAGCTATTAACTGGGTAGCCAGTCATTAATTGAACTTGATATGGACACAATAGCTGCTCTAGTGTTTGGCGGTGTTGCCATTTGGGGATTTAAGCACAAATCGTCATCTTCTGGAGCCAAAATAACCGGCATACGATGATGAATTGGTTGGACTAATTCATTAGCAGCCGTTGTTAAAATTGTACAAGATTTAATTTCCTGGCCTTGGCAGTTCTCCTGTGGAGGTTGCCATACTTCCCAGAAACCAGCCAAGGCGAAGAGCTTTCCATACAACATCGGTGCTTGAATACTGAGTGAAAAGCTGGTTTTCCCTCAACTTTTTCTACCCTAGCATTGATAAGCTTCACACCCATTTGGTGACTTTTCGCCTAAGCAGATATTCAGCCCCCATTCAACTGCTGCAATTCACCCTTGTGAGTTTCAGGATTATTTAGTACAGTTGCCACTTTTTGCGTAACTGCAATGTTATATTGAGCAACTAAATCTCGAATTTTATCTAACCGAAATCACGAAATTAAAGCCGCTGTTGACTGATTTAAAGGAAATATTCCCTAGATATTTTTATCTTTCTCCACTGAATAAAATCGCAATTTTAAACACAGGCATTAAATAATACTATTCTTTCTGTTATTTATTGTTTTTTTATATAATTAAATCAGATGTGAATATGCTGCATATTCATAATATATATCCTGTTTTTCTAACTTTGTTTCGTAATATATTGTATTTTAGTCCATCAGTTATTTTGATATTGATTGTTATATTCTTATTCACATGAAAATTCTCAAGCTGTATGATTTCTTACCATCTGGGAATAGCTACAAGGTTCGACTTTTATTAACACAAATGGGTATGCCATTTGAGACAGTAACCATTGACATTTTGAAAGGAGAGTCTCGCGCACCGGAATTTTTAAGTAAGAATCCTAACGGGAAAATACCGGTTTTAGAAATTGATACTGGTAAGTATTTGGCAGAATCAAATGCTATATTAATGTATTTGAGTGAAGGTACAGAATTTTTACCATATGATCGCTTTTTCAGAGCACAAGTATTGCAATGGTTATTTTTTGAACAATCTAGTCATCAACCTTTTATCGCTAAATCAAGATTTTGGCTCTCTATTTTAGGTAAACCTGAGGAATATCGCACAGCTATAGAACAACAACGTGACCCTGGGTATGCAGCACTAAAGGTTATGGAAAATCATTTGATGACTCATGAGTTTTTTGTGAGCGAGCGTTATACAATTGCCGACATTGCCCTGTTTGCTTATACTCATGTGGCACATGAAGGCGGTTTTGATTTGAGAAATTTCCCCGGTATCAAAGCGTGGATCAAACGAGTAAAATCTCAATCTAGATATATTCCCATTACACAAGATATCAATATTGAATAGAAAACTTACTGGTAGGTTGTACTAGATATAACAATAAAGCAATTAATTATCTGTATCAATTTCAATCAGCTTTTGCCGAGAGGATAAACCAGATTTAATCCTAATCCGAGATTTTGATACCTTAAACTTTTCCGCTAATAGTTTAATTAATTCCTCATTGGCTTTACCATCTACTGGGGCTGACTTTAATTTGACAGTTAAACTCCCGTCACTTTGTTCTTCAATTTTTTGTTCTTTACAATTAGGTTTAACTTTAACTCTTCTTTGCATATTCATAATATATAGTTTAATAGTCCTGTTCCCTGATGGAGAGCAAAATAGCCAAGATGAGAGCTGACAAACCTTGAGGAGTGATGGAATTCAGAATCTCTCTGTATTTAGACCCACAAGTGTCAGGAGGATTAGCTACTAACCCTCCATCACAAAGAACTAGGGATATCTTCTGCTACCAGCACCTACTACACCAATTTTGTGCCGATAGGAAAGTTCAGCCCCAAACCAACCAGTGATACTTGTGAGTGTACCCACAACTAGGGACAGGAAGAATCCCCAAGGTAATATTCGGGCTTCAGCATCGCCCAGACGTAAAATTAAGTTGATGGATGTTAACGCTAAAATAGTGACATTAAGGAATAAGTGCATCCAGCCGGCGGTGCGCTTGCGAACACGTTCAATTTTCAAAAAGTCACTCATCCCTGTGATGGCGGCGATGAGTCCTCCTATAAGTCCGAGTCCAATTAACCATAGTGAAGCTCTAGCCCAGAAAAAATCCTTAGTTAACCAATAGGCGAAGTCACTCCCCAGTCCGCCAGCTAAAAAGGCTATGGGAAAAATCATTGTTAGGGGGTGTAAAGGATGTCCAGCGATCGCCACTGTGCTAGGTACACCGGTATCTTGATACTCTCTGTTGTTGCTTTCAATAATTGGTGGGATATTTGGAAATGGCGTGGAATTGGATTCTGTTCCTGTATTTTCCATGATTTATTATCCTATTTTTAGCTAAAAGAAATTTGTTGAATATGAGCCGGTATATGTAAGGTTAATTTCTCGGATTTGATGTTTATTGAGTGAGAAGTTATGAAAATAACTTTATCCCCAACATCAAAATTAATTCTCTGGCTTGGTTAAATCTCTGAATATACCTATCCATTAGTATGCTCTAGTATTATTGTAGAAAATCTATTTCAGTATCCTTGAGTCAATTTATAAAATTTGCCAAAAATTTTTATCTTCCCCGTGGGGTATTTACAGCTATACAGTTATATTTCTCCAAGTATAATTATAATCTTTTTGTATATATATCTGATTTTTATATCTTGAGTTGTGAAGGCGATCATTCAAAAGAAAGATGTAATTTACATAAATTATATGTCACTCTTAGACAGAGTAATAATACGAAATAATTTCAGAGGAGAACTGGAGATGGTAACGACATTAGATGATACCAAACGAAATGCTATCGGCATAAAACTGGCAAGTATGCAACTAATTCAACAGTTGCTTATAGAAAATGAGCAACTGTTTTTGACGCAATCAACTGATGTAGAAATATCTGAACGTCTCCGGAAGATGCTAGAAGATGACCGGAAAAATCAAGGGGTTCTGGAAACTACAATTATTCAGTATGGCATCCGAAAAGAACCAGAACCAATGGTTCAAGAAATGTGTAATCAACTCCGGGAATTAATGCAGGGATCTCAATTGAGTTTTTATGAAAAAATATTTCAACATGAATTATTAAAACATCAACAGGTAATGTGTGGTGTACTGATTCACAAGGCGGCTCAAAAGGTTGGTGCTGATGTCATGGCCGCCATTAGCCCTTTGAATACGGTTAACTTTGAAAACCGCGCTCACCAAGAACAACTCAAAGGTTTTTTAGAGGTTTTAGGTGTGCGTGAACTGACTGGACAAAATGCAGATCAAGGGATTTGGGGACGAGTTCAAGATGCGATCGCAGCCTTTAGTGGTGCGGTAGGTAGCGCGGTTACCCAAACCAGTGACAAAAAAGATATGAATATCCAGGATGTTATCCGCATGGATCACAATAAGGTGAATATCCTGTTTACAGAATTACTACAAAGCAACGATCCCCAAAAGATTCAGGAGTATTTTGGTCAAGCTTACAAAGACCTGACGACTCATACCGAAGCTGAACAGGAAGTTGTTTACCCCAGAGTACGTTCTTTCTATGGTGACTCCGACACCCAAGAACTTTATGATGAACATGCTCACATAAAACGGCTGTTAGAAGAAATCCGCGCTATTAATCCCTCGGTTGCGGAATTTAAAGATAGAGTCAGAAATTTGATGGATATTGTCGGCGATCATATTCGTCAAGAAGAAACCACAATGTTTGCTGCTATTCGTAATAACTTGAGTACTGAACAAACAGAGCAATTGGCGACACAATTTAAAGGCGCTAAAAGCAAAATTCAAGCAAGATTGGGGGATAGTACAACCGGAGCGAATGTTTAGCTAAGTCGCTCTCATTCATTGATGAAGGTGATTAAAAGGATTTGAAACCCACTTGCGTGGGTTTTACTATGTTGGGGTATGTGCGGGTACAGGCTGTTTTTGTTGCAGTTTTATCTTTTTTGGCAATACTTATAAGCAGCATAAGCCATCGTTACAACCCCAGTGATAATCGCTGATTCATCGACTTCAAATTCTGGATGGTGTAGTGGGTGATTAATAATTCTATCTTTGTAGCCTACACCTAAGCGAAACATCGAACCGGGAGCGTGTTCTAAATAGACAGAGAAGTCTTCAGCACCTAGAGAAGGCTCAGGTAAAACTTGGACGCGATCGCTACTCCAGGCTTCCTCCGCTGAAGATTGCAACAATTGGGTAATGGCATAATCATTCTGCACACTAGGGACACCTTGACGATAATTAACTTGATAACGCGCCCCAAAAGAATGGCAGACACTCGCCACAATATTTTCAATCCAGTTGGGGAGTTGACTCCGGGTTTCCGGATGTAGCGATCGCACTGTTCCCAACAACTGCACTTGGTCAGCAATCACATTTGGCGCTCTCCCCCCCGTAATTTTCCCTATACTCAAAACCACAGGACGTAGAGGATTCTGTGTGCGGCTAATAGCTTGTTGTAACGCAGTAATCACCTGTGAAGCAATCCAAATTGCATCAATGGCTTCATGGGGACGCGCCCCATGGCCAGATTCTCCCATAATGATAATTTCTAAATCATCAGCCGCAGCGGTCAACGCACCGTAACGTACACCAATAGATCCTGCGGGGATAGAGGGGAAAACATGAACACCTAATATAGCCGTCACCTGGGACATTGCGCCGTCCTTAACCATCCAGGTTGCGCCTTGAGCAATTTCCTCAGCGGGCTGAAATAAAAACCGCACCTTAGCGCCCAATTCCTCGGCTATTTCGGAGAGCACCATTGCTGTTCCTAAACCCACTGTGGTATGAACATCATGACCGCAAGCGTGCATCACACCTTGTACACGAGAAGCATAATCTAAATTTGTCCGTTCTTGAATTGGCAAAGCATCCATATCAGTACGAATTGCCAATAAACGCTCATCCATCCCAGTATTTTGTACTTCTGCCATCACCCCAGTTTTACCAATTCCCTCCTCTACATGGAGACCACTAGAAGACAACACACCAGCCACAAAGGCAGATGTTTGGTATTCCTGACCGCTGAGTTCTGGGTGAGAGTGGATATGGCGACGAATTTCAATTAAGCGGGGTGCTAATGTTGCGACTAAGTCTTTAATACGGGTTAGCATTACTCTACTTTATGTGACAGGCTTTGTTTCCATCATAGGGTTGTCTAACAGGAGGATTAAACTGTCATTAAATATACTAATAATTTTCACTAGAACAAAAATGTAACCTATTGATCAAGAAACTATAAAAATCTGAGAAATTTACTTCAAGGACTATACGAAATTGGACTTAGGCTTTAAAATACTTAATATTTTGTTTGGATTTAAGCTTTAAAATACTTTTATCGAAAAAATGGGTTTAAAACCCCGTTGTTCTACGACGGCTTTTTTGATTCTTGGAAAAAAACTTGCCTAAAAAACAACAAAAAGCTAAAATGCAATAGTCGGCATGGGGCATCGGCACGACTTTAAATGGACAGGGAGTGACTATAAGACTGCTTCAGCAGCGAGTTACTGTGAACTGTCAAGAATCACCGATATTCAAAATCGGTGAGTATGTCAACCTAAGGCACTATACTGAAATCCTTATAGAGTACCACATATGTGATACCCCTGGCTTTCTTTTCCTTTCGGCTAGGGGTATCTTGTTTTAGGCGTGGGCAAAATCCCATCTCTACCCCACCCCGTTAACGCCACCCCAACCAGCGCAAACCGGGGACAATTAGGTAATAACTCACCCCTAACCAAAAGCTCATTAACAGACCTACCAAACTCAAAAAAACAATGGGCAGGTATGATGTTAAGAAGATAGACTGACCAGAAAATTCAAAAACAGTAGTTGGGAAACCAAAAATAATTAACAGTGCAAAGACAATTGCAGTACCCAATGTAGCGACCACAGCATGAACTATGTGATGGCTGCGAAAGTCGATACTCAAGGTCAATAGAAAAACCGCAACTAAAATTACTGTCAATAGTCCTTCACCGCTATCTTTGGGTGTGATGAATTGCCAAACTAACCAACTAAACCCATAGCTGATCATACCCATGAGCGATGCTACTAAAAACCGTTTTCGTTGACCAAAACATCCCGATATGGTTAGTCCCCATGCGGTTCCCCAACCGGCGCCAAGAAACACTATCATTTCTGTGGCTACCATAGCTTGAGTATTAGTTACTAATTCCGGTAGCTGACGCAAAATATATTCTGAAACTTTCTCGCCTAATACCGTACTATCAGCTACAAAGAAACCAATAATCGTACCTAGGGAAGTGCCAAGACTAGTTAGTAGCATAGCCCAAATTGTCGCCCCACAAGCTTGTAAAACCTTGAGAATTGCTTGGGCTATCAAAACAATTGTTTTACCTATAGCATTGGTGAGATGATTGAATAGATTCTTAATGGCCTGTATTAAAAGTATAAACCGAGCGGCAACTTTTGCTGCTCCTTGCTCCACAGATTTCTGGATTTGGGAAAATAAGCTAGTCCCGGAAGATTGGTGGATAATCTTATTTAATCTTTTCTGAATAATTCCTGCATTTCCTGGACGCGATCGCACATCTTCTAGTACCATTTCATCTAGTAAATCTGCCAGTTGCGGATTAACTTTTATCTGATCTCGCCACCGCAGCACACCAGTTTGAGGATCTCGTAATTCCAGCGGATACGTACCCGTAAGTAATTCAATCATCGTCTGACCAAGGGCATAAAAATCAGCCCCAGGACTAATATTACTACCGGTCATCTGTTCTGGGGGACTGTAACCAGAAGAATATAACTTAGTTGAACTGGACTCTCGACGTACCTTAGCGGTGTTAAATTGTTTGACCCCGCCGAAATCAATCAATACCAGTTCTACCTTGCTTCCCCCCGGAGTCAGGGTAACAGTGGGGGAGGAAGTTCGTAACATCAAATTAGAGGGTTTGATGTCCCGATGAATAATCTGGAGTTTGTGCAGTTCCTGTAAAATATTGATAGCCTCAGACAGCCAAATTAACACCAAATCCTCTGGACATCCTTGAGGATAATTTTGTTGTAGTACCTGTTCCAAAGTCAAACCGTTAATTTTTTCCATCACCAGACAAGCTAGTTGACGCGGTTTAGAATTGGGTACATTGACTTGAAAATAACCATCAGATTCTACCCTGGGAATACCCGGATGCCGCAACTTAATTAAAACTTCGGCCTCTTGTCTAAATAATTCCAGTGCTTTTGGTGAATTTTCTACCAAAACTTTGAGTACTTTTTCCGTCTGGGTCTTCTGATCCCAAACTGTGTAAATTTGGGCAAATCCTCCCGCACCCAAGGGTTGCAGAGGCACATAACGGTCTAACATCCGTAGCAGTGTGCCACAACTGTTACAAAACTTATTGCCCCAAGGTTGAGGATAAGGACGTTTACATTCAGGATTTATGCAGTGAACCGCATTCTTAGTGATGTCGGGCACATTTGCTATGATACAGAGACTGAATTGATTTTAACCCATTACTGCCCACGATAGGCAATGCGCAGGCTTTGGAATAGAATCACCAGAGATGCGATCGCCATCAACCCCCCCCAAAACCAGTAAGGTAAAAGCAGATACCTTTGCATTTGTCCGGTATCAGAAATTCCTAATGATCCGGCATTGTAGCTAAATAAATAATTCAGTTGGTGGTACGTACTGACACAAGCTTGTACGCCCAGAAATTGAATAGCAAATCCCTGTACCCACTGGGGAGCTTTCAGGGATATTCCCAGAATAATTAAACCCAATATGGGAACCGCCAGCAATCCAAACCCAGAACCCACCCAAAGTAATGTGGAAAGTAACAGAACGCTACTCAGTATCTTTAAGCTCAGGGAAGCAGTGGTAAAATTACGGGAAGCCAGAATCAAACCAGCACCGGCAATAGGTGGACCCATGGGACCGGCGGCGGCGACTAAAGCCGGTCCAAGTGGCCATAGAGCTTGGGAGATGCTATAACTAGCAACGCCGGAACCATTACTAAAAATTTGTAATTGATGAAACTGTCCTCCCAACAGCATAGCCATCAATCCGTGACCCATTTCGTGGAACCAAGTTGCCAGGATAGTAAAAGGGTATAAAATATAATCACCTGCCGGAACTTGCCATAACAGGATAGTCACTATTGCTGCTGTAATTAGCCAAGTTAGTCCCATAGGTTCTACTACGGGCGGAGCAACCCGTGTCAGCTTTGGTAAAAAATCTTTTACTGGTTCCTTCATAGGTAAATTTTGGTAAACATCCGTCCCTGGTTTGATGTGGATAATTTACTCATCCGAGAACAGTTCTCGGATGGCAAAAATCAGTTAGGCAAGTTGAAATAGAAACGTGACTAAATCTCCCTTACCCAGACTGATGCGATCGCCGGGTCTGAGGCGGTGTCGGTTACCGGGTAATAAGGGCGAGTTATTAATGTAAGTCCCATTAGAACTTCCCACATCTTCTATGTAGTGAAAATCTCCCTCAACGCGAATATCTGCATGTATCCGGGAGACAATTTCCGAATTGGAAAATCCCGAAACATCAATATCTGGGGGAATCCGGTCATTGGGTTTGCCGATATGAATCACAGATAGACCTTGTGGTAATTCAATTTCGCGATCGCTCTGGACGTGGAATAACCGTGCAGTTACCTGCTGTAACTGCGTCATAGAAGGGTATGGCACGGGTGCGGGTGCGGGTGCGGTTACCACGGGTGCTGGTTCCGGTACCACGGGTGCTGGTTCGGGTGCAGCTGTTGAAATTATCGTTGGTGGTAGGGGTGAAGTAACCGGCTGATTGGTGTTGGGGTCTGGGTTAGTTCCCAAAGCATCTGGTTGTGAAACTTCTAAAAGGGGATCAGGCTGTACTAACTGCGGTACTTCTACTGGGATGTTGGGAATTGCCACAGATGCGGGGGTAGCTGCTCCATTAGAATGCAGGTTATAACCGCATTGACCGCAGAAAGCAGCATCAGCCTGGACAGTTGCGCCACAGTTGGGACAGTGGCCAATGGTTGGTAACGGCGTATAACAGGCTTCACATTGGACAGCGCCGTCTGGATTGGGGTGATTGCAATTAGGACAGACGATCATCAATTTAAGTCCTTGTTCAAGATCATCGTGAGATACTCTTCGTAAACATACAAAACACTGTAGACACCAAGATTGTGGAACAGTGTCACACAGAAAAGCGGCCAGGAACAAGCCTGAATCTCCCGGCGATTAGAGATTCGCTCAGGAGAAAACTCTAGCTTGTGATGGTAATCATTACTCCTGATGGGAAAGTCAATCTGGGAGTTCTCATAGCTAGCGTGGTAGAGCCATACCTGCGGCTGCATCCAGCAACCACCACAGTTCACCTTGGGGTTTAATCAAGCGGGATGGATAAGTAAAATCATCAGCCACAGGGGCGAAGACTTGAGCTAGAGCTGGTCGTTTATTAGCACCAGCAACCATAAAAATTACACTGCGAGCAGCGTTAATAAATGGGTATGTGAAGGTTATGCGGGGGTTTCCGTCTTTGTTACCCACTGTAATCAAGCGGTCATGGACTTTTAAAGCATCAGTGTGGGGAAACAAAGAAGCGGTATGTGCATCATCACCCATTCCTAGTAATATCACATCTAACGCGGGAAACTCGTTGGCGGGAGAATGGAAAAATTCTCGCAGATGCTGTTCATGTTTGGTGGCTGATAGGGCTGGATCTCCGTCTAAAGTGGGTATAGCGTGAATATTAGTGGTAGGGATATCAACATGATCTAACCACGCACGCCGCGCCATCAGTTCATTGCTATCAGGATGATCTGGGGGTACATAACGTTCGTCTCCCCAAAAGACATGAATTTTATCCCAAGGGAGTTTTTGACTAGCTATCGCTTCGTACAATGGCTTCGGTGTACTACCACCAGCTAGGGCGATGGTAAATTGTCCACGTTCCTTAATGGCGGTTGACAACTTGGATAGAATCAAGTCTAGCGATCGCGCCACTAAGTCCGAAATACCCGGAAGAACTTCAACCTTGTTATTCATAGTTTAATCATCATAATATCGCCCACTTCTGTGCAATACCATAACTAATTTATGACTATTGCCCTTTTTAACTTTTGAAACTTTTAAGGAATTCCCACGGAATTTCCCATTTGCCATGGGATGGGCTACTTAAGTTGTACAGGGAAAAAGGCTGATCACCTTATACACAGGCGAGTAATTACATCTCTAGTTGACTGGTAACAGTTGCTCCCAGTCTGAGATTGCCTCTCTCTGAAATATTAACAGTTGCTGAATGCCTTTTTCCGCAAAATCTAGTAGGTGATTTAACTGAGTCCGACTATAACTGCCTTCTTCTGCTGTGCCCTGAATCTCAATTATACCCAGACCTTGGTTCATGACCACATTAAAATCTACTGTTGCTGCCACATCCTCAATATAGTTTAAATCTAAATATGGCTCGCCTTGCAATAAACCCACGGATATTGCTGCTACTTGTCCAGATAAAGGCGATCGCTCTAATATACCTTGCTGCAATAATTGAGAGACTGCATGAGCCAAAGCCACAAACCCCCCTGTAATCGCTGCTGTTCTAGTTCCAGCATCGGCTTGTAAAACATCAGCATCCACAGTCAGGGTTCGTTCTCCCAAGGCCTCAAAATCAATTGCTCCTCGTAGGCTACGTCCAATTAAACGTTGAATTTCCTGAGTTCGTCCAGACAACTTCAACAATTCCCGAGCTTGCCGTTCTTGTGTAGCTGAAGGCAACATTCTATACTCTGATGTCAACCAACCTTTGCCAGTTCCCGCTAAAAACTTAGGCACACCTTCACTCACACTGACAGTACACAGTACCTGAGTGTCTCCAAATTTTGTGAGGACTGAACCGGGAGCAAAGCGGGTAAAACCTGCATGAAAACTGATAGGACGGACTTGATAGGGTTGTCGACCATCGGGGCGTTGCCAAACCATGAGAATTACCTCAGAAATTTTATACAGACTATACTGCCTATAGCTACGCCACGCAAGGTATCAGATGAGCAGATACAATCTTTCATGGTCAAAATCTGTTATATTTTAGTGCGTTGATAGGAGTTTTAACTTTGTATAAAGCCTTTTTCAGGCTAATGAAGTACACATCAATTCCCTATTCCCTATTCCCTCAAACTAAAAAAAATTGTACCTCACGAGCATGGGAAATGCTATAAACACAGAAGAAATCGACCTCATCCCAGTCCTTTTTTTTCTAGTAATTACTATAATTATCCCAGTAGATTTTACTAATGTGTGTAAAATTTTCTAATTCTTCACTATTTTTTTAACTGATTTATGATTGCCCAATTAGAAACTCCCCTCGCCAATTCAAACCTGAGCTTACCCTATCCAGTGGCAGGACTAGTACAAGTTTTTACTAGTAAAAAACGTATTTTTTTTACTAGTGTCATAGCCCAAGCCCTGAGAATCGCAGGTCAAGGTACACCAGTATTACTAGTACAATTTCTCAAAGGTGGTATTCGTCAAGGTCAAGAGCGCCCCATTCAATTAGGGCAAAATTTAGATTGGATTCGCTGTGATGTCCCCCGCTGTATCGACACACCCCATCTAGACCTTGCGGAAGGGGAAGCTTTACAAAATTTGTGGCAATATACGCAAAAAATAGTAAGTGCGGGTAAATATTCTCTTGTGGTTTTAGATGAATTAAGTTTAGCAATTAATTTTGGCTTAATTCCCGAAACTGAGGTTTTACAATTTCTCGCACAACGCCCGGCTCATGTTGATATTATCCTTACAGGAACAGAGATGCCAAAATCCCTGTTAGATGTAGCAGACCAAATTACCGAAATCCGTCGTAGTCATCGACCTTAACCTGATACCCCAGGCTTATCCACGTCTCGAAGAGGTAAGCGAAATGATTGTTGATGTTTGTAGATTTATTTACACAGAGGTCAAACGTGCTGAAAAATGATAAATGGATTATCGAACAAGCCAAACTAGGAATGATTTCTCCATTTGAAAATTCTCTAGTGCGCCAGGTTGAAGATAGGCGAGTCATTAGTTATGGCTTGTCTAGCTATGGCTATGATTTAAGATTAGCTCCCACAGATTTTCGTATTTTTAGGCACATTCCAGGTACTATTGTTAATCCTAAGCGGTTTAATCCTGAGAACCTAGAATCGATTCCACTACAAACCGATGAAGATGGATCATTTTTTATTATTCCCGCCAACTCTTACGCCTTGGGTGTATCCCTGGAAAGATTGCGGATTCCTCCGAACATCACAGTTATTTGTATCGGAAAATCAACTATGGCGCGTTGCGGGATTATTGCTAACATCACTCCCGCTGAAGCCTCCTGGGAAGGTTTCTTAACTCTGGAATTCAGCAATGCTTCTAGTGCTGACTGTCGCATCTACGCTAATGAGGGCGTGTTGCAGCTCCTATTTTTGGAAGGTGAACCATGTCAAACAACCTACGCGGAACGCTTTGGTAAGTATCAAAATCAAGCCCAAACTGTAACCATTGCCAAGGTTTAGTTTCCACAATTACCGCTCAAAAATTCACAATTTTTGAGCAGGAATCAAAATTGAGTAATATTTAATATTTAATATTTAGTCCGAGACAGTGCCATCCGGAAGGATAGCATTCCGAAAATTCGCTCCTTCCAGGTTGGCGTTGGTCAAATTTGCTGCTCTTAAATTAGCACGATCTAAATCGGCTTTGTGCAGGTTGGCTCCTTCCAAGTTAGCGCCTTCTAAATTTGCAGATGTCAGATAGGTTGTACTTAAATCGGCATTACTCAGATTTGCGGATTCTAGATGTGCTTTATGGAGATTGGCTTTACTGAGATTTGCACCGCTAAGATCAACTTGATTTAAGATTAATCCGCCTAGATTAGCCCTACTTAAATCTACCTGTGTAAAATCTCGTTCTCCTGCAGCGTAACGTCGCAGAAAATTATCTACGTCCATATTTACCTCAATTACTTATGCAGCACGGCGAGAAGTTAACAAGTTCCACAATAAAATAGCAATAATTGAGCCAATTATTGCTAAGATAATGCCTGCAGCACTAAGAGTAGGAGCCGCTAGAGCAAATCTACCTGTGGCAAAGAATATACCAAGGCTACCACCAATAAAAGCACCGATAATACCCAGTAAGATTGTTCCTAAAATGCCGCCACCTTGATGTCCTGGGTAAATGGCCTTAGCAATAGCTCCAGCAATTAGACCTAAAGCAATCCAAGCAAGAATGTTCATGATTATTAATTTAGTAACTATTATTACTTACAGACATAGGTTAACAATTCAACCCTGGGCATTAAATCTGTCATCAGAACTAATTATTGAGAGCTTCAAGAGAGTATTTGCGTCAGTAGCACTTCTTTTGGTCTATACCTGTTTGGGTAAAACAACCAGATGAGACCTAGAGAGATTTTGGCGCAGCTTTACAAAAAAACAGATAAGCTATTTTATCTAGGCTGATTGTTTAAACTTGACTATGGCAACAATTAACGACAACTATTTGAAGCTGAAAGCTGGTTACTTGTTTCCCGAAATTGCTCGGCGGGTGAATACCTTTGCTCAAGCAAATCCTGATGCGAAAATTATCCGCTTGGGTATTGGTGATGTTACTGAACCTCTACCAGAAGCCTGTCGCACGGCTATGATCGCAGCTGTGGCAGAAATGGGCGATCGCACTACTTTTAAAGGCTATGGCCCAGAACAAGGTTATGCTTGGCTGCGAGAAAAGATTGCCGCTCAAGATTTTCAAGCCAGAGGGGCTGATATAGATGCCTCAGAAATCTTTATCTCTGATGGTTCTAAGTGCGATACAGGCAACATTCTCGACATTTTTGGCAAAAATAACATTATTGCAGTTACAGACCCTGTATACCCCGTCTATGTGGACACTAATGTTATGGCTGGTAATACCGGGGATGCTAACGATCAAGGGGAATTTGCGGGTTTAGTGTATCTGCCGATTTCGGCTGAAAATAACTTCACAGCTGAGATTCCCTCCCAGAAAGTCGATTTAATTTATCTGTGTTTCCCCAATAATCCTACTGGCGCAACTGCGACCAAGGAACATCTCCAAGCATGGGTAGACTATGCAAGGGCCCATAACTCAATTATTTTCTTTGATGCTGCTTACGAAGCTTATATCACTGATCCCGCCATTCCTCACTCAATATACGAAATTGAAGGCGCAAGGGAATGTGCTATTGAGTTTCGTTCTTTCTCTAAGAATGCAGGTTTTACAGGAACCCGTTGCGCGTTAACTGTTGTACCCAAGACCCTAACCGCCAAAGCTGCTGATGGTTCGGATGTGGAATTGTGGAAGTTGTGGAACCGTCGCCAATCCACTAAGTTTAATGGGGTTTCCTACATCATCCAACGGGGCGCTGAAGCTGTATACTCTCAAGCAGGACAAGCACAGATTCAGGCATTGGTAAGTTTTTACCTAGAAAATGCCAAAATTATTCGTGAGCAACTTTCTGGCGCAGGTTTGGCTGTATATGGTGGGGTAAATGCTCCTTATGTCTGGGTGAAGACCCCCAATGATTTATCTAGTTGGGACTTTTTTGATAAGCTGCTACACACTGTAAATGTGGTGGGTACCCCTGGTTCTGGTTTTGGTGCTGCGGGTGAGGGTTATTTCCGCATTTCCGCTTTTAATAGTCGGGAAAATGTGGAGGAAGCTATGAAGCGTATTACTCAGAAGTTTAAGCTGTAAAAGTTTGTGGTGGGCAATGCCCACCCCAGATCAAATATGATCAGGTTAACATTCATGATATGGGGTTAAATATTTGAATATATTAGGCAAACTTGCAGGTGTAAGTTTAGCGTTAAATTTTTATGCTTTATGGAATGAATTGGTTTAATTCTTTAACTAGAAGATGTACTGTTGTAGAAGGATTATCACTTTCTGGGTTGGGTGGATTATATTGTTTGAGAAGATTTTCAGCATTTTTAATGGCAGTAGTTTGTAAATGTTCTATTTGTTCATAAATTTGATTACTATTTTTCTTATATTGTTGTTTCAGGTGCGTTTTTAATTTCTTAATATAATCTTCTCTGGGAAGTCCGGTATCGAGAAATTCAAAATGTAAAACATACCATAATTCAAAAGCTTCATTAGAATAAGCAACTTTAAATCCTGCTTTTTTAGCATTTGCTATTGCATTGTTAAAATCTTGTTTTGGCGAATCATCTCGGTCAAATACACACCAAACTTGGTCATATTCTCCTTTATTTTCAGTATTTAATTCTTGCGCTTTTTCTACCAGTTTACTTGGATTATAGCCGAATCCTTGCACATCAATTACATCTTTCGGAACACGAAAAGATTTAAAGTAGTTTGGTTCAGTTTCTTTACCTTCACAGAGAATTAAAAATTTTTGTCGTAATTCCCGGGTTCCAACTCTTCTCTCAGAATAACCACGAGATGATGCTGTCCTAAAACTTTTAGCCATTATTATCATTCCAGATTTGGCTCAAGTTACCAATAAAGGGAATAGCACCATATTTTCCTTTAATGTAGTCACTTTCAAATGAAGCGTCATTCCTAATTTTATATTCCACTAAGGAATATAAATCTGTAGCGCCATATTTATTTTTTTCTGTAAACCAAATTTGATCCCTACGAAATAGTTTGTTATTCAGAAGGTTGGTATTATGAGTCATAAATATTAATTGTGCATTCTTATAATTGGTTTCTTGAGAGTTAAACATTTCCACAATTGCTTTACTCATCAAAGGATGAAGTCTTGCATCAAATTCATCAAATATTAAAGTATTACCTTTTTTAAGGCTATCTATTAAAAGTCCCGCTATAGAAAATATTTTTTTCGTTCCTTCCGATTCTTGATTGTCTAAATCAAATGACTCCAGAGATATAAAATTACCTTGAGGATCAAATTTTTGATGCATGGTCATTATAGTCTGTGATGTTGCTTTTACAGTTCCGGTCTTAAGCTCTTTTAATAGTTCTTCTGGTATTAACAAAGGGTTAAGTGTAATCTCTCTTTCTCTGACTGTGATGTCTCTGATATCTAAATCTAGATTTTTGATTAATTGAATAATTTCTTCTCTATGATCATGACCTGCTTCTAAATACCTAAATGTGTAACTTAAATAACTATTTAAACCGGAAATTATTTGTATTTTTGTGGTGAGCCAGTCTAGGATTTTCTTAGCTATTTCAACATTAAATTGAGCAGCTACTGATATAAATAGTGCATTTTCTCTAGTTTTTGATTGAATGTCTTCGCCTTGAAAATTTTTAGATATATTGAAGTGTTGATAATTACGTTCAAAAAGCCGAGTCTGTCTTTTTTTAGGCACATAAAATAACCATTCTGAAACAATATTTTTTTCAGTAGCTTCAAAACCATATCGATATGTTTTATCATCTAAAATAAATACCATCTCAAATAAAGATGGTTGGGTTTCAGTTTCGGTGCTAAGTGCAAATGGTTCCACATTTATTGGTTCCGTACTCTGAGTTTCTTTAGAGGAGTTAATCATAAACCATTTCATAAAGTTGATGGCTTTTGCTAGATTACTTTTACCGCTAGCATTAGCACCATAAATAGCAGCACTTTTAAGTAATGTCAGTTTATCATCTACAACAAAAGTATTGTGTTCATCAGTTTTTGTGTCTTGGGCGACAATATTAGCCGCCTTCATGCTAAAGGTGACTTTATCTTTAAATGATCTGTAATTACCAATACTAAACTCTATGAGCATAGTCAATTTTTATGGCTAAAGGGCATATTTGTGATTTTTTCACAAATATCTAGTTTAAGCATAACGGTGATTGAGGGGAGGGAGTATAAATACTCTGGTGCAAGTCAGCATGAATAAATTGATGTGAAAGTACCTCTAGATTACAATGAGTGACGGGAGCGTAATCACCCAGAGAAATGAGATGAATGCTGACGAGTTGTTCCAAGAGGGATTCAATAAACATTTGCAAGGTGACTATCTAGAAGCCATAGCAGATTATACTCAAGTTATTGCAACTCAGCCAGGCCGGGCTGAGGCATACTATAATAGGGGTCTGATTCTCAGCAGTCAACTCAAAGATTATTATGGGGCGATCGCCGACTTTAATCAAGTTATAGAAATTAATCCGAACCTGTCCGCAGCATATTACAATCGTGGTAATGCCCGCTACTTCCTAGGGGATTATGAGGGTGCTATTGCCGATTTTGAGCAAGCTATAGAAATTGAGCCAGATTTTGCGGGGTCATACCACAGTCGGGGTAATGCCTACTTTGGGTTACAAAATTATAACCAAGCGATCGCGGATTATCAACAAGCGATAGAAAAAAATCCTGACTTAGCTACTGATATCCACTTTGATGTTGCTAAGGCTTTACATAATCGGGGTGTAGAGCGTTGTCATCGCAGTGATTATCAAGGAGCGCTTGCGGATTTGCAGCAAGCTTTACAATGGTATCCTGATTTTGCTGCTGCTCACATCGCTAGAGGTAATATCTACTATATTTTAGGGAAGTATGCTGAAGCGATCGCTGACCATGAGCGGGCCTTACAAATAGATGCCAATTTGGCTGTAGCTTATCATAATCGAGGTAATGCCCGCTATGCCCTGGGAGAAAATCAGGCCGCGATAGAGGATTACAATCGGGCTTTGAAAATTGACTCTGGCTTTGCTGAAGCTTACTACAATCGGGGTCTTGTTTATTCTCGCCTGGAAGATTTTCCGCAGGCAATTGCTGACTTTAACCAAGCACTGAAGTTGAACCCTGATGATGTGCAAGCATACACTGAACTGGGTTTGATTAGAGAAACTTTAAGAGATTATCACCAAGCCCTGGAGGACTATAGCCAAGCACTGCAAAAAAACCCGACTCTAGCTTTAGTATACGGTTTGCGCGCGAATGTACGTCGCCTTGTGGGAGATTTTCAAGGAGCCGTTGATGATAGTAATCGACTTATACAACTTGAGCCGCATTTGGCTACAGGGTACTACCATCGTGCTGCAACTTTGTCTAGTTGGGGAGATTATCAAGGAGCTATTGATGATTATACCACGGCATTAAAGATTACTCCTGATTTAGTTGCAGCTTATTATGGTCGAGGTATTGCTCACCATAATTTGGAATATTTCTTCGCCGCAGTTGCAGATAATACTCAAGCCATAGAGTTACTTCCTAACTTTTCCCAAGCTTACTGTAATCGGGGTAATGCTTATCGTCTTTTAGGCGAGGAAGATAAGGCCATAGCAGATTACAATCAAGCATTAGAAATCAATCCCGATTTGATAGAAGCTTACTACAATCGAGCCTGTGTGTGTTACAAGCTGCAAGACTATGAGAGTGCAGTTGCAGACTACACCAATAGCTTGAGTGGCGCAGCCATAGCACTCAAAAGGGAGCCTCTATCTGCTTTTTACCGCGATCTGCTTGCACATGCGCTTCGCTATCGCGCCAATGCTCGCTATGCTCTGGAGGACTATCAAGGAGCAACAGAAGATTATAGTCAAGTTATTTCTATGGAGTCTAGTATAGTGGAAGACTGGTACAATCGGGGGCGCGCCCTTTCTATGTTGGGAGACCTAACCGCTGGGTTGGCTGATTTAAACCAAGCTTTAGAACGTCAACCTTATTGGGCTTCAGCTTATATGCTCAGAGCTGATATCCGCCGTCGTCTACAAGACTATGAAGGTGCAATTGGGGATTTTCAAAAATGTGCTGATATCTATTATCAAGAAGGAAATATGGAGTATTATCAACCAATTCTCGAAGCGATCGCACAGCTTGAGCGTCTCTAATCTTCCTATAAAACTTCTATGCAGCACCTCCACATTTTTGTTACCAGATATTTAGAAAATAACTGTATGAAATTGTATAGTTTTATGTTTCTTTTTCTCAAATTATGTTAATGTGGCCTGTAATACTGTTGCCTAAACAATAATTTTGCTAGAGTATATTCAAGGCTTTGTGGAATCTTCTCTTCGTAAACTTCCTGTGCTTGTAGAAATTACGATTAACTTACCGACCTAAGATTATGCACTGCTTCACCTATCGCTTGTTTGTAGGTTTGAAGGCTGCTATCTTCTCTCTGCCTATTTCCCTAGGAAACAATAGTACTAAACACCTACCTGAGTGTAAATTTATGATGTATGACACTGGACTTAACTTCGACCGTGGATCTGGACGCATTGCCACCGGTTACTAAATTCGCCTTCATGAAATGAAGTATTCCCTCATTTGAGTGATTACTGAAATATTCATGGAGAAAATTCAGACGTAGATAGCTTGGGTAGCGAACCTGTCGCCAATCCTTTATTCTGGATATTATACCATAATCCAGAACTTGGCCAAGCTATCGCCATAAAATACTATTACCCCCAGGTCATTTAGTTGATGACCTGTTATTTTCTCTTAAATTTCTGTGAATAGACACCAAAGCCCAAACAATATATTATAAAGTATATATATACAGTTGAATATTAAAAATATTCTGGATATTTAGCAAAAAAAGCATCATTTAACAAAATGGCTCAAGAAATAGAGCGTAAATATTTGCTCCAAGGGGATGGTTGGCGCGAATTATCCATAGGAAGTGTATATTGTCAAGGATATATTCCTACAAAAAATCAAGTTACTGTACGTGTGCGTATAGTAGGACAACAAGGTTATTTGACGATTAAAGGACCTAGTGTTGAATGCTCAAGGTTAGAGTTTGAGTATCCCATCCCTGTGGAAGATGCTCAAGAAATGCTCAATACATTGTGTGAACAACCTTGGATTGAAAAGATTAGATACAAAGTAGAATGGGGAGGGTTGACATGGGAAATAGACGAGTTTGATGGTTTAAACAAAGGGCTAATTCTAGCAGAAGTTGAACTCAAGGATGCCAATCAAGAAATTGAACTACCGCCTTGGATTGGGGAAGAAGTATCTCACGATCACAGATATTTTAACAGCTATTTGGTCAAACACCCATTTTCACAATGGTTAAGATAGCTTCGCGGTGAGTGTCACTGACGGAATAAAGATTACTAATTATACTGATACCGTCCAAGTTTGTTTAGCCGGATGTTTTGAAGAAAATATGGTTTTTGCATATACCCAAGCCCTGGTGACTATAGCATCTGTTAACTGGGAAAAATTAGTTAATTTCTATACTCAGCTACTTGAGGAACAACCATCTTCTCTCATCCCCAGTGTCTATGCAGAGTTTCAACTTCCGGGTTTAAGATTGGGTATTTTTCAACCTGACAAGAACCACACATGGGAATTTGCCACCTCAGCTAAGAGTAAGATCAGTTTATGCTTAGAAGTGAGTAATTTAGAAGCAGCGATCGCTCACCTGACAAACTTAGGCTACCCACCCCCCGGTAAAATCTCCACACCTTCCCATGGGAGAGAAATTTATGCTTATGACCCCGATGGCAATCGCTTAATTTTACATCAAAAATACACCTGATCCATCGCTTTTGTACAAAAGAGTGCTATAATCACCACCTATTGGCCATTAATTATGTCTTTAACTCAAAACTATAAATTAAACCTGATCCAATGGTATCCAGGTCATATTGCTAAGGCGGAAAAGCAGCTCAAAGAACAGCTGACCCGGGTAGATGTGGTGTTGGAAGTACGAGACGCGCGGATTCCTTTAGCAACACACCACCCCCAAATAGATGAATGGGTGGGGGATAAGGCGCGGATATTGGTATTAAACCGATTAGATATGATTTCCCCCCAAGTGCGATCGCTTTGGGTAGATTGGTTTAAACATCAAGGTCAAGTTGCCTATTTTACCAATGCTAAACAAGGTCAAGGTGTGGTGGCGATCGCCAAGGCCGCCCAAGCAGCAGGGGTAAAACTCAATCAAAGAAGACGCGATCGCGGGATGTTACCTCGTCCAGTGCGAGCAGTAGTGATTGGATTTCCCAACGTTGGCAAATCAGCCTTAATTAACCGTCTTTTAGGAAAGCGAGTGGTAGAAAGTGCAGCGCGTCCAGGGGTCACTCGCTCCTTACGCTGGGTGAGAATTTCTGAACACTTAGAATTACTAGATGCTCCCGGGGTTATTCCCTTAAAAATGGGAAATCAAGAAGCGGCCACCAAGTTAGCAATTTGTGATGACATTGGTCAAGCATCTTATGATAATCAACTAGTAGCATCTGCTTTGATCGACTTACTCAACCAACTCCAAGAGACAGCAGGAAACTTATTACCACCCTCACCCTTATATACCCGCTACCAACTTGACCCGGTGCTGTACACAGGCGAAAGCTATTTACACGCCTTAGCAGAACATCGTTATCAAGGGGACGTAGAACGCACAGCAAGACATCTGTTAACAGATTTTCGTAAGGGCTTATTGGGTACAATCCCCTTAGAATTACCACGTAATTTCTAACATGGTAAAACTCTTGTGCTGCGGGCCTCTTGCCCGCTATTATTGTACCTCACAAGAGATGAATATGCTTTAGTGAGTTGTGCGCCGGAGCCTCCCCAGTCGAGCACCGTTTTAAGCCAGGCGTTTAGCTTCCACAGTTAGCGGTAAACTAGCCGCATCTGGTAATTGAGCAAATTCCAACTCCCAGCCATTGGCTAAAGTGAGAACTATCCCATCATTACCATCTGTTTGTTTAACTACTTCTTCCTCAAGGTCTTTTTTAGCAACGTAAGCAACTAAATGGCCTGCATCATTCATCCGTAGCATTACTTTCATGAGTTCTCCTCAACCGATTCTAGTTCTCTTTTCCGACAACCGACAACGAACCCCGTCTCTAGAAAATGCACCGCATAAATATAGGAAGTTTGTAGATAAGTACCTATACTCGCTATGTAGCCAATATCCCCTATATTACCTAAAACAGCCCCGATTTCTTGACCGGGAAATGTACCATCGTTTTTGATTAGTTTACGAAGTTTGACTTTTTGACCAATTTCAAAAACAGGCGGTAAGTTTAGTTCTAATTCATCACGTTGCATGAGAGTACCTCTGTTCTCTTACCAAGCTCAAAAGTTCTTCTACAGTCAGATTGCGTTTTTGCTTAATTGACTGCTGGCGAACTGCATCCAATACAGACTGGGTTTCCTCCGGGTCAAGAAAAATGTCGTTTTGCTGTAACAAACTATTAATGTGATGTCTACCAGAATGCTTACCCACTACCAAACGCCTTTCCCAACCAACCTCTTCCGGTGCAAATGGTTCGTAGGTGAGGGGGTTTTGCAATACGCCGTGAGCATGAATTCCCGACTCATGAGCGAAGGTATTTTCGCCCACAATTGCTTTCCAGGGTGGAACATGAGAATTGGAGGCTGAAGCAACCAGTTGTGATAGTTCCAACAAACGGCGAGTATCAACACCCAAATTAATGCCGTAAATGCGTTTAATGGACATGACCACTTCTTCTAAAGCTGCATTTCCCGCCCTTTCCCCTACGCCGTTAACTGTGGTATTTACAGATGTAGCTCCAGCTTTGATACCAGCTAGGGCGTTAGCAGTGGCCAAGCCAAAATCATTATGAGTGTGAATTTCTACAGGAATGGACAAAGCCGAAACCAATTGTTTAACTTTGGCGTAGGTGCTGAAGGGGTCGAGAACGCCCACAGTGTCGCAGAAGCGAAAACGTGACGCGCCCCATTCTTGGGCATTAAGTGCTACATCTAACAGGAAGTTGGGGTCAGCTCTAGAAGAATCTTCACCGCCTACTGCTACCCAAAGACCTTTATCTACTGCAAAGCTGATACAGTCTTTGAGTTTTTGTAAACTTACCCGCCATTGACCATGAAATTTAGCAGCGATTTGGATTCCAGAAACCGGAATAGCAATATGTACTCGCTGTAAACCACAGGTCATGGAGGCTTTGATATCTGAAATTACAGCCCGGTTCCAGCCCAGAAGCTTGGCTTGCAAACCTAACTGGGAAATTGCTATAATGGCGTGTGTCTCTGCATCTCCCATGGCTGGAATTCCCACTTCTAACTCAGGAATACCAATAGCGTCCAGAAATTTGGCGATCGCGACTTTTTCTTCAAAAGTGAAAGCAACACCTGCTGCTTGTTCACCATCACGTAATGTAGTGTCATTAATTAAGATTTCATTCATCTCAAACATCCCTCTTAGGAACCATTCTTAATATTCCTTGTGTTTTGGCAGCTTATTTCCCTGAAAAGTTTAGTAAATGCCTAATGCAAATGCTGATAACCGGTGTGGCGTAACCATAGGATGAATGGTAAATGCTATAAACTCTCAGATTTAATATTTCATCTTCATGATTATTAAATCATAACTAAATTAACACATCATATCTGTATGACATCAAACCAAATATAGGTATATTTTAGAATTATTTTCACTATTGCTAAATCATCTATTTTGTAATAGCGATTAATTTATTAAACTATTAGTAAATTAGAGCATAAAGCTGAGAGAAATAATCATTTTTTCAGTTAGGTCAGGTCAACCGATGAAAATTAGAGATGACATCTGTTAACGATGATTATCTAGCCAATCTAGAATCTGCTCTAATTGCTCTAAGTTAACCAGTCCATATTGCCACAGGAGCATTGGTAACGGGCCATTATCAAACTGACGGTGTCGTAAGGCTACAGCAATATCTGCATTTGTCAGTTCTATCTCCTGATGTAAAAAGTTGATGAATTTTCTTTCACTGTCACAGGTAGTCATAACTTGATAGGAAAATGAACAAATAAGAGAGGACATTTAGGAGTTGTCTGCATCCGAGCAACGTTCTAGCCAATCTACTAATTCCTGGCGAGATGCGAGAAATTGCATCAGGATACTACGAATCAAGATGGCTTCTAGTACGTTATTGACTTGGACTGTTAAAGAACCATCACTGTGACAACAGCAGGGAATCATTAATTCTTGCAAACGTTGAGCAATGATCCAGCGAAGTGACAAGAGCTTTCCATCCATCCCAAAAACAGCGCTTGCTTCATCGCATAAGGAAATCTCCAAAACTTGCTCGTCTGGGAAATCAGAACTATGAGGTGTAAACATGATGAATAATCTGTTGTCAATAGTTCCTCGTCCTGGGTTTACATCAAAAAGCTATGTGCTATTTTCTGCTTATATCAGGTGACTCCCAACAGGACACTACAAGCAATCCTGATTGGATTTATTGGATTAATTACATTTGTACTCAAGTATCTTCAAGGGTGATTTCAGGGAAATTTAAAATTTTCCTGGGGGTAGGGTACTAGTATTGAATAATGGGGGTTCTAGTTTTTTGAGGTGAGGGGGTTCAGCATTTTTCTACTCAATACAAAATACTTCACCTGTAAGAGTTTGCAGCGAATTAGGCAAGTTATTTTGCAATTTATTAAGTTGTACTCACTGGCACGTCAAGATGAGGTAAACAGGATGATAAGTCATATATCTGTATACCCAGCTACGATTCCTATTCTAGGATTTGTCCAGGGAAAAAACAGGTTTCTTTATTTTGTTTTAGGTTTTTTTGTCTGTGTATATGTATACGTTTCTTAATATAAACTTTGTCAAAGTTTACTTATCTCCAGAAGACACTCAGGGGAATGCTAGAGTGTAATTTATTTACGCAAGTTTACTTGTGCTAATACACCGATAGTGTGCATTGCCAAATTCCATGAAACAGCAGAAAAATCTATTCAGCCATCTCACCGCCATTGAAAGAACTTCCTTATCATTTCCGGCAGAGTTTTTATTAAATCAAAACCTGTTAAAAGGCCAAATATTAGATTTTGGTTGCGGTTTTGGTAATGATGTCAAGATTATCAGTCAAAAAGGCTTTGATATTACAGGCTATGACCCTCATTATTTTCCCCAATATCCTCAAGTCAAGTTTGACACAATCATTTGTTTTTATGTTTTAAATGTTGTGTTCCCTGAAGAACAAGCTAATATCCTCATGGAAATATCTCATCTGTTAAAACCAGGAGGTAAAGCTTATTATGCCGTGAGGAGAGATATCAAAAGGGAAGGATTTAGAGAACATTATGTCCACAAAAAGCCTACATATCAATGTTTAGCTAGACTTCCCTTTAATTCATTGTACTCAGATGAAATGCGCGAAATATATGAATATGTTCATTATAATCAACAGCGAAATTCTACCAATTATTGTATATTTTGTAATCCTCATAAACATCTCAGATTAGTGACAGAATCAGCGACCGCCTATGCTATGTTTGATGGTTATCCCATCAGTAAAGGTCACACTTTAGTTATTCCTAAACGTCATATTGGTAACTATTTTGACTTACCACTCAAAGAACAGTCTGCTTGCTGGTTGATGGTGAATAAAGTCCAGGAAATTCTCAAAACAGAATTTGCCCCTGATGGTTTTAATGTCGGTATGAACGTCAATAGAGCGGGGGGTCAAAATATTATGCACGCCAGTATTCATGTTATCCCTCGTTACAAAGGTGATGCTGTTGGTAAAAGTGGTATCAGAAAAGTGATTCCTCGGACATGAGAAATTGCCGTTTCCTCCGGGTTGTTTCAGCGCCCAATTCCTGAACTGACCGGTATACAGACCAGGGTAAGATATCCACCCCAGAAGATTTATGTTGGTTTGATTTGCTGGAAACCTGCTGTATGATTCAAGCTACTTTTCACCGGATAAGTTTACCATCTCTAAACTTGTTGGAATTAAGATTTCTCAAACCTCTTGAGCATTTTTTAGGTATTTTTATCACGAAAAAATTAAATAAATATAAAAGGCAACTTTTGCACCAGAAAAAATGATATGTTAGATACATAATTAAACTGTTGCCATTTCTCAATTTTGACTTGGCAAAATCCTCAACTTCTGCCTATTTAGGGATATATGCTCACTATGAACTTATCATTTTTGCTTATAGCCATTAATTCTCAATAGCTGTATGATTAGAGTTAATGTACTTGTTTGTTGAGTGTTGATTATGCAATTCATCCAGAGTTTTCAGATATTGCATCATTCTCAAAAGCACCTGATTAACAGCGCTTGTGCCAGGGAAAATTAAGAGTTTAAGTTTTATTTTTTCTCAACAAACCGCCTGATTTAGCCAGGTGCTAGGACTTGAGGTTAATTGTCAGTAAAAATTAAATAAAGATGAACTGCATTTTTACGTCAAAAAAAATGATAGGTTAGATACAGAATGGAATTTCCCTTGTATTGGGAGTGGTACGACATAAACCTGCTCTGTGTTTTTCACCCATTGAGCCGCTATTCCTGGTAATGAGAAATAGGACTTAAGGCGGTTTTGAGTACAGATTTATGTACCTGAAAGTTGATAAATAATAGGCTAAAACCCTAACTATAAATGGGTTTGAACTGAGTACTAAGAAATCCTGAACCCCTATTTATAAATTCTCGTACCCCAATTGAAAAATACTAGAACCCCTAACCGAAAAAAAAATTATTAATCTTTGTAAAACCCACACAGTCGGGGTGGTAAAATTTGAGTACAAGGGTAATAAATCCAATAAATTCTATCTTCCATAGGCTCGGCGAGTATTTGAGAAGTACTGCTATAAATCTTATATCGCCAATCACTCAACGCCCTAAACACAAGGAACAGCGAAGAGTGAGTGGAGGGATGAGATAGCACCATGCCTTTGTGAAGAGAAGTCGCGGCTGTACTCAATAACTTCGACCCCAGATCAAAAAGTTGACACACACCAGCCACACCTCAGTCAATAGTTATCAAACTGTTAACTGCAGTGATGAGAAGACGCGACTTCATTTCCTAGGTAAAGACAGTAGCAACGGCATCTCCCACTGTGGCCTTTAGCCCACTGAACCCTTGCGAAATTCAATGACACTACCGTCTAGCGGACTCCTCACCTCCGAGCATCAGGAACCAGCATCAAACCCAGCAAAATCAGGTGGTTGTGGATGCGACAGCAGCACCACCGGAGAAATGGATCAAAAGCTTCAAGAACGTATCGCCAAACATCCCTGTTATAGCGAAGACGCTCATCACCACTACGCCAGAATGCACGTTGCAGTTGCACCAGCCTGTAATATTCAATGCAACTATTGTAACCGTAAATACGATTGTGCTAACGAAAGTCGTCCTGGAGTGGTGAGCGAACTGCTGACACCAGAAGAAGCTGCACACAAGGCTTTGGTAATTGCAGGTAAAATTCCCCAAATGACAGTGGTGGGAATTGCCGGACCTGGTGACCCATTGGCGAATCCTGAAAAGACTTTCCGGACATTTGAATTGATTGCAGACAAGGCACCAGATATTAAGCTTTGCCTTTCAACTAATGGTTTAATGTTACCAGAATACATTGACCGCATCAAACAACTAAATATAGATCACGTTACTATTACCCTGAATACCATAGACCCAGAAATCGGCGCTCAGATTTATTCTTGGGTTCACTACAAGCGCAAGCGTTATAGAGGTGTTGAAGGTGCTAAAATTCTGCTAGAGAAGCAGATGGAAGGATTACAAGCACTCAAAGAAGCTGATATTTTGTGCAAAGTTAACTCCGTGATGATTCCGGGGATTAATGATCAGCACCTGATCGAAGTCAATAAAATGATTCGTGAAAATGGTGCATTCTTGCACAACATTATGCCTTTGATTTCAGCACCGGAACATGGTACACATTTTGGCTTAACAGGTCAACGTGGCCCTACACCTAAGGAAGTGAAGGCACTACAAGACAATTGCGCCGGTAATATGAAAATGATGCGCCATTGTCGTCAATGCCGAGCCGATGCGGTAGGATTATTAGGAGAAGACCGCAGCCAAGAATTTACTAAGGATAAGTTCTTGGAAATGTCCCCAGAATATGACCTGGAACAACGGACTGTTGTTCATGAAGGGATTGAGAAGTTTAAACAAGAACTAAAAATAGCCAAGGAAAAGGCGCAGAAGGGCAAGAAATTTGCCAATAATCCTAAAATCTTGGTTGCAGTAGCCACCAAGGGCGGTGGATTGGTTAACCAACACTTCGGTCATGCGAAGGAATTCCAGATTTATGAGGTGGATGGTAATCAAGTTAGCTTTGTGGGTCATCGTAGAATTGACCAATATTGTCAAGGTGGATTTGGAGAAGAAGCCACTTTTGAGCATATTATGGCAGCGATCGCAGATTGCAAAGCAATTTTAGTCTCTAAGATTGGTAACTGTCCTCAAGAGAAATTGCAAGCAGCGGGAATACAGACTGTTGAAGCTTACGACGTGATTTCAAAAGTTGCTTTGGAATTTTACGAGCAATATATCCAGGAATTAGCCAATCAGGATTAGGGAGTAGGGAATAGGGGATATATTTCCCCATACCCAGTACCCCATACTCAGTAATCACAAAGGAGAATAATCATGGCTTATCAAATCACTAGCCAATGTATTTCCTGTAATCGTTGTCTGTCTGTATGTCCCAATGACGCAGTTAAAGTAATTGACGGTCTTCATGTAATTGATGCTGCACTTTGCACAAACTGCGCTGGTAGTATTTACTCTGTCCCTCAGTGTCAAGCTATTTGTCCTACTTCTAATGGTTGTGTAAAACAACCCCACGATTATTGGGAAAGCTGGTTTGCTAATTACAATCGCTCTTTAGCAAAATTAACCAAAAAACAAGATTATTGGGAGCGTTGGTTTAATTATTACTCCCAAAAATTCTCCGAGCAATTATCTCGACATCAGAGCGAAGTAGTAGGTGTATCAGGATGAGCATCATTTATCTAGACAATAATGCTACAACAAAAGTAGACCCGGAAGTTTTAGAGGTGATGTTGCCTTATCTACGGGACTACTACGGTAATCCTTCTAGTATGCACACCTTTGGTGGACAACTGGGCAAAGCTGTGAAAACAGCACGCCAACAACTAGCCGCCCTGATTGGTGCTGATGAGTCGGAAATTGTCTACACTAGTTGTGGTACAGAGGGAGATAACGCCGCCATTCGGGCTGCATTGTTAGCACAACCCCAAAAGCGACATATTATTACTACCCAGGTTGAACACCCAGCAGTTTTGAATGTCTGCAAACAACTGGAAACTCAAGGTTATACTGTTACCTATCTTTCGGTTAATTCTCAGGGACAGTTAGATTTAGATGAGTTAGAAGCTTCTCTGACTGGGAACACCGCCTTGGTAACAATCATGTATGCCAATAATGAAACAGGTACGGTGTTTCCTATTGAGCAAGTTGGGTTAAGAGTCAAACAGTCTGGCGCTATCTTTCATGTGGACGCGGTGCAAGCTGTGGGGAAAATTCCCATGAACATGAAGACTAGTACCATAGATATGTTAACTCTGTCTGGTCACAAGATCCATGCTCCTAAGGGAATTGGTGCTTTGTATGTCCGTCGCGGTGTGCGGTTCCGTCCTTTGCTGATTGGTGGACACCAAGAGCGGGGACGTCGGGCGGGAACAGAAAACGTTCCGGGTATTATTGCTTTAGGTAAAGCCGCAGAGTTAGAATTATTACATTTAGAAGAGGCTACCGCCAGAGAAAGAAAATTGCGCGATCGCTTAGAGCAAACCTTACTGGCCAAAATTCCTGACTGTGAAGTCAATGGCGACGTAACGCAGAGATTACCTAACACCACTAATATTGGTTTCAAATATATTGAAGGTGAAGCAATTCTGCTCTCCCTCAACAAGCATGGTATCTGTGCTTCCTCTGGTTCTGCTTGTACTTCTGGGTCTTTAGAACCTTCCCACGTTTTGCGGGCAATGGGTTTACCCTATACTACTTTACATGGCTCTATTCGTTTTAGTCTGTCTCGCTACACTACAGAGTCGGAAATTGACAGGGTTATAGAGGTAATGCCTGATATTGTCCAACGTTTACGGGCTATGTCCCCTTTCCAGAATGATAATGCCGGTTGGCTGCAAGAACAAGCACTCATTCATAGCTAGGGACTGCTGGGTATGGGGTATGTAGAATTTTTTCTCATCCCTAGTTCCTAGTCCCTCATCTAAAATCCAAAATCTCAAATCCAAAATTGACCATGTGGGACTACACAGATAAAGTATTAGACTTGTTTTACAATCCCAAAAATCAGGGAGCTATTGAAGAAACCAGCGAACCTGGTGTTAAGGTGGCCACCGGTGAGGTTGGGAGTATTGCTTGTGGTGATGCTCTGCGACTACACCTCAAAGTTGAGGTCGAATCTGATAAAATATTAGATGCTCGCTTTCAAACCTTTGGCTGTACTAGTGCGATCGCATCTTCGAGTGCTTTAACTGAAATGGTCAAGGGTTTAACCCTCGATGAAGCTTTGAAAATCTCTAATAAAGAGATTGCAGATTACCTCGGTGGCTTACCAGAAGCTAAGATGCACTGTTCTGTCATGGGACAAGAAGCTTTAGAAGCGGCTATTTATAATTATCGAGGTATAGCCCTCCCTACCCATGATGACGATGAAGAAGGTGCATTGATTTGTAGCTGCTTTGGGATTACTGAAGCCAAAATTCGCCGTGTGATTGTAGAAAATCATCTTACGGAAGCCGAACAAGTAACAAATTATGTAAAAGCTGGTGGCGGATGCGGTTCCTGTTTAGCGAATATTGATGATATTATAAGAGATGTAAAGGAAAAAGCCGCTTTAACCGCTGACACTAAGCATAAAGTCGCAGTTGCTCACTCTCCCCAGCCATCATCAAAACCTTTAACCAATGTGCAAACAATTGCACTCATTCAAAAAGTTCTCGATGAAGAAGTTAGACCCGTACTGATTGCTGATGGTGGAGATGTGGAACTCTACGACGTAGAAGGCAATAAAGTCAAGGTACTACTCCAAGGCGCTTGTGGTTCTTGTTCTAGCAGCACAGCTACTCTCAAGATTGCTATTGAAGCTAGGTTAAAAGAACGTGTGAGCCAAAACTTGGTAGTAGAAGCGGTGGAACCATAACTTTGAGACTTACACACAGCGGAAATACAACCTGTTAACCATTGAATATTCGGCAAGTAGGAGTTGAAGCAGATAGATATCGCCACATCAATTCATTCCTACTGAACAAGGACAGCAACAGCACATAGGTGAAAGTATTTCACACCTCATTGCCGATAGCATTATCCAACTCACACCGAAAGGAACAGGACATGAGTACATTGTACGACAAAATTGGTGGACAGCCAACAATTGAGAAAGTAGTTGATGCCTTTCACAACAGCATTATGGCAGACAACAGCCTCAAAGGCTTCTTCGCTAAAACCGATATGGCGAAACAACGCGCTCATCAAATTGCTTTCTTCTCTCAAATTCTCGAAGGTCCAAAGCAATACTCTGGCCGTGCTATGGACAAAACCCACTCAGGGATGAAGCTCAGTGAGCAACACTTTGAAGCTGTGAGCAAGCACCTGACTGCAGCCATGACTGCTAGTGGAGTGTCAGCAGAAGACGCTAGCGCTGCAATGGCTAAAGTCTCTAGCCTCAAAGCCGCTATTTTGAACAAGTAAGAAATCTGCATTGATTGGCGTATCACTCCTTCACATCCTACTTGTTTTCTCTACCTATTCTAATGTGTGTAATTTCTCTGTCATTTGTCCAGCCTCCATTGGACAAATGACACGGGAAACCAACTAAACAAAAACTTAACCCCGAACTATTATGACACCAAAACCCTTCAATTATGCTGTGGAGCGATCGCCCCCGCGACGTTCTACAACAAGCGCTCACTGCTGTAGCTCAACAGGCGTGAACGTCAACACACAGATCCACACTAACCAACAAATTGCAGGAGAAAAATCATCATGTCAGTTGACGAGAACATTAGACAGATAGCTTTCTACGGTAAAGGTGGTATCGGTAAATCTACCACTTCTCAAAACACCCTGGCGGCTATGGCAGAAATGGGTCAGCGCATCCTCATCGTTGGTTGTGACCCCAAAGCTGACTCCACCCGTTTGATGCTCCACAGTAAAGCTCAAACCACCGTTCTTCACTTGGCTGCTGAACGTGGTGCAGTTGAAGACTTGGAACTTGAAGAAGTAATGTTAACCGGTTTCCGTGGCGTTCGCTGCGTGGAATCTGGCGGTCCAGAACCCGGTGTAGGTTGTGCAGGTCGTGGTATTATCACCGCCATCAACTTCTTAGAAGAAAACGGCGCTTACCAAGACGTTGATTTCGTATCTTACGACGTATTGGGTGACGTTGTATGTGGTGGTTTTGCTATGCCTATCCGTGAAGATTAAGCCCTGATTTCTGGGGTTTCTTCTACTCTCTGAAATCAGATGATGATTTAATCTTGCCCTAACTTTGCCCTAATTTTACCGCAGGAAATTTTCTCAAATAGGCTTTTTCTTGGCTTCTTATTGGCTTTTAACTTATCTTTTTACCCTATTTACCTCCTAGTGTCAAGAGGTATACATAAATTTTGATAAACGGGTTACAGACTTTTAAAAAATAATACTTTTGTTTGAGAAGTTTCCCACTTTGACAAATACAGTAATTACACTAAAAATTTACAGTATAGTATTTTGACAATCTGGATTTTTTAGCTAGATTTTTTAATCATTTAAATATCAGGGTTTATATGCTTACTCTTAATCTCAAGACAACTCACAAACCTGTTAAGCAGTATTATCAAGAATTAGAACAGTTTAAAAAATTGGGCGTTGTCCACGAAACCGCCGTTAAAGCTGCTTTTCAAAAGTTACTCGAATCCTGCGGTCAACAGTTTCAATGGACTCTCATCCAAGAATATGGCCTAAAAAGAGAAAAAAAACAACAGCTACGAATAGATGGAGCTTTAGTAGATGACTATAATTTACCCCGTGCTTACTGGGAAGCTAAAGACACGAAAGACGACTTAAAAAAAGAAGTACAGAAAAAATTCGCTAAGGGTTATCCCAAAGATAATATTATTTTTCAGCAACCAGATCGAGCCATTCTCTACCAAGATGGTAAATGTATTCTCGATGAAGACATCACCAAACCCCAAAATTTAGTCGATGTAGTCCGACATTTATTTGAATATCGCCCCCCAGCTATTGAACAATGGGATAAAGCAGTCGAAGAGTTTGGTGTGCGGGTGAAGGAACACGCAACGGCTTTACTAGAATTAATTCGGGAACAGAAAAAGAAGAATAAACAGTTTATTGATGCTTTTGGTGCTTTCTTCCAACTTTGTCGCCAGTCAATTAACCCGAACTTGTCAGAAGCAGCGGTAGAAGAAATGTTAATTCAGCATTTATTAACCGAGCGGATTTTTAGAAGTGTCTTTAACAATCCTGACTTTACCCAACGTAATATTATTGCAGCAGAAATTGAGAAGGTAATTAATGCATTAACTTCCAGGTCTTTTAGTAGGAGTCATTTTTTAAGTAGTTTAGATAGATTTTATGGTGCAATTGAAGAAACCGCCGCCACCATTGATGATTTTTCTCGCAAGCAAGACTTTCTCAATAAAATTTATGAGCGATTTTTTCAAGGTTTTTCCGTCAAAGTTGCAGATACCCACGGGATTGTATATACTCCCCAACCCATTGTAAATTTTATGGTCAAGAGTGTAGAAGAGATTTTACAAAAAGAGTTTAATCTGTCCTTAGTTGACCCAGGTGTACATATCCTTGACCCCTTTGTGGGGACTGGTAACTTTATCATCCGGGTAATGCGGGAAATTGTCGAGATCCAAAAGTCCGCTTTACCTCACAAATATGATCATGAGTTACATTGTAATGAGGTGATGTTGTTACCTTATTATATTGCCTCCCTCAATATTGAACATGAATATTTTGAGCAGGTGGGAGAATATAAACCCTTTGCAGGAATATGTTTAGTTGATACCTTTGAAGACCAAAATATTACACAGTTAGATTTATTCAGCCCGGAAAATATGCAACGGGTAAAAAGACAAAGACAATCAGATATTTTTGTGATTATTGGGAATCCTCCTTATAATGTCGGTCAGATGAATGAAAATGATAATAATAAAAATAGGAAATATAGTAATAAAGATAAAACTGGTATAGATGACCGGGTAGCTGCAACCTACGCCAAAGCCTCAAAGGCGACAAATAAAAATAAACTGTCAGATACCTATGTCAAAGCCATTCGCTGGGCGAGTGATAGAATTGGGGAGGAGGGGATTATTGCTTTTGTCACTAATAACGGTTTTATTGATGCCCTATCTTTTGATGGAATGCGTGAATTTCTGGAAAAAGAATTTACTAACATCTATATTTTTGATTTAGGCGGTAATATCAGAAAGCGGACAGATAAACCTGTTTATAATGTATTTAATATTCAGGTAGGGGTGAGTGTGAATATCTTTGTGAAGAAAAAGTGATTGCTGACAAACTAGAATTTGAGATGGTGATGAAATTGGCTCAAAAATGCTTGCTTAGATTGCTAAGAAAACCGGGTTAGAACCAGAGGATTTATGAAACAAGCCAAAATATACTACGCCGCAATAGATGAAACCTGGACAAAAGAACAAAAGTTAGCCTATTTAGAAAAACTTCAGCATACTGGTAATGTAGAATGGCAAGAAATCACACCAGATAAAAATTATAATTGGTTAACCAGTGAGTTAAAACTAGATTATCATGAATTTTTACCTATAGGTAATAAAGAGACAAAATCTACATCTGTAAATACTTCAGCCATTTTTTCACTTTACAGCTTAGGTATTAATACAAATAGGGATAATTGGGTTTATAGTTATCAAGTTGAGGATTTAATTAAAAATATCAATGTTCTAGTTGAAACTTATAACGAACAGGTTTTTAAGTGGAAAACCAGCGCCAAATCTGAACAAAATATTGACTCTTTTGTTTTATATGATGACGAAAAAATCAAATGGAGTAGTAAATTAAAACAATTATTAAATGCTGGTGTTTCTACAGAATTTAATTTAGCCAACATCAGAATAGCTCTGTATAGGCCATTTACTTCACAGTATGTTTATTTTGATCAAGTTTTAATTCATAGACGCGGGAAGTTCCCTGTAATATTCCCCACTCCTGAAACTGAAGCAGAAAATCGGGTGATTTGTCTTCCAGGAGTGGGAAATAGAAAAGATTTTGGTGTTTTCATCTCAAGGTTTATTCTATCTTTAGACTTTGCCTTTGAAAAAGCTCAATGTTTCCCCTTTTACACCTATAACGAAGACGGAACAAACCGCCAAGAAAACATCACAGACTGGGCATTATCAGCATATCGCCACCATTACCAAGATACCACAATTACAAAATGGGACATCTTCTACTACATCTATGCAGTCCTCCATCATCCCCACTACCGGGAACGCTACGCAGCCAACCTGAAAAAAGAACTTCCCCGGATTCCCTACGCTCCTGACTTTCACCCATTTGTCACCGCAGGAAAACGACTCGCAGAAATTCATATCAACTACGAAAAACAGCCCCAATATCGCCTCAAACATCTAGAAAATAAAGACTTACCCATAGATTGGCTTGTGGAAAAAATGCGCCTATCCAAAGATAAAACCCAAATCAAATATAATGATTTTCTCACCCTAACCGGTATACCCCCAGAAGTCTTTAACTACCGCCTGGGTAACCGTTCCGCCCTGGATTGGATTATAGACCAATATCAAGTGAAGACAGATAAACTCAGCGGAATTACCAATGATCCCAACCGCCTTGATGATGAGCAGTATATAGTCAGGTTAGTTAAACAAATCATTACCGTTAGTTTAGAAACCGTGAAGATTGTAGAAGAATTACCAGATTTAGGCTTACCAAATGATTAAGCATAGTGTTAGCGGTATCTTACTGTTATAGTAAAAAAACAGGGAAATTTTTCATTAATTGCAATATGTCTTTCAATCAATTAATATCTGCCGTTAGCCAGCTATCCCACGAAGATAAACTACGCCTAATTCATTTTTTGTTGCTAGAGGTAGCAAAAGAAGAAGGATACAATTTAGAATTAGCTGACCATCAAGAACAGGAAAACCTGCTGCTAGAGCAACTAGCATCTACAGAAGCTGTTTTCTGGTCTCCCTATGATGCTCATGAAGCTGCTCAAACATTATCTGATCTGCTGACCGCACAAAAGGAGGAAAAACGTGATTGAGGGTAGAAGATTTCCCTTCATTGAGCGGAGTAATACTCCTGGCGTTTCTAGCACTATGCCTTATTTACCATTGACATTGACTTACAAAAACCGTTCTTTAGAAGTTATGGCCTTGTTAGATACCGGTGCAAGTGTGAATGTTATACCTTACGAACTGGGGTTACAATTAGGAGCAATTTGGGAAGATCAAACAGTCCCAGTTCAGTTAACCGGAAATTTAGCTCGGTTACCAGCAAGGGGATTGATTGTCTCAGCTAATGTTGCTGAATTTGCTCCTGTTATGCTTGCATTTGCTTGGACAAAATCTAGAGAAGCACCCCTGATACTCGGACATATGAATTTTTTTGCAGAGTTTGATGTTTGTTTTTACCGTGCAGATTTAGCGTTTGAACTGCGCCCCAATATCAAATAGTCAACTGGTGTAAAAATTATCTGAGATTTAATACCTTGATTGCAGCATAGAAATACAATAACTCTCTCTGTGCCTGTCTGTGCGCCTCTGGGTGCGAAAATCTCCCCCAAATGGAAAACTTAATTCAAAGGTGTGCTGGGCGACAACACACCCTAAGATTTATTTTAAATTTATTTTCTCCAGCCATTTAATTAACCACACCTGTTCAACCTAAACATTCAACCGTAAACGCAATCCTTCATTTTCAAATCTCAACCGTTCATTTTCCTGTTGTAACTGAAAAACCATATCTTGCAACTCTTCCATCTGCGACTTTTTACTAATAGCTTGTGCAATAGCCACCTTGCGATTTTCTAAACTAAACCACCTTTGATAAATAGATGTGTGCATATTTACGGAATGACCCAAATTATCAGCAGCAGCTTTAATAGGAATCCCCATTAAATGGGCGCGAATCGCCCAAGCGTGGCGTAAATCATAAGGTTGAAAAGGGATACCCACAAATCTAAACCATCTGTCCGTACCATGACGAGCGGAATTTATTTGTTTATTGGTAACTTTGCCGTGAATTTTGGCTTTTAATAATTCAATAGCCTCTGTGTCAGTCTTTAAATTAAAGGTTTCTACCCAGTGGGGATATAATGGTAAAGCTTCCCTTTCCCCGGTTTTGCACTCTTGATTTACTCGCCAAGTATTCACGATATTATCTGAAGATAACCACCAATCTAAATCAGGATTAACAAAAATTTCCCTAGGTCTTAATCCATAGGTCGCTAACATTCCGTATACCCAGCGCCATAGTTTCCAATTATTTCTATCTTCCCTGGTGAGTAATTTACTAGGGCGGTTGATTGAGTAGGTTTCAAACTTGAGATATTCTTGCTCTATATCTACATCCCTGGGTATATCACGCTGACGTTGAGCAGTAGGTTTGATTTTTAAATTACTCAGTTCTGGGACTTCTAAACCAGAACATTTACACAGCACCCGAATAACTTTAATTAGCTCATTTTTCACACTATCTGAAGAATTACAAAGTTTTACAGCCGTAATAAAGTTAATATCTATTGCTAATTTCTCCTTGGGTAGGTGTTTTTGAGCAATATAAAAATAGCTACTAAATGTATTTTCACTTTTCAGGTTACGTTTTCTAGTTTGAAAATAATTCACCTCGAAATTTGCAATTAAATCACCAATGGTTTTGTTGGTAACTTTATTGCGAGTTTTACCTAAGTATTTTTCAGTCCATTGAAACTGTTTTCTGGCTATTAACTTTCCTAGCTCATAGGCTTCTTCTTCTGCAGTCCGTAAGCCATCAAAATTAAAGGGAATACCCAAAGAAATATCATATTGCTTTGTTCCTATACCGTTTTTGTCAAAATCTCCTGGTTTAATGGGTAGGGTGCTTCTTAGTTGTAGTGACTTACCAGATTTTCTGACGGAAACATTCACCCTAGCAGCTTTGAGTCTATTATTTACGGCTTTTAATTCCGTTTCTAGTTTTGCTATCAGGTGATTTTCTTGATTTGTAACTGCTTGCATTCTACCTATATATCCCCCGTCGCTCCTGGCTGTTTGGTGAAAATCGGCAAATGCTTCCTGTGTTCTGTTCATACCCTAGATTTACCCTGATAAAAAAACTGTTCATCATTGACAATGATGACAGCAAACATTGTTAAAAATGAACATTTACAGGTTATCAGGATAATATTACCGCTCTTGATCGTGAAGGTAAAGCACAAGAAATCTACATCGTTACCTCCGGTGAAATGATGGCGATGTATGCTGCTAACAACATCGCTCGTGGTGTTCTTAAATATGCTCACACCGGCGGTGTGCGCTTAGGTGGTTTGATTTGTAACAGCCGTAAGGTTGACCGCGAAATCGAATTGATTGAAACTCTGGCTGCACGTTTGAACACCCAGATGATTCACTTCGTACCCCGCGACAACATCGTTCAGCACGCTGAATTGCGTCGGATGACAGTTAACGAGTATGCACCTGACAGCAATCAAGCTCATGAATACCGTGAATTAGCTAAGAAGATCATCAACAACAAAAACCTCACCATCCCCACTCCTATCGAGATGGATGAATTAGAAGCACTGTTGATCGAGTTCGGTATTCTCGAAAGCGACGAAGAAGCAGAAAAACTGTTAGCAGCAGATAAAGCAGCTAAAGCAGCAGCTAAGTAATAATACACAGGGAAAAAGGAAAAGGTAAGAATTATCTCTGACCTTTTACCTTTGACCTTCCCCCCTATCCTTTAGGGGAATTCCATCTACCTTATCCCCAGATCCTTACTAACTTGAGAGGCTAAAATGACACCTCCAGAAAACAACAAGATTGTTGAAGAAAGAAAAGAACTTATTAAAGAAGTTCTAGAAGCTTACCCTGATAAAGCTAAGAAAAAACGCGAAAAGCACTTAAACGTATTTGAAGAAGGTAAGAGCGATTGCGGCGTTAAGTCTAACATCAAATCTCTTCCTGGTGTAATGACCGCCCGTGGTTGTGCTTATGCAGGTTCTAAAGGTGTGGTTTGGGGTCCTATTAAGGACATGATCCACATCAGCCACGGTCCTGTAGGTTGCGGTTACTGGTCTTGGTCTGGTCGTCGTAACTACTACATTGGTACTACAGGTGTTGATACCTTTGGTACTATGCACTTTACCTCTGACTTCCAAGAACGGGATATCGTTTTCGGTGGTGACAAAAAACTACTGAAATTAATCCAAGAGTTAGAAGAATTATTCCCTCTAAACCGTGGTGTTTCTATTCAGTCTGAATGTCCCATCGGTCTAATTGGGGATGACATCGAAGCTGTAGCTAAGAAAGCAGCAAAAGAGATTGATAAGCCTGTTGTTCCTGTACGTTGCGAAGGTTTCCGCGGTGTTTCCCAGTCCTTGGGTCACCACATCGCTAACGACATGATTCGTGACTGGGTATTCCCCAGAGCCGACAAAGCTAAGGCTGACGGTACACTTAACTTTGAATCTACCCCCTATGACGTAGCCATTATCGGTGACTACAACATTGGTGGTGATGCTTGGGCTAGCCGCATCTTACTAGAAGAAATCGGCTTGCGTGTAGTTGCTCAGTGGTCTGGTGATGGTACCATCAACGAAATGTTGATGACCCCCAACGTCAAGATGAACCTCATCCACTGTTACCGCTCGATGAACTACATCAGCCGTCACATGGAAGAAAAATATGGTATTCCCTGGTTAGAATACAACTTCTTTGGTCCTACCAAGATTGCTGAGTCCTTACGGGAAATTGCCTCTAAGTTTGACTCCAAGATCCAAGAAAACGCTGAGAAGGTGATCGCTAAGTATCAGCCTACCATGGATGCGATCGTTAACAAGTATCGCCCCCGTTTGGAAGGTAAGACTGTCGCCATGATGGTTGGTGGTCTGCGTCCTCGCCACGTTGTCCCAGCTTTCCAAGACTTGGGTATGAAAATGATTGGTACTGGTTATGAGTTCGCTCATAACGACGACTACAAACGTACCACTCACTACATCGAAAATGGCACCATCGTTTACGACGACGTAACTGCTTACGAGTTTGAGGAGTTTGTTAAGGCTCTTAAACCAGACTTAATTGCTTCTGGTGTGAAAGAGAAGTACGTCTTCCAAAAGATGGGTCTACCTTTCCGTCAAATGCACTCTTGGGATTACTCCGAACCTGGTCACGCTGCTTCAAAGCTGCGTTAAATTAGGGTTATGCAATTATGGATTTAATATGAGTTAATTTTTAGCCTAAATTAAATTAATTATGTTCTACAATAACATTGATTATTCCTGACAGTCAATATTCAATATCTTAATTTATATGTATTTGGGTAATTGTTAAATTTTGCTGATTGGTAAATTTGTCAAATGATAAACATTTTTTAATGTATTTCTTTTAGACTAAAATTTTTAGTTGATTGGGTAAAAGTGCGATCGCATCAACAGATAATGGATATACAGTAAAACACCCTACTAACTTACCTCAATAGTTTACAGTCATCTCATCCCAGATCAACACAAAAGCGGGTTTTTATGTCAATGATGACACTCAAAGATGTACAACAGGTAAAAACAGCCTTGAGTTAAGCTGGATTAGATGTAGATTTAAAGTTACATATACATTACATACAGGCGATCGCTTTTGTAATTCATCGAGTATTGATTATTTGATCAACCAGTCTTAACCCTGCATTTTCAGACCTTAAGCTTTCATTCTCTAACCTCAATCTTTCATTCTCTAACCTCAATCTTTCATTCTCCTCCCGCATTAACTCAACCTCATTCCTCTTACTCAAAGCCTGATTAATCGCCAACTTTCGCATATCCAAAGAGAACCAACGCTGATAAGTCTGAGTATGCACTTGCACACTATGACCTAAATTATCCGCAGCGGCTTTAATTGGTATCCCTAAAATATGCGCCCGAATCGCCCAAGCGTGACGTAAATCATAGGGCTTAAAATCTAACCCAATTTTCCGAAACCACCAACTAACTCTTTGAGTTAATGCCGTTATTTCCGCATGACTATTCTGATTTTTCTTACTAATTGCAGTTACCAACATCTTTAAATACAGAGGATTTCTCAAATCAAATTCCCAAATCCATTGTTGATGTAATGGTAATGCTTGTCTTTCACCAGTTTTACAATCTTTATGAACTTTCCATGTTAAATCTGTATTATCTTCACTTAACCACCAATCAATATCAGGATTAATAAATAGCTCCCGCGGGCGCAACCCAAACACCGCCAACATACCATAAGTCCACCGCCAAAGTTGCCAGGTATTTTTGACATTTTCATTAACTTGATTACCTCTGTGATTTAAGTAATCTTCAAACTTAATAATTCCCCCCAGTATTTCAGCATCCGTGGGTATATTCCGGGAATTGTTATCCGGGATTTTAGAATATGGAGATAAATCTATTTCAATTTTAAAAGTTTGGCAAAATGCAGAGATAGCCCTGGTGGCATTATATCTTGCCCATTCCTTATCTATTTTTGTAATTGCACTAATTAAATTTTCAGGTATTGCTAAATCCTGTAAATTAGTAACCCGCTTAGTTCGGGAAAAATAATAAAAAAAAGTATGTTCACTTTTGGTAGTGCGTTTGTGAGTTTTAAAATACTCCTCCTCAAACTGTGCTAATAACTCACCTATAGTTTTAAATTCTTGTTTAATTGCCTCATTACCTAAATATTTATCATTCCACTCAAAGGTTTTTCTAGCGATTAACTTGCCTAATTCATAAGCTTCTTCCTCAGCAGTCTTGAGTCCATCCAAGTTAGCCGGAATATTTAAGCTGAGATTATATTGTTTTTTTCCAGTCCCTCTTGTGTCCTGATCCCCAGGTTTAATTGGTAAGGTCGCCCGTAATTGCAGACTTCCATTTGATTCTCTCACCGTTACCTTCGCCTTTGCAGATTTCAAGCGCAGATTTACTTGTTCTAACTCTACTAATACTTTTGTTCTCATGTGTTCTCTTTGCTGTTGTGCTTGCAGACTGGAGCCGAGAAAACTGCCGTCAGTAGATGGAAATGGTTCTAAGTCTGTAAAAGCTTCTTGATACTTGTCTTTACCCTGATGATCCATCGCTATGATTTAGCCTATATTTAGCCTAAAAATAAATGTGTTATCAGCAAACAATGTTTATCACTGCCATTGCTTACCACAAACATTAAGACATTTAGAGCTATTAAACCATAAAAAGAAATACTCCGGTCCTTATCACGGTTATGATGGCTTCGCTATCTTCGCTCGCGATATGGATTTGGCACTCAATAGCCCAACCTGGGGACTAATTGGCGCTCCCTGGAGCAAAAAGGCTGAAGCTAAAGCTAAAGCCAAAGCTACCGCCTAAATCAGTGGAAAAAGGATAAATAGGGATGGCCTGGGGTTTTAGCCCCAGGGGAGGAGTTGGGAATTCAAAGTTCAAAATTCAAAAGTTAAAAGTTAATTTTGATTTTTGCATTCTGAATTTTGAGTGACATTCCCACCCCCACCCTATGAAATTCCCCCCAAATTTCCCAATTATTAACGAATCATGTAAGCTTGGAGAACCAGCAAATGCCTCAGAATCCAGATAAAATTCAAGACCACGTTGAGTTATTCCACCAACCAGAGTACAAACAACTCTTCCAAAACAAGAAGGAATTTGAAAACGGTCACAGCCCCGAAGAAATCGAACGGGTTGCAGAATGGACCAAGGGTTGGGAATATCGCGAAAAGAACTTTGCTCGTGAAGCATTAACCATCAACCCTGCTAAAGGTTGCCAACCTTTAGGTGCAATTTTTGCTGCTGTGGGTTTTGAAGGCACTTTACCCTTTGTACAAGGTTCTCAAGGTTGCGTTGCATACTTCCGTACTCACTTAACCCGTCACTACAAAGAACCATTCTCTGGTGTGTCTTCTTCCATGACTGAAGACGCAGCGGTATTCGGTGGTATGCAGAACATGATTGATGGGTTGGCTAACTCTTACCAACTCTACAAGCCCAAGATGATTGCTGTTTGCACCACCTGTATGGCTGAGGTTATTGGTGATGACTTACAAGCTTTCATCAACAACGCTAAGGATGCTGGTTCAGTTCCTAAGAATTTCCCAGTCCCTTATGCTCACACACCTAGCTTTGTTGGTTCCCACATCACTGGTTACGACAACATGATGAAGGGTATTCTTTCTAACCTCACCGCAGGTCAGAAGAAAGCCACCAGCAATGGCAAAATCAACTTTATCCCAGGTTTTGACACCTACGTAGGCAACAACCGTGAAATCAAGCGTATTGCAGGTTTATTCGGTTTTGACTACACCATTCTAGCTGATAACAGTGACTACCTGGATTCACCCAACACAGGTGAATTCGATATGTATCCCGGTGGGACTAAGTTGGAAGATGCCGCAGACTCCATCAACGCTAAGGCTACAGTGTTTCTGCAAGCGCACTCCACAGTTAAGACCCGTGAGTACATTGAAAAAGAATGGAAGCAAGAAGTTGTAGTTTCCCGTCCTTGGGGTATTAAGGCTACTGACGAGTTCTTGATGAAACTCAGTGAATTGAGCGGTAAGCCCATCCCCCAAGAGTTGGAAATCGAACGCGGTCGCGCAGTTGATGCCATGACCGACTCCCACGCTTGGTTACACGGTAAGCGCTTCGCTATCTACGGTGAGCCAGACTTGGTATACAGCGTAGTTGGTTTCATGTTAGAAATGGGTGCTGAACCTGTGCATATCTTGGTTCACAACTCCAATGACGTGTTTGAAAAAGAACTTCAAGCTCTACTAGATTCTAGTCCTTTTGGTCAAGGCGCAACCATCTGGGGTGGTAAAGACCTATGGCATATGCGTTCTTTACTGTTCACTGAACCTGTAGACTTGCTCATTGGTAACTCCTATGGTAAGTACCTGTGGCGTGATTGTAAGGTTCCCCTCGTCAGAATTGGTTATCCTATCATGGATCGCCACCACTTACACCGCTACAGCACTATCGGGTATCAAGGTGTGATCAACTTGCTCAACTGGATTGTCAATACAATCTTTGAAGAAATCGATCGCAACACCAATATTCCTTCTAAAACAGATATTTCTTACGACTTGATTCGCTAAGAATTGCAGAGTGCTAATCAAAGGTAAGGAAGGGGAGTAAGGGCTAGGGGCAAAAAGGGTGATACTCATCCCCAGCGCCCCTAGAGCCGCTACTTACCTTTTTCTAGCAAATTACATCTTTACTGGAGGTATCTATTATGGAAACTATACATCATACTCACTCTGATCATCATTACCATCCACCTAACTCTCAAAAGTCTGGTTGGTTTCAGAAAATCTTCGATCCTCTGCGTGGTTTAATAGATGGGATTGAAGTGAAAAATTATCATCTTGCTCATATAATCTGCCAGGTCATTCCTTGCTGTTGTCCCTTTGAGCGTAATGTTAATTTATTCGGGCGGACTTTGCATATTCCGGCTTTATGTAAACTCAATCCTGTATATGATGAGTTGGTGGCTATGCGTTTTCGGGCTTTATCTTTTCTGGCTGATGAACGTGGGGAAGATGTCACCAAGTATATTTGTTAGGCAGTGATATTGATTTTTTAATGCTCTTGCAAAAGTACATTTTATGATAAGTAGTCCACAGATGAACACAGATTATTATTAATGGTTTATCCGGTGTGAATGTGGTCGGGAGAGGAGTTTTGCAAGCAGTCTATTAGTTACTATTTAACACGTCGATCTAGCAAGAGAAGAGACATGAAAATTACCCAAGGCAAAATTAATGAGCTGCTGAGTGAGTCGGGATGTGAACACAATCAGCACAAACAGGGTGAGAAGAAAAATAAGTCTTGTACCCAACAAGCCCAGCCCGGTGCGGCTCAAGGAGGTTGCGCTTTTGATGGTGCAATGATTGCTTTGGTGCCAATCACTGATGCGGCTCATTTGGTCCATGGGCCTATTGCCTGTGCTGGTAATTCTTGGGGTAGTCGTGGTAGTCTTTCCTCTGGTCCCCAACTCTACAAGATGGGTTTTACTACCGATTTGAGTGAGAATGATGTGATTTTCGGGGGTGAAAAGAAGCTCTATCAGGCGATTCTGCAACTTAAAGAACGCTACAATCCCCCAGCCATTTTTGTCTACGCTACTTGTGTCACTGCTTTGATTGGCGATGATATAGATGCTGTTTGCAAGGCGGCGGCTGAGAAAACTGGTACTCCTGTGATTCCTGTGATTGCTCCGGGGTTCATTGGTAGTAAGAACCTGGGTAACCGCTTTGGTGGTGAGGCCTTGCTGGAATATGTAGTTGGTACGGCAGAACCGGAAACAACTACACCTTATGATATTAACTTGATCGGTGAGTATAATATTGCCGGGGAAATGTGGGGAGTCACACCACTGCTGGAAAAGTTAGGCATTCGTGTTTTATCTAAAATAACGGGCGATGCTCGCTATGACGAGGTTCGTTACGCCCACCGTGCCAAGCTCAATGTGATGATCTGTTCCCGTGCGTTGCTGAATATGGCTAGAAAGATGGAGGAACGTTACAACATTCCTTACATTGAAGAGTCTTTCTATGGCATTGATGATATGAATCGCTGTCTGCGAAATATTGCGGCGCAATTGGGCGATGCTGATTTGCAGGAGCGCACGGAAAAGTTAATCGCCCAAGAAACTGCAGCTCTTGATTTGGCTTTGGCTCCCTATCGCGCTCGACTTCAAGGTAAGCGGGTTGTATTATATACCGGTGGTGTCAAGAGTTGGTCGATTATCTCCGCAGCTAAGGACTTGGGTATAGAAGTCGTTGCTACTAGTACTAGAAAAAGTACTGAGGAAGATAAAGCCCGGATCAAGAGGTTGATTGGTAATGATGGCATCATGATGGAGAAGGGTAACGCTAAGGAATTGTTAAAGCTGGTGAAGGACACCGGCGCTGATATGTTGATCGCCGGGGGTCGTAATCAATACACTGCTTTAAAAGCCCGGATTCCCTTCCTGGATATCAACCAAGAACGCCACCATCCCTATGCTGGTTATGTGGGTATGGTGGAGATGGCACGGGAATTATATGAGGCTCTGTATAGCCCTATTTGGGAACAAATACGTAAACCCGCCCCTTGGGAAGAGTCTGACAGATGAGGGGAAGGGTTGTAGGCTCATGACGGACGACTAGCAGTTTCAGATCCCGGACTTGTTTCATAAACTCCAGACTCTTGAGCATCTACACCAGAACTCCGGGATCTCCAATAGACCAACGACTAAGTATAAATGCAATGGCGATTGTTAATCTTCCTAATAAACCACTGACAGTTAATCCCCTGAAACAAAGCCAAGCTTTGGGTGCATCTTTAGCTTTTTTGGGCTTGAAGGGGATGATTCCTTTATTTCACGGTTCCCAAGGTTGTACTGCCTTCGCTAAAGTTGTGCTTGTACGGCATTTTCGGGAAGCTATTCCCCTAGCCACTACAGCCATGACGGAAGTTACTACTATCTTGGGTGGTGAGGAGAATGTGGAACAAGCAATTCTCACTTTGGTGGAGAAGGTCAGTCCCGAAATTATTGGTTTATGTAGTACAGGACTGACGGAAACTAGAGGAGATGAGCTAGAGCGGTTTCTCAAGGAAATCCGCGATCGCCATCAGTCCCTAAATTATCTGCCCATTGTATATGCTACTACCCCAGACTTTAAGGGGGCGTTGCAAGATGGATTTGGGGCGGCTGTGGAAAGTATAGTCAGGGAAATCCCCCAAGCTGGTGGTATCAGAACTGAACAAGTTACTATTTTGGCAGGTTCTGCGTTTACACCGGGGGATATACAGGAAATTAAAGAGATGGTAACAGCCTTTGGCTTAGTGCCAATCTTTGTTCCTGACCTGGGGGCTTCCCTTGATGGTCATTTAGAAGATGGTTATACTGCTATTACAGCTAGTGGTACTACCTTAAAACAACTACGAGATGTAGGTAGTTCAGCCTTTACCATCGCCTTGGGCGAGAGTATGCGTCCGGCGGCTAAAATCCTGGAGGAGCGGTTTAATATCCCCTATGAGGTGTTTAGTGAACTGACGGGATTGGAACCGGTAGATGAGTTCCTGCAAGCATTATCTATTCTCAGTAGCAATCCGGTACCGGAAAAATACCGCCGTCAACGTCGCCAGTTACAAGATGCGATGTTAGATAGTCATTTTTACTTTAGTGCCAAGCGAGTGTCTTTGGCGTTAGAACCGGATTTGTTATGGTCAATGGTTAACTTTCTGCAATCCATGGGAAGTCAAATTCATGGGGTGGTGACTACGACGCGATCGCCGCTGTTGGAAAAACTCCCGGTAAAAAGTGTCACCATCGGCGATTTAGATGATTTTGAGCAATTAGCCCTTGGGTCTGATTTATTGATGGGAAATTCTAATCTAGGTGCGATCGCGAAACGTCTCTCAGTTCCTCTCTATCGTCTAGGTATTCCCATTTACGACCGTTTGGGTAATGGATACGTTACTAAAGTGGGCTACCGAGGCACTATAGAGCTGTTATTTGGCATTGGTAATCTATTTTTAGAGGCTGAAGAAGAGAGAGTTAAACACTTATGGAACTTAGGGAATGGGGATTAAGAATCAATTACTTCTCAATCCCCCATACCCTACACGCAATACCCGATCCTTAATTCACAAAAAAAAGAGAATGAAAATTGCCTTTACCACCAGTGACCGAGTTCATATTAATGCTCACTTCGGATGGGCTAGAGAAATTGATGTTTATGAAATCTCTGACGAGGGATATCAATTTCTGGAAACTCTAAAATTTGAGGGTGATCTCAAAGAAGATGGTAACGAGGATAAAATCACCCCTAAACTTGATGCTTTAGTGGATTGTACCATCGTTTATGTTGCTGCCATTGGTGGTAGTGCCGCAGCCCGTTTAATTAAGAAAGGCGTTACCCCAGTCAAAGCCAAATCAGAAGCAGAAGAAATTAGTGAAGTTCTCACAAAACTAGTAAAAACCCTCAAAGGTAATCCTCCCCCTTGGTTGCGTAAAGCATTGAGACAAACCACTCCTAACTTTGCAGATTAACTTGAAGTTTAAGCCACGGTATGAGTACAAATAATAGTGTGAACGGAAGCAGCGATACAGTAGTCTTCAACTCGCCTTTTCTCAAGACATTAGTCCAGCAAATCCGTGGACAAGACACTTATGGGGTTTATCGTAACTGGTCAGATGAATTAATACTCAAACCCTTTGTAGTTACCAAACAGAAGAAACGGGAAATTTCCCTAGAGGGTGAAGTTGATCCGATTACTCAAGCTCGGATTATGGCATTTTTCCGCGCTGTAGCGGCTGGTGTAGAACAGGAAACAGGCCTAATTTCTCAGGTAGTGCTTGACTTAAGTCATGAAGGATTTGGCTGGGCGCTGGTTTTTTCTGGTCGTCTTTTGCTAACTAAAAAAACCTTGCGTGATGCCCACAGATTTGGTTTTGACTCCCTAGAAAAATTAGCCCAGGAGGGAGAAGCCTATGTGCAGAAAGGTATTGAATTAGGTAAAAGATTCGCCGAGGTAGGGAACCTTTAAAACAGCTTTGGAGATCCCGGACTTCTGGTGTAGATACTCAAGAGTCTGAAGTTTATGAAAGAAGTCCGGGATCTGAAACTGCTAAATAGATACAAAGGTGTTTATTGGGATTTTTCTGCGGTGTTGATCATAAGGAGTACTAGTGAGCCAAACAAGTATTGAAGAACTGAAAAACCAAATTAAGCGCCTGAATAGTAAAGCTGGTCAAATGAAGATGGATCTGCATGATTTAGCTGAAGGTTTGCCCACAGATTACAAAACACTTATGGATGTGGCGGCTGCGACTTATAAAATCTATCAACAGCTAGATGAGCTTAAGCAACAACTCAAAATCCTGGAGAATTCTCAATGAGTGGAACTATGAATGAATTCAAAAAGCTGGTAGATGCGGAGGAATTTTTTAATTTTTTTAATTTGCCATACGACCAAGAAATTGTCAATGTAAATCGGTTACATATTTTGAAGAAATTTTCGCAATATATGGCGGAAGTTGATGATCATGCTCCTGATTTGAGTACAGAAGAAAGACTTCATCAATATTCTTTGGCTTTGCAAAAAGCTTATGATGTTTTCCTGGAATCAACCCCCCATGAACAAAAGCTGTTCAAGGTGTTTAATGAGAAGCCCAAGAATGTAGTTACGCTGACAGAAATCACTTCTGATTAGGAGGTAAAAAGTGATCAACCTAACGCCTACCGAGTTGGAACGCTATAGTCGCCAAATGATGCTCCCAAATTTTGGCGAACTAGCTCAAAAACGCCTGAAGTCTGCAACAGTTCTGGTTACGGGTGTGGGGGGATTAGGCGGTACGGCGGCGCTTTACTTAGCAGTAGCGGGCGTTGGGCGGCTAATCCTAGTCCGGGGTGGTGACTTGCGCTTGGATGATATGAATCGTCAGATTTTAATGACTGATGATTGGGTAGGTAAGCCAAGGGTATTCAAGGCTAAAGAAACTCTGGAAGCAATTAATCCTGATATCCAGGTGGAAGTAGTTCATGATTACATCACCCCAGAAAATGTAGACTCGTTGGTACAATCGGCTGATATGGCGCTAGATTGCGCGCACAATTTTACAGAACGCAATTTGCTCAATGAAGCTTGTGTACGCTGGCGTAAACCGATGGTGGAAGCAGCAATGGACGGGATGGAGGCTTACTTAACTACCATTATTCCAGGTGTAACTCCTTGTTTATCCTGTTTGTTTCCAGAAAAGCCGGAATGGGACAGACGTGCTTTTTCAGTTCTCGGCGCTGTCTCTGGGACACTAGCTTGTCTAACAGCGTTGGAAGCCATCAAGCTGATTACTGGGTTTAGTCAACCTCTGTTATCGCAATTGCTGACCATTGACTTGAATCGCATGGAATTTGCCAAGCGCCGTTCTCAGCGCGATCGCGCTTGTCCCGTATGTGGTAACACTGCGCCTTGGAGATATGGTCACTCCCCATCAATGGAAGCTACCAGCAATTGTACAACGTAGTTTTTAGTCATAATTGACACAAATCCCCACACTAGAAATCGGCAGGAAAGGTAATGGCTGTTAGCTTAACAGAAAAAGCAGAATTTCGTCTGCGGGCATTTTTACGAAGTTCAGCCTCTGATAATAACGACACTAAAAAAGGTATCCGTGTATCTGTGCAAAATGGCGGTTGCAGTGGCTATGAATATGGTCTTGAGATCACCAGTAAACCAAAACCAGATGACTTGGTAATTCAGCAGGGGAATGTGCTGATTTATGTTGATGCCAAAAGTGCGCCGTTATTAGAAGGGGTAATCATCGACTTTGTAGAAGGGGTAATGGAAAGTGGCTTTAAGTTCACTAACCCTCATGCAAGTGATACCTGCGGTTGCGGAAAATCCTTCAAAACAGATGATGGCACACCTACGGGGATACCTTGCAAATAGTACTTGGAATTGAACCCCATCAATGTGCTGCTGTCTTCCGCGTTACTACTCGCAGAGTTCACTAGATAAACTTCGAGAAATCCATCTGAGCGTCTAAATTTTGAGGAGAATCGGAAAATGGCTACCTACCAAGTGAGATTAATCAACAAAAAAGAAGGACTGGACACCACAATTGAAGTAGATGAAGATACTAATATTGTGGACGCAGCAGAAGAAAATGGTATTGAATTACCTTTCTCTTGTCACTCAGGTTCTTGCTCGAGTTGTGTAGGAAAAGTTGTAGAAGGTGAAATTGATCAATCTGATCAAAACTTCTTAGATGATGAGCAAGTATCTAAAGGATTCGCTTTACTTTGCGTTACCTATCCTCGCTCTAATTGCACAATTAAGACCCACCAAGAAGCATATCTTGTATAGAATATTGCTTAAACCGCTACTATCGGCAATATTTGCTTACAGCAGTTTTCACCGAGATAAACTCAAGATTTATTGATATTCATCTGTGTTTATCTGTGGTTCATTATCTTTTCATCTACTACACCCACTGCTAAACTGCAATCAAGATGAAGGATGAAGTATATCCTTCATCTTTTTTTTAATTACAGATTTTTGCCTCAGTACAATTTATCTGTAAGGGCGTAGGTACTGCTGGAATACGGGCTAAAATTCCTTTCTTGAGAGGTTCTGGACGTTCACCCCAGGGTAACAAACCTTGTGGGTGTGCATAATATTTACCAGCACACTGGAATACACCCTCTACTTCTGCTGGCGATAGCTCAGGAGACAGATCGCCGAAAAGATAAGTATATTTATCATGTGAAGCAAAGGAAACAACACAAGAGCGATCGCATACGCTCATACATTCTACCGGTTGAATCCTAAACTCTGTGTTCAATTCCCAATGGGGATAATGTGCTTGTAAGTATTTGAGAAGCCTTTCTCCCCCACTTTCACCCACACGTTTACCACCTTCCCACTTACTCCCACAGGTTGTACAAACAAATATTGTATGTTCTGCTCTCATCTATACCTCGTAGATTGTAGCTTAATTTACTTTTATATCGGCGGGTATTCTGACTTAGGCAATTTTAAATTTTAAATTTGGTGTTTTTGGTGTTTTAAATCTCAAACTAAAAATCTAAAATCGGTTTACAGCTGCGGGACAGCGCCGGACTTACACCGAACTTTCCCCCTTACCTCTAATAGTTAATTTCTATTAGAACCGAATATATAGAAATTTAGCATATTTTTGTCAAATTGATCACACATTAAATGAGAAAGTTTATAGAAACTATAAGGCAAGGCATTTACATATCAATAGAAGTACGTAAGCTACAACATAGACTAAATACAAACGATACAAAAAAATCTATAGTTTATTAGAGGTTGTTTGTCAAGTCATGATTAGTGTATCGAATATTATTTAACCCATCCCTAACCCTCCCCTTGTAAGAGGAGGGACTGGATTTGATTGTTTTTTGCGTGTTCGGTGTGTTCCCTGTTCCCTGTTCCCTAATATAAAAATTACCAGTTAAAAACTTATCAAATATCCTCTTAGATTTGTAATTTAGCTGTATATTTAGCTGCATTTTTAGATTTTCTTCAGCTAATTATTCTACAGATGTATGGGGATCTTTATAAATCATTCATAATTCAAACTTATCAGAGTGATAATATATAAATAAGCTAAATTGTTGCTAGTGAACTTAAATCTCAAAAAACCCTGCCAAGATTTATCTCTGAACTTGGGTGCACCTAAAACTTCAGCATGACAGGAGATAGATGCAACAAAAAAATCATGATAATCTGCGTAAATCTTATTCTGGACTTTTTCTAGTTCGCTATAAACCTCCATTCAAATTAATGAGTCCGTTTAGGGATATCAAGGATTAGTTATGAATCAGATCAAAAAGCAAAAATTGAGTGAAGTTACCCAGCAATGGCTGATAGCAAATGGTTATAATCCCAATAACTTAAATCGACAAGGTGATAATGGCGACACAGCTTTGATAAAAGCTACTAGAGAAGGAGTATATGCAGTAGTCAAAGAGCTAATTGAGTTAGGCGTGAATATTAATGCCAAAAATTATGATCGCAATAATGCTTTATGGTTTGCTTGTTGTGGTAATCATTATGAGCTAATTAGCTTACTCCTAGCTACAGAAATTGATATTAATAACCAAAATGATAACGGTGCAACTGTTTTAATGTATGCAGCATCAGCTGGGAAGACGGGGGTGGCTAAGTTACTTATACAACACAAACCTAACTTAAATTTAAGGAATTTTGATGATTGTAGGGCTATAGATTTAGCTAGCAATATGGAGATATTAAGGTTACTTCAAAACGCCGAGAGGTAAGAATTTAGACAGGCTTTACTAATATGCTAGTAAGCATTATTACTTATCTGTACAGGTGAGTCCAAATTATCTAGATCCTTACACTCATCCCCATTAATTTAAAGTTTATGCCAAATTTTAGGGGGGTGAAATTAAATCTCAATAATCCCCTGCATTCGTTTATCTGGCTAACTAGTGCAGTTACCCAGGAAAGGGCTTTATATCCTAGGAAGGTTTATCTACTTGGTGGGATGTGGGGAATGGTGGATGGTATCTATGATTTGGAAGTTGAGAATAATTCTCTCGCACTCACCTATGAATTAATTGATGATGGAGTATAAAATCATATTATACCAGCAAAAAGTATCAAGTGATGCTTTTTTTAAATTAGTTGTGTTTATTATAGGTCTAGTTGGAAATATCAGGATAGGAGACTAAGATATTGCTTTCTGGATAGCGGTCATCATTTAGGGGTGATTGCAGCATCAGCTGATCTCCATAACCAAGATATACAACTGATTTTTGACTTTGATAAACTTGATGTCAATAGGTTGTTAGGCTTTAAAAATAAACAGCTTATCACTGCTGGGGTAATCTCAGTCCAAATCCAAGACAAGCCAATTAGAGCTTTGGGACTGCGGGTTTCTTTTGTCTGGGGTACACATTATTTTGAAGCTGATCAATTTATTAAATATAGATATCAAGCAAGCACTTTGCAGCAGAGTCCAGTACAGCCATTACAACAGCCACAGTTTCACTTTGACAGAGATAAGTTTTATCCTTTTGTGTGAAATAGACGTTGAGCGAGACGTTTCCGGAAACAGTTTATTTCTCAAGAAGATTATCTATATCTCTGGCGACAAATCGCACAACCAATACCAACAGATGATTTTGAGAAAATCGAAATTTACTCTGTTGTACCTGGTGTAGAGGGGATATTACCTGAATTATATCAAGGTACATATTTGCTCACAGCAGTTGATTTCAGATAACAGACCGGTTACTAATGCGTCAATCAGGCGATTCATTACCAGAGGTACCGTTGTAACTTGGCTTTTAGTATCTGAATAGACAAATTATCAAATAGCTATGGAATTAACGGGTTTCGGTAGTCCAGAGAATTGGTTGTCGTGGGATTGATTATTTTTATGATGAAGAAACTCAAGATTTCCTCTATGGAATGGCTATTGGCAAATAACTAGGATTATAATCACCAGATGGCTAAGAATAATTTCTATTTTGATAGTGATGATTCTCATCCTATGCAGCCGACATCGGCAGATATTATACTACGGCAACAACTAGAGTATTCTATTAGTAGGTATTTTTATCACGGGTGCGATCGCACCATTCAAAATCTACTCTCTAATTGTCGCTGGTATGTCACAACCCGCGCTAATGCGATGACACTAGTAATTGAATGTCCGGATCAAGTTACTAACTGGCGGGTTTTACAAAAAATTGTCCCCATGGGAACATTACTTCACTCTATTATCACCAGTGCTAAAATTCGGGTTTGTCCCCCCGATAGTCAGGGTGTACCTTTTGAAATGAGGGTAGATGAACTTTCAGTTTATCGTGATTGGGCGTAATTAGTAATTCAATTTACTGACTAATTGTTGAAAAACTAAATCAGCAGAACTTTGCACCACGGGACTTAGTTCTAGTCCTAAATTAAGATTGGCAGCTTCAATCAGGTAAACTGTTACTTGTTGGGGAAAGTCTTGATTAAAGATTTTCCTCCCAGCTGCTAAAGCATGATCCCAGCGAAAATCATGTAAGTTATAACTAGGTTCTGGTAATGCTTCTAGTTCTTGTCCAGGGACTTGAAATACAGCACCTGGTTCTGAACCTGTAGAACTAGCATCAATAATTATTAATTCTTCACTACCTCTAGCTTGAAACATTACTTCTATCCCGGCGGTTCCACAGTCATATACTTGCACATGGGGATGGGGATTTTGGGCTAGATATTGTTGTAGGCGTTGAGCAATAATTACCCCTACAGCGTCGTCACTGCGGTTGAGGTTACCGCAACCGATAATAGTTAGCATAATGGTACGAGTTGAGTGGAAAACTTAATATTTGCTAAATATATACTTAAGATGCTCTTAATCCGAAACTCTTAGCATTGAGATGAATTTTTTGTGAGCAAAAACCCCAGGATATGAAATTTAAACAAGTACTTACAACCCTGATACCCTTTTGTTTATTTGGTGTCTCTGTCAGTTTGGTTTCTCCCACCAATGCACAAATAAGGTATGATAGTGGTGGTTACAGTCCCAGACGCTTCGACTTTGCTTTAATTGGGGATATCCCTTATGACGATCGGCAAGAAGTGGAGTATGAAAAGCTGATTACAGACATTAATAAATCTCAGGTGCGTTTTGTCATTCACGATGGGGATTTTAAGAGCGGTTCTAGTCTTTGCTCCGATGAGTTGTTTGCAGATAGGTTACAATCATTCCAACAATTTAGAGATCCTCTAATTTATATATTTGGTGACAATGAGTGGACAGACTGTCATCGTCCGGCCGCGGGTGGATATGACCCTATTGAGCGCTTAGAAAAATTGCGCTCTATGTTTACACCTAGAAATGTCAGCTTTGGACGTAGAAAAATTACACTCAACCGTCAAAGTAATAACCCTGTTTACAGTAAGTTTCGTGAAAATGTTCACTGGACTCATGGTGATGTTTTCTTTACTGGTATTCATGTTATTGGTAGTAACAATAACCTGGGGCGCAATGCAGAAAATGATATTGAGTATGCCGAACGTAACGAAGCTAACTTAGCTTGGTTAAGGGAATCATTTGCGATCGCCAAAAGTAATAATAACTTGGGTATGGTAATTGTGATCCATGCTAACCCCGATGATTTTAGAGTACCTGCCAATGCTGAAAATAATGGTTTTAAGGATTTTATTAATGCCTTAAAACTTGAATTAGAAGAGTATAGCAAGCCAGTGATGCTGGTACATGGAGATAGTCATTACTTTCGTATTGATAAACCTCTAAACAATTCATTTGGCAGAATTATCCCCAATTTTACCCGTGTTGAGACTTTTGGTTCCCCCAATGTTCATTGGTTAAGAGTAACTGTTGATCCACGTAATCCAAATTTATTTGAAATCAATCAAGAAATTTTGGAATAATCCGGTTGCTGGATAGAGAGTATTTTCAGATTCCCAGATTTGCCGATTTAACTAATCAGGTTAGTTGTGGTGGGTTTGTCTCATTAAATAGACAAACCCTTTCAGCTAACTAAAAAATTACATCATATTTTTTGGCAATTTCCATAAATTTTTCACACTGCTTTTTTGATGCGTCCGTTAATATCATTTCTGCTTGTTGTGGAGTATTGCCATCTTTAGGAATTAAATACTTGACATAAAGTGCTATAAAATCGGCTATAACTGCCAATCCAGATAACCCATGTTGGTCAGCTTCTTTCCCGGCGATCGCAGCTACTAAACCAGCTTTAATTGGGTCTGGTTTAAGTTTCATAAACTGGTCAATGAGTTGGGAAATATACTCTGTGGGTGGTAAGTTATTTAACTTACTTTGGTCAGGAATAAAATTACATTCTGCGGCTTTTGCCTGCTCTAAAACACACCATTCTATGAATTCTTGTAGTGCTGCTTCAGGGAGGCGAGGGAGATATCTATGTAGCGGTATATCAGACACAGGCTTACCGTGTAAATTGATTTTTTGTGAGGTGCATCATAGCTAGCCTAACCCATTACCGCTATTACTTTTAGTATGTTAAGCTACGATATGTTCAGAATAGGCATTGTTGAGAAATTGGATTATAATCATAATAAATAACAGGTAGTGTTTATGGTAACATCCTCCCTAGTTAGTCAAACCACATCACCCCCAGGGATAGTTATCACTTGGGAACCATTACCGCAGGACTTTGACCTAGAGGATGAACCGGTGGATAATACAGGACAGCCACTATTAGCAGGTGCATTAAGAGAAAGTTTAGAAATTGCTGGTTTCATCCAACCACAAATCTTAATCGCGGCTAACTTTGGGCTATGTGCTACCCTAGATGGACAGTTTATTGCTAAAGCCCCGGATTGGTTATATGTACCGGGAGTTAAGGAAATATTACCAGATAGGAAAAGCTATACACCGCACTTAGAGGGAGATATTCCCGCCATAGTCATGGAGTTTCTTTCAGATAAAGAGGGGGGGGAATATTCAGTTAAACGTACATACCCACCCGGTAAATGGTTTTTTTATGAACAAATTTTACAAGTTCCAGTGTATGTAATTTTTGAGCCAGAGGGAGGACTATTAGAATATTATCAGTTAGAAAATGGGCGGTATGAGTTAAAGTCAGCGGATGAAAATGGCCGCCACTGGGTAGAGAGTATGGGGCTATTTTTGGGAACATGGCGGGGAGACAAGGAAGGGCGCAGTGGTTATTGGTTGAGATGGTGGGATAATCAGGGTAATTTGTTACCCTGGGCGGTGGAGAAGATTTTACAAGAACACCAACGCGCAGAACAAGAACGCCAACGCGCAGAACAAGAACGCCAACGTGCAGAACAAGAACGCCAACGCGCAGAACAGGAACGCCAAGAAAAGGAAAAACTCAGAGCCTATTTACAATCCCGGGGAATTGATCCTGATATTTTGTAGGGTGGGTCAAATAATACATTGATAGCAACAATTAACAACTTGCTGCTACCAAGACATCAAACTACACCTAAGCAGTACGAAAACGTGCTAACTCTGCGCCAGTTTTCGCATCGTGGGCGTGAACAGTACACACTAAACAAGAATCAAAAGATCGCGCCACGTGACCAACCTCCACCGGGTCGGTAGAATCTTCTATGGGTGTCCCGATTAAAGCTTCTTCAATGGGACCGCGTTTACCTTCACCGTCACGGGGTCCAATATTCCAAGTACCAGGAGCAATTACTTGGTAATTCTTAATTTTACCCTTTTCTACCTCCACCCAGTGAGACAAAGCTCCCCGCGCTGCTTCCGTTGCGCCCCAACCCTGGCCATCTTTTTCTGTAGGTTTAATATACCAAGGGTCATTTAATTTAAACTCCCGTAAGCAGTGTTCAGCTTGGCGATATAACTTGACAATCTCGTGCAATCGTCCTAACTGGCGTAGGTGAACACTAGCGCCACCCATGTGCTTAAATACATCTAGGATAAATCCGTCATGGTGTTGCCAAGATTCGCCGTGATTACCACCAGCTACTAACTGCCGGGCTAGGGGTCCAGCTTCTAAGCGTCCGAAATCTTGGTGACGTACAGCACTAGCCCAAGAGTAAGCATTGTCAAAGTCTTTACTGTTATTTACCGTGGGTTTAGTAGTGCGGTTTGTTGGGTGAATATCTGCGATACCTTCATCATACCAGGAATGAGTGGTATTTTCCCGGAGTAGGGACTGCTCCATTAAAGTGTGAGTATCGCTGAAGCTGTCATATACACCACTTTTCATAATCATGGCAGCATTGCGCCCAGCAATGGTGGGCTTTTGGTATTTGTCCTCATGGGCTAAATATCCCCAAGTGACATATTTACCAACACCAGCGCCATATCTGTCAAGACCGATATCTAAACCCATGCGCCAATAAAAACCCAAGTCAGACTCACGATGATTGAGGTCTTCATCTAGCCAGGCCATAAAATCATCATAGGTGCGGATTTGTTCATAACGTTCTAGGGAACAACCCAACCATACAGGCTCTAACCAATTGGTGCGGAAGTATTCCAGGATGGCCCAAGCGCGGGTAATATCGGTGAGGGTGGGGGCGCACATCACACCACCAGGAACCATGTAACTAGAATGCGGCCATTGACCGCCGAATAAAGCATAGATTTCTACAGGTTTGCCGGAAATTGTCACACCAATTTCATAAGATTTACCAGTGAAAGCTGCAAAGCGGCGACAAGCTTCTTCATAAAAGCGACTACGACGGTAATTTTTATTGGTGAGGTCAATGGCAAACAATCCATAAAAATACCTAGGTATACTTTGGATTGTTTCCACAATTTGACCCAAATTTCTGGCCAATATGGCATTGCGAGGCACTTCTGTACCCCAAAGTGTATCTAATGCCCAAGAGGCACTGGTGAGATGGGAACCACCGCAGATACCGCAGATCCGGGGTGTGACAATTAATCCGGCTTGGGGATCTTTGCCGCGTAAGATAATTTCAAAGCCGCGAAACAGTTCGGCGTGTGTCCAGGCGTTGACTACCCGCCCATTTTCAATATCAACGCGCACATCTAAATCCCCCTCAACTCTACCAACGGGGGAAATATCTAATGTTTGAATTGCCATTCTCCTCTCCTGTAATTAATTCAGGAATGGGGTCTCTAGTCCCATTCTCTAAACTGTGAAAAAGTCTTCTTCTGCCCAAGCTGGGGCTGCATCTTTAGCGACCATGGTCAACACGGCGTAGTCTTTGGGTTTGACTCCAGGGGGTAGTTCTTTAGGAACTCCCATGATTGTTTGGGTTTTAAATACGGTTCCTGGTTGGAGGTCAAAGAAGGGGAATTCTGGTTCTGTACAACCTAAACAAGGCATACCGGCGCGAGTTTTGGAGGAAACACGGTTCCACAAAATGCGGTTACAGGATGAGTGGGTCATGGGACCACGACAACCTAAATCATAAAATAGGCAACCTTTACGTTGACCAAATTCCCCTGTGGATGCTTTGTAAGCAAAGTGAACGTTACGGGTACAGCCTGTTTGGGTGTATGTGTTGAAGAAGGTTTGGGGACGATGTAATTCATCTAGGGCGATGTCGGTTATGCGTCCAGTGGCGATCGCCACTAATATCTGCGTAATCCAATCGGGATGGGCGGGACATCCGGGAATATTAATTACCGGTAGTCCGGCCTTAGAAACAAAATCCTGACCTAAAAAGCCCCCCGGTTGACGCTTGAGAAATTGCAACCCTGTTGATTCGCTGGGGTTGGGTGACATGGCAGGGATTCCCCCCCATGTGGCGCAGTCTCCCACGGCGACAATGTATTTAGCCGCTTGGGATAGGTCGGTTAACCAGTCTTTCATGGGGCGATCGGCGAAACGGTTCCATTCCCCTGTACCATTGGGGGCATTTACAACGCTGCCTTCAAACACTAGGATATCTAGGGGAATTTTGCCTAGGAAGCAGTCCCAGAGGAGGGTTTGTAAGTCGTTACCTAGTTCCAGTCCCAAGGAGGGATGCCAAAGTACCTTAATGCCAAAGTCGGCAATTAAATCGCACACTGTCGGTTCTTCGGCGTTAAGAAATGACATGGTGTTACCTGAGCACGCACCACCTTGCAGCCATAGTACGTTAGTCATTAGCTACACATTTTTGTATTGTTGGTTATGCACTGATGGAGGTGATGAGACTTGTAGAGTATCACCTGTTAATCAATATTCATTATTATAATTTAATTTTTGAATTGATTATTTTCTCTTAATCAAAATATAATATATTCTTGAAGTTACCAAAGTACAAATACCTTTTACAGCAGTTTTTAAGTAAATAAATATCATAAATCTTGTGGGGTGGGCATCGGTACCTGTCATTTTCTGCTTAAATTATATCAAAGGGTTTGTAAATTAAAGCCTTTTTCAGGCTCATGAAGTACACACCTATTCCCTATTCTCTATTCCCTGTTCCCTGTTCCCTATTGCCTATTCCCTGTTCCCTGTTCCCTGTTCCCTCAAACTAAAAAACTTTGTACCTCACGAGCATGGGAAATGCTATAAATATTTCAGGTGTTTAAAGGTGATATCAATATTGGCAATTTACCGGTTGATTTTGCTCAACAGATGCCTTATGGTAAAAGAATTGATTTTCTAAATTTTCCAGATAGATTAATCTAATCTATAGCTTTTTAATGTGTCTAATGAAGTACACACTAATTCGTTACCTGCTCCCTAAAACTAAAAAACTTTGTACCTCACGACCATGGGAAATGCTATAGCGCCGATTTCATTCTTACCTACTTGGATTTGATTTTGGGCTTAATTGCCAAGTGTTGATTTATGGGATTTTAAACCTGTGTACATCCGCCGAGTTGATAAATTTACCCACTAATGGGCTTTGACCAAATCACGGCAGTTATGAACCCCACTATTACAGATTCAGCAGTAAAAGCAGCGATCGCAGCTATTGGCTCGGAGTCGGCCACAGTAGCAGAAAAAATCCAGATGCTGATTGAAATGGCTCAAGGCTTTCATAAGCAGCCCAAAACCGCCCAAGATTTACGCAATGCAATGGGTCTATATTACCGAGCCTATCAGATGTGTGGTGAGGAATACCCCCTATTGCAAGCGAGGGCTTTGGTGGGGATGGCGGGGACGTTACAAAGTATACCTGATGGCGGTTCTCAACTGCTGCTAGAAGCCAAAGCAAATTATCAGCAGGCTTTGCCAATTTTACAGCAATTAGCATTACCGGAAGAAGTGGCAGAGGCACAGATGAATCTGGGGCTGGTTTTGCAGTCCTTAGTACCATTCAATCTGGCACGGATGACGGACAGTATCCAAGCCTATCATCAGGCTTTACAGGTGTTTACTTGGGACAATTACCCACAGGAATACGCAATTTTATACAATAATATTGCGATCGCCTATTTGTCTATGCCTATGGCATCACAACAAGAATACTTACGTCAGGGGTTAGCAGTACAATCCTTTGAAGTGGCATTAAAGCACATTAACTTAATTGACCATCCTCGTGAATATGCCATGTTGCAAAACAATTTGGGTAATGCTTTGCAATATTTAGTCAGTTCCCATCCTCTGGATAATAACTTACGGGCGATCGCAGCTTATGACGAAGCCCTCAAAGTCCGTAACCCCAGAGACACCCCCCTAGAATACGCCAACACCATATCGAATAAAGCCAACGCCTTATTCAACTTACCCGACGATGTAGAAAAGCCAGAATTTGGTAATCCTCAAAACCTCCTCCAAGCATATAATTACTATCAAGAAGCTTGGGCAATTTTCACCAAACACGAACAGCAAGAACAAGCAGAAATTGTTACCCAAGCTATACAAGATATAGAAGCACAAATGCGCGTAACTATGGATTAGTTGGGAATTTACTTACACCTATCACCGAATCACCATGACAGAAATACTCACCAACTTAGCAGATGGTAACTTAAACCTAACCACAGAAATTACCTGGATATTGATAGCTACAGCTATATCAATGTTTAGTGGTGCAATTAGTGCCATGATATTAGCTGGAAAAGATATTGGCTATCAATTTTCAGCCACTTTAGGGGCATTATTTGCCCCTGCTGGTGTGATTCCCGCCATATTATTAAGTTTTGCTCTACTCAACCTATTCAGCAGTTATTAGGAGGCACAATGTTAGAACTGGGATGGCTATCTGCCAAATTATTTTTCAAAGGTAAACTTCTGCGTGACCCAGGGGATTTTTTCCAAAAAATTCTCATGGCGACAGGTGTCGGTTCTCTGATATTGATATTATCCCAAACTGCACTCCCTTTTTACCTAGCAGTGACGGTATGTAGTTTAATTACAGGTGCAATGATGCCATATTTATTGAAAGATTTCAAAATGAAATAAATCTACCATCTGCAATTAATCAAATACAGATGAATAATGACTTATATGTATTCATCTGTATACCCTGCGGTTAGTAGTTAATTGCAGAAATTTTATTTACAGCGCATTTTCTCTGAGTAAATACAAGGGCGGACACCGATGCCCACCCCACAAGATTTATGATATTAAGGTGTGTACTTTATTTACTTGAAAAGTGCTGTAAATGAGAGGGCGGAAAAATACCGAGCCTATAAGAAAATTGAGAAACTGGCTAATAATTATATCACCAAGTCAGCCAAATACTACCAACTACCGACCAATATCTCATGACCAAGCTGGAAGAATTAGTTACAGAGATTAACCGATTTGAAGCGATTATATCCCAATGGGATGAAAGCCAAAGGTGTGTAGCTGTAGGACTAAAAAGAGCGATTGAAGATTTACATAAAGCAGCACTGACCAGTTTAATTAAAACCGTCAAAAAAGAATCAATATCGGCCTTGCGGCGAGCAGTAGATGATGACATAGTATATTCAGTTCTGCTCTACCACGAACTAATTAAACCGCCACAAGCACCTTTAATAGACAGAATTGAAGCAGCTCTTGCAGAAGTTCGACCAGGCTTAAAAAGCCATAACGGGGATGTAGAATTTTCAGCACTGAAAGCACCTGATACAGTAGAAGTTAAATTAATTGGTACTTGTAGCAGCTGTCCCAGTTCCAATTTAACCTTAACTCAAAGTGTGGAACAGGCGATAAAAAATCATTGTCCCGAAATTACTAAAGTTGTTGCTGTTAATCATAGTGCTACCGCTGTCAATAGTCCATTTTATCCGGAGGATACAGCGACTTGGGTGAAAGTGACAACAGTGGATCAAATTCCCCAATCGGGAATCTTGACAGGTAAAATAGGCAATAATTCCCTGATTTTATATCGTTATGGTGAAAATGTTAACTGTTACCTGAATGCTTGCCCACACCTAGCAACTCCTTTAGATAGAGGTAAGTTAGATAATCACATTCTCACTTGTGGATCTCATGGATTTCAGTATAACTTACAAACTGGTGAATGTTTAACTGTTGCGGATATTCCATTACAGTCTTATCCAGTACACATTAAAACCGATAAAGTGTTTGTAAAATTGCCTAAATATTCTGTTTGATTCAGGTAATTTTTATAGGAAATAATCGCCGGTTAATGGATATACCCATCAATATTAATGCTGCACCCCAATTACCTTTATCCCCTCATGGTGCTGAGGTGATTTTAGGTGATATAATTACACCAGAAATATTAGCAGTGCCTATAGTACCTAGTGCGGTATCTATGTTTGGCCCCCGTGGTGCTTGTTTATTATCTGCAACCGGTCCATTATGGGTATCCGATACAGGACATCACCGCTTATTAGGATGGCGAAATTTGCCCACTAGAGATAGTCAACCAGCTGACTGGGTAATTGGACAACCGGATTTTCACCATGAGGGACAAAATGCTAAAGGTTCACCGGGGAGAAATACTTTTAGTGTTCCTACGGGAATTTGTGCTTGTGGTCATGGGTTAGCGGTTGCTGATGCTTGGAATCATCGGGTATTGATTTGGCAAAATGTGCCGGAGGATAGTCATGTACCAGCAGATTTAGTGTTAGGTCAAGCTGATTTTGGCCATTGTGAACCCAATAGAGGTACTCTAGCAGCAGGTGATACTATGCACTGGCCCTATGGTGTTTTCTATCATCAAGGTAAGTTATTTGTGGCTGATACGGGAAATCGGCGGTTATTAATTTGGCATGAATTACCTACAGAAAATGGTCAACCAGCTGATTTAGTTTTGGGACAACCAAATCTGATATCGCGCCATGAAAATGGGGGGGGTGCTCCTACTGCTGCGAGTATGCGCTGGTGTCATGATATGACAATTTGGGATGATAATTTAGTGGTGGCTGATGCGGGTAATCATCGGGTAATGATTTGGGAGGGAATACCTACAGAAAATAATGCGCCTTGTGCGGTGGTTCTGGGACAACAAAGTTTTGATGTTGTGGAAATGAATCAAGGTCTTTATTTCCCTAGTGCTGGTAGTATGAGTATGCCTTATGGTGTAGGTGTTGGTAATGACTGGTTGCTGGTTGCTGATACTGCTAATTCCCGGTTGTTAGGATGGAAAGGACGGGAATCTTTATTATTATTGCAGGGGGCGATGGCTGATGCGATCGCCGGACAAGGAAATTTTCAGAGTAAAGGTGAAAATCGTAATTTTGGGTTACCCAGGCGAGATAGTTTAAATTGGTGTTATGGGGTGAAGGTTTGCGGTAATACTGCGGTAATTGCTGATTCTGGAAATAATCGGGTTTTGTTGTGGCGGTTACAGTAAGAGTTTTTTAAATCCTGATGCATAAAAAAAGAACCATGGAAGATGTGGTGACCGAAGAAATTAGAGTTCGTGGTACTGTTCAGGGTGTGGGATTTCGCCCTACTGTTTATCGTCTCGCTAAAGCTGGGGGGTTGTGTGGTGAAGTTTGTAATGATGGTGAGGGGGTTTTAATTCGGGTGTCTGGGAGTGAGGAGGCGATCGCTGAGTTTGTAGGACGACTATATATTGAATGTCCTCCTTTGGCAAAAATTCAGGAGTTGATTCGCACACCTTATGAGGGTAAGTGGAGTTTTCCTGATTTTGTGATTGCTCACAGTGTCAGCAGTTCTATTAAAACTGAAATTGCTCCTGATGCGGCGACTTGTCCCCAATGTCAACAAGAAATTTTTGACCCTTTTAGTCGGTTTTTTCGTTACCCTTTTACTAATTGCACTCACTGCGGCCCCCGGTTCAGTATTATTCGTGGGATTCCCTACGATAGATGCAATACCAGTATGTCTGCGTTCCCTATGTGTGCGGAATGTGAGCAGGAGTATAATGATGTGGAAAATCGCCGCTTTCATGCCCAACCTGTAGCTTGTCATACTTGCGGACCGACAGCTTGGTTAGAACGCGCTGATGGTCAACCTGTGACGGCTTCCATGTTTTCTATGCTTGATGATGTGGATGCTGTTTGTACGTTGCTGCAAAAAGGGGAGATTGTGGCTATTAAGGGGTTGGGTGGTATTCACCTAGCTTGTGATGCAACTCAAGAAGCGGTTGTGCAAAAACTCCGTCAACGTAAACACCGTGATTATAAGCCTTTGGCTTTAATGGCGCGGGATATTTCTATTATTGAACAATATTGTATAGTCAACCCCAGGGAAAGGGAATTATTACAGAGTGCCGCTGCGCCTATTGTTTTGTTACATCAGAAACCATGGGAAAATGAAGATGAGCAGATAATTGCTGAGTTTCCCATTGCGCCTGGAGTGGCACCAGGACAAAATACCCTGGGTTTTATGTTACCTTATACGCCTTTACATCATTTAATTCTCCGGCGGATGAATCGCCCCATTGTGTTAACTAGTGGGAATATTGCTGATGAACCACAATGTATTGATAATGGCGAAGCTAGGGAAAAGTTGGGTAAAATAGCTGACTATTTTCTGTTACATAATCGGGAAATTGTCAACCGAGTTGATGATTCTGTGGCGCGGGTGGTTGATGATCAAGTAAAAATTATTCGCAGAGCTAGGGGATACGCACCAGCACCGATGAAGTTACCGCCGGGATTTGAGCAGGTAGCGCCGATTTTAGCAATGGGTAGTCAGTTAAAAAATACCTTTTGTCTATTGCGGGAAAATGAGGCGATTGTTTCCCAGCATTTGGGAGATTTAGAAAATGCAGGGGCTTTTTATAGCTATCATGATACCCTCAATCTCTATTTAAATTTATTTGAACATCAACCCCAGGCGATCGCTGTTGACAAACATCCTGAATATCTGGCGACAAAACTGGGTAAGGAAGTCGCACCTGTGAATAAAGTTAAACTGCATCAGATCCAACATCATCACGCCCATATTGCTGCTTGTATGGCAGAAAATGGTATTCCTTTAAATGCACCCCCAGTTTTAGGTATTGCTTTAGATGGGTTGGGTTATGGAGAAGATGGTACATTTTGGGGGGGTGAATTTCTGTTAGCAGACTATCGCCGATTTCAGCGATTAGCAAGTTTTAAGCCTGTAGCTATGATTGGGGGTGAACAGGCTATTTATCAACCTTGGCGTAACACCTACGCCCATTTACTCAGCGCCGATCTTTGGGAGACTTGTCAACAAGAATATTCTGAGTTGGAAATTATCAAATTTTTACAGCAAAAGCCTTTAAAGCTGATTAATCAAGCTCTAGCACAGGGAATTAATTCCCCTCTCGCTTCCTCCGTTGGGAGGTTATTCGATGGGGTAGCAGCTGCTATGGGTATTTTTCGCCAAGAATGCAGCTATGAAGGACAAGCGGCGATCGCCATGGAGGCTTTAGTTAATCCTCTGAGTTTAAATAATTATGAAGAAACTCTAATTTATCCTTTTGAGGTGAATTTTTCCGATAGTATTTACTATATAGACTCCAAACCAATGTGGCCAGACTTACTTCAAGACCTGCAAAAACAAGTTAAGCCATCAGATATAGCTAGGAAATTTCATCAAAGTTTATCTCAAACTATTGTCAATTTAGTTAAACATCTGTGTCACGAAAATGTAATTAATCAGGTGGCTTTAACAGGGGGTGTATTTCAAAACTGTATCTTATTAGCACAGGTAAAGGCAGGTTTAGAAAACTTAGGTATCCATGTACTGACCCATAATTTATTTCCTGCCAATGATGGCAATATATCATTGGGACAGGGGGTGATTACAGCAGCACAATTAATGAAGGTTTCTTAAAATGCTGTTGAGGTTAGTTTAATTTCCCCCAAAGTAAGGTTGTAAGGCTGACGGCTACGCTATGGTTATTCTTACAGAAAAAAACAATGTGTTTAGGAATTCCCGGTCAAATTATCGAAATCAGCGATATTAACCATAAGTTGGCGATAGTTAATATCGGTGGAGTTAAACGTCAAGTCAATATTGCTTGTATTGTTAATGAAGAACATCCCCCAGAAAAATGTATTGGTGATTGGGTACTAGTTCATGTTGGTTTTGCGATGAATCGGATTAATGAGGAAGAAGCAAAGGAAACATTACAACTACTAGCAGAACTAGCTCAAGCAGTGAGTAATTAAAGGTCTACGGGTTACGCCACGCTACGCTATCAGCAAGAATACTTTTATGAAATACGTTGATGAATTTCGAGAACCTGAAAAAGCCGCAGCTTTAACCAAGCAAATCACTAAACTTGGTCAGCAGCTAGAAAAACCTATTAAAATCATGGAGGTATGCGGGGGACATACCCATTCTATATTTAAATATGGTATTGAAGATATCCTTCCCCATAACCTAGAACTGATACATGGACCCGGTTGTCCTGTGTGTGTGATGCCAAAGGGAAGATTAGATGATGCGATCGCCATCTCCCAACATGATAAGGTTATCCTCGCCACATTTGGCGACACTATGCGGGTTCCTGGTTCCCATACTAGCCTCTTGCAAGCCAAAGCTAGGGGCGCAGATATTCGCATGGTATACTCGCCACTAGATAGTCTACAAATCGCCAGAGACAACCCAGATAAAGAAATAGTCTTTTTTGCCCTTGGCTTTGAAACTACCGCCCCCAGTACCGCCCTCACCATCTTACAAGCAGCAGCGGAAAACATCACTAATTTTAGTATGTTTTCTAACCATGTCCTGGTAATTCCCGCCCTCGAAGCCCTACTAGATAACCCCGACTTACAACTAGATGGATTTATTGGCCCTGGTCATGTGAGTATGGTAATTGGGACAGAACCCTATGAATTTATTTCTCAAAAATATCATAAACCTATAGTAGTTTCCGGTTTTGAACCCTTAGATATACTCCAATCAATTTGGATGCTCCTACAGCAACTAGTAGAAAATCGTTGCGAAGTTGAAAATCAATATAACAGATTAGTAGAACCAGCGGGAAACCTAGTAGCATTACAAGCCATAAACCAAGTTTTTGCAGTCAGAGAAAACTTTGATTGGCGGGGTTTAGGGGAGATACCTAAATCAGGCTTAAAAATCCGTCCTGAATATGCCCAATTTGACGCAGAACTAAAATTTACTATTCCTAACTTAAAAGTCAGAGACCACAAAGCCTGTCAATGTGGAGAAATCCTGAAAGGAACCTTAAAACCTTGGCAATGTAAAGTATTTGGTACAGCTTGCACACCAGAAACACCGATAGGAACCTGTATGGTTTCCTCCGAAGGAGCCTGTGCAGCCTATTACAAATATGGCAGACTTTTTGCCATGAATAAAAAAGCCGAAAAAATCGCCTTAACCTAATAGCCACCCGATTTATGAACAATTAAATACCCTCTTCCCTCCTCCCCACAGCTACTGACAGTACGTAAATAACCAGCAAAACTTAGAGGACAATTATATGCCATTCATTACAGTTCAACTTGCCAAAGGACACTCAATTGAGAAAAAGCGCCAGCTAGTCAAAGCACTAACTGAAACACTGATTAACACCTTGGGTGCTAAACCAGAATGGATAACCATACATATTGATGAATTTGATCGAGAAAATTGGGCTGTAGGCGGTCAATTACATATTGATAAACATAGTGGGAGACATCAAGAAAAAGGCATCTAAAATTAATTGGGTTATACTCAGTGGGTCAGCTATCTACCAAATTTTAATTATTAAAAAAATCATTTAAATATGAATATTTCCCCCAACAACCAAAGCCGAAATCCTCTATTACAAAAAATCGTAAAACCCCGCAAAAGTAAACTCACGGATACTCATATTACCCTCGCCCACGGTAGCGGTGGTAAAGCCATGCGGGATTTAATAGAGGATATTTTTGTCAGTAGTTTTGATAATCAAATTCTTGCGCAATTAGAAGACCAAGCCAGTATTAAATTAGCTAATCTCACAGCACAAGGTGATAGACTGGCATTTACTACAGATTCCTATGTGGTAGACCCTTTATTTTTTCCCGGTGGTGACATTGGGGAATTAGCCGTTAATGGTACCATTAACGACTTAGCTGTTAGTGGTGCTACACCTTTATACCTAACTTGTAGCGTGATTTTAGAAGAAGGTCTACCTGTAGAAACCCTGCGCCGGGTGGTTGGGAGTATGAAATTAGCCGCCCAAACAGCTGGCGTGCAGATTGTTACAGGTGATACTAAAGTTGTGCATCGTGGCGCGGCGGATAAACTATTTATTAACACTACCGGTATTGGGGTAATTCCTGAAGGAATTAACATTTCTGCCCATAATATCCAAGTGGGAGACGTAGTAATTATTAATGGTGAATTGGGAAATCATGGTACGGCGATTTTAATCGCCCGTGGGGAATTAGCATTAGAAACTCATATAGAAAGTGACTGTCAACCATTACACAGTTTAGTACAAACTATCCTTAATGTTTGTCCTGAAGTTCACGCGATGCGGGATGCTACACGGGGCGGTTTAGCGACGGTTCTAAATGAATTTTCTCTCAGTTCTGATGTGGGTATTCGTGTCGATGAAGCATCTATTCCTATACGGGAAGAGGTACAAGGAGTTTGTGAAATATTAGGTTTAGACCCTTTATATTTAGCTAATGAAGGTAAATTAGTGGTGGTGGTAGGGGGTAATCACGCAGAAACTGTATTATCAGCGATGAAGTCCCACCCAGCCGGTAAAGATGCTGGTATAATTGGTGAGGTTATCGCCTCACCTCCGGGAGTTGTCTTATTACAAACAACTTTTGGGACTCAAAGAATTGTTGATATGTTGGTGGGGGAACAATTACCGAGAATTTGTTAATTTTTATCTGTGTGCATCTGTGGTTTCAAATCTGATCAAAATATGCACGAATTAGGAATTACACAAAATATTGTCGCTATTGTGAGCGAACAGGCCCAAGGGGCAAAAGTTAACCGCGTAGTTTTAGAAATTGGCGCACTTTCGGCGATTTTACCGGAAGCTATAGAGTTTTGTTTTGACATCTGTACTCAAGGTACAGTATTAGTAGGAGCCATATTAGAAATTAACATAATCCCTGGTTTAGCACGCTGTCGTACTTGCAAAGCGGAAATAAGTTTAAATAAACCTTTTGGTATATGTGGCTGTGGTAGCGTGGAATTAGATTTAATAACCGGTGAAGAACTGAAAATTAAAGAAATAGAAATAGAGGAATTATGTGTGTAACCTGCGGTTGCTCTGATAATGCTCACAGTACAATCACTAATTTAGCCACAGGTGAGGTGGAACATAATCATCACCACACTCATACTCACAGTTTACCTGATGGTACTGTAATTACCCATTCCCATGATCATCTGGGTGAAGAGTCTCAAATTCATGCTAAAATTCATGGCACAACTATATCTTTAGAACAAGATATTTTAGCTAAAAATAATTTGTTAGCAGCCCAGAATCGGGGATGGTTTCAAGGACGGAATATTTTAGCTTTAAATTTAATGAGTTCTCCTGGTGCTGGAAAAACCACTCTGCTTACCCGGACGATTGAAGATTTAAAACATCAGTTACCTATTAGTGTGATTGAAGGGGACCAAGAAACAGCTAATGACGCTCAAAAGATTCAGGAAACAGGCTGTAAGGTTGTGCAGATTAATACTGGTACTGGTTGTCATTTAGAAGCTGCTATGATTGCTAGGGGTTTACAGCAGTTAAACCCCCCTCTCAATTCTGTGGTGATGATTGAAAATGTGGGCAATTTAGTATGTCCAGCTTTATTTGATTTGGGAGAACAAGCTAAGGTAGTGATTCTCTCGGTGACTGAGGGAGAAGATAAGCCGATAAAATATCCCCATATGTTCCGCGCTAGTGAAATTATGATTCTCACTAAGGTTGATTTATTGCCTTATGTACAGTTTGATGTAGAAAAATGTATTGAGTATGCGCGACAGGTTAACCCTAAAATTCAAGTTTTCCAGGTTTCTGCTACTACTGGTATGGGTTTAGAAGGTTGGTATGGGTGGTTATCAGCAACAGTTGCTGATTTTCTCCCAGTTTCTGTTGAACTCAGTTAAATTCCCTTCCCGCGGCCGGGGAAGGGTGAATATAATGTGACAGGTTGGGTATTAGAGCCAATCCCGATAAGCGGAAATCTCATTTACCCTGATTTCAAAGGGTGTACCTTTGCCAAAGGGAGGATAAACGCGAATTTTGGCATCACTGGTAAACCGTTCTAGCCTGTTTCCTAACTGGGGAATATTACTGACTATATGCCAGTAAGATACTATGTCAGGGCAGTCAATGATTAGTGTCAGGGTGGTACTATTCTTGGTGAGATACCATTGACATTTAGATAAGAGTACTTGAGTAATGCGATCGCAGGCCTGAAAAAAGCATATACCAGTAGACCGCTCTAACTCCAGATGCAGCATTCCATCTTGTTTTGTCACCTCGGTGGGAGGTAAATCATCAGGAGGAAGCTGGTGTAGTTTAGACATAATTCCGAACCTCTTGGTTGTAACGCTGCAAACTCTCTAAGTTGTTTTGCAAAACAAAGGAGGAGGGTTTGAGCGCTAATGTGTTGAGATTTAACTCGTCCTGAAATCTGGTGATTTTGTCGCGACAAGTCCTCACATCACCAATAATTGAGTTCTCAATTAAGTAGTCCTCATCAAAACAAATATTTGTGCGGTCAAATGGTTTCTGGTGAGGATTTGAGCCTTTCTGGATGATTTGCGCCGTGTTGGCTTGCATTTTTTGGCTGAATTTACGGATGAATGGTAATGCGGCGCTGATGGCTTCATCGTTTGTTTTACCAACATAAAAGAACCGTGCTAATACTAGTTTCTCAGCGCCACTAGGATTCACATCTCGATATTTAGCGACGGTATTTTTTAATCTCTCTAAGGAGAATGGCGGCCCCCCCATTAAGCCAAAGGAATTTTCAGCCGCAAATTGTATACCTTGATCATCACCAGTGGCTATGTAAACTGGGATTCTATGCTGCAAGGGTTTGGGGGTAATTGTCAAGCGATCGCATTGATAATACTCTCCGTTAAATGAAACATCAGCATCATACAGCAGCTGTTGAATCAGGGCGATCGCCTCTAACATTTTGGCGCGAGATTCCCCCATGGGTGTGCCAAAATGCTTATTATGTTGGGGAAATGGCCCACCTTTAGCTACGCCAAATAATAATCTACCATTACACAAATTATCTAGAGTAGCAATGTCTTCCGCTACTCGGATCGGGTTATGAAATGGTAATAATACTGCTGCTGTACCTAATTGAATAGTTGAGGTTAGTCCCGCAAGGTGTGCCATTAACACCAACATAGATGAGCTGAGATTGAACTCATTAAAATGATGTTCACTGACCCAAGCTGAATCAAAACCTAAACTTTCCGCCTCTTTTACTAGCGCTACCTGTTCCCAGATGCTGTGACTAGTATTTTGATGATGATTTTCGTAATTGCAAAAAATTCCGGTTTTCATTTTTGGCGATCGCTATTTAGTTGTCACCCATTGCAATTCCAACCACAACCGGGGATTGGTCTGCTTGAGCTTGGACATGGGATCGCGTAGCAGTCGCTTCGCGTTCATACAGACTACTTCCACTAGCCCCATATTATGTGCTAGTTCTCTGAGTATATGTTTTTGCCCTTGCACATGAGGGAGTATTTCTTCACAGCAATAAATTCCTATATATTGCAAACGTCTAGCTGGTCGTCCCCAAAAACAGGTGATAACTTTCACATGACACCCGTCTAGTAATTCCCCAAGTGTTGGGTAATATTGAGTTACGACTCTTGTGAATTCTTTAGCCAGGATATGTTCAGCAATCATATCAACTGATATTTATGTAGCGGTCATCACGCTATTTAATATAACATATTATTGTCAATTAAACCTGACTTATAGGATTTATTTCTATTTTTATAAAGCAAGAATTACAAGTTTTATTATCGGCGATCGCACTGAATGTTAGCAAAAATTATCTAAATGCTTCAATTATATCTAAATAGACATTAACCAATTTATGGTCAATTACCAAGGCTTCAACCTGTGGCCAAGTACGAGCTAAAAACTGATGAAATTCGCGTTTTCGCATATTGCCAAAACGGAGATGTACTACTTTAGGTGGGGAAAAGTCAAGCATTAGTCGATCAGAAAAGTCTGCATCTTTCGTAACAATAACCAGTTTTTTATCCTTTGCATATTGCCAAATTTCCGTATCACTTGGACTCGTACCTAAAACCGAAACATGAACGATGGGTAAAGATGGAGTGAACAGGATTTTAGCTGGTAAATTTTCATCGAAGAAAAAACCATTCATGCAATTTTTCTTACTTCATAGTGATTCGCCATCAATCTTGCTGCAAATTGGATACACGCATAAATATCTTCTCGATTTAGAGAAGGATATTCTTCAAGGACTTCTTCAATAGAATCTCCTGCTCCCAAAAATTCCATAATTGTTTGCACAGAAATTCGGGTTCCAGTTATAATTGGTCTTCCATTACAAATATCTGGATGGATATGGATACGACTTTCCATTAAGGTTTTGTTACCTCCGTTATTACCTAAATTCACTCTATCCTGACGTAGAGCAGCAAAAAGCCATTGTTTCCCTAACCTAACCTATCTATCATATTACCTCTAACTCTGCTTGCTGCATCAATAAAAAAAAAGGCGTGTTACATTTCATTAACGCACCTTACAGGATCGGCGATCGCACTTTGTAATTGAGTATGATTTCAAGGTTAACTTATACCCAGAACCTAGGATCAAGTTCCCGGACGAGAGCGCAGATGAGCGGGTATGTGATGGCGATCGCCTAATATTTCTAACAAGGGACCATTAACATCAAATTTAAGCATACTTACCGATGCAACTAAAATATTGACCCGATAGCGATAGCGTCCTAAATCAATTCCCAGTAAACTACAAAGCATAATCCGAATTGTAGCTTTATGGGAAACTACTAAAACATTACCTTGGGGATGTTTTTCTTGAATTTCAGCAATTACCGACATAGAACGGTTAGCAATCTCTACCGCCGTTTCTCCACCTAGGGGCGCATTCCAGGCCGGTTCTGTTAACCATTTAACATAGTTTTCTGAGTAATTCTCTTGCACAAAGGATTTACTTTTAGTTTCCCATTCGCCATAACTACCTTCCCTCAATCCGTCACGCAACTGCATCTTGACACCCACAGCATCACAAAACGGCTTGGCCGTTGCTATTGTGCGCTTCATGGGGCTAACATAAACCGCTGACCAGTCCAATTTTTGATAAACATTAGCAAAACTCTCCGCCATTTCCATTCCTGCTGTAGTCAAGTCTGCATCAGTTTGACCACAAAAATTACCACTTTGGCTAAAAGTAGTTTCTCCATGTCGCAGTAAGTATAAATTAAGTGTCATAGCTTCCGTGGCTTGGGAAATTAAGGAGGTTGTGCAAAAATAAACTACCACACACTTGGCGATGGAATATGTAATACTAGGACAAAGTAATTAAGCAAAAAAGTTAATTAACGACAAAGTTTTGCCAGTCATCATACTTTGATATCAACAATAATCACATAACGATATTCAACATACCTCTAGTAGTCTTGAGTTTACATTAATTCCACTTCCTAGAGGGAACCAGTCAAAAAATATGGCGATCGCTAGTGCAAAAGGTACGAGCGATCGCCGGCGCTTGGATTCATTGGGTATTTTGTCCCCATTTTATAAGGATTTGAGGCTTGTTGAACTCTCACGGATCAATTAGAATTGCTATATATTTGCTATTTTTTTACTCTATTAAAAATGACAATGTTGCGGAATTCAATGTTATCACCGTAATAATCATAGCTAATGTCAAGAACAGCTATTTCTTTAACCTCTGGTGGGATTTCATTAAATGTTAAAATTAATTTTGTAGGAATCCCCTCCAAGAATTGTTTATTTACACGATAATAATCTTCAGTATTACCTACTTGCACCGATGCAGCATTATACTCATTTCCAACCCTATCAAATATTCTACTATATCGACCATTTACTTGAATATTAAGCTTTTTTTTGCTAGTTAGTAAAAGATTACACTTGATAATTTTTACTGAGCGATCGCAACTTTTGAGTGAAACAGTAAAATTTTCTTTTTCTACATTTGAATCCTGTGCTTTTACCGTTGTTGATAAGGTGGTGATATTGACTAAAGCAAATAATAGAAGTGCTGTTACACTATTAAGAATTCTGATCATAATTTCCAATCCCTTTGAAATGAATGTTTGATGAATGATAAGGCAGATTGCTGAACTAGATGTAAATACTAAATAAAGATGAGTGAATCCTTTCAAACAATGCTAGACAGCGAGAGTTGTTTTTTGGTTTCTATTAATTCCACTTCCCAGAGGGAAGCGTACCTAATTTACAAAGCTATGAACTACTAGTCATAGCTTTGTGTTTCCATTAATTCCACTTCCCAGAGGGAAGCGTACCTTAAGTTTGAAGCCCGAATACGGCATCATACAAGATTCGTTTCCATTAATTCCACTTCCCAGAGGGAAGCGTACGCCAACAAAAAACCGGCTGCGGAGCCGGAGCCCAAATCTGTTTCCATTAATTCCACTTCCCAGAGGGAAGCGTACCTAGAGAATTTGGGTTACTCTTCTATTGAGATACAGTTTCCATTAATTCCACTTCCCAGAGGGAAGCGTACTCCTTTTTAGACAGTTTGGAGTGGGAGCATAAAAGCGTTTCCATTAATTCCACTTCCCAGAGGGAAGCGTACCCCTCCATTCTAAACCCTTACC
>CAIWDD010000091.1 GCA_903911355.1 uncultured Nodularia sp. | reverse complement strand
TGGAAGGGCATAATGACGCGGTTAGGAGCGTCACCATCAGCCCCGACGGCAAAACCTTGGCTTCTGGGAGTCTTGACAAGACCATCAAAATCTGGGATGTAGGTACGGGGGAACTGAAGGACACCCTGGAAGGGCATAATGACGCGGTTGGGAGCGTCACCATCAGCGCGGACGGCAAAACCTTGGCTTCTGGGGGTGATGACAACACCATCAAAATCTGGGATGTAGGTACGGGGGAACTGAAGCACACCCTAGAAGGGCATAATGGCGGTGTTTCTAGCGTCACCATCAGCGCGGACGGCAAAACCTTGGCTTCTGGGGGTGATGACAACACCATCAAAATCTGGGATGTAGGTACGGGGGAACTGAAGCACACCCTAGAAGGGCATAATAGCTCGGTTAGGAGCGTCACCATCAGCGCGGACGGCAAAACCTTGGCTTCTGGGAGTGATGACAGCACCATCAAAATCTGGGATCTAGGTACGGGGAAGCTGAAGCACACCCTGGAAGATCACAATAACTGGGTTTTGAGCGTCACCATCAGCGCGGACGGCAAAACCTTGGCTTCAGGGGGTGGTGACAACACCATCAAAATCTGGGATTTCGATTTAAACTCTTTAATACAGCGCAATTGTGATTGGGTGCGGAATTATCTCCAGAATAGTTCCGAGGTCAGTCAGGAAGATAGGGGCTTGTGTGATGATATCCCCTCATCAATCTGAATATAAAGCCTTTTGGTGTGTCTCATGAAGTACACACCAATTTACTCCTTACTCCCTACTCCCTACTCCTTACTCCTTACTCCCTACTCCCTACTCCTTACTCCCTACTCCCTACTCCTTACTCCTTACTCCTTACTCCTTACTCCCCGTTCCCTGTTCCCTGTTCCGTGTTCCCTAAAACTCAAAAACCAGTTACCTCACATAATATATGGGGCGTAAAGTATCTAAATCCGACCTACCTGAAAAAATCTGTCCTGTATGTCAACGTCCCTTCACCTGGCGCAAAAAATGGCAAGATTGTTGGGATGAGGTGAAATACTGCTCAGAACGTTGTCGTCGTCGTCGTTCTCAAGTTCAAAATTAAAAGCAATCGGGAGAAGCGCACCCCATGAGGGGAAAAGACCCCGTACATGGTTGAGCTGCTGGCGAATCATAATTAATTCATCTAACTTGATATAAGACCAATTCCAAGTAAGACGCACATAGCGCAAGGGTGATAAATCATGAGGGTGCAACCAAAAGTAATTATTCATGGGGGAGCTGGTAGTTCTCTCCAAGGTAAAGGGGGTTTAGAGTCTGTACGCCATTCACTACATACCATAGTCGAGGGGGTTTATTCTCTACTACTGTCAGGCGCAACTGCATCTGAGGCGGTGTTGCAAGGTTGCAGAATGTTAGAAGATAACCCCCGCTTTAATGCTGGTACTGGTTCGGTACTGCAATCGGATGGTCAAATTCGGATGAGTGCTTCCTTGATGAATGGTGCATCGGGACGCTTTAGTGGTGTAATTAATGTTTCACGGGTAAAAAATCCCATTGAGTTGGCACAATTTTTACAAAGTTCTCCAGACAGGGTACTGTCGGATTATGGGGCGGCGGAACTAGCACGGGAATTACAAATTCCCAGTTATAATGCTTTAACTGATTTAAGATTACAAGAATGGATACAAGAACGCCAGGATAATTTTAAAAGCACTATGGCTGGTGTGGTGGCAGAACCAGAATTAGCCCCAAGTAGTAATGCAGGGCGGGGGACTATTGGCGTAGTAGTTTTAGATACTTATGGCTGTGTAGCGGCGGGTACTTCAACTGGCGGTAAAGGCTTTGAGCGCATTGGTAGAGTCAGTGATTCTGCTATGCCCGCTGGTAATTATGCTTCTAGTTATGCTGGGGTGAGCTGTACCGGTATTGGGGAGGATATTATTGATGAGTGTTTAGCCGCTAAGATTGTGGTGCGGGTAAATGATGGTATGTTGCTCAAGGATGCAATGCAGCGCTCTTTTACGGAAGCGAGTCAAAATCATCGGGATTTAGGGGCGATCGCACTGGATGCGACTGGGGTAATCTCATGGGGTAAAACCAGTCAAGTCTTACTTGCTGCCTATCATAATGGTGAGGCGATTGGTGATACTTTAGAATGGAATGATGGCCAGTTAGTCGGTTATTGTTAAATCCACCGGAAGGTTATCTAGTTCCCTCCCCTGACAAGGGGAGGGTTAGGGTGGGGTGAGATTTCAACCATGAATGAGTTGTAAAGCCTGCGTTAATATTTCTGATTCTTCAACCATAGTGGCTAATTCTTCAGCTTCATAACGCCCTTCAAATGCATCTACGGATGCTTTCTTGAGTGCTATTTCATACCCTTGTTGGAGAATATCGCGCAGTTGTGCATGGTTGAGATAATTACCCCCTGATTTGCGCCGCTGATTGATTTTGTTGATTTCCCGCACAGCATTGGCCATGGAAATCTCCCAAGAGCGAGTTAAACGTTTTTCTGCTTGCTGTTTAATTAAGTGGATGAGAAGAATAACCCCATAACTATCAATTTTATTGATTTTGTCGCTGAGGCTCATTTCTTCTAACTCATCCACCAGCAGTAAAGCTTGCTCAATTTTGCCTTGTTCTAGAAGTCGCCTGAGTTCTAGTAGTTCTTCCATGTTGAAGACGGAAATTTGGGCTAAAATATTAATCTAACTAATTTAGCCATCCTTTTTTATCTGCCAATCTGGTTTGACTACCTGACGACTACGAGCAATTACCAAGGAATTATCAGGAACATCTTCTGTGACAGTGGAACCCGCGGCTACGTAAACATCATCACCTAAAGTCACCGGTGCTACTAAAACACTATTAGAACCGGTTTTAGTGCGATCGCCTATGGTGGTATGATGTTTATTCACACCGTCATAGTTAGCGGTAATTGTCCCAGCCCCAATATTGACTTGTTGACCGGTGGTTGTATCGCCTAAGTATGATAAATGTGCCGCATTAGTGCGATCGCCTAACTGAGTATTTTTCAATTCTACAAAATTACCGACCCGGCAATGACTACCTACCTCTGCATGACCCCGTAAATGAGCATAGGGACCAATCTTACTACCAGTCTGCACAACACTATCAGTAATTACCGAATACTGCACCCTGACATTTTCACCCAAGTGGCTATTTTCAATTAAACACCCAGGTCCAATGCGACTCCCGGTATTAATAAAAGTATGACCTCGCAGGTGGGTTTGAGGTTCAATAATCACATCTGCCTGTAACTCTACCGTATCATCAATAGTGATGCTGTGGGGGTCAATCAGGGTAACACCAGCAGTCATCCATTTTTCCTTGACTCGCCCCTGTAAAATTTCGTATGCTGTGGCTAATTGTAGGCGGTCATTAATGCCTAAAATTTCTTGGTAGTCTTCCACATCCACAGCCATAACCTGACCCACTTGAGTCACAGCATCAGTGAGATAATATTCCTTCTGAGCATTATTTGCTTGTAGGTGGGGTAGAACCTGCTCTAATTGCGGCCAATTAAAACAATAAACCCCCGCATTAATACGGCGATTTTGTCTTTGAGCAGCGGTACAGTCCTTATGTTCCACAATTTGCTGCACTATATTCTCACTATTACAAAAAACCCGCCCATAGCCTTGGGGTTCAGGGATGTGAGAAGTCAGGATAGTAGCGGCGTTATGATGTTCTTGGTGAGTTTGTAATAACTGCTTGAGAGTTTGAGTGCGTAATAAAGGGACATCCCCATTTAAAACCAGCAAATCCCCAGTATAACCCTGTAAATGGGGTAGTAGTTGCTGGATAGCGTGACCCGTCCCCAGCTGCTCGGTTTGTTCCACAAACTCTAAAACCGGGGATTTTATAGCTGTTTTCACCGCTTCACCCTGATACCCTACAATCACCATCCGTCGTGAAGGTAAAAGGGGTTCTACACTGTCAAGAACTCTTTGGACTAGCGATCGCCCCCCCAAATGGTGTAAAACCTTGGGTAAGTGTGATTTCATCCTTGTACCCCGTCCCGCCGCCAGAATTGCTACAACTACCATAATTTAGTTATCATAGATTTGGCCTCAAATCATACCAGCTTATCAATGTGATGTCATATAGCTGATGTGAGACTATTTTCCTGAAAACCAGCGTTTACGCCAACTAGAAGTAGGTTCTAGGGGAGAAACTTCCTGTTCTTGGTTCCGTCGTCTGAGGATGACATCAGCACTATCTATTAATTGTGGGTCGCGGTAAGGAACACCAGCGCGGGTTTGTAAATGCTCTTTTTCCGATTCACAAAGGGGAGGGAGACTATTCCCAGGATATGCGGCAATTGTACCAGGCGATCGCCTGCCCACAGGAGGAGTAGAACCGATTTCTAACCCCGCAGCTAACAGCGCCGTGCGCACCGCAGCAGCACAAGAATAAGTTGCTAGCAAACCTTGGGGATGTAAACACCCAGCTACCTTTTGCATAAACTCCACAGTCCATAACTGAGGACACCGGGGGGGAGAAAAGGGGTCTAAAAAAATTGCATCAGCGAGAAACCCTGATTGATGTACCTGGGTAATTAAATTTCGCCCATCCCCAATCAGCAGTTTCCCCTCAAACCGACTTGTTTTCACTTGTTGCTCAACAGCCAATTGAGTTAAAATCCCCGTATACTCATAGTGCCAATTATCAAATAACCCATGGGCGATCGCCGCTTGTGGTACAGATGGATTCAGTTCTAAGCCAATTAACTCTACATTACAATGGGGATTCACCGCCCAAATTGTCTGCAAAGCGGCGGCTGTGTTGTATCCTAGACCATAGCAAATATCTAAAATTCGCAAACTTGGTTTAACAGCAGAGGTTTCTAATCCAGTAGGAACTACAAACTTTAAAAAACTTTCCTGTTTAGCTCCAAAATGGCTATGAAACAATTCACCAAACTCATGAGAGACAAAGGTGAATGAACCATCTGCTGTTAATTGTGGTTTAAATTCTTCTAAATCTGGCGTTGCACTTGTCATGAATAACACCCAAATTGCTGTTTCCCCTGCTTGGTTATTTGCACATCTTAACGATCCAGATATCGTTATTGTTGATTGTCGCTTTTCCCTGGCTCATCCACAACTGGGAAAACAACAATACCAAGCCACTCACATCGAGGGTTCCTATTACCTAGATTTAAATTTAGACCTTTCTAGTCCTGTCGGTCAACATGGCGGTAGACATCCTTTACCAAATGTCCATGATTTCGCCGAGAAATTAGCAGCAATGGGGGTAAATTCTCAAAAAACTTTAGTTGTAGCCTATGATGATTCCCGCTTCGCCTTTGCATCCCGTCTGTGGTGGTTATTACGCTACCTAGGACATCAGCAAGTAGTCGTATTAGATGGAGGGTTTACAGCCTGGCAACAAGGTGGTTATCCTGTCACAGATATCATACCCCAACCCAGACCAGGACAGTTTGAACCAAGGGTAAATCCGGAACTATTAGTAGATTATGAAACCGTCAAAACTCGCAAAGACCTACCCACAGTCACCTTAGTAGATTCCAGAGAAGGCGATCGCTACAGGGGGGAACGAGAACCAATAGATAAAATTGCTGGTCACATTCCCGGTGCAGTTAACTATCCTTGGTTGGAAATTACCGACTCATCCGGCTATTTACTTTCACCCTCACAGCAACGCCAAAGATGGGAGAAACTAGCAACATCCCCAGAAATTATAGTTTATTGTGGTTCTGGTGTCACTGCCTGTGTAAATTTACTTTCCTTAGAACTAGCTAATATTCACACCGGAAAACTTTATGCTGGTAGTTGGAGCGATTGGATTAGTTATGATTAGTTATTTTTACCCCCATCTTCAAAATCTGCCATAGCGTAAGCAAACTCACTAAAAGCAGTTTTAATTAACATCTCCTTCATACTTCTTTCTAACCGAGAGTCGCGGATGATATTAGCTAACTCCACAAACAGCAAAGAAAACATATAACGGTCTTGGCGCTCAACCTGTTTCAAACAAGATAAGATAAAACTATAAAGCTCAGTTTGTCGTGGTTTAGTTTGTTCGTCCCACATTTTCAAACCAAGGCGGAAGATTTTCAACCGAATTTCATTACTGTTAAAAGACGTATCTTTGTAGCGAACTGATACGCGCTGGGGAATGTCCATAAGTTTTCGGGATGGAGATTGGGGATAAACTATTATCCATTTGTTTTTTGGTCAATCCGGACATTTTCGATGTAGAGATATAGAAATACCACATCTCCACATCAGATTATTTCCTATCCCTCATTACCTCAGAGAGTTTGTAGGGTTGGCTAAGTTAAAATCTATCACCAAAGTCATCCTCAAATCCATCGCCAAAGCCACCACGTCCGTCTCTTTCACGGAAGTAGGAACCACAACGGGGGACGATGACACGCCGAGGACAGCGTCGTCTTCCTCCACAGAGCAGCTGTTGCTCCTCTGAGTTCAATTCAACCATCAATTCTGGTGCGATGACTGCTAATGTCATAATTATTTACCTCACTTACAAATTAGGCGGTAAGGATATCGCTACCTAACTACATAACTGTAAGAACTGCTGATGAATAATTCATAACACTCAAGGTATAACCTCCACTCTACCCAAAGATCAACCTATTCAAACAGTCAGCTGTTTAACTGGTAGTTAACATGATCACGGGCGGATAAGATGACCTGTTAATGGTTTGGGCATTGAGAATATAATGACAAAAGATTAAACGGTAGGTGATATCATGAATTATCAAAACATTATTACAATTGAATCAGGAAAACGCAGTGGTAAACCTTGCATCTATATGAAATTGCTATATAGATGAAAATTTGTCAGACCGGATTGGATATTGCAGCAGGATATTTTATTATATACCCATCATGGGTCAAAAGATTTTAACTAATAGTAACTAATAAAGCCTTTTTCAGGCTAATGAAGTACACATCAATTGCCTATTCCCTGTTCCCTATTCCCTGTTCCCTGAAACTAAACAACTTTGTACCTCACGAGCATGGGAAATGCTATATACAGCATATTGCGGAAAAAATACCCACCCCACAAAAGTTTGATTATTCATACAGGGAGCAGGGGTGGGGTTGGGGTATCAATTATCATCACCCAGGAAATATTACCGATTAGCCAAATATTGATACATTTGCCAACGGGCGTTAACTTCCCCTTGGGCTTGGTCTAACAACTGTTTAGCAATTTCCGGGTGACTCTTGGTTAACATCTTGAAACGATTTTCTTGATACATGGATGGTTCTACCGATTGGGTAGGCGATCGCATATCCAATTGCAGAGGATTTTTACCTTGAAGTTGCCAGTCTGGGTTATGGCGATACAGCAACCATCTACCTGATTCTACCAGAGATTTCTGATGACTCATCCCTGTAGTCATATTAATGCCGTGGGCGATGCAATGGCTGTAAGCAATAATCAATGAAGGACCATCAAAAGCCTCTGCTTCCAGAAAAGCCTTGAGGGTATGTTCATCTTTAGCACCCAAAGCCACACTAGCCACATAAACATTACCATAGGTCATAGCCATCAAACCTAAATCTTTCTTAGGTGCGGGTTTACCACTAGCAGCAAACTTCGCCACCGCAGCCTTGGGTGTGGCTTTGGATGATTGCCCCCCAGTGTTAGAATAAACTTCTGTATCCATGACCAAAATATTCACATTTCGCCCACTGGCTAACAGATGGTCAATACCGCCAAAGTCAATATCATAAGCCCAACCGTCACCGCCCACAATCCAAACACTCTTCCTAACTAAATAGTCAGCTAGGGACTTGAGACTGTGAACTTGGGAGATGAGACGGGGGTCAGAAGTGGTAATTTGCTCTAACTGTTGTTTGAGTAACTCTATCCTTTCCCGTTGTTCCCAGATTTCCGCCTCAGATGTTTGTCTAGCTGTCAAGATAGAATTAACAAGTTTGTCTTCTAGTTGACTTCCCAAACCTTGCAATAACTCCGCTGCAAATTCCGCTTGTTTATCCAAAGACAGACGGAAGCCAAAACCAAACTCGGCGTTATCTTCAAATAAACTATTAGACCATGCGGGTCCGCGTCCCTGGTCGTTGGTTGTCCAAGGAGTAGTAGGGAGGTTTCCCCCATAAATAGAAGAACAACCCGTCGCATTCGCAATCACCGCGCGATCGCCAAACAATTGTGTTAATAACTTTAAATAAGGTGTTTCACCACAACCCGCACAAGCACCGGAAAACTCAAACAGTGGTTCTTGTAGTTGTTGTTGGCGAATTTGGTTCACCTTTAACTGTCTGCGGTCAGGGTGAGGTAAACTCAAAAAGAAATCCCAGTTTTGCCGTTCTTGTTCCCGTAAAGGTAGCTGGGGAGCCATATTAATGGCTTTCTGGGAGGGTTCAACTTTACTTTTAGCCGGGCAAATATGTACACAGATGGCGCATCCTGTACAATCTTCTGGGGCGACTTGAATCGTAAATTGCTGCTGACTAAAACTCTTATCCTTAGCATCCACAGATTTAAAGCTACCCGGTGCATTAATTAACTGATCCGGTAGATAAACCTTAGCCCTAATAGCACTGTGGGGACAAACCATCACGCACTTACCACATTGTACGCAGATATCAGGTTCCCATACAGGTATATCTTCAGCAACGTTACGTTTTTCCCATTTAGCCGTACCAGTAGGAAAGGTTCCATCAGCAGGTAATGCACTTACAGGTAATTCATCACCACGCCAAGCCATGATTTCACCCAGGACATCCCGGACAAATTCCGGCGCACTGTCTAGTAATTCCAGCTTTTGGGTTTTGACCTTTGACTTTTGCACTGTTCGGGGTATATCAACTTTATGTAAGTTAGTCAGGGTGTTATCTACTGCTTGTAAGTTCTTCTGGACAACTTCCGACCCTTTCTTACCGTAGGTCTTTTTAATAGCTGTTTTAATTTTACTAATTGCTTCCTCTTGGGGTAACACACCTGCTAAGGCGAAAAAGCACACCTGCATAATAGTGTTAATTCTCCCACCCATACCACTGTCACGGGCGACTTGGTTGGCGTTAATAATGTATAATTTCAGTTGTTTACTGATAATTTCTTCCTGGATTTTGGCGGGTAGATGTTCCCAGACTGTATCCGCACTATAGGGACTATTCAGCAGTAAAGTGGCTCCCGGAATGGCAGCTTTTAACACATCTACCCGTTCCAAAAAGCCCCAATGATGACAACCAATAAAGTTAGCTTTGTCTATGAGGTAAGTGGAGCGAATTGGTACCGGACCAAAGCGCAGGTGAGAAACCGTCATTGACCCAGACTTTTTGGAGTCGTAGACAAAGTAACCTTGGGCGTAGTTGTCGGTTTCTTCCCCAATAATTTTAATAGAGTTTTTGTTAGCACCTACTGTACCATCAGCACCTAAACCATAAAACATCGCCCTCACAACGTTATCTGCTTCCGTGGAGAAGTTGGGGTCAAAGGTCAAAGATGTATGATTTAAATCATCATTAATGCCAATAGTAAAATGATTTTGCGGTTGTGCTTGGGCCAGATGATCAAAAACTCCTTTGACCATAGCTGGGGTGAATTCCTTAGAGGACAGACCATAACGACCACCGATCACTTTGGGCTTGTTTCCCCCAGTTTCATGAATAGCGGTGACTACATCTAAATATAAGGGTTCCCCCGCGCTCCCCGGTTCTTTGGTGCGGTCAAGGACGGCGATCGCCTCTACGCTCTTAGGTAAGACCGCCATAAATCTTTCCACATCAAAGGGGCGATAGAGTCGCACTTTCACCACTCCCACCTTTTCCCCCGAGGCGTTAAGATAATCTACAGTTTCATGGACAGTTTCACAACCCGAACCCATGAGAATAATTACCCGTTGTGCATCCTCCGCGCCGTGATATTCATAGATTTGGTAATATCTCCCTGTAATTTCCCCAAATTCATCCATGATGCGTTGGACAATAGCCGGAGTTGTGTTATAATAGGGGTTGGCAGCTTCCCGGGACTGAAAGTAAATATCGGGATTCTGGGCAGTACCCCGCAATAACGGACGGTCTGGGGTGAGGGCGCGGGCGCGATGGGCTAAAATTAGATTTTCTTTAATCAGCGATCGCAATTGTTCATCTGATAATAAATTGACTTTCTGCACTTCATGTGATGTGCGGAAACCATCAAAGAAGTGCAGAAATGATATACGTGTTTCCAGAGTAGCAGCTTGGGCGATGAACGCAAAATCATGACTTTCCTGCACCGAAGCGGAACACAACAGGGCGAAACCTGTAGCACGGGATGCCATGACATCACTATGATCACCGAAAATTGATAAAGCGTGAGTAGCCAAAGAACGCGCCGCGACATGAACCACAGTACTAGTTAATTCACCGGCGATTTTGTAGAGGTTAGGTATCATCAACAGCAACCCCTGGGAAGCGGTGAAAGTGGTACTCAAAGAACCCGTTTGTAACGCTCCATGTACAGCAGCAGCTGCGCCACCTTCACTCTGCATCTGGACGACGCTAGGAATAGTATTCCACAGGTTGGGACGGTTTGCAGCTGACCAGGCATCTGCCCATTCACCCATAGCTGAGGAGGGTGTGATAGGATAAATGGCAATTACTTCGTTTAATTTGTACGCAACACGCGCAACAGCTTCATTACCGTCAATGGTTGCAAAGTTCTGGTTCATGTGTGTTCTCTTTCTTTTGTGTGTAGCGATAGAGAATTTGGCAGATTTTATATGATTTATCTATAATTTTGACTCTGTTGGGAATTCTATCATTTGCTAAATTTTGACATCTGTTGTAAATTGAGTTTGCACTCACTGTCATTAGTGTTTGATGGTTGGGGTTTGGCGGTGTTGCTGATGAGTTTATGGGGTTGCGGTTCGGGTTTTTAAACGCCAAGGTATGCAAAGGTGATATTTAACCATCTGATTTTAAGTGCAACAGTACTCCCATAATCAGCTAGAATGCTAATATAATAAGCATTTGCCGTTTAAATATCCCATGCTGGAGACTCTACAAACACGATTTTACGAACTAGAACAATTTGCCAACGGCTTAGTATCTTCCCAACTTACCCACATCAGTCTACTAAGTATTGGCATAATTTTTGCAGCTGGTTTACTTACTAGTCTTACTCCCTGTATGCTTTCTATGCTCCCAATTACCATTGGTTACATTGGGGGTTATGAAGCCAAAGGCCGCTTACAAGCAGCAGCTCAATCTACATGGTTTGCTTTAGGTTTAGCAACTACCCTGGCAGGTTTAGGGATTGTAGCAGCTTTTGTTGGTAAAGTCTATGGTCAAGTGGGAATCGGTTTACCAATTATCGTCAGTATTATCGCCATTCTCATGGGGTTGAACTTACTAGAAGCATTACCCTTACAATTTCCATCTTTAGGCGAAACTAAGTGGATTTCCTCAGATTTACCAGCGGGGGTGCGGTCTTATTCCCTGGGTTTAACCTTTGGTTTGGTCGCGTCTCCTTGTAGTACTCCAGTTTTAGCCAGTTTACTGGGTTGGGTGGCTAGTACACAAGATTTAATTATGGGCGCTGTGTTGTTACTATCATACACAGCCGGCTATGTAGTACCTTTGATTTTAGCCGGTACTTTTACTGCTACTATCAAAAAGCTGCTGGAACTCCGGCGGTGGTCTGGTTGGATTAATCCAGTTAGTGGGGTGCTATTGGTGGGATTTGGTGTATTTTCTTTAATTTCGCGGTTTCCCTTGAGCAGTTTTTAAGCAATGACTATAGAAAATTCAGCATTTACAGCATCTTGGTGGTCAGTACCGGGGCGAATATTGCGCAGGGAGGTTTTACCTGTACTCACTAATTTACGCCTGGCGATCGCACTTTTACTATTAATTGCTGTTTTTAGTATTAGCGGTACAGTCATCGAACAAGGTCAGTCACCGGCATTTTATCAGACTAACTACCCCGAACATCCAGCTTTATTTGGTTTCTTAACTTGGAAAGTAATTCAAGTCCTGGGATTAGACCATGTATATCGCACTTGGTGGTACTTGGGGTTACTGATTGTATTTGGTGCTAGTCTCACAGCTTGTACCTTCACCCGTCAACTACCAGCTTTAAAAACCGCTCGTCGGTGGAAATATTACCAAGAAACGCGACAATTTCACAAGTTAGCATTGAGTGCGGAATTAGATGATATTTCTGTGCAATCCCTAAAGGAAATCTTACACAAACGCAAGTATACAATATTTCAAGAACCGGAAAAACAGGATATTCTTTACGCCCGCAAAGGAATTATTGGACGTATTGGACCTATTATCGTCCATGTGGGGATTGTCACCATCCTCCTGGGGGGAATTTTGGGAGCGATGACTGGATTTATTGCCCAAGAAATGATATCTAGTGGTGATACATTTCAAGTCAAAAACATTATAGACGCTGGACCATGGGCAAACTTCCAAAACCTCAAAGATTGGTCTGTGCGTGTAAATCGGTTTTGGATTGATTATACTCCCACCGGTGGAATTGACCAATTTTATTCCGATATGTCCGTAGTGAATAACCAGGGAGAAGAAATTGATCATCAAAAGATTTTCGTGAATCAACCCCTGCGCTACCATGGAGTCACATTTTATCAAACCGATTGGGGAATTTCCGCGATTCAGATTAAATTTAATAATAGTCCCATCTTTCAATTACCTATGGCTTCCTTAGACACCAAAGGTAAAGGGAGACTGTGGGGAAGTTGGATACCCACCAAACCAGACCTAAGTGAGGGGGTTTCCGTCATCGCCAAAGACTTGCAAGGAATGGTATTAATTTATGATTCCACAGGTAAACTAGTAGATACAGTCCGCACAGGAATGTCCACTAACATTAATGGCGTTAACTTAAAAATAGTCGATGTTATAGGCAGTACCGGATTACAAATCAAATCAGACCCTGGTATCCCCATAGTATACAGCGGATTTGCCCTATTAATGTTAGGCGCAACCATGAGTTATTTTTCCCATTCCCAAATTTGGGCATTAAAAACAAGCGATCGCCTGTATATTGGAGGTAAGACCAACCGAGCTCAAGTAGCATTTGAAAAAGAAATTTTAGAAATACTAGACACCCTCTCATCCCCAGCAAAAACATAAAAGCAGACAGAGGAACCCTTCGCGTACCTCTGCGCTGACCTTTGCGTTTAAACATCCTTCTGGTGACGCACTTCCACCACAGTATGGACATTACCACGGGGGGTAAAATCTGCCTTAATAGTCACTGCTAGCGGGTCACAAGCAGCCACAAAATCATCTAAAATTTGGTTAGCCGACTCTTCATGAGAAATATAGCGATCGCGGTAACTATTAATATAGAGCTTCAAAGCCTTTAACTCTACCACCCGTTGATCTGGGACATAGGTAATATAAATCGTAGCAAAATCAGGATAACCAGAAAAAGGACATTTACAAGTAAATTCTGGTAAAGTGATACTCACATCATATCGCCGACCCACACGGGGATTAGGAAAAGTAATTAATTGACCTTCTGCAATTTCCCGTTCTCCATACTTCATTTCTGACTGTGACTGAGATACCGTTTCCGGTGAATAATTGTTCATACTTTCAAAAATATATAATGGCTCTAATTTCCTTTTTCCCAATCAGGACAATTTTCATCATCCCATCCATGGGGATGCATAGCACAGACTAACAAATTACCACCGTAAACCTGACCGTGATAATTCTGACAACCTATACAAGCAGCATTCCTTTGTGGTGTTGCTTCTACTCCGTAAGGGAACCCAATATCTGTATCTAGCATAACATCTTCCAGTTCCCAGTAAACCTCCAAAATAGGATCTGTTAGTTCCTGTAAATACTGGTCAATTTCCGTAACTATATAATTTTGTACCTGATCAGATAATTCTTCGCTGACTTCAAAAAATCCATCTATCATGTCACTTACTTCCAGTAAAAAACGCTCTACTTCATCAGCTACAGTTTCCAGGATTTCCCCTAAGTTTTTTTGCCATTCTTCCATAAACCTACGCCCCTACTGAATGTCAACAGGACGTTTAGTGCTACCAGGCTTGCACCACTATAATACATCCTAGTCAATGTATATTATCAAATTTCTCCACTTAAGATTGCCGGTTTTCTGTGAAACTTCACTATCTCTGGTAAACCGGATGATTCATTTATATTAACTCAAACAAGAAGACCCCATGTTTAAGTATTGCTAGTATTCAATACTAATTTTCGCCTTGTTGCAGGTTTTTCAACTCTTCTTGTAGTTTGAGAACTTGCTCACGCAGTTTATCAACATTATTTGTATCTTGGGAATCTTTGACAGTTTCCCCTTCATCTTCTTCTAAAATTTCGATGCGGCGGGGTTCAGAGGCTGGTTTTTGCTCCGGAGTTTCACTAGATTTCGGCGACTGTTGGGCTTGTTTCATCATATCTTCGACAAAACGCCGGGCTTCTTCGGTGTTCATTTCGCCCTTAGCCACCATGTCATCCGCCAGATTCTGGATTTGCGATCGCAGTTCACCCAACTTACCCCCTGCTTTCTCAGTGGCGTAAGCAGCCAATCCTACACCCAAGTAAAAAGCTTTTTGAACAATATCTCCAAAACCAGGCATTGTTACTCAGCGCTGCTAAAAAATAGGGCGACCCGGATAATACGCCTACTATAAGCATCCCGTATTGCTGCTACCTTCCGGTCCTGACAAGATTTGGGCGTTACAGTCGCGTATGTCCAGGTCTATAAACACTATAACACTAAAATACCCAAAGTGTGTGTTATTCCACAACAATTTTCCATTCATAAAGCTGATAAGTAACACAGCCATGCTGCACCAACGGGTCACGAGCCACAATGGACTCTGCTTCATCCCTAGAGTCGGCCTCAAACAGTAACATTCCGCCCCGGTCTTCTACCCAATAGCCTGTACGGGCTTTGTGTCCTTGAGCAATCAAATCCTCAACATAGGCTTTATGGGCGGGTACATATTGGTCAAAGGTGGATTTATCAACTTTACCGGCTTCAATTTTCACAAACAAGGGCATTTAATTAGTACCTCGTAATTTTTTGTATCTGATTGTGAAGTAAAGTTACCTCAAAACTAGCTCATTCATCCGCAAGACTCGATATTTTTTCTTGATCCGGGAAAGACTGGTAAAATCTACCCAGAGAATTGAGAATAAAATACCATGAGTACAACTAAAGGTGCTGATGCCATCGATGAAGCGATCGCCCAGGGAATTGATTTTGATGGTTCCCCCATTCCCCCAGAAAAACTAGAACTGTATAATCAGGTGATGGGATTAGAGGCCAATAGACAACGCAGTGGTGTATCGAATACCATGCGATCGCGGATTGTGCGCATTGGCGCTAAACACATTCCACAACCAGAACTAGATCAAATGCTGGTAGAAGCAGGTTTTGCGCCCCTCAAACCCAAAGAAATCGCTTTTTTCTACGCCGGTAAATAAGTTAACATACAAAAAAAGACAGGCATTTTGCCTGTCCTCACACTCATTGATTTAGCAAAGAATTTAGAAATTAAGTTCAGCAGCTTGGACTTTTTCCACTTGCTTCTTCTTGAGCACAAGCATAACTTGAGCTAACATCACAAGAGCAATGAAGGCAATCAATCCTTGAACCCTTGCGGAATTTTGCAATACAATTTCTACATCTTTCTGACCAAATCCACCCACATTGGGGTTATTAGTCAAAGCATCACCAGCAGTAACAGATTGTCCTTCGGAAACAATCAATTCTGGACCGGGGGGAATGGTATCAACAATGGTATCGCCAGATTCTGTTTGGATGTTAACTAGATATTTGGCACTACCATATTCATCTTCTTGTTTCGCAATCTGAGTAATTGTACCAGTAGCGGAAGCATTGTAAATGGTATTATTGCTCTTTTCGCCAGTAGGATAAACTTGTCCACGTCCACGGTTTGCGCCTAGGTGAACTGAATATTTACCGAAGTGAATATTTTTATCGGTAGCTGGGTTAGGAGAAAGAACTGGGAAGACGATTTCTTGATACTGTTCACCGGGAATGGGTCCTACAAGCAGCACATTCTCCTGGTCTTCAGTGTAGGGTTGGAAGTAAACATCACCTACTTCCTCTTTAAGTTCCTCAGGAATGCGGTCTGCTGGTGCAATTTTGAACCCTTCGGGTAACATCAGTACAGCGCCGACATTCAAGCCAACTTTAGAACCATCAGCCCCAACCTGTTGCACGCTGGTATCATAGGGGATTTTCACCACTGCTTTAAACACAGTATCAGGTAGAACTGATTGAGGAACTTCTACTTCTGCTGGTTTAGCTGCTAGGTGACAGTTAGCACAAACAATCCGCCCTGTCGGTTCCCGGGGAGTTTCAGGATAGGTTTGTTGAGCCCAAAAGGGATAAGCGGCAGCGCTTTGAGGTAAGGCTAGATCGCTAGTCAAGTAAAATGTCAAGGTAGCGATCGCTATGAGCAATGTTTTGACCATTGCTTTAGCAGTGCGAGTCACACTCGCTGTGGTACAGGCATTTCTCATCTCTATAAGGACAATGATTCTCTGGTTAACTGGTCATTGGTGATTAGTCGCGGCACTTAATTAAGACCACCAAGGTTCTTCACCGGTACGGAAGTCGGTTTCAGTCCAAGGGGTCAAGACGATTTTGTCATCTTCTGCTTTGGCGTGTGCGAGAGCCAAAGATAGCGGTGCGGGGCCTCTGACCACCTTACCAGTTGCATCGTACTGGGAACCGTGACAAGGACACTTAAACTTGTTCTCTGCTACATTCCAGGGAACAACACAGCCTAAGTGTGTGCAGATAGCATTAATACCGTAATCAGCAATAGCTTCTTTGCTTTCTACCACAATATAGGTGGGGTCTCCCTTGAGTCCTTGAACTAAGGGGCGATCGCCTACGTTATGGCTTTCCAGAAACTTACTTACACTGACATTATTACCCAACTCGTCTTTTGCTGTGGTACCGCCACCCGCGCCACCGCTGGCAGGTGGAACAAAGTACTTGACTACAGGGTACAATGCACCCAGAGCCACACCAGTTACAGTTCCAAAAGTCAACAGATTCATGAACTGACGACGCCCCATATCGGGTACGTCCATTGATTCAGAAAATTGAGCCATAATCTACGCGCTCTTTGTGTATTTTGTTCATCATGCTTACAAGAGTACCAACACTTGAGCAACTCCTGTTTAAGTCGAAATGCCAAGGACGACAATGATGCTAAATTTCTTTATTTCAAGATATATTGAGCATCTGTTCTCTTAGCATTACATTTCTTTATATCTCTATCATACTTGAGTCACGGAACGTAACATCATAACTAAATGTAAAATCTAATGGAGGAAAGCTATGACAGGAAAGGAATTACGCAAATTATTACTTGACAAGTGGGGATACTCCTATGATCTGCAGTTCCGCCGCACAAAAGGCAAGATATTTCTACAAATCATGTGGAAGTATCTTGAGCAAGCTTCTTTTCCCTTGACTGAGGCGGAGTACCAAGAACATCTTGATAGCATTGCTAATTATCTTCATGCCTTGGGTGGTGCTGTGCAAGTGCAAACATTTATTACCCAAACCCGGGAGCGTCCCCGTTTAGGTAAGGCTGTGAGTATTCCTCTTGATTTAGGCGAACGCGCATCGGAATGGATGATTTGATATAATTCCCTACACCCCTACATAGACAATTAGGGGCAAGTATTAAAACTTTTATAGCACTACCCATACACGTTAGGACATCATAATTGTGGTTTTAAGGGAACAGGGAACGGGGAATGGGGAACAACAAGCAGGGAAATGTCTTAACACTTGTGGTTACTGCTATAGCAGCAAATCTGACTTGATATCTTGATATATTTAATAAAGTTGCCACAACCATCTTTTTTTTCTTTTAAGGATTCACCTATCTGATGATTTCCCGTGACAATTACACCCTTGAAACTAATCAGCCTCAAGGTGTCTAACCAAAAAAAATGCCAGGAACCAGACTTGAACTGGTGACACGAGGATTTTCAGTCCTCTGCTCTACCAACTGAGCTATCCCGGCTGGTTGATTTATTTAACCAACGATTATTTAATTTAGCACAGCAAAAAGAGTTTGGCAAGGGGTTGAAGGAAAAAAATTTCCCAAGATATTAATTTAGTTTCAACTTCAACTTCACCGACAAGAAAACACCCAAAAAAAACAAAAACTGCACTACTACAATACTAGGCCCTGATGCCAGGTTAAAAACACCCGAAACCATAATACCAGCAATGCTTGTGGTAGAACCTATGATGATTGATAACACCAAAAAGCGGTTAAAGTGATGACTCATTAACTTAGCTGTAGAAGCGGGAATCACTAAAAAAGCATTGACTAGCAAAACACCAACGGCTGTAATTGTCACAGCCACAGCTAGGGAAAGTAGCATGACAAAGGTATAGCGATACAATTGCACCGGAACCCCTTGTACTTGAGCTACATCCGGGTTAAGGGTCAGCAAAATTTGCTGTTGCAGGGTGGAAAATAGAAATACGCCACTGACTACCAGCAAGACTAGGGTCACAATCAAATCTGTATTGTCGATGGCCAGAATATCCCCAAACAATACCCTCATTAAATTTCCCCGATAACCGGGGACGAAGCTAGTCAACAGCAACCCTATACTTAATGCTCCTGATAGCACTATTACCAGAACGCTATCGCTGGCTAAATCGGTTTGATCAATCAAATAAAGGACTACCACCCCAAATACTAATGTAAAGGGTAGTAGCATCAAAGTTGGATTCAACTGTAGCAATACACCTAAGACCACACCGATTAATGCTGCATGACCCACAGCATGGCTGAAAAACGATAGTTGGCGCATTGTAGCAAAACTACCCATTAACCCCCCCAGGATTCCCATTAACACGGCCCCGGCGATCGCTCGCTGCATGAAAGGAAATTGTAACAAATTTACTAAATCACCTCCAGGGGCGATCGCTACTAAGTTTGTCAGTAAAATCGAGTATAAGTACATAAGGACAATCTATATACGGTAAATCTTGAAAAACTCCCATCAAACAAATAAATAAGATGATTAAAATTAGATTTAATTTTAAAACCGTAAAACATTGAGTATAATTTAAGAAAGATCACTATAGATATTAGTATTGTGCAAGACTTAGCAGAACAAATTATCAGCCCCGAAAAAGCTCAACGTATGGCGGAATTTTTTAGCTTTTTAGGAGACCCTAATCGTCTGAGGATTCTTTCTTTTTTAGCGACCAAAGAACTGTGTGTAGGTGATTTAGCCGGATTACTAAACATCAGCGAATCGGCGGTTTCCCATCAGCTAAGAAACCTAAGAGCAATGCGACTAGTCCGCTATCGTAAACAAGGGCGTAATGTATTTTATCACCTCCACGATCATCATATTTTCCATCTTTATCAGGCTGTTGCTGAACATTTAGATGAACCACAATAAAAACCAAAATCAAAGTTATGGCTGAATTTCATTAGCAGTAAATTACCATAATAAATACCCCATGTGAAAATATTAATGCTGATGATGGTAAGGACTGAATCCTGGCCCATAGGTTGCTAATAGATTTTGGGGTGAAAGGGCAATTTCCGGTTTACCAGTACATACAACAGTTTGGTTCAGACACAGAACGCGATCGCAATGATGGCTGACCATATCAATATCATGGGAAACCTGTAGCACAGTCCAACCTTCTTCGTGCTTTAACTCATTTAACAAGGCGTAAAAATCTGTTATACCCTGGACATCAACCCCAGCAAAGGCTTCATCTAGTATCAATAATTGCCGAGGAGTGACCAAACAATAAGCCAGCAATACCCGCTTCAACTGACCCCCGCTGAGAGTTCCAATAGCTTTATCCTTGAGATGATAAACATCGGTTCGCCGCATCGCTTCCCCTATTGCTACCGATTTTTGCCTATCTTTTCTCCACAAGGGAAAAAATAAATTTTGCTTTTTGTTGGGGTTTTCCCATCCGAGTCCCACTAATTCGCCTACAGAAATAGGGAAACTGCGGTCAAAGATAAAATTTTGGGGCATATAACCCAATCGGTGACGCAACTTTCCTAACTTGGTCATCGGGCGACCAAAAATTTCAATCTGACCACTACTGTGGGGAATCAAATTTAAAATTGCTTTTACCAAAGTACTTTTACCGGCACCATTAGGACCAACAATAGCCGTATCTGTTCCTGCTAGCAATTCAAATGTCACATCTCTAACAGCCAAATAACTGCCTTGATATACATTTAATCCTTCGACCTTTAAAATAGGAGACATCATTAGTCCTGGATTATCCCTAATTAATCATTAATATCACTGGCGTTGCCATGCAATTACTGACACCCAGCCTCAAGAATTTGCAAGTTGTTTCTCATAGCTTGGAAGTAATACTGTGGATTTGTATCACCCCCAGTAGTTTCTAGAGAATCCAAGTTACGCACAGTTACATTCAAATCTTGAGCAAGACTAGTTAATAACTTATTATCTACCCCTGGTTCGCTAAATACAGCCTTAGCATTATACTTTTTCACAGCGTTAACAGCTCTTTGTACATCTGCTGGTGAAAGTTGGTCTTCAGGAATTTGCACCACAGCAACCTGTTTGAGATTATAGCGTTGAGCTAAATATGGAAAGGCATCATGAAAGGTAATAAAGGTACAGTTCGGAGTCTTCTGTAAGGTTTGCTCAAACTCTTGATGTAATTTATCCAATTCTTGCAGATAAGCCGCAGCATTGGCTTCATAAGTAGCTTGATTAGCAGGATCCGCCGCAATTAATCCATCCCGAATATTTACTACCTGCTGTTTGACTAAAACCGGGTCTAACCACACGTGAGGATTTCCATCACCATGGTCATGACTGTGACCGTGACTATGACCATGTTCTGTTACCGTTTTATCAACCGCGGAAATTGCATTTAACGTTTTAAGACCTTGACTAGCATCGATTTTAATTAAGTCAGGATTTTCGGCATTTTTGATAGTATTGTCCAGAAATTCTTCTAATCCCAACCCATTTTTTACTAATATTGCGGCTGTAGAAATCGCTTTCACATCATCCGGTGTTGATTGGTAGTCATGCACATCGGCCGTTGGGGTCACGATAATTGATACATCTGCCGCTTCCCCAGCTACAGCCTTAGTAAACAAATAAGTCGGCAAAATTGTAGCGACAACTTTGGTTTTTTCTGGCTGTACTTGGGGTGTCTGTTCTTCTACCGTACTTGTGTTTGATTGGTTACAGCCAATCACCACTGAAAATGCCAGTAGAGCTATTAAAGTCAGGATACCTCGGCTGTGTTTACCTGTTATAGGTCTTAAAAGATTCCACATCACGGTTTTTATACCCCTTAATCATGACTCTACTTTTGTCAATGAACTTACTTTGATATTATAGAATAAGTCTCATTCTCACACAATATGCAGGAGTTACCCAACTAATATCTTGGTGCATTCAATGGTATAGGGTATAAAATATGTCAATTGTTTCAGGTTGTCGGCACTTAAGATGTATTACTGCGAGCCGGGAATAACTAATAACTGTTACCTAAGATACTGTTTTTTTTTATTTTTCCCTTAAGTATAAAAAGAGGTTGTTAAGTTGTAGTGATAGGAAAATTCTTAAACTCCTGTTAATATCCTGAATATACTTTTTCAGCAAATTATTCTCGAAAATGCTGAGTGTGAGTGCAATCTACGATAAATAAGTGTGAGGAAGGAAATGCGAGAATTCTGGAAGTATCTACCGATTAGCCCAGTATTTGCCTGTAATATCCTGTTCTTTATTGGCTCTGTCTATGCAGGGGAAATACCGACAACATCAGTAATACAGAATCAAGAAACTCAAGCTCAGAACTTGACAACAGGTGAGGTAATAGCTCAAACTACCTCGGTTTCTCAGTTATCTGATGTCAGACCTACTGATTGGGCTTTTCAAGCATTGCGATCATTGATTGAACGTTATGGTTGTATTTCAGGTTATCCAGATAACACTTTTCGCGGTAATCGCACTTTAACCAGATATGAGTTCGCCGCGGCTTTGAATGCTTGTTTAGATCGGGTAAATGAATTAATTGCTGAGGCTACTACCAACGCAGTCACACAACAAGATATACTCAGATTACAAAGGTTACAAGAAGAATTTTCCGCAGAAATAGCCACACTACGGGGACGAGTAGATACACTAGAAGCACGCACATCTCAATTGGAAGCAAATCAGTTCTCCACTACTACCAAGCTGCAAGGGGAAGTAGTTGCAGTCATGAGTGGTGTTGTGGGCGGAAATCAAAACCTCACACAGAAGAATACAACCCTGGGACTGCGATCGCGGATTGAATTTGTTACTAGTTTTACAGGGAAAGATACCCTATTTACCCGCATCGCCGCTAACAATCTTCTCAGCCCTAACATTAACACACCAGAGGGTCGTTTAGCCTTTGCTGATATCACCGGCACTACAGATGCCAAGATAGATACTGTATTTTACAAATTTCCCCTCAGTGCAAACACACAAGTAGTTGCGATCGCCAATAATGGCGCTGCAGATGACATCACCAATACAGTCAATATACTTGACGGTGATGGTAGTCGTGGTGCTTTGTCTACCTTTGGTACACGTAACCCAATTTACAACCAGCTAGGTGGTGCAGGTTTGGGAGTCAGCCAACAGTTTAGTGACAGATTAGCACTCAACTTAGGATATTTAACTACTACTCCTAACGAACCCTCAGATGGGAGGGGTTTATTTAATGGTCCTTACGCCGCTTTAGCACAGCTGACTCTTAAACCAAGCGATCGCATTAGCCTAGGTTTAACTTATATCAACTCCTACCAACAGCCCCTAGTTAGCGGTAGCACTAACGCCACCTTCCAAACCCTAGCACAAGGTACACGATTCTCCAGCAATTCCTACGGCGTTCAAGCATCCATTGACATCAATGAAAGATTTGTCTTAGGTGGTTGGGCTGGATACACCAACAGTCAGTTAACAGACAACCCCGGAAAAGCTGAAATTTGGAATTATGCCGTTACCCTGGGCTTCCCCGATTTAGGTAAAAGAGGTAACTTAGCCGGGATTATTGCTGGTGTGGAACCTAAAGTTACAACTTCCACCATTCCAGGAGTAGGGACAGATACAGGTACTTCCTATCACCTGGAAGGTTTCTACCAGTATCAACTCAGTGACAACATTACCATTACCCCCGGTCTGATCTGGTTAACATCCCCCGATCATAACAATAACAATAGTGATGTTGTAATTGGTGCCCTCAGAACCAGATTTAGTTTCTAAAAAGCGCACAATCTCATATCCCACAAAAAAGACCAGCTTTCCACAGCTGGTCTAAAATATCTTTTTCCGCGTTGTCTTCTCAACAGAGTTAAAACCAAATTGCGCGTTCCCAAAACTAACGGGCAACCTTTCTTAACATTATTGTAACAGTCAACACAGTTTTTTGATAAAAATCTCTAAAAAAACATATATCCCCCGACAATCAGCCTCTATCTAAGAGCATAAATTCAAAATTCCCGCGGGTGGAAATGGCGAAAAATTCTCACGGACTAATCACTAATGACTAATTGCGGCTGTCCCCAGATGATGCGCTCCTGCTTATAAATAGCAATACCCGGCTTGGCTCCTTTGGGTTTGTAAACGTGCTTGGGCTGAGTATAAACTACTGGTACTTGGTCACTCTGACGGCCACGACTGTAGTAGGCTGCAAGATTAGCCACAAATTGTAAATCTCCGGATTCGGGAACTGCACCCGGTTCTAAACGTAGTAGTACATGACTTCCGGGTATTTCTTGAGCGTGGAACCATAAATCATAATCTCCAGCCACACGAAAGGTTAATTGGTCATTTTGACGATTGTTACGACCGATTAAGACTTCAAACCCGCTGGGGGTATGATAACGATGAAAATTCGTGCTGGTGGTTTCGCCGCGACTGCGATATCCTGGGTCTTCTAAATATTTCTGTACAATTAACTCGTCACGGATTTCTTCCAAAGCCTGCAAATCTGCTGCTGTTTGGTAGTTTTCTATCTGAGCGATCGCGGCTTCTACTTGCTCTAAATAGTTAATTTCTGAGTTGACATCCCCAAGCAATGGTTCCACAGCACTACGAGCGCGTTTAAGTTTCTGGTGCTGTTTGTAAAGCCGTTGGGCATTTTGGACGGCGTTTTTATCTGGTTGCAAAGCAATGGCTATAGGTTGTTCTGTCTCAAAATCAGTCAGGATAATTTCTGTCATCCCTGGGTGCCATTTTTGCAGGTGAGACATCAACAAATCCGCTTTTTTGCGATATTCATCTGCTTGTTCTGATTGCTGCAGGCGTTGGGAAAAGGTTTGCGCTTTATTACGTATTTTTACTAAAATAGTATATAATTTTTGGTTTAATTGATGCCGTAACTGAGAAAATACTTGCTGATTTAATTCGTCAGTGTAGTATCTGTTGACTAAGGTTTGGATATCTTTTTCTGGTGCAACTGCCCCCCAACCCATGACTGTATATCCTTTTGCTGTCCAAGCTGGTTGGAATTTATTCAAATCCAATGCTTGTAGCCATTCTTGCCATCGTCTAAATAGCCGTTCCCAGTCTTCAGGTTGGAGCTGCTCTGTACTGGTTTCCGGGGCTAAATCTGCCGCAATTAACATGGATTCCACTAAGGCAGAACTCAAGCCGCTATAACTTTTTAATAACTGAGGCTTAATTGCTCCTGGTACTAAGCTGACCCGTTCTTGCCAGCGTTGAGCAGATTCATTCAAACTAGGAACAGGTCCACTGAGTTTGGGTGGGGTTTCATAAGGTTGTCCGGTTTGAATGGGACGGACGCTAGATTGATGCTGACCAACTTGATGGGCAGCTGTGATCATTATATTGTTAGCATCGGTAAGGATAACGTTGCTGTATTTGCCCATCACCTCTACATATATATGATACAGTGCCTCCTCTCCAGGACGGCGGGCAAATTGTAAGTTAACAACACGCTCCCAAGGGGCGATGGCTTGAATTTCCACCAAGGCCAAGCCACCTAATTGATGTACTAATTGTTGGCTAAAGGTAAATGTATCTGGTAATCTTGGTGGTGGTTCGCCAATACAAATATGCGCCGCTTGGGGATGCCAAGAAATCTCTAGCCAGTCCCTTTGTTTGAGGGTGCGTAATGCTACAGCAATAGTATAGCGATCGCGCTGATAAACTTGTTCTAATCGAGATGGCAGCCAGTGAGCGCGTAGTTCGCTACAAGCAGCAGTTAGGGTAGTATAGTCAACTGGTTGCACAAGAGTTATGATGACCTATTACTTACTGGATCAATGCTGGTTCTTTAACTTTTTTCTGCAAAATTTCACTGTAGAGTTGACTTAGCTGGGTGGCTACCCCATCCCAACTAAACTTACTTTCTACCCGTTTTCTCCCTGCTTTACCTAATTCGTCTCGCCATTGTGGATTTAACAAAATCCGATCTATTGCAGCTGCAAAGGCGGCTACATCTTTGGGTGGAGCTAATAAACCTGTGATTTCGGGAACTACAGTAAATTGCAGCCCACCTACATCACTGGCTACTACAGGCGTATAACTAGCCATGGCTTCAATGGCCACTAGTCCAAAGGGTTCATAGTGACTCGGAACTACGCAAACATCAGCCGCAGCGTAATAAGTGGGCAATATTTCCTGACTCAGCCGACCGGTGAGGGTCGTAAATTCACTCATCCCCAATTCATTAATTATATTCTCGATGCGATCGCGCTCCATCCCATCACTATTACCGGGAGTGCTACCACCACCAATAATTAATTTCAGGTTTCGATCACCACGTAATTGGGATTCGTTGACCGCACGCACCAGGTGTTCTATTCCTTTACGTCGATCAAAACGTCCCACATAGAATACAAGTTTAGTCTCCGGTGCAATTCCCAATTCTAATCTTGCTGTTTGACGGTCAATAGAACCAAAGCTACGAATATCTGTACCGCAGGGAATAATTTCAATATTACCTTGATGGGAAACCAGCGATCGCATATGTTCCTTTTCCTGGGGACTTGTAGCCACAATTCGTTCTGCCCTCTCCAACACTTCTTTTTCCACTGCCAATCGCTGACTAGCAATTATGGGAATATTTTCTATTGTACTGTACTTAACGGCTCCCAGTGAATGGTAAGTATGAATTTGCCGCGTACCTTGGATTTTATTGAGTTGCATCCCTATCCAGCTAGAGTGCCAGTAGTTTGTGTGCGCCAACTGATACGTTATACCATTGTGTCTTTGGAATTCGAGGAAATTATCCAAAAATTCCGGCATATATGCCAACAGATTATCTCGCGGTACAAACTCTACAGCACCTGCTTTTAAACGAATAGTGCGACAATTTTCGCTCAATTGCACAATTTTATCTTGTTCTCTACTCACTTGCCGGGTAAACATATCAACTTGCCATCCCAGCTTCCTGAGTGCTTCACCCACATTACGCACATAAACATTCTGTCCACCTGCCTCTTCCTGACCAATTTCAATCGCCGGGTCTCCATGAACAGAAATTAAGGCAATACATTTGTCGGTAGTAGGTTTCATAGTTTGTCTGTTGCTTATTCTGAGAATGTATCGTCAAAGTTTCGCCTATTACATGATTATTTAGGAACTTTGAGTAATCTTTATTTTAATTTAATTATGTCCAACAATTTAATCTTTTGGGTACTCAGTCTATAGTTATTTGCGTATACATGACTTCTGAAGTAATAAAATACACAGATTGATATTATAAATCTTGTGGTTTGGGCATCTTGCCCGCCCTTTTGTACCTACGTCAGATGAAATGTGTTGTACAGTAAATAACTTGAAATCTAATTCTCATAAAAGCAACCCACCCCCAAAGCTAACTTGGAGGAGGGTATGAAGATATGTCCTTGATACTCCCCACGGCTAGAAGCCAGGGGATTCTTGAAGAGTTCACAAAGGAACTTTCAATGGTGCTCAAAGACACCCTACTGATTCGGATTAGGACTAAACCTAGCTTGATTGCTACTTTTCTGAAAAAATTACCTGCAACCTCCGCAACAAGTCAAGCTATATAATATTCAATGTGGCTAAAGCCACGTACTCGCTCCACTGCGACTTCAGTCGCTACCGACTCATCCCCATGTCTAAAGCCATTGGCTCAGGTCTATTGTTTTGGTCATGACGGTATCCGCTAAAATTTCCTAGGACTAGCTCAGGGTAGACATCCCGATTCTTGATATAATTCACCCAAAATGGGCACAAAGAATACTGTGAAACTTTTTTCCATGTGCCTAGATTTATAGATAAATTTCCCCAAAATTTGTCACAAAACTGATAATCATTTCCTAGAAAAACTCGGCAAAGGGGGATTTATAGGGAATTAAAACCTAAAAACCGCGATTTTTAATTTTAATTCCTCTCCCCTCTAGACTCAATTAGCTTTGTGCTGCTAACATCTGCTTGAGTTTTTCTAATTCAGAAGCCCAACGTGGATCTGGACGAATTGCATCTGATTCAGCACTTGTGCTGGTTTCCCGCACAGCACCACCGCCGCCACGCCGTGACTTCTTAGAACCTTTCTCACGACGACCGCCTTCTTTTGGTGTAGGAGCCGGATGACCACTAACACCACTAGCTGCTTTAGCAGGTTGCTCTTCAGCTTCCTCAGGTTTGGTTCGAGGTAATGCTTTTTCTAGCTTGAGGGGCGTCTCTTTGAACAATTGACCATTATACTTTTCAATAATTTGATCAGCTTGCTCGTCATTGTTAACCGTGAGAAAACCAAAACCACGGCATTTGCCAGTTTTGCGGTCTTTAATTAGTTTTGTAGTCACAGCATCGCCTTCTGCGGCAAAAACTGCTTGCAAATCTTGACGATCTATTTCTTCTTTTGGCAAATTGCCTATATATAGGCGAATGGACATGAACTATACCTCCAGATTTGAACGAATATGGCAAGGTAAGAAAACTATTACTTTACCAAAACTGCTATCAACCAAATTTTTTACTCCAAACTGTCAACCTATACAATACAATTTTTTGTTGGGATCAGACTTGTTTAATACAAAAGCGCATACAATACTCAGCTAACACTACCTCAATTATCAGAGTCTTCACCTTTTCCCCATCTCAAAGCCCGGGTATTGTCAACTGCGGCTACGTGACAGGTATAAACCTTGCCACTTTGCTTTGAGTTGTCGTTTCCCAGATCCCAAATCTGGTAGCAAGGGTCAAAACTGGCATACAGACCTGTGTGAGCATTGCAAGACGTTTGTTTTACCATTGGTTAAGACTTTTAACTTTGCGTCCATCAAAGATAAGATAAAACTATTTCCACTGTTGGAAACACAGCTTAACCAATTCTTGATGCCAGGGTCAATTGCTAAAGCGTTGTCTGGATTAAGATAGTGGTTGATTGCGGATTCTTTTTTTAGAGACCAAATCAGCAATAGACACTGATTTCTTGGCAAGATTCGCACTTCCTTAATGTCTTCAAACTGCAAATTGGATGGCATTAGGATCGGAAACTATCAAAATTGAACCAACGTTTAACGGTGTTTACCAAAGGAATCTTGATGTGATCACCCACAAGTTTTAATGCTTGCTTAGGATAGCTCTGTCCGCAGAATTAAATACCATTTCTTATATTACCATGGTATCATCTACGTAACTAGTTCAAAGCATACATTTTTAATAACAACATTTGTATACCGTAGCATAAAATACATTTTTTTCCTCAAGGAGCATGATCATAAACAAAAACCAGCCATTGGCTGGTATATTTGTGACTGCATGGGTGATCTATCTAGGCCAGAGGTTCTTATCCCCACAAGGGTTAACTTTGGGGATATACCCCCCTGGATTTTCTAGTAGGGTTTTCAGCCGGGCTTCTGGAGCAAAAGAAGATTCATTGACTCAAGTTCCAATTTTTATCCACAGTCCCTAGGAGATGAGTTTGGCTTTTGGCTGTTGAGTTTAAGCTAGTACTAGCCTGTGAGAAAAATGTATGCACCCCAAGCCTGTGCAGCTACAGCCACAAAAGTAGACCAAATGGGATGAGGACTATAAATATTTTTACCAGTTTGAGTTTGCACTGTGTGAATATCGATCCAGGGTGTTGCTCCTCGGCGAAACCAGCCTGTAACTATAATTTGCCGACCAATTAAATCTTGGGGATTAACTGACTGTCCCAGAGGAATGTGGTGTAATTTCACTAACCCCGTGCTGCACTGAAGTATTAGGTCTTGTCCTAAGCAATTCCCCGTACCTCGACGACCCAGGAGCTTACCCACAAGTTGCACGCTTATACTATCAATAGGAAGCGCAGATGGATTACTTAAGAGGTTGATCAGGCTTTGATCATCCTGGATAGTAGCAGTTTTGATGTCCGGAAAAAATGAACTCATCCGCGACACCATACCGATGCTAAAGCCCATGAGTAGAAAACCCGTAATCACAGTCCAATCTTTGTATGTCCACTGGAGATTGAACCACCTCAGATTGACAGCAGTTTGCCACATCAGCCAAGTGAAACCCGCAAATACCAAACCCAGGGGAATACCCAAAAAAGGAGCGATTTGCAATAAGAAGGACTGACGCTTTACCTGATAAGTTGCTTGGGCTCCGGCTACGGTCAACCCCAGGTTATTGAGATTTATTTCAGTATCTATATGCCAATGGCGAGCAATTTGGCTCAGACGTTGGATGCGATCGCCTATTAAAGGATGGCTATTATTAATAGTAAACCAGTGGCGATATGGATGAAGACTATCCCAAATCAATAAAGACTCAAAGGGGCGTTGACCAGCAATACTACCCAAACAAAGGCTCTGCTCATAACCGACTGGTATTAAGAAATTTAAACTTTCCAAATGCCAACTTGTTTGTTCTGATTTTTGGATATCAGCAGAAATACCCATGGCAATTTTCAGTAAAGCACGAGTCAGAGCGTTGGGATTACCGGTAATTTCCGCAGCTAGTCGATCGCTATAGTAAAGCCGCAACCGCGACAACCATAAACTAATACTAGTAAGCACATACCACAATCCATAAATCACACTCGCCAAAACATTGATGGGCTTATACCAAATTCCCTCTGACTTCCTGTTTGCCCATGTCGATATTTGCTCATATAGTCGATGAATGGGTAGTGAAAGCAGCAACACCAGAGACATAACCGCAAAATCCCAATGAGCAATATGTCCTAACTGTGTGGCATAAATAGTCGCAATTTCATCATCTGCCAGTTGCTCTAATAGTCCCTGACTGACTACAATCCGAGCGTTGTTAGCCAGACTACCATAAGTCAACGCCATTGGTGCTGTTATGGGTAAAATTCGGAGTTGAGGACAGTGCCAGCGACGCTGTTGACAGTAACGTTGTATGACTCTAGCCGTTTCGCGACTGTGGCGATTTAATAAATCCTTGGACAATTCAGTCTGTCCATAAGACTTTGCTAATAGCCTATCTAACAACCAAGGTGATAGTCCCATCATAATCAATAAAACTATCAATAACAATGGCGCAGGGTTGCTGTGCGGCAACTGTTGGACTGTTAGGTAAGGTAATTTGTCTAAAGCAAAGTTAATCAATGCCATGGTTAAATTGAGTACTACTCCCAGTAACCACAGCAAAGCCATGAATGTTCCCAGTCCTAACAACCGCAAAGGAATTAACTGAGGCTTACCCAGGGGCTGCCATACCTTAGCACGTTTGGCTTGTCGCCAATAAATACACCGATGGAGGCTCTGACTAATCTCAGTCCAAGGAGTTTTTATATAGCTGGAGGATCTGAACAAATTCTGCGGGATCACCGTATTCGGCACGCTACTCAGACTGGCTCGCGAATATTGACTAGTTTCTGCTACTGTCTGTTTCTGGGACTCCACCAAACCAGGGGTCTTAGTTGTTGATGCACAAGCGTTTTGAGAATTCTCACCAGCTACAAACTCACATCCGGGATTATCTGATAGCTGGCGTGGCGTAGCCATAGATTTACTACTTTTTTTACGGCTTTTTGCCAAGTGTCTGAGAGCAAGTTCAGCCCATTGTTTAACTCGTGTATTTTGGCTCTCTCTGAGAGTCTGACACAGAATAGTAGCCTTGCGAATTTGGCCAGTGCGCGCATAAGCCATGACTAAACCAACCCTTGCCTGTAAGTTAGCTCTAGGATTTACTTGACTAGTGGCCACAGGTGTAAGTTTAGCGATCGCAGTTTGATAATTTCCTTGTTTGAGGGCTACTAAACCGGCTTCCAAAGACAGTTCGGCATCTGATAGCTTGCGTGGCGTAGCCATAGGCATAGAAATTTGGTTACTCCAATCTCCAGTAACTGATCCACGGTAGTAAACAAGCGCAAATCCTTAATGCCGTGGTCATTAATTCCACCCGATAGCTGGCGGGGCGTAGCAATTGAGTCCCATCTACCGGGGCGATCTGCTTGCAGCGGCGTGGAAAACCCTACGCGCTTCACTTCAACTCACCGATGACCTCCCTGTAACTGTTGACAATTCCATGAAATGTGCAAGAGCAAAACTCCGCTTTCCATATTATCCAGTCTGTCCCACCGTACTTATTCCCTGATGCAAGATGTAGACAACCACGTTAATATATCTATCTTCAAAATTTTTGCCACAATCTGGACAAATATAAATTTTAGGTGATAGAGATTTTTGTCATTTTTCGGCACAGTTACCAAAATGGTGGCTGGTACTGTTATCTGAGGTTAATCCTTTTCAAACTTTATTCGCCATAAATACACCTCCCCACGCTGACGACACGGGGTGCTCTTGTCAGTTCGCCGTTTTCCGCTCACCTCAAACCCTCTCCAAACCTGTGGAGAGGGGAGACTTTAACGCCGGTTAAAAACCTTGATTTACAGGTAATCTAATTGACATTACTAACTGGTGTAATTCCCGCCAAATCTAAAATTGGTGCAATCAGATCCTCCCGCTTTACCGCCATCATGTGGACACCCTGACATAATTGTCGCGCCATCTGCACTTGTTCAGCAGCAATTTTCATTCCTTCCTCCAGGGGATTTTTTGCGGTAGCCAACCTATCAATAATGTACTGAGGAATATTTACACCCGGAACACATCGATTAATAAACTCAGCATTCTTTGCCGATTTCAACAGGAAAATTCCTGCCAAAATGGGTTTATTATGACTCAAGGCTATGATATCCATAAACTTTTCTAGGCGCTCGAAATCTGTAATCATCTGACTTTGGAAAAACTGCGCTCCAGCTTCAATTTTGCGTTCAAATCGCTTTTGTAAACCTGACCAACTGGGAGACTGCGGATCCACAGCCGCCCCTGCAAATAAATCAGTCCCCCCATCTGTAAAGGGCTTCTCATCAGAATCAAGGCCTTGATTCATTTTCCGAATCATTTGCAGGAGCCGCACAGATTCCAAGTCAAACACCGCTTTAGCATGGGGGTGATCACCTACTTTCACCGGGTCGCCAGTTAAAGCTAAAATATTGCGGATACCCAAGGCATGAGCACCCATCAAATCAGCTTGTAAACCAATTCTATTGCGATCGCGACAAGCAACCTGACAAATCGGTTCAATGCCATTTTGTAACAAAATCACTGATGCTACTAAAGAAGACATTCGTAATACAGCGCGGCTACCATCGGTAATATTGACAGCATGAACCCTCCCCTTAAGGGTCGCCGCCATTGAAATCATATGTCCTGGATTTACCCCTTTCGGGGGTGCTACCTCGGCGGTAACTAAGAATTCGCCGGATTGGGCGGCCCGACGAAATGAGTTTAAAACTGTGGGATTTTGGGTATCCTGCATAACATTAATGTTTCACTTTCCTTCAAGGCTATAACGAATTACGCCCAAAAGTGAAACCTTTACAGAGGTAGAGAGTAGCCCAAAGCAGTTTTTACCTGTGCCAAAGTTTGATTAGCAATGGCTTCGGCTTTCTCCCGTCCCTGACGCAACACAGACTGGAGATAAGCTTGATCTTCTATGATCCCTTGATATTTTTCTTGTATGGGTTTTAAAGCATTAATTGTCGTTTCTGTCAACAATGGCTTAAATTGTCCCCAGCCCATATCTTGACATTCTGCTGCTACCTCTTCCTTCTTCTTCCCAGACAGCAGCATATACAGAGTTAACAAGTTATTACACTCTGGACGATCTGCATCACCGAAAGTCAAACCCCGAACCTGGTCAGTTTTACAGCGCTTAATCTTGTATTGAATCTGCTCTGGTGTATCCAGTAAATTAATTCGGCTCAAATCAGACGGATCAGACTTGGACATTTTGCGTGTACCATCGGCCAAACTCATCACCCTAGCCCCTTCCTGACGAATTAAAGCGGATGGTAACTTCAGCACTGGTTGATCAGGTTTACCAAATTGATGATTTAACCGCGCTGCAATGTCCCTAGTCAATTCCAAATGTTGTTTTTGGTCTTCACCCACTGGTACTTTATCAGCTTGATACAGCAAAATATCAGCAGCCATCAGCACAGGATAGTCCAACAAGCCGACATTGACATTTTCACCCTGCTTAATCGCCTTCTCCTTAAACTGAATCATGTCTTGTAACCAGTTTAAAGGTGTAATGCAATTAAACAGCCAGGTCAATTCACTGTGGGCAGAAACATGAGATTGCACAAAAATCGTCGAGTGATTTAAATCCAGACCACAAGCTAGATAAAGCGCCACCAGGGTATAAGTATCAGATGCTAACCTTGTGGGGTCGTGTGGTACCGTAATCGCGTGCAAATCAGCCACGAACAGGTAATTTTCGTATTCGCTCTGACCTTCTACCCAATTGCGAATGGCTCCTAAATAGTTACCCAGATGGTAATTACCGGTTGGTTGAACTCCAGAAAGAACACGCTGCTTGCCCATAAATTTCCAATTTATCTCAAATCCGCTCTAATGATGTGGCGGTTACAAAACTCCTTCAATTTTGACACTTTCTTGGACAACTGGCTGTTTAGTGATGATTTTTATGAGTTATTATCTCCGGTATTTTGGACAGCAAACTTATGATAATAGATGTTTTTCAGCAGTCTAGCCGCTCTTTTTGACAATGAGTTATGCTTGATATATTGTAGACAATATGTCACGATAACACAGACGTTAATATTAAGCATCCAATGCAAGGAACACAACTTGATCTTTTTCCTCATGAGGATGAGTCTAATCCTATCAAAAAGCAAAAGCAGCCAAAGTTAGCACGTTATCAGCGTATTCAACGCGAACTAGATCAAGATAATTATGATCGATATAAGAAATTTATTAATATTAGTTCTCCAGAGAGTTTATTATCAAAATATACTTTTGTTGATTTATTTTCTGGTGCAGGGGGAATTACACAAGGATTCTTCCAAGCTGGATTCACACCATTAGCTAGTGTAGAAATCAGCCCAATTGCTTCTGCTACTCACAAAAAAAATTTCCCCCAATGTCATCACTTCTGTGAAGATATTGAAGATTTTTATGCCCAAGATTGGCTGCAACAAATCGGCTCACCTGAAGTTAATATTGTTGTTGGTGGTCCACCATGTCAAGGATTTTCAGTAGCAGGAAAACGTGACCCTAAAGATCCTCGGAATCGGTTATTTTATGAATTTGTTCGTGTAGTATCAGAAATACGCCCTTGGTATGTGGTAATGGAAAATGTACCAGGTATTTTGACAATTAAACAAGGTAGTGTAAAGACAGAAATTTTTGAAGCTTTTAAGTCTATTGGTTATCCTCATATTTCTGTAGCAATTCTGGAATCTGCCGCTTATGGAGTACCACAAATTCGACCAAGAGCGATTTTTATTGCTAATAGATTTAAAATGCCCAACCCTTATCCTAAATCTCAATTAACCCCTGAAGAATATAAACCTATTGAGTCGGCAATTTCTGATTTACCAGAATACATCCCAATACCCGAAATTAATCACGAGTGGACTAAACATTCACGGGAGTATATGGAGCGTCTAGCTCAAGTCCCCCCCGGTGGTTCCTTATATGAAAAATTTGTAGATGCTTTCAAACGGCAATATCCTGGTAAACCGAGTATGACTGTAAAAGAAAATCATGGTGGTACTCATATTCACCCATATTTAAATAGGGTAATTTCGGCACGAGAAATGGCAAGATTACAAACTTTTCCTGATTCCTTTATTTTTGAAGGAACAATGAAAAAAGCTATGTGGCAAATTGGTAATGCTGTACCACCACGTTTAGCAGAGTGCATTGGTTATGCACTGATTCCTTATTTAAATGATATTGCAATTAATCGCTAGAATTTAGTTAAATCTACTCTTATTGATCAGATTGATTGAGCTTTTCATTGAGGGTATTACGCCACTCGTCAAAATCATACCAGCCACATCCAACACAGCCTTTTTCAGCTTCAGGTCCACGCTGATGTATGCAAGGCCAGTCTTCTCCTTTTTCGTACCAAAACTTAATACCGAAAGGTGTACCTCGTTTGTTAGTTTTAATACAGCGTTCGCAACTTCTCGATTTCAAAAGATTATGATTACCGGATGTATCTTTCTTGAGTAATTGAAACTTTTCCCCGATTTCCTCATCAGTCATTGAGCTTAAGTGAGGGGGCTCAGAGGCTCCCCAACGCTCCATAGGAAATCTGTGATCAATTACTAGCTCATGAGATGCTCTTTTTCTTTGTTCTATAATATCTGTATACGCATAAACCTTGAGAATCCTCTTAACTAATGAAGTTGGTATGTTAGCAGCGTAATTAGCTGATTTTATCTCACCTGTCCAACGATCCCACCTTGTTTTCTTTGAACAAATTTTACAATATTTACTCTCAGTTTCAATAACAAGTCCAGGTCGCTGTTGGGTTCCTCGTTGTAATCCTTGAATACCACCACCACCAGCATACTGATCAGATCGAATTTCCTTAGTTTCATGTCCACGACAATGCCATTTTTCATCTGACAATAAATTAAAAACTTTCAACTGAGTAGAAGCATCTTTCAACTGCTCTCGAATTATTACCACTAAATCTTCTTGATTGTTCACTGTATTTTATCTGATTCTATTTCTAGGTTTTGGAGAAGACTAGAAACACTAATTCCTAAACCATTAGCAAGACTTACCAAAGCAGTGAGAGACGGATTTCTAACCCCACGTTCCACACCAGATATGTATGTGCGGTCTAAGTTAGCGCGTAGTCCTAACTCTTCTTGTGAAATTCCCTGTTCTGTTCTGTATTGCCTTACCAGATAGCCCAAAGCACAAAGAATCTTTTGTTTTGACTCATCCATTTACCGATTGTGAATCTCTAGTGACTATCAGTCTACGGACGATGTGTCACATTAAAGCTTACTGCTGATAAAATTTAGAAAAAATGCCATAATAACCAGGCACATAACTTAAATAAATGAAATTTATTGGCATTGATTTAGGCTGGAAATCCCAACCAAGCGGCTTATGCTGTTTAGAATTAATAGCAGAAAAACTGCACATCATCGATTTAGATCGGCGCGAATGTATTACAGACATTTTCGCCTGGATAGATAACCATGTACCCGCAAATCAGCCGGGGATGATGGCCGTAGACGCGCCTACATTGATCCCCAATGCTGTAGGGAGCCGTCTTCCGGATCAACTCACACATAAATACTTTGGCAAATATCACGCCGGATGTTACCCAGCTAATCAAAATTTACCCTTTGCAGAACGTACTGTAAATTTTGGTTTAGAATTAGAGTCTCGTGGATTTGTCCATGCACCCACAATTGAACCCCGAAGACCCGGTAGATATCAAATAGAAGTTTTTCCCCATCCCGCAATAGTTAACTTATTTAACCTAGAACGCATCCTGAAATATAAAAAAGGACGCATCAGTGAGCGCCGCTTAGAATTAATTAAACTTTACAATTACATTATTGATATTTTACCTACCAGAGAACCTTCTCTGATCCCTGTACCCTTGGCTGGTTCATTTTCCCAAATCCCCACCACAGGTGCAGCACTTAAAGCAGCTGAAGACAAACTAGATAGTGTAATTTGTGCTTATGTAGCAGCGTACTGGTGGTATTGGGGTGAAAAACATAACTTAGTGTTGGGCGATCGCACAACGGGTTATATTGTCATCCCCACAAATGTGGGGAGCGGGGAATATTGAAACCCCTACTCCCTCATCCTTGAGCTTATTCCGCCCAAGCAATCAATCTCGGCTCATAGGGACTAGATAGATGTTGGTGGTGCGGTAACACACGCAAAGACAAGCCTTGCAAACCAGAGACAGTATAAGTAATGTTAGCTGTGTAAACACTCAACCCTGTTGCATCCTGTCCTTGGTAATCCATGACTACAGGCACTGCATTCACAATTTCACCATTAGCATCAATGCTACCTTGGTATAACTCCACCCGCACATCATCATTAGTCAAGGTAGCCAAGTCAACCTTAGCTTTCACAGCAACGGTTTGATTTACCTCAATATCCGTATCTTCAGATACATCAATATCTTTAATCCTGATGTTGAACCAGTGGTCTCGGAGTTTTGATTTCCAACTAGCTAATTCTTTGGCTGGGGCGTAATTATCCACAGTGAGAATATGATAGCGATCGCTAGCTGGAAAATAAGCCCGTTGAGCATATTCTCCCACCATCCGCGCGGTATTAAAGAAAGGACAATTTAAGCGAATTGCATCTTTCATTTTGGCAATCCACGCACGGGGCAAGCCATCCACATCGTGATACTCGTAGAACAGAGGTATCACTTCCTTCTCTAGTAATTCGTAGAGGGCATTAGCTTCTACCTCATCTTGATAATTAGGATCATCATAATTCTCGCCATGTCCAATTGACCAACCAGTGCGGACATAATCAGCTTCATCCCACCAGCCATCGAGAACACTTAAATTCAGCAATCCATTCATGGCGGCTTTCATACCGCTAGTACCGGAGGCTTCCCGTGGACGGCGTGGCGTGTTTAACCAGACATCACAACCAGCTACCATCAACCGAGCAATATGAATGTCGTAATTAGGAACAAACACTACTTGTTTTTCCAAGTGTTGTTCACGGATAAAGTGATTAATGTCGCGGATTAGTTCTTTTCCGGGGATATCTTTGGGGTGAGCCTTACCAGCGATCACAAATTGTAGCTTGCGATGTTTGTTCCCCTGCAAAATCTGCTTGATTCTGTCTAAATCGCGCATCCACAGGGTCGCACGTTTGTAGGTAGCAAAACGTCGAGCAAAGCCAATAGTTAAAACGTTGGGATCGAGAACTTCCTGAGCTTGGTTAATTTCTGCGGCCGCCGCGCCGCGATCGCGCAAATGCTTCACCAAGTGTTCTCGGACATATAAAACCATGTCTAAGCGACAGCGTTCGTGATTGCGCCACAATTCCTCATCCGGGATCGCATCCATCCGTTCCCACAATGGGCTATCTGGTGGTGCTGATGACCAGTTAGGACCCAAGTACCGATCATACAACTCTTGAGTTGACTTTGCTACACAACTGCGAGCATGAACACCATTAGTAATTGCCGCAATTGGTACTTCTTCCACAGGGACTTTTTGCCACAGACCCTTAAACATCTGCCGTGACACCACACCATGCAGCTGTGCCACACCGTTGGAAAATGTCGCCATCTTCAAGGCCAACACCGCCATACTGAAAGGCGCCGATAAATCACCCGTATTTTCCCGTCCCAGTCCTAAAAATTGCTCTTTAGGCAAACCAAAGATTTCTGCATAATACCCCAGGTAATACAAAATCTTATCAGGAGCAAACAAATCTATCCCAGCTGGTACTGGTGTGTGGGTAGTAAAGATATTACTCGAAGCTACCACTTGTCGGGACTCGGCATAACTTAATCCTTCTTCCTGAATTAAGATCCGGATCCGTTCTAAAGCAGAGAATGCTGCATGGCCTTCATTCATGTGGTATGCCGTGACATTATAACCCAGTGCTTTCAACATCTGTACACCACCGATCCCCAGCATGATTTCCTGGTGAATCCGCATATCAATATCACCACCATATAGCTGGTCTGTGATGTCGTGGTCGTAAGGGTTATTGGGTTCAATATTCGTGTCTAGCATATACAGTGGTACCATTCCCACCTGTACACGCCACACTCTCGCGTAGACCTTGCGCCCTGGATAATCCACCGCAATCCTTAGTTCTGAACCATCTGGATTACGCTCTAGGTGCAAGGGCATATTATAGAAATCGTTGATGGGGTAGCGCTCTTGTTGCCAACCATCCGCATTCAGGTATTGAGCAAAGTATCCTTGCTGATACAACAGCCCCACACCCACAAGAGGTAAACCCAAGTCACTGGCAGATTTGAGGTGATCCCCCGCTAGAACACCCAAACCGCCAGAATAAACCGGTAAACAATCTACCAGACCGAATTCAGCCGAAAAATAGGCATAGCATTCTTTTGGCTTTGAGCTGCGCTGTTTCTGATACCAAGTACGCTCTTGTAAATAATCTTCTAACTGACGAGCCGCCCGATCCATTTGTGCTAGGAAGCCTTCATCTTCCACAACTTCCAAGAGCCGCCCTTGATTGATGGTACCCAGCATTAATACGGGGTTATGATGGCTAGATTCCCACAGATCAGGGTCTAATCGACGAAATAAATCTTTACTTTCAACATTCCAATCCCAATGCAAGTTATATGCTAGTCGTCTCAGGGGTTCGAGCCGCGAGGGTAAGGAAGGGGAAACATTAAATGTGCGAATCGGCTGCATAGTTTGGTAAAGCTCCAAGTTTAATTTTCGGTATTGTTTATGTATTTATTGCTGTTTATACTCAATGTTGCCAATTCTTTTGACTGTGTGTGTAAATAACTTTGTTCAGCATTGATAGTGATTCTTTCCATCGCTGATAAAGTTTACACTAAAGACATTTTTAAGTCTATGGATTACTCACAAGTATGTACTTAGTATATTAAAATTTGACTCTTATCTGTCGGCTAAAAGTTAAACAAATATAAATAAATTTTTATGAAATCTCACAAGTTGAGCTAAGAATACTCTATTTGATGTGTCCACAAGACTCAATAAACATCTGTATCTTCTTCTTTATTGCTTACCAAGCTAGTTAGATGACTATGGCGATTGCCCTATAGACTGAGCCGGTGTGTAAGCTAAAAGTACGCTGTATCAGGTATTTTAGACAACAGTTTCATCTTTTTTTTAGTTATTGTATGCAGCACCGTATTTTAAATTACTAAGTAAATATTTAGTGTATCTGAGGACATGGCTGGATTAATAAAAATTAAATAAGTATCAATCATAGCTATATTAAGGAATATTTAGGGTTATACTTCCTTTCAGGGAGTTTTTATAAGTAAATCATTTATGTTCCCTCTGAAATATAACTTCTTTCTCCTAACTCTTCCTTTTTTTTCAGGGATTGCGTATTTTTTTGTACTACATCACTTATGTATAGCCTCAAATAAATAACGTTAGTTGTAATTTCTCAGAGGTATGATTTTTTTCATATCTGGCCATCGCTGTTTGATGTATAAATGTATCTAAGAGGATGTTTTAAAAGGTATGATTAGTGTATCAACTATTGTTTCACCCCACCCTAACCCTCCCCTTGTAAGGGGAGGGAACTGGATTTTATTGTTTTTTGTGCGTTCCCCATTCCCCATTCCCCATTCCCCATTCCCCATTCCCTATTCCCTATCCCCCATTCCCTGCTCCCTCCTCCCTATTCCCTGTTCCCTGTTCCCTGTTCCCTAATATAAAAATTACCTGTTTAACACTTTCCAAACATCCTCTAAGGCATTCTCATTATTATCATGGGAATGCTGTTAAGACAATGGCATGAAAATATAGATTTTCCTAATTTTTGCAGCTGTGCTGAGTTATTTGTGGAAAAATATCAGCCTATGGGCTAATGAATAAACCTACTGACAAATCAAATAGGAATGCTAAAAATTTTGGTATTTATTTGCTCCGAGGTAGAGTCAACTGCAAATGTTCTTCCAATAGCTTGATATTATACTCATTAGCTGTCCAGGCGAAATCAAATAAGTCTCCCATGATGGGGACAGTACCTACTAAGCCATCGATGATCACATTCAAGACCATTCTGCTTAACATAGCTTTAGGAACACCCATTCTGGCGGCTTCGATAACGATGTAACTAGCCAGGATGACTCCCAAAATGTCGCCACCAATGGGTAAAAATCCCACAAGGGGATCTAAACCAATGTGAATTGGGGTTCCGGGAATGGTGACAACTTTATCAAGGATGCGACTCAGCTGACGCAGCCGTTTGAGTGTGAGTGCTTGAGGGTGGGAATCAAGATGAGAAAGCCGTCGATCAGAATCAGGCATGGAGGCGATCGCTTATTTGAGGTGAAATTTTTACTAGTGTATGGATTTTGCGATTATTTGTCGATATTACTACTAGGGGCTATCTGGATGATTTTAATGTAAGTTGGATTACCGCCCTAGGTTGAGATTCTGCTCCTGTTTGCCAGTCTATGCGATCGCTGCTAATTTGCCATTGCGACCCCAAATATTCTATCACTGCTGGCGATCGGTCTAGGGCAAGTTCCCCTAACTCATTTTCTCCCTGATTAATGATCAGACCCAATCAAAAAGTACCGGTAAGTTATGCATAATTTAAGTGTGTTATAATTCTATGGTATATTTATATTCTATCGAAAAATAATTATCTCATTACCAACAACTGGGTTACGGGCTATAAGCTTGTCTTGGGAGTCAATAATTTCTAGATGGGTAAAATCAAGTTCTTGAGAGCGTTGTAATATTTCCCCAGCTAGTTGCTTTTGTTCAGATTCTGGGAGAGTGTACCAATCATCATTAATTTTGACAGTCAAATTACTAGTACGGAAGTTAGCTTGTATTGATTGTATTAAACCAGATGCAAAGCGATCGCTAATTTCGGCTACTTGATTTTTAATGGCTGCAATCAAGGTTTCTTCTGGTGTCAATTTTAAGATGGGTATTGGTTGTGGTTCCGGTATGACTTCCGGTGTGGGTATTGGTTCTGGTTCCGGTATGACTTCCGGGGTGGGTATTGGTTCTGGTTCCGGTATGACTTCCGGTGTGGGTATTGGTTGTGGTATGGGTGCTGGAACTTCCGCAACCGGCGGAACTGTAGCTACTTCAGTTTGATTTTGCATAAAGATACTTACAGTTGACCATATTACCGCCACAGTGATCATGGCTAAAATTCCGCTCAAAACTGCATCTGACAAGTTGTTAGACACATTTGATGGTAGAAACAAGCGGACTTGTCTTAAAAATCTATTCCATTGTATTACCAGACCTTGCCAAAAACGGGGTGTTTCTTCACTACCTGGTAGTACTGGAGTCTCAAGTTTAACTACCGCGGTTTCTAAAATTCCAATTGTCCCTCTGATAATTTGGATAATTTTAACTTTCCAAAGGGGTACTTGGGGCGAAGGAGAAGGTTGTGAATTTTGATTGTCTTGTGACATGGAATTTTGACTGCTGCTGCTTGTGCCTTAATGTATCACTTCGTTGATCATGAGTTCTTCGGCTAAACTGACTAGATATTGAGTTTGGTAAGTTTTATGAACCTGAAACGCCGTCAATTCTTATTTTTAGGTACTCTTGGCACTATGGGGACAGGACTTTTAGGCTGGACGCTCACTCGTCCCAATAGCCGAACTAATAATAATATGCCAAATTCAAGAGTATTAGCCACCACCCCACCCAAAAAGGACTTACTATTACGTTTTACCTCCGTTGCGGATACTGGGACTGGCGCTAGAGGTCAGTATAGCGTGGCTGGGGCAATGAATTATTATCACCAAGAAAATCCTTATGATTTAGTGGTTTTAGCTGGAGACAATATTTACAATGATGGCGAAATTGAAAAAATCGGTGCTGTTTTTGAACGTCCTTATGAAAAATTATTGACACAGAATGTAAAATTTCATGCTTGTTTAGGTAATCATGATATTCGCACTGAGAACGGCGACCCTCAAATCAAATATCCCGGCTTTAATATGCAGGGGCGTTATTACACATTTCGCCGCGATGCGGTGCAATTTTTTGCTTTAGATACTAACCGTAATGCTGACTGGGAAAATCAAGTTATTTGGTTAGAAGAGGAATTAAGCCGCAGTGATGCACCTTGGAAAGTGGTATTTGGACATGATCCATTTTACTCATCGGGTCACTATGGAGTCAGTCAATCACTAATTAAACGCTTTACGCCTTTATTTAAAAAGTATAATGTGCAGCTTTACATCAATGGTCACGACCACCATTATGAGCGCACTCGTAATATTGATGGTACCACCTATTTAACTACTGGTAGTGGTGCTGGTGTTCGTCCTGTGGGGCGTTCTCAGTGGACGGAACATTCTGCGGAAAGATTGGCTTTTGCTGCTTATGAGGTGTATCGAGATAGAATTGAGGTGAGGGCGATGGGTACTGATAAACGAATTTTTGATCAAGGTGTAATTCAGTTTAAGTCTGTTTAATCACTGAGTATCTGGTGGGTAATACCCACCAAATAAATTAGCACTATCAAACTTAAAACGCCTTCCTTGGTTCAATACCAAGGTTCTTATAGCTCCTAGGAGGATTGACTTGGCTAAATCCATCAGTCTACTCTTTGTAACTGGGCTAGGTGGGGGTCAACAATTTTCTGCCCCAAACTGGCGAATTTAATCGCTACGGATACCTTATTCCCTTCTCCGAAAATATGCGTAATTGTACCTATACCAAATGCTTTATGTAATACCTTATCGCCAACTTGCCAATTTTGGGGTGTATAGGGCTTACTACCCGCTTTGGGTGCTGTTTTGCTCGGGGTATGACGGGTTCGATGGCGAGTATTTAATAATTCTTCTGGTAATTCATTCAGAAATTGCGATCGCATAGCAGGCTCACGGGAACCATATAAACGACGTTCGCGGGCGTATGATAAATATAACCTCTCCTTGGCGCGAGTAATGCCAACATAACATAGGCGGCGTTCTTCTTCTAAAGCTGCTGGGTCGTTAATAGAACGGTAATTAGGAAATAATCCCTGTTCTAATCCCACTAAAAACACCACGGGAAATTCTAACCCCTTAGAAGAGTGCAAGGTCATTAAAGATACCGCCTTTTGCCCTGTTTTTAAATTATCCAAATCAGAACTGAGGGCGCTACTTTGTAGAAAGGCTGTGAGGGAAACGTCCTCACTTTCTTCTTGAAATTGCAGGACGGCGTTATAAAGTTCCTGGACGTTTTGAATTCTATCTTCTGCCTCATCTGTACCTTGATTTTGCAAGTCTTGAGTATAACCAGACTGCTCTAGCAGTTCTTGTAAAAGTTGGGAAACTGAAACTGTTGCGGCTTTTTCCTTACAGTTGTTAATCATTTGAGCAAAGTTATTCACAGCTTTAGCCGACCTTCCCGCCAATGTATTAACTGATGTTTCATCACTGAGTATTTCCCACAGGGTTATCCCCAGTTCTTGAGAGGCGTTAACTAAGCTTTCAATGGTGGTTTTACCAATACCGCGCCGGGGAGTATTGATGATTCGCAGTAAACTAACTGTGTCAGCAGGATTGGCGATCGCTCTGAGATAAGCTAAAACATCTTTGATTTCTTTGCGATCATAAAACTTCATTCCTCCCACAACAGTATAAGGAATTTGATTCCTGACTAAAAACTCTTCAAAAGGTCGTGATTGGGCATTAGTCCGATAAAGAATCGCAAAACTACCCCAGTCTAACTCAGGATTTTGCTGTTCTAAACCAAGAATTTGCTCAATGACAAACTGGGCTTCCTCAATTTCATTATCTGCTTTATGACAATAAATTTCCTCACCCCTTCCTCGGGTGGGTTTGAGGACTTTATCAATACGTTGAGTGTTATTCTCAATTAATTCATTAGCTGCTTGCAGAATATTCTCACAAGAACGGTAATTTTCTTCCAGCTTCACCATGGAACGGGTATGATCATCAGCTAAACCATCACCGAAGTCTTGCTGAAATTCTAATAAAATAGTGAAGTCAGCCATTCTGAAGCTGTAAATAGACTGGTCTGCATCACCCACCACAAACACTGAGCGGTTTTGCCATTCCCATGCACTCTTGTTCTCTTCACCATTAGTCACTAACAAGCGAATCAAATCATACTGAGTGCGGTTAGTATCTTGATATTCATCTACAAGGATATGTCCAAACTTACCATGCCAGTAAGCTAAAACCTGCTCGTTTTGCTGAAACAATCTTGTAGGGACGAGAATTAAATCATCAAAGTCGAGAGCGTTATTTTCTGCTAACTTATCTTGATAACAATTATAAACCTCGGCGATGACGCGCCCGCGATAATTGGGTTGTTGCCGCTCAAACTCCCGGGGTGAAAAGCCTTGATTTTTAGCGTTACTGATGGCATAGCGCACAGAGCGCGGGTCAAATTTCCTATCGTCTAAATTTAGCTGTTTGCTGACAATCTCTTTAACTAAACTTTGGACATCGGATTCATCAAAAATCGAAAAATTACGAGTCCAAATCCGTCCTTTTTCATCTTGGTATTTCTCAATATCAAACCGGAGAATCCGAGAAAATAAACTATGAAAAGTACCACACCACAAGTCTTTAATGGTATTTTTATAGACTTGCGATCGCAACTGCATTTGCTGGTATTCTGTCAACACCTCAAATTTTTGGCCATGTTGTTTCATAGCCAAGTCTTGAGCAAATAGGGTTTGAATGCGTTCCTTCATCTCCCGCGCAGCTTTATTAGTAAAAGTAACCGCCAGGATATTCTCTGGATGAACACGGTGTTTGAGAATCAGGTTAGCAATGCGATATGTCAGCGCTCGTGTTTTACCCGAACCTGCACCAGCAACAACTAATAGCGGACCACAATAGTGTTCCACGGCTTGACGCTGACTGGAGTTAAGATGGCTAAGAAAATCAGTAGTTGTTGTCATAGCCGTGTAGGTAAATCATTGACTACTTGCATATTAGCAGAGTATGTGAGCCATAAGATTTTACCGATATCCCTTAGAGGATGTTTGATAAGTCATGATTACTGTATCAACTATTGTTTGACCCCACCCTAACCCTCTCCTTGTAAGGGGATGGGACTGGATTTTATTGTTTTGGTCTGTTCGGTGTGTTACCCATTCCTCATTCCCCATTCCCTGTTACCTGTTACCTGTTACCTGTTACCTGTTACCTGTTACCTGTTACCCATTCCTCATTCCTCATTCCTCATTCCCTGTTCCCTGTTCCCTGTTCCCTGTTCCCTAATATAAAAATTACCTGTTTAATACTTTCCAAACATCCTCTTAATCTTCCATAGTCAGTGGTAAGTGAACAGTGAAAGTAGATCCCACTCCGGACTGGCTTTTAACAAAAACCTCACCACCCATCATCTGGCAAAAGTGGCGGGTAATTGCTAAACCCAATCCCGTACCACCATACCTTTTTGTGGTTGATGTGTCCCCCTGTGTAAAAGGTTTAAATAATTGTTGCTGTTGAGTCTCAGACATCCCAATTCCTGTATCAGTGACGCTGAAAGTAATTATACTAAAAGGAGTATCTGGGAGTACGTCTGTCTTTTCCCTTTTGACGGTTAAGGTTACCTTACCATTGGTGGTAAACTTAGCAGCATTACTGAGTAAGTTTAATAATACTTGCTTCATCCTTGTGCGATCTGCGTACATTGTACCCAGTTGCTGATCACAATGCACTTCTAGGATATTCTGATTTTTGTCCATAGCGGATTTAACTGTCAGAACCACATTATTGATCAGCGCCGCAATGTCGAATGTCTCTGGGTAGAGAGTCATTTTCCCTGCTTCAATTTTTGACAAGTCGAGGATATCATTAATCAGTTCTAGGAGATGTCTCCCAGCCAAATTAATGGTTTCTAAGTCAGTTATAAAATCTGGAGATAAATTTAAATCTGTGGCGTCGTCTTGCAGCAGTTGACTCAAGCCAATCACGGCATTTAATGGGGTGCGTAATTCGTGGCTGACGTTGGCTAAAAATATGCTTTTGGCTCTACTAGCAGCTTCTGCTAATTCTTTAGCTTGTTCCAGTTCCTTTGTGCGTTCAGATACACGTTCAATCAATCGATTCAGGGACTTGGCTAATAAGCCAATTTCATCTTCAGTGGTGACGGGAGCGCGTAAATCAAAATTAGATTTTCTGGCCACTTGTTCAGCCACTTGAGTTACAGTAATTACTGGTTCAGCGATCGCGCGACTAGTACGCCAAGCAATAATGGCCGCAGTGACCACTGATACCAGCATACTCATAATCACAATAAACCTCTCAACTTTTTTAGCCTGCTCTACGTCTTTTTGCCTTGCTTGTTCTTGGTTTTCGGCAATTGTCAGGATATTAGTTAATCTTTGTGAGAGTTGGTCGAGCTGCATGGCTGTTTCACCACCCATGATTTTTAATAATTCTTCTCGTGTAACTGCAATCTCTTGTGGTTCAGGGTCAATGTCCTGTAAGACAGTCTCTATTTCATTTAGGTATGATGTTAAGCTAAGACTATAGTCATGTAAGAAAACTTGTAAGTTATAACTTTTTGCCGCTAATCTATCGGGTTTTCTGTCTATATATCGGGCAATATCCTGCTCTAAACTCTTAGCTGTCTTAACACTTTGCAGAAATTTGTTTTTTTTATTGAGTAATTGTTGTGAATTTTCCAAGACCGCCACTAAATTGGAGCTATAGAATTGTGCATCTAATACCGCATCCTTATAATTTGTAAGTAGTTGTCTTTGTTCTTGGGCTTGGTTGAATTGTCTGATTTCTCTTCCTCTGTAGTAATTGGCAATTACTAATCCAGTAAGTGCGCCAAAGAAGCCAATTCCGATGGCTACAAAATAACCATAACCAATCTTTTGATGTATGCGCCAGGAACTGGCTTTGAGTTTCCCAGGTGAGGGAAATTCTATAGTGGGGAGTTCATTCAAAGGCTCTTCTGCTGGCACTTTTTTGCTTTTGGAACTGCTATTAAGAGGAATTGGTTTTTGAGTTTGCATTGATCAAATCTCCTGAACCTCCCGCCAATATAACCCCATCAGCCTTGCTTTTAAGATCACATTTATTATTCATGATTAGCATTTGACATGATCTTTTGTCATAGAATAAGGAATTAATGACTGGATAACTATCAAGGATAAATTATTTTACGAAGATACAAAAATCCCTGATTAGTACAGCTTCCTGACCACTATACCAGTTCTCACCTGAATCAGGTATACCTATAGATTGCCTGGTGTAACCATAGAACAGATATATACACAAAGTAGGGGGGTTTGTGGATCTCATGCTTAATGGTTGAGCACATCTGTTAACCCGTCCCTAATGACCGCTGGGTACACAGATAATTACGTTGTTTGTGGCAATATTAGGACTATTGGCTGTATGCCTTCTATCTTAGCTCTAACTCTTAGAAATGCACAGAGTTAATCTAGGTTTTTTGATGGGGAACCTAGAAAACCCAGTCCCATTACTAGGGTTATATGGCTATCTTGACACTGTTGCTACAGTCTTTAGTGGACAGCAGCGGAAAGCGACTGTGTTACTAGCTGCTTCAACAATTCAGCTTTATCGGTGCGCTCCCAAGGCAAATCTAAATCATTCCGCCCAAAGTGACCGTAAGCTGCGATGTCCTGATAAAAACGTCCGCCTCTTTCACTTGGTAAGTTACGTAGATTGAAAGTATCGATAATCCCTGCTGGACGTAGTTCAAATTGGTCTTTGACTAATTCCAGTAAAGTTTGATCATCCACTTTCCCAGTACCGAAGGTTTCCAGAAAAATGCTCACTGGTCGCGCTACACCAATGGCATAACTTAGCTGAACTTCACACTTTTGAGCCAAACCAGCCGCGACAATATTCTTGGCCATATAGCGAGCAGCATAAGCAGCAGAACGGTCTACCTTGGTGGGGTCTTTACCGGAAAAAGCGCCGCCGCCATGACGGGAATAGCCACCGTAGGTATCAACAATAATTTTCCGTCCTGTTAGACCAGAGTCTCCTTGGGGTCCACCAATGACAAATTTGCCAGTGGGGTTGACTAAGAAACGTGTTTTCTGATCTGGCTTAATGTCAATGTCACCAAAAACAGGTTCTACTACTGCTGACCAGAGGTCCTGTTTAATTTTGGCTTGTATTGCCACTGACTCGGTAATTTCATTGATAGCTTCTGTGTGCTGAGTCGAAATCAGAATAGTGTCAATACCTACCGGATATCCGTCTTCGTAGGCCACAGTCACTTGTGTTTTGCCGTCGGGGCGGAGGTATGGCAATTCACCTGTTTTGCGAACTACTGCCAGTCGGCGAGCAATCCGGTGCGCAAGACTTATGGGTAAGGGCATCAGTTCTGGTGTTTCGTTGCAGGCAAAACCGAACATTATACCTTGGTCACCTGCGCCAATTTGATCGAATAGTTGATCACTAGCCTGCTGGCGTGTTTCTTGGGCGGTATTAACACCTTGGGCGATGTCGGGTGATTGTTCATCTAAAGCTATGAGAACACTGGCGCTGCCCGCAGAAAAGCCATTAACAGCATCTATGTAGCCAATTTCGGCTATTTTCTTACGGGCAATGTTAACGTAATTCACATGGGCTTTACTAGTAATTTCCCCAGTTATTAGTACCAAACCAGTATTAACTACTACCTCAGCAGCCACACGGCTGCTGGGGTCTTCTGTCAGTAAGGTATCTAGGATAGTATCAGAAATCTGATCGCATATCTTATCTGGATGACCTTCGGTAACTGATTCGGAGGTAAATAAATAACGTCTAGACAAAGAGCATTCCTCCTGTTGCAATAGTTGTTACTGGCTAAATTTTGGTTATTTATTTAGTTCAGCAACTAATGTATGAAATCATAACAATATTTACGCACTCAGCAGTTAGTATTTGATTTATTTTTTTAAAATTACACATTGACTTTAAGTACTCTATGAGTACGATAATATTTGCTTGGGTAGTCAGTAGTCATGAGTTATTGAGGGTACATACCCCCCACCCCATGGCTACCCTAGCCAAGCTATCTTAGGTGTCGTTAAGGAATAATCACTGCTACCACATAGCTGGTGAACTGAAATATTTTTCTGATATAAGAAAGGGGGAAACCCAGAAGTACCCCCAAAACCTCCAACACAGCTAAAGACGACTTAAACTTGAACTGCCAGTTTAGCTTCTTTTGCTGTTAACCGCTCGTAGACGCTACGCATTTTCAAACCTGCCAGCACTTGGAACAACCCTGTTCCGTTGTTAGAACCTGGATACTCACGGTGTTGGAGTAGCAAGTGAGTCATCTCACCTTGATATTTGGTGGATGTTTTACTCAGATGGGTTTCGATATAAATAACTTCATCAAGGTCGTCAAATTGACCGTCTATTTCTAATACAGAAACGTAACGCCCGTAGTAAACATCGGAGCCATAGTATAATTGCATACCAGGGTATGAACAGGTCAGTTTCCGTCCGCAAGGTGTCCAGTTAATGGTTGAACCTTCATCAAACAAGTAGGTTGGTTCAAAGCCTTCCTTGTCTTCACGTTGGAGCATACGTACCCTTAGGACTTTGCGCTCAGTATCATTTTTAATCAGGTTCGTGGGGAGTACTTGCAGCACCACATCAGCGAATTCTCTTTGTGGCTCGATGAATTTTTCAAAATCGGGTTTACGAGAATTGATTTGAGCTAAAACGTCTTCGTAGCGATGTCCCCTTTCTGCCATATCCCGCTGGATTTTCCAGGCAATTTTGACTTCATCACTAATATCAAAATAGACGCTGAAATCAAGTAGCGATCGCACGCGCTCGTCATATAAAGGATGTAGGCCTTCCACAACTATGATGTGATTGGGCTCGATGCGCTCCGGTGGATCGATCATCCCGGTTTCGTGGTTATAAATCGGCTTATTAATCACTTGACCTTCTTTGAGCGCTTTGATTTGCTCATACATCAGGTCAAAATTGTTGGCTCTGGGGTCAAGTGCAGTTATCCCAGTTTCTTTACGCTGTTTGCGATCTAGGGAATGATAGTCATCTAAACAGATGACTGTCATGAACTCTTCACCAAATAAATCTATTAAACGACGCAAAAAGGTAGATTTACCGCATCCTGAGTCTCCGGCTACTCCAATCAATACCACGCGTTCGGGTTTAGTTGTCATAAATTTCCTCTAAATACTAAATGTGTCAATCAATATTTTTTCACACAGAAGATTTTGAAACCAGGAGTTGACGCCATTAGTTGCTCCTGTGTTCTTGCTACTCCACAGGCACATCAAATATTGAGACGGACATACAACCAAGTTATAGTTGTATTTCATCCGGCTAATAATTTAATTACCTGACGGGTAAGTATTTAATCCTAGTGGTGTCCTTGATCTTAACAGAAGTGGGTATTCCACCACAATATTTGCTGTGGGAAAGAATCTCCTGCTTTACAAGCATCCTCATGATTTAGTTATTCATTTTAAATGACCTGGGATCATTCTTAAAACCGTTGTGTGAAAGTTTTACACTTATATTTATTGTGTTTTTAGGTATAATTTGTTTACGGTAACAATTTTTCTAAATAATAAAATTAGAATTACCCGCCGGTGATATAATGGATTGTGCAAGTAAGGATCACCAGAGACGTGTTAAAAAATCCTAGTACCGAGCAATGCCGGGAACGGAAATACAGTGAACGTTAATGCCTTGATATAGGCTTGAACAAATGCTTGTGCAGGTAAATCTGGAGAGGGTTTTAGGGCAGAGATAACTGCAAACTAGACAAGCCCTGATGTGGCAAGAATCTGCCGCTAAAACTGCCTTTATAGCGGTGAGAGTGTCAAAAGTCATTGTATCTTAGCCCTTGGGTGGTGAAAGGCTATCTCCCTCACAGGGGTAGTATTTCACGAAAAAAAAGATTAAATTGACTCAATATTAACATTATGCCCAAAATTTCTCCTATACCTTAGAAGGTGAACAGGTGTGTTTTTTGCTATCCCTGTATGTCTTTGGTGAGTGATCCTAGTCAGGCATTAGCTGATGATGCCGCTTTCCCAATGCGTCAGTTTTAGTAACCGAAAATCCGATAAACTAAAACTGGCAAAAGGAAAGAATTTTTGAGAAACGGTTAAGTAAAAATCGGAGTGTGAGAAAGAATGTACAATCAAGGTGCTGTTGAGGGTGCTGCCAATAGAGAATTAGGTAGCCGCGTCTTCGTTTACGAAGTGGTGGGTCTGCGCCAAAACGAAGAAACTGATCAAACAAACTACCCAATTCGCAAAAGTGGCAGTGTGTTCATCAGAGTACCTTACAACCGCATGAATCAAGAAATGCGACGGATCACTCGCCTAGGCGGCAAAATTGTTAGTATCCAATGTGTAAGTGCTCTAGAACAACTGAATGGTAAAGGCTCTCATAAAAGTGCTGAAAACAACCAAGAGTCTGTAGTTACGTCTGAAACATCTGCTAACAGTGAGGGAAATGGTAAAGCCACACCTGTGAATGCAAATAGTGAAGTCAAGGGCTTTGCTAAACCACCAGCTGAAGAACAGCATAAGAAGAAGGACAAGAAAGGTAACACCATGACTCAAGCAAAAGCCAAAAAAGGTGCTGACGTTCCTGTGAACACTTATCGTCCTAATGCCCCATTTGTTGGTAAGTGTATATCTAATGAGCCGCTGGTTAAAGAGGGCGGTATTGGTATTGTTCAGCACCTGAAGTTTGACCTGACTGGCAGTGATTTACAATACGTAGAAGGGCAGAGCATTGGCATTATTCCCCCGGGTGTAGATAAGAACGGCAAGCCTGAAAAACTCAGACTGTATTCCATTGCTTCCACCCGTCATGGTGATGATGTGGATGATCAAACAGTGTCGCTATGTGTCCGTCAGTTAGAGTACAAGCACCCGGAAACCGGGGAAACAGTATATGGTGTTTGCTCTACTCACCTGTGTTTCTTGGAACCCGGCGCAGAAGTGAAAATCACTGGACCGGTGGGTAAGGAAATGTTGTTACCTGATGATCCTGACGCTAAAGTAATTATGATGGCAACGGGAACAGGTATTGCTCCTATGCGGGCTTACCTATGGCGGATGTTTAAGGATGCAGAAAAAGCCGCTAACCCAGAATACCAGTTCCAAGGATTCTCTTGGCTGATATTTGGTGTACCCACCAGTGCGAACATCTTATATAAAGAAGAACTCGAGGAAATGCAGGAGAAATATCCTGATAACTTCCGCCTGACCTATGCTATTAGTCGGGAACAGAAAAATGCCCAAGGCGGTAGGATGTATATCCAAGACCGTGTGGCAGAACACGCAGATGAACTGTGGCAATTGATTAAAGAAGAAAAAACTCACACTTACATCTGCGGTTTACGTGGTATGGAAGGTGGTATTGATGAAGCCCTGACAGCTGCGGCGGCTAAGGAAGGAGTAGTTTGGAAGGATTACCAAAAGGAACTCAAAAAGGCTCATCGTTGGCACGTGGAAACTTACTAAGTTAAGTCCATAGTCATGACTCATTAGACTGAGGCGACTAACATCAGGATAAAAGGACAGTCAGTAGGGTGGGTGAATAACCCACCCTAAAGTTGTTTTATTGGATAGCTGAGAACAGATTTCTCGGTGCTTGATTCACAGGAAGCAGAAAATAGGGTGCAAAATTTGTGGCGGTGAAACTAGGAATATTAGGATTGGGCACTGTCGGCACAGGTACAGTGCAATTACTGCAAGATGTGGTGGGACGTAACCCGTTATTGCAGGAAATAGAAATATATCGCGTGGGAGTGCGATCGCTCGACAAAATCCGGGAGGTAGAATTACCACCCCATGTGTTAACTACAGATTTAGAAGCTATTGTTAACGATCCGGCTGTGGATATAGTGGTTGAGTTAATCGGTGGACTAGAACCAGCGCGATCGCTGATGCTCACAGCTTTAAAGAATGGTAAACAGGTTGTCACTGCCAATAAAGCCGCCATTGCGCGTTTTGGGTCAGAAATTTTTACAACTGCCAACCAATCGGGGGTATATGTGATGTTAGAAGCTGCTGTGGGGGGCGGCATCCCAGTGATTCAACCTCTAAAGCAGTCCTTAAGTGTTAACCGTATTAATACTGTTACTGGTATTATTAATGGTACAACTAACTACATCCTTACCCGGATGCAAACGGAAGGTAGCAACTTCAGCGATGTCTTAGCGGATGCCCAAAGATTAGGTTACGCAGAAGCTGACCCCACCGCTGATGTGGACGGTTTAGACGCAGCAGATAAAATTGCCATTCTGGCATCATTAGGCTTTGGTGGACGCATCAACCTCGAAGATGTCTATTGTGAAGGCATTAGACAAGTCACCAAGACAGATATTACCTACGCCGAAAAATTGGGATTTGTGATTAAATTATTAGCGATCGCTAAACAATACACAGACTCATCTCCTCTGTCTGTCAGAGTTCATCCCACCTTAGTACCCAAAACACATCCATTAGCCAGTATTAACGGTGTTTATAATGCGATTCTTGTAGAAGGAGAACCAATTGGGCAGGTAATGTTTTTTGGTCCCGGTGCTGGTGCGGGTGCCACGGCTAGTGCTGTGACCTCAGATATCTTGAATTTAGTTGCTGTCCTCAAAACCAGTACAACCAAGCCAAATCCACTGTTAAGCTGTGGACACCAAGATTATTGTCAAATTGCCCCCATAACAGAACTAGTGACGCGATTTTATGCGCGTTTCCTGACCAAAGACCAACCTGGAGTGATTGGAAAATTGGGTACTTGCTTCGGCAATTATAACGTTAGCTTAGAGTCAGTAGTGCAAACGGGCTTTCAGGGAGGACTCGCAGAAATTGTTGTTGTCACCCACGATGTCCAAGAAGGAGATTTTCGGCAAGCCTTGGCAGAAATTGAGAATTTAGAGGCCATTGATAGTATTCCCAGCTTACTGCGAGTGCTGTAACAGGAGACAAGTGGACATTTAATCGATATATTGCCGATATCACTAGCAAGACCCAGATAACTAGATAATATTAAGCAAGAGCAGACCCTAGGCAAACCCGAGTAGTAATGTCGAGCCGATATCTTGCCAACTACTTACCATCCCCCAGATCCTTGACAATGGACTGGGGGAATTGCCACCAGGATTAATTACCCTTCCGGGCTATTTTTGCCGACAACTTGCGATTTTAGAGTGGTGATTTCACTAGTTAGCTCTTTCCGGGTCGAGGCTTTGAGCAAATAGCGATAAACGAACCAAGCCGAGTAGCCAATACCAATCAATTCAAAAGTCGGTGCTACTAAAGGAATATCATTCAAAGAGTCTAATATTGCCAAAAGTACCTTAACCGAAACAATTGCTGCGACAATTAAACCAACACTAACCAAGGGCTGCTTATATTGATTAAAGAAGCTTCCCAAGTACTCCGGCAGTGTTGCTAAAAAACCAGAGATTTGTTCACCGTATTTTTGCCATTGCTCTTGAGATTGCATAGGAGGCTGGAGTTTAGTAATGCTTCCTGTTTGGTTATTAATATCTGGCACTGCTGCCTCTTGAGATTTGGTTCCTGGGTATTCCGATTCTTGCATTTTCACTCCTATAGATTGAACAGTTGAGTTTATCTAATCCGGACAATGACAACCAAAAGGCTGTTGATTAGGCAATGCACGAGGGCATCAGTACAATTGGTTTGGATCCACAAAAGCTTTGAGTGTCCTATAACCATAATTGCCTCATCAGCTCTACTGCATCAACTACAAGGTAGACAGTCAGCATGGGGATAGAAGTCAGAAACCGCCAATAGCTCTTAAAATCGGCTTTCTGGGTTCTAGATTTTGTAAATCAGTTGGATTCGTCAGGTTGTGATTATCCCATACCATGGCAGGTGAGCTATTTCAACGTGAAGGCACGAAGCTGCCTATCTTGAGAGCCGGGTTTTGACAATCAAATCATGCCAAAATCAGACTACCTCACATTTATACAAGTTTAAAGGCTGATTTTAACTGATATTCAAGCTATCTTAAGCCGCCTTCGTGAATTAACTCACTGAAAATTCATCTTAATATGTAATAAAAATTTTTATGTCTTTAAACAAACTTGACATAAAAGATATTTTATGGTACTTAAATTGCGGTTATTACTAGTCTTAATCATACCAAAGGGTACATTATACCACAGATATTAATATCTGACTAGAATTGACTATATTTTTGTTATTCAAACTGAATACTGTTGATACTGCGGAGTATCAATTAAGCGCAATTAGTAAAGGCGCTTTCAGTGCGCCTAAGAAAGTTCTTTTATGGACTCTTGAGAAAGCCTCCTATCTTTAGACAGGGGAAGCTTAAAGAGGTGCTAATCCCAGTCGGGGAACATATCTGCCGCATCTCCACCAATACCGATTCCAGTATGATAAATTTCTGCACCAGTGATTACCATGTCATCCATGGATGCACCATAGACATTAGAGTCATAAATCTGAGCGCGAGTCAGGTTTGCTCCGTTGAGATTAGCTTCCTTGAAATTAACGTTGGTTAGCAAAGCGGAAGTTAAATTTGCACCTTTCAAATTAGCATTAGTTAAATCTGCCCCTTCAAGATTGACTCCTTCGAGGTTAGCGCCAGAGAGATTTGCTCCTCGTAAATCAGCACCAATTAAATGAGCACCTCTGAGGTTAACTCCTGATAAATCGCACTCAACACATTCTCTTGTTAAATTTAGCCTTTGTAAATCCTGGTAATTACCAGCGTTAACTCTGCTAATTATAATTAGGGGAGTTGCTAAGGCCAGAACCGCGAATAGCTGGGTTTTCATATGTTTTCCCCCTCATGCTTCAACTAAATCCGTTCTTTTCCTCACGTTCTTATTATCTCACTAAATTCTCGAAAATTTTGATTTTCATACACAAGTTGATAGTGAGCTTATATAAATGGTTTGGTGATGTGAGACCTAGTGTTAACTAGGTTTTTGGGCGATTACTTAGCCATCAAATCTACTGATTTGGATGATTAAGCTAATGTTAAATCTTGTGAATAAGCTGTATTATTTTGTATGGTTTCACAGGGAATATTAATCTGTCCTTGACTACTAGGAAAATGACAGTGTATACAATGAAAAAGCAGTGGTTTAAAGCACTATAAAATCCCTCATATACTAATTTAAGAGGATAGAAAGCAAAAAAGGGAGTTTAGCTCCCTCAAGAAATCAGATAATTATTTATTTCAACCGGGGTCAGGAATTACAAACGTTCCTTTGGTAAGAAGGCAATGGGATCGATTGCTCCCTTACCGGAAGGGTGGATTTCAAAATGAGTGTGTGGACCGGTGCTGAAACCAGTGCTACCCATTTCAGCAATTTGTTGTCCTTTAGTCACTTGTTGACCGACGCGTACCAGAGTCCGGTTATTGTGAGCATAGCGAGTCAAGCTACCATCGGAGTGGCGAATATCGACAAGGATGCCGAAACCACCTCGGTTCCAGCCAGATGTTTCCACCACACCATCAGCAGCCGCGTAAATTGGGGTACCAGTGGCGTTAGCAATATCAATACCCCTGTGCATTCTTCCCCAACGTCTACCATAGCCGGAGGTAAGCACACCTTGTGCCGGCCACATGTAGGTGGTTGAAGCGGTCGAAAGGGGAGGGGTAGTGGCGTCAATAGGCTGGGGTAGGTATTGGTCCACTGCTGCCAAAGGTGGTAACTGTGGCTGTAATTGTGGAGTCACTATGGTTCCCCTGCGGTTTCCCAAACTGTCAGAGATATCGGCACTGCTGGGAAATGTTGTTGATTTCTGGTCAGATGAAGTGAACTTACCAGAAAATTCGGGATTAATTGCCTGGTTACCACGAGTACGGTTTTGGGAATTAGCAGATTGACTACCATAGGATGGAACAGAAATGGGAATTGAACTATTCTGTCCTCCTGTAGTGGGGCTAGAAGGGGCGGTATGACTGCCTGTAACAACAGAAACAGGTATGGGAGCTTTTTCTGGTTCTGTAGCCACTAGGGTATCGGCGTTCCCAGACTTTTGATTGCGGTATTGCTGGCGTAATCTCTCGATGTCGGCTTCTAGGCTATTGGTTTGACCCTGAGAAACAGGTGTGGGAGCTTTTTCTGGTTCTGTAGCCACTAGGGTATTGGCG
>CAIWDD010000090.1 GCA_903911355.1 uncultured Nodularia sp. | reverse complement strand
TTAAAATTACAGCTACTGATGGAGTGAGTCTGACAGGGGAAAATAGTCAAGGATTTAGCAATTATATAGCTAGTACTGTACAACAGGTAGGAGAAGGAAATAGTGGCGGTATCACTATTAATACTTCTAACTTAACCCTGGAAAACGGAGCTAATATTAATGCCAGTACCTTTGGTAAAGGTAATGCCGGAGCGATAACCATTACAGCTACTGATGGAGTGAGTCTCAGGGGGGAAAATCGTCAAGGATTTAGTAGTTATATAGCTAATGGAGTGCTACCTACAGGAGAAGGAAATAGTGGCGGTATCACTATTGATACTTCTACCTTAACCTTAGAAAAGAATAGTTTTATTAATGCCAGTACCTTTGGTAAAGGTAATGCTGGGGCGATAAAGATTACAGCTACTGATGGAGTGAGTCTCAGGGGTGAAAATAGTCAAGGATTTAGCAGTTATATAGCTAGTACTGTACTACCTACAGGAGAAGGAAATAGTGGCGGTATCACTATTAATAGTTCTAACTTAACCCTGGAAGATGGCGCAAATATTAATGCCAGTACATCTGGTAAAGGTGATGGAGGGGCGATAATCATTACAGCTACTGATGGAGTGAGTCTCAGGGGGAAAAATAGTCAAGGATTTAGTAGTTATATATCCAGTAGAGTAAGACCTACCGCAGAAGGAAGTAGTCGGGGTATTACTATCAACACTTCCACCTTAAACCTGGAAAACGGTTCTTTGATTGCTGCTGATACTCGAGGTAAAGGTGATGCTGGGGTGATAACAATTACGGCAACCGAACAAGTAGCGATGTCAGGCATCTCTTTTGACAGAGGATTAAACAGAGATGTGGGCGGCATTTTAGCCTTCACCCTCACAGATAAAAATGCCGGTAACATCACCATCAACACCCCCAGATTCCAAATTTCCGACGGAGCCGGAGTAGAAGCCTTTACCCAAGGCGCAGGTAACGCCGGTAATGTCACCATCACCGCACCTCAAATCGTAGACATTGGGGACAACAGTAAAATCATCGTGGAAACCTCCAGCGCCGGCCGACCGGGTAACATTAACATTAATACAGACACCCTGAACATAGGTAAAGATGCTCAACTGAGTGCCACCGCCACCGCCACCGCAACTAATACCCAAGGCGGCGGTAGTATCACCCTCAACAGTTCTAACTTAAACATCTCCGGTAAACTCGGTATATTTGCCGAAACCCAAGGACAAGCCCCCGCCGGTAACCTCACCTTACAACCCTATAACAATCAGCCCAACCTGAATATCAACTTTACCGACAAGGGTTTTATTTCTGCTTCCACCACCGCCAGGGGAGCCGGGGGAAATATCACCCTCACCGCCCCCCAACAGATGAACATTCAGGGTAATGGTAAAATCTCTGTGGAAACATCAGGTAGTGGTAATGCTGGTCAGATAGACATCAAGACCCGTAACTTAAACCTCGCCCAGGGGGTAGAAATCACCGCCTCCACCAGCCAACAAGGCAATGGTGGCAATATTCAACTCAACATCACAGACAACCTGCGGTTAAATCATAGCAGCATTTCCTCCAGCACCACCCCAGGGTCCACCGGTCGAGGGGGAAACATTGTCATTGACCCCATACTCATAGAATTAAATGGCGGTTCCACCATTGCTGTTAATAGTGAGGGAGCCGGGGATGGTGGCAATATTTCCCTCACCGGAGAAAACCTCAATCTCTCTCAAGGCTCGACAATTTCCGCTAACACTGCCAGTGGAGAGGGTGGTAATATTACCCTCAAGATCACAGACAACATCCGTCAACGGGACAAGAGCAATATTTCCGCCACCGCCGGGGGTACTGGCAATGGTGGTAACATTACAGTTAATACCAGGTTTCTCCTGAGTAGAGACAGTGATATTACCGCCGATGCTTTTGCGGGAAGAGGGGGAAATATTAACATCACTGCCCAGAGAATCTTTCAGGATACACAGAGTAAAATTACTGCTAGTTCCCAACTGGGTATTGATGGTGTTATAGAAACTAATACCCCGGAGGTTGACCCGAGTCAGGGATTAATTGAATTGTCTCAAAACGTCGTTGACCCCAATGCTTTAATTGCTCAAAATGCTTGCCGACAATGGGGACAAAGTGAATTTACAGTCCGAGGTAAGGGGGGTTTACCTGGTTCCCCGGAACAAATACATAGTAGTAGCGGGGTGGAAGTGAGTTTAATTGCTCCCACCCTGGAGGAATCATCGGCTGTGGTCAGTCCTGTATCTATGATGACTCGAAGAGTTATCCCCGCCCAGGGATGGGTAGTTAATGCTCAAGGAGATGTGGTTTTAGTGGCTGCTCCTACCGCAAATCACCCCCACCGAGTTGATCCTGCTACGGCATATTGTCGGAATTGATTTGTGAACAATTTCTGTTCCGGTGTTCCGGTGTTCCCTTTCCTCACTGATAATTTATCAACTCAAATAACATTCCTATATTACCTAGAAAATTGAGCAATAGGCATTCTCGGCGGTGCTGTTTTCCACATTAAATCAATCTCCTGTGCTGTCAGTTCATAGGCTTGGTTAACTAAATCAGCCAGTCGATATTCTAATTTTACAGCTTCATATTTCCGACTTTGGATTGCTGGAACATAATCATTATATCCTTGACGCAGGGCTTTAAACTGGGAGACACCCAAAGGGTCAACTGTTTTAGATTTTGGCATTCTTTTTCTCACCTCTTCCACAAACTCAGCCAATTCTAAAGCAGCGAAATCTCCTAATTTTTGTCCCAGCTTCTCAATTTTAAATTCTATTTGCAACCACTCCAAAAAATCTTGCTCAACTTCCCCGTTCAGTTGGGTAATTTCAATTAACCGGGTGACTATCCTTTCTACTTCCGCACGGATTTCTGGGGTAGGTGACGCAATGGGTAGAGTTTCCATCAAATAGCCAGCAGGGTTTAAAGCCTCATCTTTCATGTGTGGTAAATATCGCCAATTATACCACCACATCACAGGAGAATTGAGAACTCCCAGAATATATAAGTCAGACGTGGGAATGATAAAACCCTTATCATTTGTAAAATATCCTCTGGTATCATAGCTGTAAGCTGGATGAAATTGGATTACCTGATAAATTATCTTAGGTTGTTCCAAAAGATGGTAGAATGATGGTGATGCTTGCAGCTGCCACCATAACTGTTTACCCGCTCTAGCTTCCAACTTATTTCTATAAATTTCTAAATGTTGTCTGATTACAGGATATTCTTCTATATCTATATCTTTGTGAGCGAAAATCATCCATAAATTTTCCCATTTAGAAACCCACCTTTTAATATCTTGGCCTCTCAAATAAGGCTTAATGATTTCTACCGATTTCGGGTCAGCTTGAACCAACTTCTTCTTAGTTGCTTCATCTATTAAAAACGCCTCATTAAAACCTGTCTTGATTCCATAACAAGGTTTTACCCCAGCAAACTCCCTTAAGGGAACTCCCACCCGCTGAATTTTCCCCATTAATTCCTCAACCGCAGGAGGTTCTAAACTCCAAGCATTGCTAGTAAACCGCGACCAAGGGATAGTATAACTGTTCTCTGGATTTTGCACATATTGAGTCAGGTTAATTTTAGCTATCTCCTCACGGGGAACAGAACAAACTAAAACTGATTGATTCTCATTTGATATCTCAACAATTTTAGGTTTCCTCACTACCACAATACAGGGAAAAGTATCAGCATCTTGAAAAATTGGCGCGTGTCCAAAATCTATAATTTCTTCAAACACACTCCACTCAGAAAAGAACCGTCGCAACGGTTCACCGTAACCAGAACGCAACCATTTATTAGTAACAATATAAGCCAGTATGCCTTCTGGCTTTAATAAATTTAAACCCTTTTCATAGAAATATACATAAATATCCGCCACTCCATGATAAGTTTGATAATTTGCTTGTAGATAAGGTTTAAATTCTGATAATAATTCCTGACGAATATAAGGAGGATTCCCAATTACAACATCAAAACCACCCTCAGCAAACACTTGGGGAAACTCACCTTCCCAATTAAAAGCTAAATCTGTCAGTTGTGAATCACCCACTATGGAGTTACCAACTTTAATATTATCATCCAAATAAGTTAAACTTTTACCCTGAGTTGCAGTTTTTAACCACAAAGATAACTTAGTAATTTCTACCGACTCTGGGGATAAATCAACCCCAAACAAGTTATTACTGAGGATAGTTCTATCTAATTCCATATTTTCTAACCCCTGATATTCCAGAAAGCGTAAATTATCATTAACTCGTCGATACTGACTTTCTAAATAATCAAAAGCTGCAATTAAAAACGCACCTGAACCACAAGCAGGGTCAAGAACTCGCGTTTTTACTAATACCTCATCTCGGTAAGTTAACCAAAACTGAATTTCTTGTTCCCGCTGTTGTAGTGTATCTGCTGCTAGCTCAAACCGCTGTCTTAACTCATACTCTCGCCTTTGCAAATAACCACCAATGGCCACGTCAACGATATATTGCGTAATATAAGCAGGGGTGTAAAATACCCCTAATTTCTTCCGCTTACCTTGTTTTTTATCAAATTCCTTTTGAGTAATATCAGCTTTTAACTCTTCTAAATCTGTAATTGACTGCTCAAAAATCCGCCCCAGAATATCTACAGAAACTTCCGAATCAAAATCAAAGCGCGTCAGTTGTTTCAGTTGAGTACATAAAGAATCTGGAATATTTAACTGTTCATCTAACAGCGAATCATTTTGAAACAAACCTCCATTATAACCCGGAATTGGTGGATCTTCATGACCTTGGTCAACCCAGCGAAAAACATTTTTATAAATTTCCCAAATCGGAACAGGAGTATAAGGGTTTCTACTATCATGAGCATTACTAATTGTCCTCTCTGGTAATAGTCCCCTATCCTCACAAAAAGCAATAAATAAAATTCTATCTAAAGTCTTTTGTGCTTTCTCAATTAAAACCTGATCCCGGTTGGGAAGATTTAAATCACAAATAAACCGGAAATGTTTAACAATGTTTAATCTAACTTGCTGATATTCCTCATACAGTTGTTTTGTAATTTCCTCTTGTGCTTGATTAGAAGCAGTTAACAACCTATCAATTACAGATACATTTTTAACCGGTAAAAAATTTTGCCGACAAAAAATAAAGTAAAATATTTTAAATTCCTGGAAATCTGCTAAATCTCTCAAACAGAACCTTTGATAATAAGCGGGAGTCTTATTAATGTGATAGAGTCTTAACTCTCGATAATTAGAAATAATAATCCAATGACAATCAGGTGTATAATTAGCATAATGCCATCCTTGATCAACCGCTGATTTATCCCTTCCAGATACAGCACGGTCTAAATTATTTTTACTTCCTTTTAATTCAATAGGTGCAACAACTAAACCCTGTAATTTTACTTGACCTTTATGGTTTTCCACAGCTGTAAAAAATCCCAAAGCTGCATCAGCAGCACCCCCACCATCAGCAATATGTTTTTCTGGGTAAATTTCCCAAGCTTTACCACCACCATCAATTACCGAACGATAACCCAACACATCTTGAAAGATATCTTTGAGAAAATCACCATGTAAGGAAACTTCACTTATTTGGTCAAGTGTACCTGTTTCTAAAGCCTTAACCCATTTTTGAATAGTCTGGTGACGTTGCTCTAAATCGGAGGGAAACTTAAAATTACCTAAAGCATTCTTGAGAGCCTTTTTCTGAAATAAAGCTTTATCATCTTGGTGAATCATATATCCATATTCTCAGAGGTTGTTTGTCAAGTATTAAACAGGTAATTTTTATATTAGGGAACACCGGAACAGGGAACAGGGAACACACCGAAGGATTGGGGAGCACACAAAAAACAATAAAATCCAGTCCCCTCCCCTTGTCAGGGGAGGGTTAGGGTGGGATCAAACAATAGTTGATACACTTCAAGTAAATAAAGTACACACCTTAATATCATAAATCTTGTGGGGTGGGCATCCTACCCGCCCTACTGATAATTTCTCAACTCAAATAGGATGACTATAGCAGTAACCACAAGTGTTAGGACTTTTCCCCATTCCCTGTTCCCCATTCCCTGTTCCCTGTTCCCTGTTCCCTGTTCCCTGTTCCCTTAAAACCACAATTATGATGTCCTAACGTGTATGCGTAGTGCTATATATCTTAGTCTGTGTTTAGCAGTCAGCGCCGGAAGTAATTTTCGCCAGTGGTATGCTTTGTCAATCATCAACCATAGGTAAAAAAAATGGGGACACCACCGACTGAACAGGAGTATCCCCAAAAACCTATTGCCAAATATAGATAAGGATAAACAAAACAATCCAAATCACATCTACGAAGTGCCAAAATAACGAGGTCGCATTGACCCCAAAGTGACCAGAATCGTAGTTTCCCGGTAAGAAAGAGCGGAAAAAAATAATCAACTGTAACAGAATACCAGTGAGAACGTGCAAACCGTGAAAACCAGTCAGCAGATAGAACATCCCACCGAATACCCCGGAAGTGAACCCAAACTCCAGGTTACTCCATTCAATACCTTGTCCCACTAAAAAGTAGGTACCCATTGCCATAGTGGCGGCCAGATAGATGCGAAATCCCCTTAAATCGTGTTTTTGTAGGGCCCGTTCTGCTAAGTAAATCACAAAGCTACTGGAAACAAGAATGACTGTATTGATGGCGGGTTCTATAATTTCTAGCCCGGAAACTCCATCTGGTAACCAGTTAGGAGTTGTGGTTTTGTAGACGATATACCCGGCGAAGAAACTCAGGAAGATAACGCTTTCCGATAGCAAGAACACAATGAAGCCAAACATTTTGTTGCCTTCTTCGTCGTGTTCGTGTTCAACGCCTGTGTGATGGTGAGGTAATTGCAACTCTTCTGAGTTGATGGAACTGTCCATTGATGGGAATTCTCCTTTTTTAAACCCAGAGGAACGCGGAGATTTAGTCTGCGTTTTTTAATGCAGGGTTGTTAGCTGTTAAGGGTTCTAATTTACCGTAGCCGTAAGGTTCAGAAATAATGATGGGAATTTCCTCGAAGTTTTCCACTGGGGGGGGTGAAGAAACCATCCACTCTAGTCCGATCGCTCTCCAGGGATTATCAGGTGCTTTTTCCCCTTGCATCCAGGAAATCACCATGTTGAAAATGAATGGTAAGGTGGACATTCCCAGCATGAAAGCCCCCAGACTAGCGATAATATTCCAAAATTCGTACTCTGGAGCGTAGGAGGAAACCCGGCGTAACATTCCTTGCAAACCCAAGGGGTGCATGGGCAAAAAGTTAAGGTTAGTGCCAATAAATGTGAGCCAAAAGTGCAATTTACCCCAGCCTTCGTAGTACATTCTGCCGGTCATTTTGGGGAACCAGTGGTAAATTGCGGAATATAAACCCATGGTCACTGTGCCAAAGAGGACATAGTGAAAGTGACCGACCACAAAGTAAGTATTATTGACGTGTACATCTACAGGTACTGAGGAAAGCATAATACCTGTGATCCCGGCGAATACAAACATGATTAAGCCACCCAGGGAAAACAGCATGGCTGTATCTAGCCGCAGTTTACCCCCCCAAATGGTTGCTACCCAAGCAAATACTTTAATCCCTGTGGGTACGGATACAAACATGGTGGTGAGCATGAATATTAAACGCATCCAACCAGGTGTACCACTGACATACATATGGTGTACCCAGACGATACCACTGACTACCGCAATTAACATTGAGGAAATGGCAACTACTTTGTAGCCAAACAATGGTTTGCGGGCGTAGACTGGGAATATTTCTGAGAAAATGCCAAAGATGGGCAAAATAATCACGTAAACAGCCGGGTGGGAGTAAAACCAGAAGTAATGCTGAAACATCACTGGATTACCGCCGTGGCTGGGGTTAAAAAAGGCAGTCCCTGCGGTCAGGTCTAGTAGTAACATCACTGCACCCGCTGTGAGTGCGGGTAATCCAAACAATTGGATAATCTGAGCGCTAAATACTGCCCAGACAAATAAAGGCATCCGAAAGAAGCCCATCCCCGGAGCGCGCATCTTGACGATGGTGGTAACAAAGTTAACAGCACCCATGATAGAGGAAACACCGGAGATGGCTACTGCTAGTAACCAAACTACTTGACCATTAATTAAGTTACCGGTGGGGTTTTGCAAGCTTACTGGTGGGTAAGACCACCAACCAGCTTGGGCTGGACCACCAGGAACTAAGAAACTGATCATTAACAGAGTCCCTACCACCGGTACCATCCAAAAGGCGACGGCGTTGAGTCGGGGAAATGCCATATCTCGCGCCCCAATCATTAGGGGTACTAGATAGTTGGCAAAGCCTACTAGGGAAGGAAATGTCCACAAAAACAGCATGACAGTGCCGTGCATGGTGAACATCCCGTTATAAACGGTGCGGTCTACTAGGTCAGATTCGGGTGTAATTAGTTCTCCCCGAATTACCATGGCGAAGATCCCGCCGACGAGAAAGAAGATAAATGAGGTGACCAGGTACTGTATACCAATTACCTTATGGTCGGTGCTAAAGCTGAAATATTTTTTCCAGCTACCTGGTTGCTCACCAGGGTGACTGATGTCTGTAACAGAGATATGTGTCATTGGTCATTACCCAGGATAATTGACTAGAGGAGATGTTGCTGGTGCTACTCTAGCCCAACCGTTTTTGACTGGCTGACTGGCTGCTTGGGCATACTCAGAGGCTGCCTGATTTGGCGCTGGTGTGGGCTTTTGGGTGGCAGCGTAGGATAGCCATTGATGGTAATCTTCGGGAGATTCCACAACTACATTGGCCTCCATGGTGGCAAAGTATGTACCACTATATTGAGAATCGGTTAACCGATACTGTCCCTCACGGATGGGTGTAAATTCAAAGTCAATGGTGTGGTTGGGTACAATGTCCTGCTTGAGGCGGAATGCAGGAATATAGAAGCCATGTAGCACATCTTCTGATTTTAGTGCTAAACGTACCCGGCGATCGCTTGGTAAATGCAATTCGGTACTGGTAACATTTATTTCAGGATAGTGGAACACCCACGCCCATTGTTTAGCCACTACATCAATGTTTTCTACCGGTTCCCCTTGGTCCTGGGGTGCTGCATCAGCCGATTCCATACTTACAGGATTATGCAAATGCACCAGTTCCATGGGTCCTTGAATCCCCATTTCCTCATACACTTGGTAGCTATAGGCAGCAATCCATAACACTAACATAATGGGGATAGCTGTCCACACCACTTCTAAGGTAACGTTACCCTCAATGTGGGGGCCATCGCTCAAGTCCCATCTTTGTGCCCGGTGGAAAATGATGGAGTACATCAGAGTCCCGGTTACACCTAAAAAGATGAATGCACCCAGGGTGACTAAGAAGCTAATTAAATCATCAATTAGTTGAGATTCTGCTGCTGCTTGGGGGGGAAGCCAGCTATAAGCCTGCTGTCCTATCCAGAGACTGATGATAGTCAGAATGGTTGCAGCCACCAACACGGTGAAAATATTTAAAATCTTCCGCAAGTCCATAATTGTTAGTTACTTCAGCATTGTGTTTAGGTCAGCGCCCATTCTCAGCAAGTTATCTGCTGTATTATGTATGCCAAACTCTGCCGCCATTTGCGCTCCTAGTGTGCCGTGGACGTACATAATCAACATCACTACTATTCCCGTGGCTAAATAACTCCACTGCACTTCTTGTGCAGGGTCTTGACTCCAAATAAAACGCTGCCATCCTCTCCAAACAGTCATCCCTAGAATCAGCCCCAGCAAGAATACCCCACCCACACCATGCCAAAGCATGGTTTCCATGGCCTGCATTCCCCAAGCACTTTTGACATCACTAGATGGTGTTGCGAGCAGCATTTCATAAAAGCCCGCAGCTACAGTGAAAATAGTAATGATAGTGGAGCCAACCATGTTGTACCACCCCACATCAAAAAAGTTGGCAGGTTCGACAGGAATGGCTAAAAACTTGAAGACCCATTTTTGCCAGGGGAACAGCATACCTACAATATCAAAGGTAATGCCAATGATGAACAGACCCAAGGTAAGATGGACTAAGTTAGGATGAATGGGAATCGAGTAGGGTAATCCATTAGCCCCGAATTGGCCGCTTATTTGATCAATTAATTCCGAGTTCATGGCAAGATACCTTCCTTGAGTGCTTCAACAACTGGTACTGTGTGCAGTCCATATACCCACACCAGTTGATCTCCCAGATATACTTGCACGCCGACAATCACAGTTAACAACAACCCAGCCAGCATATAATGAATCGGCAATTTGTACGGGTTGCGGCTGCGAATTACATACCGCCAAGCTGTAACGGATGCGATAATTCCCGATAGGGACCAACCAACCAATGTATGTACATTTAATACTGATTTAGCTTGGTTGTAGGGTTGTGCTAAACCGGCTTCAAATTGACCGAAAATAATCGCCACGAAGATAGCGATCGTCGCCACAAACATATTCCACCAACTCACCTCAAACAGATGAGTTCTACCAGTAAAGTAACCGAGTATATCGCAGAAGAATGCAAACAAAACCATCGCAATTACGAAGTGAACAATGATGGGGTGCATCGTATCTGGATACGGCAAATTGTGATCATTTAAAGATGTCAGATACTCAAGCATTGTGTTCTCCTGGACATATCTATTGCACCTCACTTGTCAATGTTGCAAATCCTCACACCACTATCATCATTAACACCTGACCGGAGTTTGTATAGCTACTCGCAGCGAAATCCGGTCAATGTCAAAATATCTTACTCCTAGGTCTCTACTGAAGCTCAAAGTGATGCAGTTACTATTTATCATCAAGCATTGAGTTCAGTTCATTTGTTCATGCCGATAATCTACAAGAGCAATTTTTAATTTATCTAACAAAATTGCTGTTTTCTGTCGGAACTGTGTAACCTATCTTTTAGCTTAAAGATTTTTTTACTAATTGTCAAAAAAAATTAGAGAAAGTTGGAAAATTGTTTATATGAAGCAACGGAATATTTCTCTAATGTAAATTATCTGGCTATTTTCAATAGCGTGGTTCCAGCCATACATTAATCAATTATTAATTTGTAATTTCCATGACTTAACACATCTGTGAGGATGTTTGTCAAGTCATGATTAGTGTATCAACTATTGTTTGACCCCACCCTAACCCTCCCCTTGTAAGGCGAGGGGACTGGATTTTATTGTTTTTTGTGTGTTCCCCAATCCTTCCCAATCCTTCGGTGTTCCCTGTTCCCTAAGATAAAAATTACCTGTTGAAAACTTATCAAACAACCTCTAAAAGTAAGTATTCAATCATTCAACAGCAAACCTACCCTTTAATGGCAAAGACCTAACCAAAATCAGGGTAGGGTAGGTAATTTAGGGATGATTATACATCCACCTCAAAGGTTTTCCCTTCTACTGTTACCTTGTCGCCTAATACTAATTTGCGTCCTCTTCGGGTTTCCACTGTACCATTGACTTTTACGCCACCATCAATAATCATTAGCTTGGCTTGTCCTCCGGTTGCGGCTACACCCCTGAATTTGAGAAACTGGTCTAGTTTAATCATTTAATTCGTTTTGCACGGGTCATATTTGATCCTATACGCCAGATGGCTAGTGATTCGCTATGCTGTCAGTATGTTGTTGCTCTGGGTGCAAGGTGAGAAGATATTGGCAAGTACTAGGGTTATTTTGGAGTACGGCGATCGCCTCGGAGATGGAGTATCGCCTGAATTTTCTGATAGCTACCCTCAGCAGTCTGGGTAATCTTGCAGGTAGTCTATTCGGACTCTTCTTATTTTACCGTACTGGTTACACCTTTACCGGCTGGTCATGGTCAGCGGCTTTACTAGTTCTGGGAATTTTTACCCTACTACAAGGGTTTTCAGCTACCTTTTTAGCGCCAAACCTCAATCGCATTGTCCGCCATGTCCAGGAAGGTACATTAGATTTTGTGTTACTCAAACCTATCCGCAGTCAGTTTTGGCTTTCCACTCACACCTTGTCACCTTGGGGACTACCAGATTTAGTTTTTGGTAGTATTGTGATTGGCTATGCAGGTACAAACCTGGGTTTAGGCATCAACAATTACCTGATGAGTGCAGTACCATTGTTATTTGGTTTGGTAATTCTTTATAGTCTCTGGTTTATACTGGGTGCAACCAGCATTTGGTTTGTAAAAATATACAATGCTACAGAAGTTTTACGGGGCTTGTTAGAAGCTGGTAGATATCCTATGGTAGCTTATCCCACGGCTTACCGCTTTTTCTTTACCTTTGTAGTACCAGTGGCATTTTTAACCACAATACCAGCGGAAGCTATGCTGGGTCGGGGCGAAATTAACTGGACAATAGGTGCTGGAATTTTAGCTGTGGTGCTGTTCTGGGTTTCTAGTAGTTTTTGGCGGTTTGCCTTGCGCTTTTATACCAGTGCTTCGAGTTAGGGCGAGAAGTGTACAAATTAAAAATATAGCATTTCCCATGCTCGTGAGGTACAATTTTTTTGAGTTTGAGGGAACAGGGAACAGGGAACAGGGAACAGGGAATAGGGAATTGGTGTGTACTTCATGAGACTGAAAAAGGCTATAATTATAAATTACTGTTGAGCCAAGTTCTAAAATTACGCATAGCTTGACTTCTGCCAATAGTTAAACATTGCTGGACATATTCATTAATTAATTCCACAATGGGGATATTAGGAAAATTAGGACTAGATAGAACTTTGAGATATTTTCCTTGCTGTAGCACAGAAATTTCTAAACCTTGTTTTGTATATCGCCACAGTTCAGGAACTCGTAAAATCTCATAGTTATCAAATCGAGTCCGGGAAGTAATATCAATTTCAATTGCTAAATCTGGTGGTGGGTCTACAGTTAAATCAAGACGATTTTTACCAATTACAGCAGCTTGATTTTGAATATAAAAACAAGTATCTGGTTCCACTGCTTGCCGCATTTGTTCATTTTTTAGTGTAGTGGAACCAAAAGGTTCAAAATCAATTTGGAGTGTTTCTAGCAAAATTTTAACTAAATCACCAATATATTCTTTATCTTTTTCGTGTTCAGGTAAAGGAACCATAATTTCTAACCAACCATCACTATAAGAAATACGTGCAGCCCGTTTTTCTCCCATTTCTGCCAAAATATTTTCTAACTGCTGCCAAGTAATATCTTGTAGCAACATTTCTTGTCCTGGTTTGACGATAATCTGTTGTAGTTCTAAAAGCATACCGCCGCAAAGAGTGAGTGTAAATATTATTCTAAATCCTGCTTGGGGATTTAGGCGATCGCTCAACCATAATTCTATTGGTTAAATATAGCTAAAATCCGTTAAAATTAGAGCTTATGGATTATGGATAGGGGGATATAAGGGTGCCTACACTGGGGGTTAATATTGACCACATCGCCACCATCCGTCAAGCACGACGGACAGTGGAACCAGACCCCGTAGCAGCGGCGGTACTGGCAGAATTAGCGGGTGCTGATGGCATTACTGTACATTTACGGGAAGATCGGCGGCATATTCAAGACCGAGATGTGTTGCTGTTACGGCAAACAGTGCGATCGCACCTCAACTTAGAAATGGCCGCCACCGACGAAATGGTGAGAATTGCCCTTGATATTAAACCCGACTACGTGACCTTAGTGCCCGAAAAGCGGGAAGAAGTTACCACAGAAGGCGGACTAGATATCGCCGGGCAAACTGCTAGAATAGGGGAAATAGTGGATAAATTGCAAAGCGCTGGTATTCCAGTGAGTCTATTTATTGATGCCCAAGATGCACAAATTGAAGCATCTGTCAAGGTTAAAGCCCAATTTATTGAACTGCACACCGGCCAGTACGCTGAGGCTAAAGAGGAAAAAAGTCGCCAACAAGAACTAGCCCTATTAGCTCACGGATGTAAGCAAGCAATAAAAGCCGGCTTACGCGTTAATGCAGGACATGGACTTACCTACTGGAACGTTTACCCCGTAGCTGCATTACCAGGAATGGAAGAACTCAACATTGGTCATACCATTATCAGTCGAGCAGCATTAGTAGGAATAGAAAGAGCAGTCCGGGAAATGAAACAAGCCATACAGGGGCTGTAACTATATCTACTAGTAGAAATTCAAAATAGAGGGGTTGGAACTGCGAAATCCACCAAATTTGGAGTTAAATCTTTCAGTAACAACTTCTATGACCTCAACAGAGCCTAACAGTCTCCCCCTTTGGGTACAGCACAGAGATCAAGTACTAGAACAGAGTACAAATATCGAATGGCGCTATGGCAAGTTTCCCGACTATACCCGTTCCAATGAGAATCTGGCGAAGGAGAGTACACGTAATCATCCCCAAGGTTCACTAGAGGCTATAGTGCAAAATCTGGTGAGAACTTTTGATGTAGAAGCTAACTTCAAAACCAACCCCCAGCAGTGGATATCAGTTGTCAATGATCAGTTCCGCATGAGTACCAATGGAGGACCTAGCTACACTGTCTCAGATGTAGTAGAGTCAGGGACTTACAAGCTCTTGATTGGTAATACTCAACATTACAAAGCTGCTGAGGAAAACTTTGAAACATCCACAAACCTCTTCCATACAGCATTTCCCGAAGGATTTCTCTGGGAAGTGTTAGAAGTGTTTTCCGCACCCCCCACTGTGGCTTTTAAGTGGCGACATTGGGGACACTTTAAAGGTGCATATAAGGACTACGCACCCACAGGAGAAACCATAGAAGTAATCGGTATGAGCATTGCCCATGTTAGCGATGACTTGAAAATCCTCTCCTTAGAACACTATTATGACAACACCAAGTTCTTGGAGAAGCTGACAGCAAGTGCAAAACCAGAAGCTGGCGATCGCGATCGGGTGGCGTCAGCCATACCAAAGCAGAAGCCAGCAAATTTTTGGAGTTTTCTCCAAAAATTGTGGTATTGGCAAGAAAAACCCAAAAGTGACTCAAGAAAACCTAGTGCTTGTCCATTTAGTGCCTTAATTAGGTAATTCCGGTTTAATTATTTTTCAGGGTGACAGTGGTGCATCTTCCTCAATTTATTGAATAGCAAGGGTTGAAAAATGCAAACATATTATTACGTTTTGGCAAGTCAAAAATTTCTCATCCACGAGGAACCAACCTCAGAGGTGCTCAAGGAGCGGACTCGATACTACCATGAACAAGAAAAAGAAATTGATTTTTGGTTGGTGAAGCAGCCAGCTTTCCTAGAATCACCTGAAATGGCACAGGTAAAAGCGAAGTGTCCTCAACCCGCCGCCGCCATTATTTCTACCAACCCCCAATTTATAACCTGGTTAAAACTGCGATTTGAGTATGTGATTACAGGAGAATTTCAGGCTCCCTCCGAGACTATCTCGGATCCTTTAGCATCTCTGAGCTATGTCTCTTAATATACTCTTATATTCCTGACTTTCCTACTGAGGACTTTAGTCCTGATATTTTTCGGGACTATTTGGGGACTAAAAGACCAGAAAATCTAGGGTAGGTACAATACCTACCCTGACGGTAGGGTTAGCCAATAGCTAGTTATTTACTAATAATAGATTACATATACTGATAAATGCTAATATATTAGTATAGCTACCGTCAAACTGCTGCAAGACTCTAGCATTAAGGCTAACTGGAAAGGGATTAAGACTGACATATTGAACGGACTACCAGAATCGAGTAAATCAGTCCCTTATCAAATTAAATCAATCGCCATCAAAGATGCTTGTAAGTCTGTCAGCAATGCCAAGAAAAAGTTTAAAAATGGTGGTGGTATTAGCAAGATTAGATTTAGGTCAAGAAAAGACGCTGTACAATCTTGCTACATTCCCAAATCTGCTGTAAAAGACTTAGGGATTTACCACACTGTATTAGGTAAGGTAACCTTCAAAGAAGCCTTACCACAAAGCTTTGGCG
>CAIWDD010000089.1 GCA_903911355.1 uncultured Nodularia sp. | reverse complement strand
GGGGGATAGGGAATAGGGAATGGGGAATGGGGAACGCACAAAAAACAATAAAATCCAGTTCCCTCCCCTTACAAGGGGAGGGTTAGGGTGGGGTGAAACAATAGTTGATACACTAATCATACCTTTTAAAACATCCTCTAAGCCCCCTGTCCATTGTTAGGAATTAGTCAGTTGAATCACTGCCTTAACTTGCATATTTGTTAACTTGGCAGCCTTCTGACTGGAAGTTTCATCTAGTCGGATATAAACCTCAAGGACTCTGTTATCAATATTACTTGTGGGGTCTGTATTAATGAGATTTTGCCGCCGCACTTGTAAGCCAATCCGATCTACTACCCCTTGCAGTTCAATAGGTACAAAATTACCAAATACCTCTACTTTCTGCCCTGGATGAACTTTATTGATATCGCTTTCGTAAACCTCCGCAACTACATACATCTGGCTGGTTTGCCCAATGTCAGCAATACCATTACTTGAAATTAATTCTCCCGGACGGGAATGGATCTCTAATATTTGTGCATCTTGAGGCGATCGCACATAAGCCTGCTGGAGATTGATTTGGGCCCGCTTCATAACTGCTATAGCCCGATTCACTTCGGCTTGAGCTGCTTCGATATCCACCTGTGGCACTTCAGTTATGCTATTAAGTGTTGCTCTAGCTGCGTTAATTTGTTCCTGGCTAGTTAACTGAGTGCGAGTTAACTGTGTTTGTGCTACTTGTAAATTTTTCTGGGCTGTTTCCAGTTTTAAGCTCTTGCTGTCTCTTTGGGAGGCTGATATTGCCCCTTGTTTATACAGTTCTTCATATCTTTGGTTTTCTATCGCCGCATTCCCCACTTCCGCCAGCCATCGGGCTACAGTGGTTTCTTGGGCAGCAATATTACCTTGGCCTTCTGCCTCTAAGCCGGCAATTATCGCTTGTTGTGCTAAAATTTCTCCACGTCTAGCACCTGCTTTGATGCGCTTTAAGTTCGCCTGTTCTACTTTCACTTGTTCCTCAGCCTCTTGCAAGGCCGCCAACAGGCGATCGCGGCTGTCTAAAATCCCTATCACCTGCCCTGCTTTTACCCTGTCGCCCTCTGTGACTAAAAGTTCTTCTACCCGACTTCCTTCCGGCAACATGGTAGCAGAAATTTTAATCACTTGTCCTTTTGGTTCGATGCGTCCTAGTGCTGTTACGGTTGTTAACTCAGGGATTATTGCTGCTGGGCTCGACTCATTTTGATTTAATTTATCCTGGAATTTAAATACCGTATAAACACTAGTACCGATTACAGTTAAAGATACAATAATGGCTATAACAAGGGGCGGACGTAAAATCGATGGGGAGGATATGGATCGATCTAGCTTTGAGTTTTGCACAATAGCATACCTTTTAAGCAATTCCAAATACGCTGATTCAAATCAGAAAAAATCCTATTTTGGTAAATGTCCCGCCTAACTCTCTTTTATCACTCACCAGAGAAAATAGATGTGATACTGTCCGGTGAATTTTGGACATAATCATGGCTTTCCACTCCACTAACTCAAAATTTTCACTGAGGTATTAATCTGTACACGAGAGATAGATAGTTTCTTTGTGGTCATTACCTACATTTTTCCTCTGTAGACTAGGAATCGCTGCTATGGTTACATAATCGCCAGCATGAACTCCAAAATACAAAACTAAACGGTTTAGTTCTATAATAGAATTATACTAAACCGAGTAGTTTAGTCAAGGGATTACTAACAAAAGTGTGAAAATATTGATAATGTTAAGGACTATTGGCACATGATACGCCCAAAAGGTGGAGAAACTGACCGCTCGCACTCAGTAGAGAAAATGGAAAAAATTTTGCAAGGGGCGATGCAAGAATTTTTAGCTCGTGGGTATGCAGCTGCGAGTATGGATAGGGTAGCAGAAGCAGCAGGAGTTTCTAAAGCAACAGTATACAGTTACTTTCAAGATAAAAAAGGATTATTTAAAGCATTAATTGAAAAATTAGCCAGAAAAAGGTTTTACTCCATATTGGGGTCACAACCCTTACATGGAGAACCCTATGTCGTCCTCCGGCGGTTAGCAGTGACAGCCTTAGAACAGATGGTCGAAGATAAAGAATATCAGTCATTTGAACGGCTGTTAATGGGGGAGTCGGCGCGGTTTCCCGAGTTAGCCCAGGTTTTTATTTACAGCATCGCCAAACCAGCCATAGAAACCATCAGTAAATATTTAGCAGCTCACCCGGAATTAAAAATACCTGACCCAGAAGCCACAGCCAGAATTCTCATTGGCTCCTTAGTCCACTTCGTGACTACTCAAGAAATTATGCATGGTAAAGACATTATACCCATGGAAGGCGATCGCCTGATTGATGCCCTCACACACTTAATTGTCAACTGCGCCGAATAACCTGTTTTTTGTGTCTGATGTGATTCGCGCAGCAAGGCTAGATGAACATGGCGATCGCATTTGGTGGTAGTTTCTGTGGTGGTACTAAAGAAGTGAAAACAGTGGATTTAGTTGTATAATTAGAAAAGGAAAATGTAAAAACTTTTTGTCTTTCAGCCGTGCAGCTTTGTAGCTTGAAAAAAATTAGGTTATTTAGCATCAAAATTGGTGATCAGTGGCCACCATAGGACTGCTCTAATGATTGCTTGTCTTGCATGATCATACAGCTTGTCTGAAGATAGACTTCGGTTTGACAATAGAGCAGTTCTTTTAAATTTTCAACTTATGCAAACAGAAGTACGGGATGCGATCGCCCCGCAAGAAATAGACCGCCGGCGCAACTTTGCGATTATCTCTCACCCCGACGCGGGTAAAACCACACTCACCGAGAAACTCCTACTTTACGGGGGTGCAATTCAACAAGCTGGCTCCGTCAAAGCTCGTCGTTCCCAACGCCACGCCACCTCAGATTGGATGGCCATGGAGCAACAAAGAGGGATTTCCATCACCTCCACAGTCTTACAATTCGAGTATCAAAATTGTCTCCTCAATCTTTTAGACACACCAGGACACCAAGATTTCAGTGAAGATACTTACAGAACCTTGGCAGCTGCGGATAATGCAGTCATGCTCATTGATGCAGCCAAGGGGCTAGAAACCCAAACCCGCAAATTATTTGAAGTTTGCCGACTGCGTTCTCTACCTATCTTTACATTTATTAATAAACTCGACCGTCCCAGTATGTCGCCCTTAGAACTCATTGATGAAATTGAGCGGGAATTGGGACTGTCAACCTATGTAATTAACTGGCCAATTGGCACAGGAGACCAATTTCAAGGGATTTTTGACCGTCAACACCAGCAAATACATCTATTTCAAAAGAGTGGCGACCATGGTACAAGAAAAGCCACAGATACTATTATCGCCGCCAATGACCCCAGAATAGAGTCCCTTGTGGGTGAAAATTTGTATCACCAACTGCAAGAAGAATTAGAAATTTTGGATAGTTTGGGACCCACCCTAGACCTAGAAGCAGTCCATCGAGGTCAAATGACCCCGGTGTTTTTTGGCAGTGCAATGAATAACTTTGGGGTAGAATTGTTTCTCAAGTCCTTTTTAGAATATGGACTCAGACCCACCCCCCATGAAAGTAACAAAGGTAAAATTGACCCGACATATCCAGAGTTTTCTGGCTTTGTCTTCAAATTACAAGCTAACATGGACCCCAAACACCGCGATCGCATTGCCTTTTTAAGGGTGTGTTCTGGTAAATTTGAAAAAGATATGGTGGTTAACCATGCGCGCACAGGTAAAACAGTGCGCCTTTCCCACCCGCAGAAGTTATTCGCCCAAGAAAGAGACACAGTAGAGGTAGCATATCCAGGGGACGTGGTAGGTTTAAATAACCCGGGGACATTTGCCATTGGAGACACTGTTTACATGGGCGAAAAGTTGATTTACCCCAGTATACCCTCCTTCTCCCCAGAACTATTTGCTTACTTGAGGAATGCGGACCCAACGAAATATAAGAATTTTAATAAAGGAGTAACAGAACTACAAGAAGAGGGAGCCGTACAAATTTTACACTCCACAGATGAAAGCAAACGTAACCCCATTTTAGCAGCCGTTGGTCAACTGCAGTTTGAGGTAGTGCAGTTTCGTCTAGTCAATGAGTACGGAGTGGAGACCTACTTAGAAGCTTTACCTTATTCAGTAGCGCGTTGGGTAACTGGAGGTTGGGATATTTTGGATAAAGTGGGGCGTTTATTTAACACCTTTGTGGTGAAAGACCGTTGGGAGCGTCCCGTACTGTTGTTTAAAAACCAGTGGAACCTAGACCAAGTTAAGGGAGACCACCCAGAACTAGAATTAAGTCCCATTGCGCTCCCTCCCACCACCGAGAAAGCCTGAAATTAAAGCTTTTTTTGAGATAGCCAAACAACCCACGTTTAGAGGTTGTTTGTCAAGTATTAAACAGGTAATTTTTATCTTAGGGAACAGGGAACACCGGAACAACTGAGCAATTTTGTTAGAGAAGAATAAAGTACTCATGACGATACCGGTAACTACCCCCAATGCAAACTTCTAATGGTAAAATGGTAGATAGAATCTAGCTTTTTGCCCCCATTTCCCATACCTAAGCTCACCTTGTGCGTAATCTCCAAGAAACTCACTTAAACCGCGCCCGTGCTAGTCTTAGACAAGCGCTATCTTGGTATGGACATCTCGGACTACGCCACGGAAGCGATCGCCAGTCGGGAAAGTTTAGCTCCCACCCAGAATTACTGGGGTTGCTCAAACCAGAATTAGAAACCTTAAACTCTACCCTGAGCAAACTAGACTCGAATGTGATTAGAATTGCAGCCTTTGGTTTGGTGAGTCGGGGTAAGTCAGCAGTATTAAACGCTTTACTGGGGGCGAAAATCCTGCAAACAGGACCGCTCAACGGTGTAACCCAGTGGCCGCGTTCTGTGCGTTGGCAACCGGGAGGTAAGGTATTAGTTGAGTTAATTGATACGCCTGGACTAAATGAAATTGCGGGGGAAGCACGGGAAACAATGGCGCGAGAAGTAAGCAAACAAGCTGATTTAATTTTGTTTGTGGTTTCCGGTGATATTACGCGCCTTGAGTATCGCGCATTATTAGAGCTAAGACAAGCACAAAAACCCCTGATTTTAGTATTTAATAAAATAGATTTATATCCAGAAACAGACCGCACAGCAATCTATCACAATTTGCAACAGCTAGGCGCAGGATACCCCCAAGCACCGCCTTTACTACCAGATGAAATTGTTATGGTGGCCGCGGAACCAGCACCCCTAGAAGTGCGGGTAGAATGGCCAGATGGTCGGGTGACCTATGAGTGGGAAACACCACCCCCCCTGGTGGAGGAACTACAACAGACAATTTTATCTATTCTCAATCGGGAAGGGCGATCGCTTCTAGCTCTAAATGCACTGATTCAAGCTCGGGATGCATCAGCAACCATGGCTGAAAAAACTATGGAATTCCGAAACCAAGAAGCTGAAGATATTATTTGGAAATTCACTAAATATAAGGCTTTGGCAGTAGGATTAAATCCTGTACCAGTTTTGGATGTTATCTGTGGTGCGATCGCTGATTTAGTTTTAATTCGTTCTCTAGCAAGGTTGTATGGCTTACCCATGACTAGCTACGAAGCCAGCAAAATCTTAAAGACAATTTTCCTAAGTTCTGGTGGGTTGCTGTTAGGAGAAATCGCCAGTAGTATGATGGTAGGTTTAGGTAAAACCACAGCGGCGATCGCTAGTGGTGAAAATCCCCTCAATATTACAGCTTATGCTGGAACTGCGATCGCTCAATCTGGTATTGCGGGTTATGGTGCATACACAGTAGGTAAAGCCGCTCAAGTCTACTTAGAAAAAGGTTGTACTTGGGGAGAATTAGGAGCTAGCACAGTAATTGAAGAAATTCTATCTCAGGTTGATCACAATACAATTCTCTACCGCCTACAACAAGAACTAGCAACAAAATATTGACATACTCACCCACCTAAAAGTATGGATTACGCCACCCTACCCTATCGGTGATTCTTGACTTGAGAATTTTGGGTGCAAAATTGAGGAAACAACAGAAATAAAAACGAAGGCAAAAAACTACAGCCATCGTCAAAATTTCTTTTGATATTTTTGACTTTTTACCTCCAGACGGGGATTCACTACCAAACCATTTTCATCAGCGTATCTACACTAGAAATATAAGCTTTTGAAGTCCTATAAAGCTAACAGTCAATATTCATCAATCAAGGTGAAAATATCATGACAACATCCCTAGAAGCTGTTCAATCTGCTGTTAACTCCGGCAATAAAACCCTTGATGAAGCTATCCTAGAATCTATTGTGGAAGCTCGTCAAACCTGCGAAACTGAAGGAGACAATTCCGCCAGCTGTGCTGTAGCGTGGGATATCGTCGAAGAACTACAAGCAGAAAAAGCCCATCAGCAGCAAGCTCAACGACACCGCAAAACTGCTCTAGAAACCTACTGTGAAAAACATCCAGACGCTCTAGAGTGTCTCATCTACGACGTTTAAACCCCCCGAAAATCCGCCATAGCTGATTTTGTCATTTGCTGAATTATATCTAAATTAGGCGGTGGTGTTTCCCCATCCATTCCCAACCAGAGAAGATACTCAATATTACCAGCTGGGCCAGTAATAGGCGACCAAGTTAAACCCTTATACTTCCATCCCAATTGACAACCCACCTGCAACACCTGGAAAATAGCATCAGCTTGGTCATCGGGGTTCCGCACAACACCCTTTTTACCTACACGGGATTTTCCCACCTCGAACTGTGGCTTAACTAGTAATACTACATCCCTGGGACATTGGGTTAATTTCCACAAAGCCGCTAAAACCTTGGTTAGGGAGATAAACGATACATCCACCACCCCTAGGTCAGGTATTTGCTCATCAGTATATAACTCTGCGGGTGTGAGATGACGTAAATTAGTACGTTCTTTTAATATCACCCGCGGGTCATTTCTTAAACCCCAGTCAACTTGACCATAACCCACATCTACACCGTAAACTTTTTTCGCCCCAGCTTGGAGTAAACAATCAGTAAAACCACCGGTAGAAATACCCCCATCTAAACAGATGCGACCCTCCACGGGGATTGTAAATAATTCTAAAGCTTTAGCCAGTTTTTCCCCACCGCGAGACACAAAACGCGATCGCTCTTTTACCTTAATTTCCGCAGTAGTATCAACCTCCGTCCCTGGTTTATCTACCACCTGCTGATTAACCGTTACTTCCCCTGCTTGAATTAAGCGCTGTGCTAAAGCGCGGGAACTAGATAAATTTAACTCTACTAATAGCGTATCAAGTCGCTGCTTTACCAATTAAATTAACTCTCCTCAATCATTGTAAATTTGGGTTCTCGTGTCACATTAAAAACAATAAACGCACCTTGTCAAAAAAGCCAAAGTGCGGTAATTATATTATCCCTGATTCAAAAATTAATTTCTAAACATCCTGCTCGCTCAACTCACGAGTCATATAATCAAAAGGTTCATCAACAAAGCTAGTATCAGCAATACCAGCAGCTGCAACTTGTTCCTTAACCAAACCCTTGAGAATCTGGATACCAAAAACCGTAGGGCTAATAGGTACACCCAAAGAATTATAAGTTTCCCGCAGTCCTTGGAGTACCCGCTCATCTAAAACATTCATGTTACCTGCAACCAGGGCATAAGTAGCATAGCGCAGATAATAATCCATATCCCGCAGACAAGCCGCATAACGACGGGTTGTATAAGCATTTCCGCCGGGACGGATCAACTCTGGTTGTTCTTCAAACAACTTAGAACCAGCTTGTTTAACCAAGGCCGCCGCATTAGAGTTAATCGCAGCAGCAGCTTGTACCCGTGCCGTACCACTTTCAAAGTAAGATTTTAAACTGTCGATCGCATTCCGGTCAAAATACCTTCCAGCAACGTCATAATTCTTAATCAAGGTTGTCACTGCATCGCGCATTCTTTCTTCTCCCAATAAATGCTATCTTTTGATATTAATTTGGTTGCAGTCATGCACCGGTAAATTTTTGTGCCATTCTAATTAAAATAAAATGCCGCACAAAAACAGATTACCCGCTAATTAAGGATTTTATGCCAAAGTTGACCCCTGATGAGATGAAGTTTAAGTTTTGTGCTGATGTTCCGGAAAAGGTTAATATAACCTGTAATCCAGATAAGCTGTAACAAAAAATACAAAATTCTTTAATGTCCAGGATTTATGATATTCCAAGTGTGTCATCAACAACTTAATTCAGATCATCTGGGTGAGGATGCTTTGGAAGATTCTAGTTTTACTTTAGGAAATTCGTAGAGAAGGAGTAAAAATGACAACCCCAAAAGAAGTCTTGAAGATGATTCAAGACCAAAAAATTCAGATGATTGATCTGAAATTCATCGATACACTAGGTACTTGGCAACATTTAACTATGTACCATGACCAAATCGATGAAAGTTCCTTCTCAGATGGCGTACCCTTTGACGGTTCCAGCATTCGGGGTTGGAAAAGCATCAACGAATCAGACATGATGATGGTACTCGACTCCAACACAGCTTGGATCGACCCCTTCATGACAGAGCCAACATTAAGTATAGTTTGTAGTATTAAAGAACCGCGGACAGGGGAGTGGTACAACCGTTGTCCCCGTGTGATTGCTCAAAAGGCGATCGACTACTTAGTTTCTACCGGACTTGGTGATACAGCATTCTTTGGGCCTGAAGCAGAATTCTTTATCTTTGATGATGTCCGTTTTGACCAAAACGCCCATGAAGGCTACTACCATGTAGACTCAGTAGAAGGTGCTTGGAATACTGGGAGAAAAGAAAGCCCCAACTTGGGTTACAAAACACGCTTCAAAGAAGGTTACTTTCCAGTATCACCCGCGGATAGCTTCCAAGACATCCGTACCGAAATGCTACTGACCATGAGAGATTGTGGCGTACCCATTGAGAAACAACACCACGAAGTCGCCACCGGTGGTCAGTGCGAACTAGGTTTCCGCTTTGGTACACTAATACAAGCAGCTGACTGGTTGATGACTTATAAATACGTCATCAAGAATGTTGCCAAAAAATACGGCAAAACCATCACCTTCATGCCCAAGCCAATTTTTGGCGATAATGGTTCTGGTATGCACTGTCACCAATCCATTTGGAAAGATGGCAAACCTCTATTTGCTGGTGACAAGTATGCTGGTTTGAGTGAAATGGGACTGTACTACATTGGTGGTATCCTCAAGCACGCACCCGCACTTTTAGCCATCACCAACCCCACAACTAATTCTTACAAGCGCCTAGTACCTGGTTACGAAGCACCAGTTAACCTAGCTTACTCTCAAGGTAACCGTTCTGCCTCCGTACGGATTCCCTTAGCTGGCGACAACCCCAAAGCCAAGCGCTTAGAATTCCGTTGTCCTGATGCTACTTCTAACCCCTACCTAGCATTTGCAGCCATGCTCTGCGCTGGTATAGATGGTATCAAAAACAAAATTCATCCCGGTGAACCCTTAGATAAAAACATCTATGAACTCTCTCCAGAAGAACTGGCGAAAGTTCCTTCAACTCCGGGTTCCCTAGAATTAGCATTGGAAGCATTAGAAAATGATCATGCTTTCTTGACAGAAACAGGCGTTTTCTCAGAAGACTTCATCCAAAACTGGATTGACTACAAACTAGCTAATGACGTTAAGCAGATGCAGCTACGTCCTCACCCCTATGAGTTCTACCTCTATTACGACTGCTAACTTAAAGCAGTGAACATTTAGCCACCCTGCTGGGGTGGCTTTTTTTTACTAATCACAGTCAAAAATTTGGTAGACAGGAACTTTAATCATCTTCACAACTAGCTCATAGCAACATGGCTACTTTCGTAAATCAAGCGAACGGTGGGGTCAATCTTCCCTTGAATGGGACTCCAGTAGTCCGATAATTCTTCAGGAAGACCGAGTTCTTGTGCCGCACGCATGAGCATCGACTGCTGACGGTTTTTCACCTGCTGATATTGACGCATGGCTAACATCCGACTTCTATCTTGAATAGACATAACACAGTCTCCCTTATGGTTCTCGTGATCAATGGTCATTTACTACCCCACTATATTAACAACAATTCTGTAACCAAAGTTACAGAATTGGACTTTTTTTACAAAAATTTACATTTTGTCCAGTTAGGCATGATCTCACACAGAGAGTTTTGTTCGTTACAATTTTTTACATATAATTGAGAAAAGTAATAAATCCCCTTCAATACCTGAGTATTTTCATGTCTGAGACTTTAACTAAGCTGAGTTATCAAGCCTTTCAACAAGGTAAAACTTATTTTGGTGTAATTCACAAAACTTTAAGTTCAAGGCTGATGAATCTGATTCATCCCACTCTCGGACAAAGGGGGAAACCCATGACTGAGGAGGTTTTATTCAAACTACAGCAAAGAATAAATCAGTTACTAGAAACAGATTGGCAAGATACAGAAAAAGGAGTATATCCCGAAAGCCTGCTATTTGACCAACCTTGGTCAGATTTTTTCCGTTACTATCCCATGGTATGCCTAGAGCTACCGCAAATCTGGGAGCGGTCTGCACAAAAAAAACATCAAGAATTTTCCCCAGAAATAGAAACAGATGGTTATCCCAGCTACTATGTGCAGAACTTCCATAACCAAACCAACGGCTATTTAAGCGACAATTCCGCCAACCTATATGATTTACAGGTAGAAATCCTGTTTAGTGGCACAGCTGACCCCATGCGACGGCGGATACTGTCCCCTTTAAAGCAGGGGTTAAAAGCCTTTAATTCCCTACCAGCAAAACAAATACGTGTTTTAGACGTAGCTTGTGGGACTGGAAGAACATTAAGGATGCTCCGGGGGTCCCTACCTCAAGCATCCTTGTATGGTGTGGACTTATCACCAGCATATTTACGCAAAGCCAATCAACAACTCTCGGAAATTCCTGGAGAGTTACCCCAACTCTTACAAGCTAACGCTGAAGAGTTACCCTACTTAAACAACTACTTCCATGGGGTAACTTCCGTCTTCCTCTTCCATGAGTTACCAGCAAAAGTGCGTCAAACAGTCATTGAAGAATGTTTCCGAGTCACAAAACCGGGGGGAGTGTTTGTCATTTGTGATTCCATTCAAATGAGTGACTCACCTGAATTTGCCGTAAATATGGAATCTTTCCCCCTACTGTTCCATGAACCTTACTATCGGGATTATACACATGATGACCTAGTAGGACGGTTAGAGCAAGCTGGTTTTGAGAATATTTCCACCCAGGTGCACTTCATGAGCAAGTATTTTATTGCTCATAAACCGGCTTAAAAACAACGTGATATATTTAACCAATAAATCAGGGTGAGTATTTGCCCTCACCCTAAAAATACACTTGCACACAGGGGAGATAAAAATGAGGGTTTGGCTGGCTTGTTTTTTATTGTTATTTGCTGTAGCAGAACTGTTTGACTGGTTAAAAAAATTCAACCTTCCCTTACCCATTTATATTTTAGGTGGCGTATTTTTAGCAGTTGCTTCTAACTATGACAAGATTGTTGGCTCCTACTTCAGTGATAGCAATATGGAAGGGTCATCGCAACAACCGCAGTTAAATTCCCCTAGTCCATCCCTTGATCCAGTTTCCTTCCCTAGTCCTGGTGAACAGGTGCAACAATCAGAAACACAACTTTGAATCTTGATTAACCGCGGGGAATGTTTGAGCAGCGGTGAAGGGTGTGGGGGAGGCTTTGAGTTTAGAGAATAAAGACTTGGCTCCGGCTAATTGTAAACCTATACCGCTACCTTGGTGTTTGTTGGCGATCGCAATTCCATTGCCATGTGTAATTAATTGACATAACACATACATGGGAATCTTGACATTACCTTTAGTAATTCAACCTTCACTAATTAAATGTGGCATAGACATTTGCCATTGACCGCCATCAATTCCACCACCAGCCGAACCAATTTCTACATTATCTCTAGCAGAACCCCAAGAAGCTTGTTTAGAAAGCTCCACATTACTTATGCCATACTTGGCAAAAAAGCCTTTTTCTTTGGCAATAATTAACGGTGCTGCTTCCACAATCGGAATATATGCTAACTTGACTCCATTGACTTCTGGTGCTTGCTCGGCGCTGATGTTAGCCACTAATCAACATTATTGTGGTAATGACCCCGGAAAGCAAGTAGAATAGACGAATATATAGCAGTAACCGACCAAAAAGATTTGCTGTGGTAAATAGAAATTGGGCTGGGAGGATTGTAATAACATCTTCCATCTTGATATGTGGGTTAATAGCCTCTCCACAATTGCCCTCCTTAGCGGATAATAGTAGACAGACTGATAACTCCAGCAACACGCAACTGATTACCGCCAGTCAAGCAGAGTTTGGAGTACTCAGAGTTGACCCCCAAGGAAAAAATAAATTTACCCCAACCACCAGAGTATTCTTATACCAAGGTGGTAAATACGGATGGAGGATTCAACTAAAAAATTACCGAGGTCAAGTCACATGGAGGGAAGTACTAAGATTGCCAAAACCTCCAGAAACTTGGGCTACAGAGGATGGTGAAAGCTTGTCCTTATCAGCTGACAGTATGCAAGCTGTAACAACGCGGACAGTGTATACTACTGACGGTACTATTGAAAACTTCTGGACAATGGTTCCCGGCGATCCTGGTGGTCAGCATCAAATACAGGTTTACATTGATAATCGCCTAATTGGTGCCTTTGATTTTGAAGTAATCTCCCTGAAAGAATAACCTTTGCGTACCTTTGCGTACCTTTGCGTACCTCTGCGTTAAAAACCATTGCAGACTATCCTAGAAATAGAGATTTCACACAAGAAACTCATGGATGCTAACGAACTAATCAGACTTTATAACGCAGGACAGAGGTATTTCCCCGCGGCCCACTTAAGTAGAGTCAAGCTCATAGCCGCCTACCTACCGGGAATTAACTTGTGGGGAGCAGACCTGAGTCAAGCCAACCTAGCCCAAGCCAAACTGTGGGGAGCAGACCTGAGTCAAGCCAATTTAGCGCGAGCCAACTTAACCAGGGCTAACTTATCTGGAGTGAAACTGACCCAGGCGAATCTCCGGGGAGCGAAATTGAATTTAACCAAGTTGTATGGAGCCGATTTAACTGGGGCTTGCTATGATGACAGCACGCGGTTTTCTAGAGGCTTTGACCCCCACAGTCACAATATGCAGAAATTTTAACCATTATAACCCTTCGGCTTCGGGTAAGGGGAAAACTGCACCCGCTAGGTAAGCTTGAAAGTGTTTTTGGAAGTACAGCCAAGAGGTCATATCCTCAGCATCTAAAAAAGCCTTTGGGGCTTCCTTGTACAGGGGGAGACGGGTATTAATTTCATCATAAATTAACTGGGGTAATTCAGTAATTCCATTGACTTTGCTTCCCGAAGCACTGTAAATGAGATAACCAGGGCGATCGCCCATTTTCATCCAGGGCAACCATTGACCGATTCTATCCCAACTCAGTCGCAGATGGGAGACTGAATCTAGTTGCGAGTTAAATAAATCTACGGTGGGTACAGCCAACTTAAATAGTTCCGAAGCCTGATAAATGGGATATGGGCTATATTCAGCAAACTTGGGATTTGCGCCCAAGGGATTAGGATAGGTAGGAAAAATATCAAAAACAAAAGTTGTAGTATCTCCCTCAACTTGCGCGGGAAATTTACCTTGAAATTTTCCCTGTACCGGATTATTTGCTACATGCATCACAGGTACTGTTTCACCTGTCCAGGGATTTTCCCAGAGGCGCAGAATCTCCCCCGTTTGGGGACTTAAATAGTAAGTAAGTTCCCTAGAAGTAAAATCCCAGTTATCTTGTGCTGTGGGAATGCACCTACTAACACTGACTCCCGATATTTTAAATAGGAGTTTTCTGTTCTCACCGGGGATAAAACTGTAAATTTTACCTGTCCAGGTCAGGAATGTAGATTTTCCTGGGTCAAGGGATGAACGAGTTTTGACCCATTGATGAGCATCTAATTCTTGGTGATTAATCATGGAAACATTGGGGGATTAAACTGACTCAGAAAATTGGGTATCAAGACGGCGAAACAAAAAGATCCACAGGGGTAGGGAACTATTAATAGCAATCAGTCGGATTAAATGGCCAGTGGTGACAATTTCGACATCATGATTTAATGTCAGGGATACCAGGATCATTTCTGGCGCTCCCCCTGGTGCGGTAACCAGTAGACAAGTTAACCAGTCCCAAGAAGTTAACTGCATGGCCAGCATAGCAGCGATCGCACCAGCAGCTAGAGTCATAGCCACAGACATAAAACCGTAACTAATGGCTCTTGTGCCAATATTAGGTTTCTTTCCCCAATATTCACCAATGGTAATTCCCAGAAGCATTTGGCCGAATAACTTCATCAACCCGGGGGGATTAAAAGCCACATCAGCCAAAACAGGTATGCAGTGGAGCAAAGGATTAAACCCCAGACCAACTAATAATGCACCAAAAAACTCAGCAGCGGGGAGTTTAAATAAACCAGCCAGATAAACTACCAACGCCGTAATTAGCAGCGCCAAACAGAGGAAGCCTAATTGAGACGGGTCAAAATTTAGTACTGTATTTGTCACAGGTAAAGTTTCAGCCTGGAGAACATCAGCAACAGATGACCGTGCAATGAATGGAATCAGTAATACAACCGATGTAACACGAATAGCCTGAAGCAAAGCTACAAGGGTGACATTACGATTATAATCCGCAGCAATAGATGACATAACTCCCACACCACCGGGAACCGTCGCCAGCATGGAGGTTAATAAATTGGTTTGACTCAAGCGAGAGTAGATGTAGCCAATGCAGATACCACAAACTATTAAGAACAAAGTCAGAAAAATAAATACAGGAATCCCAGAAGCCAAACCCGTTAAATTGCTACCACTACTTGAAGCACCCACAGTTAAGCCCACAAGTGCCATTCCCAGCTTTCTGGCCCGGCGATTAGGACGGGGATTATACTGATATACAATCCGACATATTTGTAAAACTATAGCACCGGAGGCTAGTCCCCCAAATATCCAAGCAATTCCGCCCACGTGTAATTTGACTAAGACTAAACCCAGGGGTATTGCTAGTAGCAGCTCTAGAGTAAAGATAATCAATGGCTTCACAGATAACTGTAGTGGGGAAAAACTGTGATTTTTATGAGTGGGGAACTCTTGGCTGGAAGTTAAATTAAGGTTTTGATTCATCGACCGGGGCTATTTAAATTAAATTAAGTATGTACTTAAATTAACGCGCTCGACCAGAACTCACATCTAAATAAATTTGAGTTAAATTTCCATGGAGTGTCACTACCTCAGAGGCTGATTTGAAATTACCAACCTGCTGTAGTCGCTTCTTCACCTCCTAACTGTGGCACAATAAAGAACGGTAATAAGAAAAATATTGTTAAGGTAATTTAGTGACTCCAACTGCTCAATCCACGGCCAGTGCGCGTCGCGTGGTATTCCCATTTACAGCAATTGTGGGACAGGAAGAAATGAAACTGGCGCTGCTGTTGAACGTGATTGATCCCAAAATCGGTGGTGTAATGATTATGGGCGATCGCGGCACCGGTAAATCCACGACTATCCGGGCCCTGGCGGATTTATTGCCAGAAATCCCAGTTGTGGCCAATGACCCCTTCAATAGTGACCCCAAGGACCCCGACGTCATGAGCGATGAAGTTCGCCAGATGGTGGAACAGGGGGCGGAAATACCCATAGCTCATAAAAAAGTTCAAATGGTAGACCTACCATTGGGAGCTACAGAAGACCGAGTTTGTGGTACCATCGACATTGAGAAAGCTTTATCTGAAGGTGTGAAAGCCTTTGAACCGGGATTGCTAGCCAAGGCTAACCGAGGTATTCTCTATGTGGATGAAGTCAATTTGCTAGATGACCACCTAGTAGACGTATTACTGGACTCTGCTGCTAGTGGGTGGAACACTGTAGAACGGGAAGGAATTTCTATTCGCCACCCAGCCCGGTTTGTGCTGGTAGGTTCTGGGAACCCCGAGGAAGGTGAATTACGCCCTCAACTGTTAGACCGCTTTGGGATGCACGCAGAAATTCACACCGTCAAAGAACCTGCTTTACGGGTGCAGATTGTGGAACAAAGGTCGGAATTTGACCAAAATCCGGCTGAATTTCTGCAAAAATATCAACCTGAACAGGAAGCATTACAAGAAAAAATTGTCAATGCTCAGAATTTGTTACCCCAAGTTACACTTGACTACGAGCAGCGGGTGAAAATTTCCGAAATTTGTTCAGAACTAGATGTTGATGGTTTGCGTGGTGATATTGTTACCAACCGCGCCGCCAAAGCATTAACCGCTTTTGAAGGTCGAACCGAAGTCACTCTTGATGATATCAAACGTGTAATTACTTTATGTCTGCGTCATAGACTCCGCAAAGACCCCTTAGAGTCTATTGATTCTGGCTACAAAGTAGAAAAGGCTTTTGGGCGGGTCTTTGGTGTGGAATTACCCGCAGACGACCCCGCACAAAAAAATGGTGTCGGTCAAAAGTTAGGGGCGAGAAATTAACAAATTCCCCTGTTGAGTTTTGAAATGGTTGTTCAAAACTCAACACCTTATAGTAATATTTCTAACTCAAATAAACCCCTCCATCACAGTTGACATAAACAGATTAATGTAAGTAAAATATAAGGCTGTCTGTCTTATTCCTGCTCGGATCAGGTAGACATACACAAAAGCTAGCAACAGCGAGCGATCGCCTTTAAAGCCAGCTACCTGTACGGCAACTTCAAGGACAATTTCATGACCTACGCAATTATTGAAACTGGCGGCAAGCAACTAAAAGTTGAACCTGGTCGCTTTTACGATATTGAACTGCTCCATATCGAAGCCGACGAAAAAGTTACAATAGATTCAGTATTACTAGTGCAGCATGACGGCGAGGTCACCATAGGACAGCCGTTAGTAACAGGGGCGACGGTAGAAGGAACAATTCTCAGGAATCTGAGAGGCCGCAAAGTCATAGTTTATAAAATGAAGCCGAAAAAGAAAACCCGTAAAAAACGGGGACATCGGCAAGAAATTACTAGACTGATGATTGATTCCATCACCCTGAATGGAGCAGTATTTACTGCTCCAGAAGAGGTATCAAACGATATGAATACCGATAATTCCCCCGTAGAAGCTGTAGCTGAATAATAAAGAAAGAAAACACAAGAGGTAATTATGGCTCATAAGAAAGGAACAGGTAGTACTCGTAACGGACGCGACTCTAATGCTCAACGCTTGGGAGTCAAGCGCTACGGTGGTCAAACCGTACTAGCGGGAAACATTCTCGTACGTCAACGGGGAACCAAATTTCACCCCGGTAACAATGTTGGTATTGGTAGCGATGACACCTTGTTTGCCTTAATTGATGGTTTAGTAGCCTTTGAGAGAAAAGGTAAAGCCCGCAAAAAAGTTAGTGTTTATCCAGTTGCAACCCCAGGGGAGACAGCTACCGTTTAGATGTGCTTGGGTGGGTAATCCCCACCCTCTGCAACCACTATATATACCCTGATGATACCAAGTGTAGTAAGTGACTGCAACCTAACCCCCCTAATGAAAAGAGCAAGATAATTAAAAAAGCTTGTAATTGTGTGAGACCAGCGGTTTGACAGTCAATTCTCGCCAATATCCCCGCACAAATAATCAGCAACATATCCAAAAATATACCGTACCAAGCTAGCATCAGAAAAAACAATAAAGCGCCAAGAGTGGCAACGGTAAAAGACCTGAGATTTGAGCTAACTAATAGACTAGAATACTTTGAGATTACCGACACAGAAACAGTTAAGCTCGCCACTAAAACTAAAATAGCTAATATAAGTAATATCCACAGATAAAGAGGGGCATTATTATTTGATAATACCCAACCCAATGTACTGTAACTCAGTGAGACGAGTACTAAAGAAATCCAAGGCAGTGTTTTCAAACTAACATTCAATCTAAGACGGGTTGGCCTAGCCATTATAGAATCATTAATTCGGTGATTAAATCCATACAAACATCCTTGAATTTGCTCGTTCCAGTCGTTATGTTCTCCAGTGCCATATCCGCAAATATTTTCCCCCCGTGATTGCCGTAATTGGCTGCTAACAGTATAAGTTCAATAGGTTATGATGCACTGACTCAGAAAAATTAACAACTTCCAGGGGAATAATGGTACAAACTAGTTAAATATTTGCGTAAATATTTGTAAACTATTAACAGCCCAGCAGCCACACGTCACATCTTGTTAAGGACTGATCATGAAACAACTTGTAATCGCGGAGCGCGTAGGCCTAATTGGCCACATCGTGTCAATGGTCTTTGGATTGGTAGGCATACTAATAGTAGTGCCGAATGCCGAAGTAATTTTCCATTTCTCTGAAATTGGACAAACTGCCATGCAGTGGAGTATGGCCGGAGGTGGTGTGGTCTATATGATCTTGGGAACCGCAGCTGTATTTTTGTATGGTTTGCGCACCTTGGGGTTAGGGAGAATTTTGGCATTTATGCTGCCAGCAATATTGATTTCCCTGACCAGTGAACTACTGGGAACCAGTACAGGATTTCCTTTCGGTCACTATAGCTATTTGAGCGGCTTGGGCTATAAAATTTCTGGTTTAGTGCCCTTCACAATTCCCCTATCATGGTTTTATTTGGGATGCGTTTCTTACCTACTAGCCCGCGCTGGGTTAGAAGTGGACACAAAACCCAGCTGGTGGCGACATATTGTTGCTATTGCTTTAGGTTCCTTGCTGTTGACTTCCTGGGATTTTGTGCTTGATCCTGCCATGAGCCAAACTTCTCTACCCTTCTGGTATTGGCATCAACCGGGGGCTTTCTTTGGAATGCCTTATCAAAACTTTGCCGGTTGGTGGGGTACTGGTGCAGTGTTTATGACCGTCTCCGCCTTACTATGGAAAAACAACCCCATCAAATTTGAGCGATCGCAGCTGAATCTACCCTTAGTAGTATATTTAGCCAACTTTGGCTTTGCTACAGTCATGAGTTTAGCGGCGGGATTCTCCATCCCCGTAGTATTGGGCTGTTTCCTAGGAGTAGCCCCTGCACTAGCACTGTGGTTAAAAGGGTCAGCAGTATCTAACCAAACTGATACCCAATCAACCACCAACCAAATTTCAGTGGCAAACATCAAAGTTGCCTTGAAATAAAATTAGGGGACAGGAAGACTACCGAAGACAACCAAAAACTCATGTCTCCTGCCCAATTTTTTGTGTAATCACCATTTTCATTGCTAGATATTTTTATTGTGGAAAACGCTTTAACAGTAGAAAGCGTCATAACTTTTCTATTGCTACTTATTCAAATACCAGCAACGGCGATTTTACTTTCCCGCCTGTTGAAGGGGCCAAGAAGGTATCCCCCCATATCACCCCAACAGCCAACACCGGAACTTCTCGGTAGTGTGAGCGTTGTAGTTCCCACCCTTAACGAAGCCCTGCGTATTAGTCCCCTGTTATCTGGCTTAAGCCGCCAAAGTTACGAAGTGCGGGAAATTATTGTCGTAGACAGTAATTCCCAAGATGGAACCCCGGACTTAGTGAAAACTGCACAGCAGCAAGACCCGCGCTTTCGGTTAATCACAGATGACCCCTTACCCCCTAATTGGGTAGGTCGTCCTTGGGCTTTACATAACGGATTTTTGTATAGTTCGGAAGCAAGTAAGTGGTTTCTGGGGATGGATGCTGATACCCAACCACATCCCGGACTAGTTGCTAGTTTAGTCAAAACCGCAGAAGCCCAAGGATATGATTTAATTTCCCTCTCACCCCAGTTCATTCTCAAGTATCCCGGTGAATGCTGGCTGCAACCAGCATTATTAATGACTTTGCTTTATCGCTTCGACCCGGCGGGAATTACCACCACCCAGCCGGAAAGGGTGATGGCTAATGGTCAATGCTTTTTGTGTCGCCGTTCTGTTTTGGCTGCCGTCAGTGGTTATACTAGTGCTAGTAGTTCTTTTTGTGATGATGTTACCCTAGCGCGACATATTGCACAGCAAGGGTTTAAAGTCGGCTTCCTGGATGGCTCCCAGGTGCTGAAAGTGCGGATGTATGAGGGCGCAAGGGAAACTTGGAAGGAATGGGGTCGCAGTCTGGATTTAAAAGACGCATCTCTACCTGGTCAAGTGTGGGGCGATTTATGGTTACTCTGTGCAGTGCAAGGTTTACCTGTATTCCTTGTCCCTACTTGCTTGTTAGTTTCCTCCCCACCCCTATTATTGGGGTTAAATCTATTTCTGTTGGTTATTCGTTTTGCCCTGGTTTTTGCGATCGCACCTTCTTACGACCGCAAAACGGCTCAAGGTGGTTGGTTATTTTGGCTTTCTCCCTTAGCTGACCCCCTAGCTGTATTCCGAATCTTCCTCTCAGCATTGCGCACCCCCAGGGAATGGCGAGGGAGGAAGTATAACTGATTGCTTAGTTATATTTCATTTTCCCTTTCTAGGCGATCGCCTCGTTCTAGCTCCCAGAGAATTTGATTCCCTTCTCGTCTGACCCGTGATACAATCCAGTTGCGCCAGCGCCACTCGTCTCCCCGACTAGTGACCGCGCTGGCATGGACATCCATCAAGTCTGCTAGTTCCGAACTGGTAATTAAATAGCCTTTTTCGGCAATCTCCTCAGCTATACGCAGAGTCTCCACCAAGTTTCTCAGTTGTTTGACCCTTGTTGTCGATAGTTGTTCTTCATTTGTGGCCGCATCTGTTACAGTGGATGGTTCCATAGCATTCATATCTGACATAAAAGTACTATGATCTTGTGTACTTTTGTGAACTATTGTAGATTTAGATTCATAACAGGCTACCTTTTCCCAGTCGCCTTCACCTAAAGAATGTAAAGATTTGTAGGAATCAGTAGGAGATAGTTCTTGTAGAGAAGGGATTTGACCGCTAGCAAATGAGCGAGCAATCACATCACACCGCTCGTTACCTATGTTACCAGAATGTCCGCGCACGTGCTGCCAATTTATGTTCTCAGTATTCAGCTGATCAAGAATTTCTAACAGGTCTTGGTTCTGGACGGGTTTACCATCAGCCTTTTTCCAGCCTTTCTTTTTCCATCCTGGTAACCACTTGGTGACACAGTTGATCAGATATTCACTATCGGTATACAGGGTAATGGGTTCACCTTGTCGATATCCATGGAAGAATTTTAAAGCAGCGATCGCCGCTGTCATCTCCATCTTATTATTAGTCGTATAATTGGCAGCATCACCCATTTCATGAATTGCGCCATCAGTAAAATAAGCTACCACACCCCACCCCCCAGGACCAGGGTTACCAGTGCAAGCGCCATCGGTGTATATACTTTGAATTTTGCGTTGGTTGGACATAGTGCGGATTTGATAAAATATACAACCTCACCCCCAAACCCTCTCCTGAGCAAGGAGATGGGAGAATTTGATACAGGTCAGAAGCGAGGTGAGGTGAGAAACCTTTTGTTGTATGTTACTTAATTCCCACTCCCAGTACCTGAGATGAGGATAATTCCCCAAGTGATCTAAGATTGTTGGGTATTCTCTATTTTATTTTCTTGCCAGCAGAACGATGATTGAAGTCGAACATCTGTGTAAAACTTACGGTTCTACCCCAGCTATTCATGATGTTACCTTTACCGTTGAACCAGGGGAAATTTTAGGATTTTTAGGACCAAATGGTGCAGGTAAAACTACAACCATGCGGATTTTAGCCGGTTATTTACCAGCGACCAAGGGTAAAGCCGCAATTGCTGGCTTTGATGTTCATGAAAATTCCCTCGCAGTTCGCCAACGCATTGGTTATTTACCGGAAACACCACCGTTATATCCAGAAATGACCGTCGAGGGATTCTTAGATTTTGTCGCACAAATTAAAGGTGTTCCTCCGGGCGATCGCACCCAGAAGGTAACAGCAGCCATTAAACGCTGTAACTTAGAAGATAAGCGCCAAGTAATTATCCGCAAACTATCTAAAGGATACCGCCAAAGAGTCGGCATTGCTCAAGCCATCGTCCACGACCCACCAGCAATTATTTTAGATGAACCCACCGTGGGACTTGACCCCCGACAAATTATTGAAGTCCGCAATTTAATTAAAAGTCTCGCTGGTACTCACACCATTATTCTGTCTACCCACATTTTGCCAGAGGTGAGTATGACTTGTAGCCGTGTCGCCATTATCAATGGGGGTAAAATTGTCGCCACCAACACACCAGAAAACCTCATGACCCAGTTGTCAGGTGGGTCAGCATATGAAATAGAAATTGAGGGAGATGGTGATTTAGCAACACAAACTTTGCAAAATATCCCCGGTGTAAGTCTGGTAGAATCTCTGGGTAATGACTTATCCAATCACAACCGCGCCCACCTGCGGGTAATTTCCCAACCGGGAATGGAAGCGGGAAAAGATATTGCTGCAACATTAGTCACTGCGGGTTGGCGATTACATGAAATGCGCCGTGTCAGCGCTACCCTAGAAGATGTATTTTTGCAATTGACTACAGCAGAAAAACATATAGATTCAGATTCACCAAACTAAGGAGCCTTAATGGGTATAGTGCTGAGTAATATTATTGCCATTTATCGCCGAGAGTTACAGAGTTATTTTATCTCCCCCTTAGCCTATGCGATCGCCAGTGTATTTTGGTTGATAGCCGGGTTATTCTTTGTCACAATTTTAGTAGGGCCTGATGGGATTTTACCAACAGTTGCCCAAGTAGACCTCCAAGGACAACAACTAAATATACCAATACCACCCATAGATGTCCCCTATGAATTTATCCGTGCATTCCTGGATAGATTAGGTTGGTTACTGTTATTTATTTTACCAATACTGTCTATGGGACTGTATGCCGAAGAACGCAAGCTCGGTACTTTGGAACTGTTAGCCACCTCACCAGTCACTAACTGGGCGGTAGCAGTAGGTAAATTATTAGGTGTACTCACATTCTTTACCACCCTGATTGTACCCTTATTCATCTTGCAGGCGATCGCCATCAGTGCATCTAATCCCCCCATGTCGCCCACAATTACCTTACTAGGGAATTTGGGCTTAATCTTACTAGCCGCAGCAATATTATCATTAGGAATGTTTATTTCCTCCCTCACCGACAGCACAATTTTATCTGCTGTCCTCACCTTCGCCCTAATTTTATTATTATTGTTTGTTGATGTCATTGCCAAAGGTATCGGTGGAACCATGGGAGAAATACTAGGTCATTTCTCATTATTGAAACATTACAATACCCTGATTCAAGGTATTTTCGATACCAGCGCCTTGATTTTATTCACTAGTTATATATTCTTGGGTATCTTTCTCACAGCCCAGTCAATTGATGCACTGCGCTTCGGGCGCCGGTAATTAGGGAACCAATGACTAATCAGTAATCACAAATGAAAATTATCAAAAAAAACCAACCGGTAAAATACTTATTTTTCTTAGGATTATTTTTACTTGCTGTCGGCGTAACATCTGGAATAGTAGCGGAAACCTGGGGAATCATCCCCCTGATATTCCTCATTGCAGGAACTATTACCCTTACCTTGTGGATAGTATTGCAAACTCAGCAAAATCAATGGTGGAATAGTCGTTCCACCCAAGCGGTACATGCTCTGATTGCCATTATGGCTGTATTTGCAATTGTGGGGTTACTTAACTTCTTAGGCACTCGTTATTACCTGCGTCAAGACTTAACAGAAACCCAATTATTTAGCCTAGCACCTCAATCTCAACAATTAGTCAGGAGATTAGAAAAACCAGTCAAAATATGGATATTTGACGTTAACAGAAATCCCCTAGACAAGGAACTACTAGAAAACTATCGGCGAGAAAGTTCCAAGTTTGAATTTGAGTATGTAGACCCCCAAGCTAGACCAACCCTAGCAAACAAATTTGGTGTTCAAGATTATGGGGAAGTGTACCTAGAATCTGGAGATAACCGCCAATTAGTCCAAAAACTAAATACCAATGAACGCCTGTCAGAAATTAGATTAACAAATCGTCTGCAACAACTTAACAGTACAACCACCACTCCAGTTTACTTTCTGCAAGGTCATGGCGAACATTCTTTAACATCAGGTCAAGGGGGAATTTCACAAGCCATTCAGGGACTAAGCAATATAAATTATACTGGTTCACCACTGAATTTAGGAGAAAAATCTCAAGTTCCAAAGGATGTATCTGTTGTAGTCGTAGCTGGTCCCAAACGAGAATTATTTGATAGGGAAGTCAAAGCCTTACAAGATTATCTCAATGGCGGTGGGAACCTCCTATTAATGATTGACCCCAATACTAACACCAATCTCGACAGTTTACTTAAAGAATGGGGTGTTATTTTAGACAATCGTTTAGCCGTGGATGTTTCCGGATCTGCTGTAGGACTAGGCCCAGCTGTTGCCATTGTCACAGATTATGGACAACATCCCATTACACAAGACTTTGGTAATGGTATTTCCTTTTATCGATTAGCAAGACCTTTAGAAATTAACCCTGTAGCTGGAATTAAATCAACCATTTTACTACAAACTAAACCCTATCCTGACAGTTGGGCTGAAAGCGACCAGGAAAGCGAAAAATTAGACTTTAACCCCCAAACAGATATCCCCGGATCTCTAACTTTAGGTGTGGCTTTGACTAAAACAATACCCGCAGCACCGACCATGGAATCCCGGTTAGTAGTGATTGGAGATTCGGAATTTGCTACTGATGGCTTATTTGAACAGCAACTGAATGGAGATGTGTTTCTTAACTCCGTCACTTGGTTAAGTCAACAAGACCAACAACCCCTTTCTATTCGCCCCAAAGAACCCAGAAACCGCCGGATTAACTTGAGCATTCTCCAAACCACTCTGTTAGCAATCTCATCTTTATTACTATTACCATTATTGGGGTTAGTAACAGCGGCTATTATTTGGTGGAAGCGCAGATAATCAAGACATATGAAATTACCACGGACAACTTTAGTTTTAATCTTTCTCGCTCTGGGTTTGGGTGGTTTTGTCTATTTCTATGAAATCCAAGGTACAACCCAGGGAGAACAATTACAGGCGCAAAAGCAGCAAATTTTCACCTTTACACAAGATGACATACAATCTCTGACCATTCAGAAACAAGATATCACCGTCAGCTTAAAACGCAACACCCCATCAACACAACCGCAATGGTCATTAACATCCCCCTCTACAGAACCAGCTAATGATGCAATCGTTGCTTATTTAACCAATTTATTAGTTAATGGTCAAAGCGATCGCACATTAGAAATTACACCTAATCAATTAGAAGAATTTGGTTTTAGTCAACCCTTAGCCACGATTAATATTAACTTGAAAAACCAGAAAACACACCAACTAATTTTAGGTAACCCTGACTTTAACAATCGTTTTTTATATGCTCAAACTGACGACAATCAAGAAGAAAATGGTAAGATAAATGTCATACTTGTATCCACAGATTTTCAAAATGCTGTAAATCGGGAACTTTCAGAATGGCAAGAACCAAAAGACATAATACCTGAAGATGAACCTATTAAAAATTAAGCGATCGCCACAGAAAAATTAAACATCAACCCAGCTTACATGACCCAACCCACCGCCACCTTACTTATTTCCTGTCCCGACGAAAGAGGACTAGTTGCCAAATTTGCCAACTTTATCTATGCTAATGGTGGTAATATTATCCATGCAGACCAACATACAGACTTTTCCGCTGGATTATTTCTCACCCGGATAGAATGGCAGTTAGAGGGATTTAATTTACCACGAGAACTGATTGGCCCAGCATTTAATGCGATCGCCCAACCTTTAAATGCAAAATGGCAACTACATTTTTCTGATACCATACCACGTATTGCCATATGGGTGAGCCGGCAAGACCATTGTTTATTTGATTTAATTTGGCGACAAAGAGCCAAGGAGTTCGCCGCCGAGATTCCCTTAATTATTAGTAACCATCCTCATCTCAAGGAAGTAGCAGAGCAATTTGGCATTGATTTTTATCACATTCCTATTACTAAAGATAATAAAGCCGAACCGGAAGCCCAACAACTAGAACTACTACAGAAATATAAGATTGATTTAGTAGTTTTAGCCAAATATATGCAGATTGTTAGTGCTGATTTTGTGGCTCAGTTTCCCCAAATCATCAATATTCATCATTCATTTTTACCGGCTTTTATTGGTGCAAATCCCTATCACCGCGCCTTTGAACGTGGGGTAAAAATTATTGGCGCTACCGCCCACTATGCTACACCTGATTTAGATGCAGGTCCGATTATTGAACAAGATGTGGTGCGAGTTAGTCACCGCAATGAAGTTGAGGATTTAATTAGAAAGGGTAAAGATTTAGAAAGGGTTGTTTTAGCTAGAGCAGTGCGGTTACATCTGCAAAATCGGGTATTAGTCTATTCTAATAGAACGGTGGTATTTGAGTGATGATTATTGGTTGACGGTTATGCTGGCGTTGAGGCGTAAGGTCGCAGCTTTTAAGCGATCGCTAAAAATCACATCTCGTTTATCTGTGTGGTGTCAGTCCTTTAAGTCGTCAGGGTTGACGGTGTAGCAGTTGAGTATTTTAAAACCATGCTGCTGTGCTAATTTGCGGGGTACGGCTTGTTCGATGTCATCTTCACAGATAAAGTTAGGCATAGTTTAGGGAAACTAGATAGATACAGCACCCCCAGCAGTAAAGACTTGTTTTGCTGTTAATTGCAAATTTGGAAAGATGGAGGATACCAATTGATCGTTGTTTTGAAACAATCGCTTTTGATACTCATCCTCTACTAATTTACAAATTGTCACAGTAGGCTGCTTGATTTTGCCAATATACTCTCTACCACCTATACCCAAATAATCAACTATCCAATATTCAGGAACACCCAGTAAGGCGTAATCTTCGACTTTACGGGCGTAGTCATTTTGCCAAGTACTGACGACTTCAGCTATTAGTTTGATAGATTTACATGATGTAATAATTGGTTCTTGTTGCCACAATGGCTCATTAATTAGTTGTGTTTGGTCTAGAACAATAACATCGGGACGAAATGCTGTATTTGTTCCTAATAGTTTAATTAAGCAGCGATGGGGGATAAAGTATGGTAAGTCCTGATGATCAATTTCTACGTTAAGTTTGCGCCCAATTAAGGATGATACCTGCTCATGGGGTCCGGTTGGTTCCATTTCGATTAATTCCCCATCAATTAGTTCATAATTTTCTTGATCGCCGTATTCAGCAATAAATTCATCAACTGTGATTAGCTTTAGGGCTGATTTTACCATGATGATTTTTCCTGATGATTGAATAAGGCAACTATTCTGTAAATAAATTTCCGGAATTGTTTTTTACATATAGCTTACCTCCTAGATAAATTTTAACTTGTTTTGTCTAAGTTTTCTAGGGAAAGTTTTCCTGAGATGAGACGAGGGAGGTGGCGATCGCACACCATAGAAAAAATTTTATCAGTCGCCATTAATATTTCGGGATTCAAAGCTAAACAATTTAATGTCAAACATAAGATGTTTCAATCCCGCGAACGTGATTCATTAATTTGAAAGATATGGAAGTAGTGGGGGAAACCCTAGAGATGGCTGCGTTTCAATCCCGCGAACGGGATTCATTAATTTGAAAGACCCGCGATCGCTCCCCCCTTTATCGTCAATATAAGTGTTTCAATCCCGCGAACGGGATTCATTAATTTGAAAGTTTAATCTCGCAAGGGTAGCCCACAGCATACCATCTGTTTCAATCCCGCGAACGGGATTCATTAATTTGAAAGCAGTCACGTCTCCAGCCTGATTTCTACTCTGCCGGGGTGTTTCAATCCCGCGAACGGGATTCATTAATTTGAAAGGTGTGCTTCGTAATTTGCAATAGAGATATCACTTGTTTCAATCCCGCGAACGGGATTCATTAATTTGAAAGATGGTATTAAGTCCGTAGCAGATATCAACGTCGGGTTTCAATCCCGCGAACGGGATTCATTAATTTGAAAGGGCTGGGGGATAGGTTGATGGCGGCGATCGCTTCGTTCGTTTCAATCCCGCGAACGGGATTCATTAATTTGAAAGTGTCTATGCGGGCTTTTTTCCCACGTGTTGACCTTGAGTTTCAATCCCGCGAACGGGATTCATTAATTTGAAAGGAAGTCAGGATCATCCTCATATTCGTAAAAATTTTCGTTTCAATCCCGCGAACGGGATTCATTAATTTGAAAGTAATGAGCGTGGTAGAAGTAGGTCTTGCCAATCTGGGTAGTTTCAATCCCGCGAACGGGATTCATTAATTTGAAAGCGCAGCCGGCGATACAGGGCAAGGTACAAAATGAACGTTTCAATCCCGCGAACGGGATTCATTAATTTGAAAGAGGCTTCCAGGGCATTTTAAGTCTCAATGGTGGCATGTTTCAATCCCGCGAACGGGATTCATTAATTTGAAAGAAGAAGAGGACTGATTCTGTCTCTTGTACTTGGTTCTCGTTTCAATCCCGCGAACGGGATTCATTAATTTGAAAGAAGAAGAGGACTGATTCTGTCT
>CAIWDD010000088.1 GCA_903911355.1 uncultured Nodularia sp. | reverse complement strand
GATTCAGCTAAAGTTTATGATTAGCCGTTGATTGCAGGAGCAGTCAAAGCAACAGGAGCAACTTCACCAGCAGCCAAGTCTAAGGGGAAGTTGTGAGCGTTACGCTCGTGCATTACTTCCATACCCAGGTTAGCGCGGTTGATGACATCAGCCCAGGTAGCGATGACGCGACCTTGAGAGTCAATTACTGATTGGTTGAAGTTGAAACCGTTCAAGTTGAACGCCATGGTGCTTACACCTAGTGCGGTGAACCAGATACCGATTACAGGCCAAGCAGCTAGGAAGAAGTGTAGTGAACGGCTGTTGTTGAAGGAAGCGTATTGGAAGATTAAACGACCAAAGTAACCGTGAGCAGCTACGATGTTGTAGGTTTCTTCTTCTTGACCGAACTTGTAACCGTAGTTTTGAGATTCGGTTTCGGTTGTTTCACGTACCAAGGAGGAAGTTACCAAGGAACCGTGCATTGCAGAGAACAAGGAACCACCGAATACACCAGCTACACCCAACATATGGAAGGGGTGCATCAAGATGTTATGTTCTGCTTGGAACACAATCATGAAGTTGAAGGTTCCAGAGATACCTAAAGGCATACCATCAGAGAATGAACCTTGACCGATGGGGTAGATGAGGAATACTGCGGTAGCAGATGCCAAAGGCGCAGAGTAAGCTACACAGATCCAAGGACGCATACCCAAGCGGTAAGATAGTTCCCACTGACGACCTAAGTAGCAAGCGCAACCAATGAGGAAGTGGAAAATTACCAACTGGTAAGGACCACCGTTGTACAACCACTCATCTAAAGAAGCTGCTTCCCAGATTGGGTAGAAGTGTAAGCCGATGGCGTTGGAGGAAGGAACAACTGCACCAGAGATGATGTTGTTTCCGTAGATTAAGGAGCCAGCTACTGGTTCGCGGATACCATCGATGTCTACAGGAGGAGCAGCGATGAAGGCGATGATGAAGCAGGTGGTAGCAGCTAGGAGGGTGGGGATCATGAGTACGCCGAACCAACCGATGTAAATCCGGTTATCGGTGCTGGTGATCCACTCGCAGAAGCGATCCCATACGTTGGCGCTTTGGCGCTGTTGTAAGGTTGTGGTCATTTGTTTATGATTGCGATGTATTTCTGTAACCAATTAGACGGTTTTTTTATCCGTCTGCTCTAATAAACTTAACATGTATTCACCTTTAGTGAAATATAAATTTTCTGATTTAATTACGTGCAAGTATTAGATTTACTTATCAATACCTTGATCAATCAACCTCCACCCTAACATTTGTCTTACTTCGTGGGCTGCCGAAATCCGACAAGATATAGACAACACATGTGAGCAAGTCTTTTTCATGCTTAGAGGATGTTTGGAAAGTATTAAACAGGTAATTTTTATATTAGGGAACAGGGAACAGGGAACAGGGAACACACCGAAGGACTGGGAAGGATTGGGAAGGATTGGGGAACACACAAAAAACAATAAAATCCAGTACCCTCCCCTTACAAGGGGAGGGTTAGGGTGGGGTAAAACAATATTTGATACACTAATCATACCTTTTAAAACATCCTCTTAGAGAAGCAGTAGAATATATAGGATTAGACCTAAAGACCTTCAGAAACTACGCCGAGAATGGAAAAATCGAAAGCATCAAAAACCAGGGATGACAGCGACTATTTAATTAACGTCGAATCCTACTCAAGTGGTGCTACTAGCCCTACCATTAGAGGTAGGGGAGTGTCAATCAGCCAACAACTAAGAATTAGCAATGACTTCTACTAACCAAAAATCTTCAGAGAATATCGGATTTAATCTGCCTTTGTTGAGCATTCCCCCATCTTTTCTTTTACAAATAGGTACAGGGTCTTTACTACTGCTGCTCACCGCAGAAAAAGCCACAGTCAAAGCCCTAGAATCTATAGGCGAAGCTAGTGAAGAATTGTTTCGCGGCGATCGCCTGCCAATTCTCCCTTTTCCAGTTAACAACAGTTGGGATACAAGCACCAGAGGTAGACAAACAGATTAAAAAATATATTTAGAAGCTAAAATCCTCAAGGTTTTTCCCTGAGAATTAATTTCGTCTATGGGATGTAAGTCTATAGGATGTAAACAGTAATCAGCTTGACAAGAGCAGCAATTATGAGTTCTATTTTATACAGTTTGTCTCAAGGGGTAAATTTTTACCCTAGCTCAGAGTTATTTTTGCGCCATCGGTTGCAAGTGGTAGAAGAATTGTGGGAATCAGTACTCCGACAGGAATGTGGTCAAACAATGGTGGAACTATTGCGACAATTGCGGGGCTTATGTTCGCCGGAAGGACAAGCCACAAATGACCAGGCCGCATCTGCTGTGAAGTTGATTGAACAACTGAATATCAATGAGGCGATTCGAGCGGCTCGGGCTTTTGCGTTGTATTTCCAGTTGATTAACATCATAGAGCAGGAATATGAACAGCGACAGCAATTAACTCGCTATTCACCAGGGGAAGGAGAAACAGTTCAGGAAGGGGCTTTATCCAACACTGCCTATTCTTCTAACCATCAAGAAGATGATGCCTTGATTGTTAACCAAGAAAAAGAAATTTGTACACAGACAATTAGTCTATTCTCTACAACAAGTTGGGTAAATAAATCAACTGATAAACAAAAAGGTACATTTGCTACTTTGTTTCCCCATTTATTTAGGCTAAATGTGCCACCCCAGCAAATTCAACGCCTGATTTCACAGTTGGATGTGCGTTTAGTGTTCACAGCCCACCCAACTGAAATAGTTCGTCACACCATCCGCGATAAGCAAAGGCGGGTAGTCAACCTGCTGCAAAAACTAGATGCGGTAGAAAATCGCAATGAAGGGACAGTAGGCGGATATCCGTGGGAAGGGGCGGATTTGCGAGAACAATTACTCGAAGAAATTCGCCTGTGGTGGCGCACAGATGAACTCCACCAGTTTAAACCGACGGTACTCGATGAGGTAGATTATGCCTTACACTACTTCCAAGAGGTGTTATTTGATGGCATTCCTCAACTGTATAAGCGGTTAAAATATGCTTTGGGTAAGACTTTTAATTGGCTAGAACCGCCCCATAAAAACTTCTGCTCTTTTGGTTCTTGGGTGGGTTCAGATCGAGATGGTAACCCATCGGTAACACCAGAAATCACTTGGCAAACAGCTTGTTATCAGCGCCAAATGGTTTTGGAAAGATATATTAAATCAGTGAAACAGCTCATTGAATTATTGAGTGTGTCAATGCACTGGAGCGATGTCTTACCAGACTTGCTCGAATCTTTGGAGATAGACCAGTCCCAGTTAAGTGATGTGTACGATGCACTGGCTTTGCGATATCGCCAAGAACCTTATCGGTTAAAGCTGGCTTATGTGCTCAGACGGTTGAAAAATACTCGCGATCGCAATTTATCTTTGTATAACCGAGAAATATCACCCAGTATAGGCGTGAAAGTTGACCATAACCTGAGTGGGGGAGTGCTAGGAGAAGAAGCCCCCATGTATCGTTCCGGGTCAGAGTTTTTAGCAGAATTGCGGTTAATTGCACGTAATTTAACCGAAACTGGTTTGAGCTGTGGGGAATTAGAAACTCTCATCTGTCAAGTAGAAATTTTTGACTTTAACTTAACTCAGTTGGATATCCGCCAAGAATCCACCAGACATTCTGATGCTTTAAATGAGATTCTGGAATATCTGCAAATACTACCCCAACCCTACAATGAACTATCCGAAGAACAGCGAGTTGCTTGGCTCACAGGGGAACTACAAACCCGCAGGCCGCTAATTCCGTCAGAATTGCCATTTTCGGCAAAAACTAACGATGTCATTGAAACTTTCCGGATATTGCGATCGCTACAGCAAGAGTTTGGTGTCAACATCTGCCAAACATACATTATCAGTATGTGTCGGCAAGTGAGCGATGTCTTGGAAGTGTTACTATTAGCCAAAGAATCCCGACTGTTTGACCCCGCCATCGCCGTGGGAACCATTCAAGTTGTGCCCTTATTCGAGACAGTCGAAGACTTACAACGCTCCAGAAGCGTCATGCGACAGTTATTTGAATTGCCATTATATCGAGCTTTATTAGCCGGTGGCTATGAAGCAGTTAAAGCTAGTCAAGAAAACGGCTCATCATTACCCATCCCCACCACAGCTTCCCCCCTGACTCCCAATTTACAGGAAGTCATGCTAGGGTATTCTGACAGCAATAAAGATTCTGGTTTTTTAAGTAGTAACTGGGAAATCCATAAAGCCCAAAAATCACTCCAGAAAATTGCTGAAGCATACGGTGTAAATTTGCGAATTTTCCACGGGCGGGGTGGTTCCGTGGGACGGGGTGGGGGACCAGCTTACGAGGCGATTTTAGCTCAACCAGGTCTCAGTATTAATGGGCGCATTAAGATTACTGAACAGGGGGAAGTATTAGCTTCTAAATACTCCTTGCTGGACTTAGCTATGTACAACTTGGAAACTATTACCACTGCGGTAATTGAAGCTAGTTTACTACGAACAGGTTTTGATGATATCGAACCTTGGAATGAGATTATGGAAGAATTAGCCGGGCGATCGCGTCAACATTATCGCCAGTTGATTTACGAGCAACCGGATTTTATCGACTTTTTCCACCAAGTTACCCCTATTGAAGAAATTAGCCAGTTACAAATTAGCTCCCGTCCAGCGCGGCGACCATCAGGAAAAAAAGACCTCAGCAGTTTACGCGCCATTCCCTGGGTATTTAGCTGGACACAAACCCGTTTCTTATTGCCTTCGTGGTATGGTATGGGTGCAGCTTTACAGGGATTCCTCAATGAAGAACCCGAAGAACATCTGAAATTACTGCGCTACTTTTATCTCAAGTGGCCTTTCTTCAAAATGGTGATTTCCAAAGCAGAAATGACCCTGGCCAAAGTAGATATGCAAATGGCCCATCACTACGTGGAAGAATTAGCTAATCCTGAAGATAAAGCCAGACTAGAAAAAGTATTCGAGCAAATTGCCAACGAATTCTATCTCACTAGAGATTTAGTGCTGAAAATCACTGGACATACTCGGCTCTTGGATGGTGATCCCGTCTTGCAGCGTTCAGTACAGTTACGTAATGGTACGATTTTACCTTTAGGTTTCATCCAAGTTTCCCTACTCAAACGCTTGCGTGAATCACGTAACCTAACTACTACATCTGGTGTGATTAATTCTAGATATAGCAAAGGTGAGTTACTCAGAGGCGCACTGTTAACTATTAATGGTATTGCCGCCGGGATGAGAAATACAGGTTGATCAAAGAACAGCAAAAACTGTAGGGTGGGTTAGGGTAGCGTAACCCACCATTGCTAGAACTAGCATTAATGATGAAAAATAGATTTTTAACTTGCACATTCTTAGCTGTGACACTAGGTCTTTTTGGTGCTTACATCGGTGGACACATGACATCAATGCTACATAACCAGAACTGTCAAAACCAGTCTTGGGGCTTAAAATTCATGTGTAATGTTTGGGTAACACCAGGAGCAACATGGCAAGGTAGTACAACTGGATTATGGATGGGTACGGTTTTGGGAGCCTTCATCGCCGGTTCGATGACACGCACAGAAAGTTAGACTTTCTACCCTAAATAGGATGACAAAGATCAACTTAGTATTGATTTTATCTAAACATTATTGTAAAATAAAATAGTAATGTGGGGCATAGGGAATATCAAGCTTGTGGACAGAACAATCTCTGCGAATGGGAAGAAACTCCTCTAAGTAAGTTGGCTAGATGAAGCAAGAATCCCATGTGCTTTTAGCCGTGGGAGTGTGAATATGAGCAATTACCAATCTGTAAACAAATCCCACGGGAACAACCGCTCAAATAACAATGACTGGCGGTTATTTTTACGTCTATTGCCCTATGCTCGTCGCCATGGAAAACTGCTGACACTGGCAATAGTCCTACTTGTACCCATTGCATTAGCCAACGCAGTGCAACCACTGTTGATTGGACAGGTGATTTCTCTGATTCGCAATGAACCAAGTACCTATGAGTTACTCAGAAATCTCCCATTGAGGGAAGGGTTAAATATTCTACTAATATTAATACTTGTAGCGATCGCCATCCGACTGGTATTAATTGGCATTCAGGGTTATATACTACAAAAGCTGGGACAAAATATTACAGCCGCAATTCGCCAGGATTTATTTCACCATGTCACATCTTTAGCAGTACGTTTTTTTGACCGTACACCCGTAGGTAAATTAATTACTCGACTCACCAGCGATGTGGAAGTATTAGGGGATGTCTTTTCCACCGGCGCCATCGGTATTGTCTCCAATGTATTTAGTATGCTGGTGATCATCGCTATTATGTTTTCCATTGAGTGGAAACTTGCTTGCTTGCTGCTGCTGATACTCCTACCCATTACTTGGTTAATTATTTACTTTCAGCAAAAGTATCGCCAAGCCAATTATAAGGTACGGGAAGAACTTTCTAGTTTAAATTCTCAGTTACAAGAAAATATAGTTGGTATTAATGTAGTTCAGTTGTTCCGAAGAGAAAAATTTAATGCGGAATTATTTCGCCACACAAATCAACGTTACATCCAGGAAATAGATAAAACCATTTTTTATGATTCCGCTGTTTCAGCAACTTTAGAATGGATAGCACTAATGGCGATCGCTGGGGTTCTGTTGTTAGGTGGTTGGTTGCTCTTAGGTGATTTCCTCACCTTCGGAATTTTAGCAGCATTTATCTTATATGCCCAGCGACTATTTGACCCTTTAAGAGATTTTGCCGAAAAATTTACCGTCATCCAAGCTGGTTTTACCGCCATTGAACGCATTATCAACATTTTAGATGAACCCATAGAAATCCGCGATACTAGTCATCCTCGCTTTTCTATATTTGATTCAACTTTTGGTTATATAGATGAAATAGTTGGTAAGATAGAATCCCAAGATTTTGACACTCCTGTACAATTGGGAGAAATTCGTTTTGAAAATGTCTGGTTTGCTTACAAAGACGATGATTATGTAATTAAAAACTTAAGTTTCGTAATTCATCCCGGCGAAAAAGTCGCATTAGTCGGTCCGACCGGTGCGGGAAAAACTTCAGTTATTCGGCTATTGTGCCGTCTTTATGAACCAACCCAAGGGCGCATTTTACTAGATGGCGTAGATATTCGGGAGCTAGCACAGGCGGACTTACGACGCTATATGGCAGTAATTTTGCAAGAAGGCTTTTTATTTGCTGGTGACGTTAAAAGTAACATCACTTTAGGCGACTATTATCCCCTTGAAGAAATTAAACAAGCTGCCAGTAAAACCAATATTGCTGAGTTTATTGAACAATTACCCCAAGGGTATGATACTAAACTGCGGCAACGAGGCACAAATATTTCTGGTGGTCAAAAGCAACTTTTAGCCTTCGCACGTGCCGCAATTCGTAACCCACAAATTCTAGTTTTGGATGAAGCCACCGCTAGTTTAGATGTGAATACAGAAACCTTAGTCCAAGAGGCATTAAACCAAGTTTTAGTGAGGCGTACCGCCATTATTATTGCTCACCGGTTGTCCACAATTCGCAATGTAAATCGAATTTTTGTGTTGCAGCGAGGTGAATTAGTCGAAGCAGGAAGCCATGAGGAATTGTTACAAGCTGGTGGACTATATGCTACGTTACATAATTTGCAAATGCTCGGTTCTTAACTGGTGTTTCCTATAAAGGTGTGGTTTGTTAAACCCTGAGTTTTGTTGTTTAAAATTTGCAATGATTGAGAGCTTATTTTTACTAGCTATTTGGTAGATAACAACCTCATCATCTTTGTAAATCAGTAAGCCTTAATTACTCAAAGTTACAACTTTATTACATACAATTCTCATACTATCTACAGCATATTTGACAAATACAGAATTTTCTTTGGCATTACAAGAACCCTTGATTTCCAGTGTTCTTGTTTTGTCTTTGACAAGTTTCGCCTCGTAAATAAATAGAGAACCATGTGAGTCCTCAAAACTTAACTCGGCTAAAATTGTATTGTTATCTAAACTCTGCTGAATAATTTTCCCCCCTACTTGATAATTAAACCAATCCCACCCGTGATATAACATCAGTTCTCTTTCTAAGATTTGTAGCGCACTAGGTAGAACTCCCCAGCCTCTATATACTTTCCTGAGAGATTCTATATCACCTGTACGAGTTAAAATTGACCTCAGGGATTCCTGATTGAGAACACCATAATATCTACCATCTGGTAAATCTATTGCTGTTGGTGCAAATCGATGTCCACCAAAATGGCTAGATTTCCAAATCCTCACATGATCCAACCCCAAATCCGTCACTGTCGTCCTAGCTTGGAAATAAAAAGGACTACCATATCTAGCGCAACATTGATCATGGCTACCGTGGGTACAGACTAAAATATCTCTAGTTATACCTGTATCTATTTCATAGTCGGATATTTTTCCCCATAAATATTGTTTTACCACCCCCGCTACTTGTTCAATATGTGGTAGTTTAAACTCGTATTTTTGGTATCCATGACTCATACCCTCTTGTTTTTGATAAATCAAAAGGGTGGTGTAGTCGATTTTGTGGGAATAATTATTCGCAATTAAAAGAAACCTTACGGGTAATCTAGCACACCGAACTTCCTCTACTAGAACCTGTAAATTATTTGGTACCCATTTAGATTGAAAAGCCTCATAAGTCCAGGGTTGAGGACATTCAACTAAAATATATGTTTGATAATTTGTAGCACTACCAATAATATCTTCTCCGACTTCTCGTGCATGATCAGAACAAAAAAAAGTATTCATCGAAATTTACTCATTAGTGAATTGTATGAACAGAAGATTATGAGAAAAAACTCATGTAATTTTGGCTACGATGCTTCAACCCTGAGCAATAAACGAGAATATTCTGCATTTACTAGTAACAAGCAGGTAGGCACTTTATAGCATCATTTTTAATAAATTTCTTTCTGGTTAACAAAGTCTCTAGATTAAAGTTCACTCACCCCCGGAGAGATATTACAGCAACCTTCAAATTAATTTTGTATTGTTTTTTATTAGCTGGTTCAAAAGATTCTACTTGCTGAGTTTACCTGGTAGCTTGCGTAGCCTAGCCATACTGACTCCCAGGGCAATACTTGATATATATCAAGGCTGGAAAAGGCTTGAAACCCATAGCTGGCGTGGCGTAGCCATAAAAATCCTGTTGTTTGCCTGTTTTTATCCAGAAAAAATACCCACCTATTCCCGGATTCCATGAGACTACTTGCTTTTAATATATCAAAATCTTAACCTATATTGCTAAATATTCTCAATAATTTCCTAAAAAAAGATAAAATATGATCGTTGGTTGCATTCAAAACCAATATCAGGATGATTTGTGATACATGGGTTTGATTTTTTATCCTTGAGATATCTTCACATTTTTTTTCAACTAAAGACCTGATTTTAAGTGGAATAATGGCAAAATGCCCGTATTCTTTGCTGTTAGCAATCCTGTTTGATTCTTGATTTTTTATTCATTAATTCAATTATACTTGATCGAATTGTAATTTAAGCCAAACCAAACATTATCACTATCGAAACTTTCAATCTTATACATAGATTATTCTAATATTCAATGAGTACATAAATTATCAGATAGTTATATATGAGGGAGTTTTTGACAGTTAGTTCCAGCTAATGTCGCAATTTTGTTTCAATTCCCAGGCAAACAATGTTGGTAGCTGTTCAACCACCAAAGGCTCAATGACGATGCGTTACTATGAAATCCGTAACGCACCCTACAATAGTTAATTTTTTTGACAAATTTAACCGTTAATGCAGAAGGAAGTTATGGCAGTATTATATACATTCATTCGTCCGCTCTCATAGGACTTTAGTAATCTTTTTCCTGTCTTAACGGCCCAGCCAAGTTTTAACTAAGTCCAGAAGACTAGAACCACCCCAAATTAGAGCGCCCAAAATTGAAATAGTCAAAATTCCCCCGAAAAGACACATGATTAAACCACCTAAGGTAATTGCTCCGTCATCTTCGAGCAAACCAAAGCTAGTAACAAAAATTCCCATCGCAGGGAGAGTATTGGTTCCCGGAACCGGAATGATCATGGAAATTGCCATCAAGGTGATCGCAGTGCCAATAGTGATTTTACCTGGTAGAGTCGTGCAAATATAAGTCAAACGCGGCCGGGAGATGGCTTCAATCCTTTGTAGCCAAGGATTTCCTGCTTGTAAAAATTTCTGGACCGTTGTTAGTTTTATGGGATGATTCATCATTTTGGGGGGTAACCAGGGGATTTTTGCCCCTATCATTAGCTGTACAGCTAGCAAAAAAATCAGGATACCGAAAGGAGTAGAGTAACCAGGAGCAGGAACAGGTAAAGCGGAAGGAAGGGACAGAATCACCATTAAAAACCCAAAACCTCGCTCCTTGGCTAGCAACATAATTTCTGCCAAAGTCACTTCAGGGGATTGGTGATCATCAAAAAAGTAGCGTTGTAACTCTTGGGATAGTCTAGCCATAGATGAGAGAATCTCAGTGTGATTTAATCAAATAATAATAGAGGTATGTTCGGCAAAAAAGATTGATACTTTCTTAATCTTTTTGGTGATTGTTGTAACTAGCAATAGCTACCCTGAGATTACCTTGGTGTTGTGCGAGTAAGCGATCGCCAGCCTCCTTTTCCAAACCAGTCCAGTGCATGAGTAACGCTAGCTTAACCCACTTCCCACTACGTTCGAGTAAAAAACCGGCAGCTTCGCGACTTAAACCTGTTAAGTCTTGTAACATTCGTAGAGCGCGATCGCGTAACTTGTGGTTAGTTACTGCCACATCCACCATCCGATTACCATAAACTTTACCCAGCTTCACCATCACCCCAGTAGATAGGATATTTAAGGCTAACTTTGTCGCAGTACCAGCCTTTAAACGAGTTGAACCAGCCAGGATTTCCGGACCGGTTAATAAGCGAATATCAACATCAGCATCAATGCGCACCTGTTCTGTAGGTACACAAGCCATGAAAATAGTGCGAGAACCACGTTGACGGGCTGCATTGAGCGCTCCATGAACAAAAGGAGTAGTTCCGCCGGCAGTAATACCCACTACTACATCTAGTTGAGTCACCTGTCGTTGAGCAATAGCCGCCTCACCATCTTCGCTACGGTCTTCTAAATCTTCAGAACTGCGCACCAATGCACCAGCACCACCAGCAATAATACCCTGTACCAACTCTGGGGGGGTACAAAAAGTAGGTGGACATTCAGCAGCATCTAACACTCCTAACCTGCCACTAGTTCCTGCCCCCACATAAAATAAACGTCCTCCCTGACTCAAACGTTCTGCGGTTAAATCAATGGCTTGAGCCAATTGAACTTGAGCAGCCGCCACTGCCGCCAGGGCCTTTTCATCTTCCCGATTAAACAAATCCACCAACTCCATAGAATTAAGCTGGTCTAAGTTAAGACTATGAGGATTTACCTGCTCAGTTAATAGATAGCTGCGTTCCTGTAAATTTGACATGGCCGACATCTTGTATAAATCCTATTATTGAAACCTTTCTTCCCCCACTGTCCAATTAACTCACAATAATCCTTCTAATTGACGACGGATTTTTTCTAGTTCAGAATCAGACATTTCTGGTGCAGCTGGTGGGACTTGCTGAGAACGGTAGTCCTCACTAGCATCCGACATTTGCCAGTCAGTATGATCCAAGTTAATTTCTGGGGGTATGATTAAATCACTGTTAGCCGGAATAATTTCCCATTCATAACCAGCACTTTCACAGAAATCCTTAATTTCCTCAGCATCGAGCATTTCTACCGTCGGGGTAGGGAAATCCTGAGCTTCCAGTAATAAAGCAAAGCGCAGAGCATCATCTTCTGACTCAAACATCAAAATTTTATTGCGTACACCTCGGGAATGGGACGCGGAAGCATCAGCCACCCGAATTGAGTGAATGCCTTCATTTTCGGTGTTAACATTGAAAATTAATACAAAAACACGCATGGGCGTAATCATCTATCTTGTGTTTAGGAATCTACCTAATATTATTAAAGGTTTCAGCGGTGCATCTGAAAAACAGACAGCTATAAGATTAAATTTATTCAGATTGTTGATATGGGGGGGTGTCAATCCCATTCCCCAAATCAAAAATAGGTTTTGTATCCTGGAAGAGGCGATGGCTAACACCACGCCCCCAATGATAAGAATTTATTTCATTAGTCACCGGGTACATCCAGCTAATGGCTAAGGCCATGCTCCCCTATCAGCAAAACCATAATGAGTAAATCTCCCCATCAAAATGATCATTCCCATTCATCCCCTCACAAGAAATGCCACAAGACTCACCCCAGGCGTTTGTGGTTAGGCGCTTGGAGTCGCGGTAGCATTGTCTTGAGTGGACTGTTGCTAGTGCCAATGACCTTGTTAACAGGGGGTGGTATATGGCGCTTGCAGCATTTCCTCCACAAAGAATTAACACCCCTAGCCGCAACCAGCATCACCAACACACTCAACCGTCCAGTCAAATTGGGAGAAGTTACAGGTTTTTCCTTGACAGGGTTACAATTTGGTGCATCTACCATCCCTCCTACACCCACAGACCCAGACCAAGCTGTAGTGGATGCTGTGGAAGTGGGTTTTAACCCGTGGCAATTAATTTTTCAGCGTCAACTTCAGCTAGATGTCACCCTAGTTAACCCCAATATTTACATTGAACAAGATGATCAAGGGCGCTGGATTACTACTGAAATTTCGCCGCCTGGTCAAGCAGGTTTGATTAAAACTGATTTAGACAAACTGCGGTTTCGCAATGGCAAGTTGGTATTTAAACCCCAACGCGCAGATGATCAAGTCCAAGATCAGAATGAGAAATTTTCTATTACTCCTGTAGGATTTTCACAAGTTAATGGCACAGCCCAACTCTTAGAAAAAAACCAACTGATTAAGTTTCAACTTAGGGGTAAAGCGGATAGTGGGGGGAGTGTTGCTATTCAAGGAGAGGTGATTCCCCAAACACTAGCATCTAACTTACAACTGCGATCGCAAGATTTATCCGCACATGAAATTACCGACCTGATAAAATTACCTTTTGACTTACAAACAGGTAAAGTTAATGGCAACTTGCAGATTCAACTCACCCCAGACCAGCCCCAGCGTGGCATCTCAGGGAAGCTAGTGTTAGACGGCTCTGCCCAGTTGCAAGGGGTAACAATGCAAATTCCCAAGACACCGCAACCTTTTCTAGATACCCAAGGACTCATCCGCTTCCAAGGGAGGCAGATAAAACTAGATAATCTTGCTAGTAACTACAGCAAAATTCCTCTAGTAGCTACAGGAATCATTGACCTGGATACAGGCTTTAAATTAACAGGGCGTGTTAATGGTGTCAGTGTGTCCCATGCTCAAGAAAGTCTCAATATCAAACTCCCGGTAGGTGTAAGGGGACAGGTACAAGCTGACTTGCAACTATTTGGCCCCATAAATAAACCAGTCCTCTCAGGGTCAGTATCCACTACCAAAACCGCCCTTGATAAAATAGATTTTAACCATATTACTAGTAAATTTGAATTTATCCCACATAATAATTTAGTTAGCTTCAGAAATATTCAGGCAGAACCCGCAGTTGGTGGAAAAATAAAGGGATTTGGCGAAATTACATTAGGAGCAATACCCCAATTAGATTTTAATTTTGCAGCTGAGAATATTTCCGGGGATGGGATTGCGCTTCGCGCAGTACCGGAGGTAATGGCACAACTTTATGAAACAATACAACCCTCCAAGAAAACATTATTTCAAATTGGTACTGTTTCCGCCACAGCCCAATTGAGTGGTGCTGCCGATAATGTGCAAACTCTAGTGAAATGGAGAGCCAATGAAGCCACTTATCCTGCGAGCGGTGAAACCATTCTCGCCCCAGATGGTACTGTCGCCTTTCGCAATGTATTTTTAAATGTGGCAGGTGGTATGGTGCGAGGTTCTGGTAATTTTGCCAATGGGCTTTGGCGAGGGGATATGCAAGCGGCCAGTGTCGGCTTGAAACCTTTTGTAGATGAAAATCAACTGCAAAATATCTCTTTGACCGGCGCAGCGTTTAATGGTCGTGTGATTCTCGAAGGCAGTGTAGAACCATTTCAAATTGCCACCATTCGCACCGAGGATGCCAGAATTAACATTGCTGGGGGCACAATTGCAGTTTCCGATGTCCAGTTGCAAAACCAAGAGTTTTCCGCTCAACTAGTTGCTAATGGTGTGAGGCTAGCGGACATCTTCAAAGAATCTCCCCCCTCCTTGGATGGCTCCTTGGCGGGTAAATTTCAAGTAGTATGTAACACAGAGAACTTTGAACTCAACACTTTACGTGGCACTGGTGAGGGACGGCTGAGTCTCCCCGGTGCCACCATAACAGCTTCTAGGATTCAATTAGCTCATGGTTTATATCGAGCAAAACTGCAAACTACTAATCTGCCTTTGCAACAGTTGGTAGCAGTACCACCTCAATTTCAGGGAGGGTTAACTGGTCAATTAAATGTAGCCGGGTCTGTTTATTCCTTTGGACTAGAAACTATTCAGGCACAGGGTGAAGGACAGTTAAATGTTGCAGGGGGTAAGATTAGGGCTGCTGATATCCAACTAGCTAACGGTGGCTATCAGGTGCAGTTTGATGCGACTGGGGTGGAATTAAATCGGTTCAATGACCAGTTACGCGGTGATTTGGCTGGTAAGTTCCAGGTGTCCGGTATCTTGGGGTCTACAACTTTAGCTGATGTGCGCGGGTCGGGACAGGTGGAATTGTCTCGCGGTATCCCTGCTATTGAAAGACCTTTGAGTGCCGCAGTAACTTGGAATGGTGAAAAGCTGGCTATTCAACAAGCTACTGCTACTGGGTTAAATATCAGTGGTGATATATTTACTAATGCTCAAATCCCTGGTATACCGAAAATTACTGACTTAAATCTCCAAGTCCAGGCGCAAAATTATAACCTAGCACATTTACCCATGAGTCTGCCTAATCAATTGGCTGTGGGGGGAAATCTGGATTTTCAAGGACAAATCACTGGGAATTTACCTTTACCTAATGTGACAGGAAAGGTGGGTTTACGAGATTTGGTTATACAAAATGTCGCTTTTGAACCTTTGTTAACTGGAAATATTCAGTCAGCCAGGGGTGGAGGTTTGAGTTTAGATTTGACAGGAAATAGAGATAGGATTGCCTTAAGCTTAGATGCTCAAAATCTCCCCCAACGGTTTTTAGTTCAGCGGGAACAGTCCTTAGCTACAGGTGAAGCACAAGGAGATGATTTGGCTGTTAAGGTGGCTAACTTTCCTTTAGACATTTTAAATTTGAGACCATCGCCAAATCTGCGCCTAGGTCCTGGTACGGTGAGGGGGGTGTTGACTGGGGATTTACTTCTGAATCAACAGACTTTGACAGCTAGAGGGAATTTAGCAGTGGTATCTCCACAACTTGGCTGGATTAAGGGCGATCGACTAGGGTTGGAATTCCGCTATAGTGATGGTGAAGCTACAGTGATCAGCAGCGAACTGGTCAAAGGCCAGAGTCGTTATGCTATGCAGGGCAATTTTGCTCAAACTCCCCAAGGTCCCCAACTCCAAGGTAAGTTGAATGTCACCCAGGGTGATATTCAAGATGTGCTCACGGTAGCGAAAATATTGGAATTACCAGATTTACAAGGGGGTGCTGTTACCCCATCTACCTATGGTACGGCTACAGATTTGACAACTCAACACAGGGGATTAGGTCAAACGACTCCTTTATTAAACCAACTGGAACACTTTGATCAAATCGATTCCGAGTTGACAGCACAAGCTGAAGAACGCCTCAAATCTAGTCCTCTACCAGATTTGGCTGATTTAAAAGGAATTTTTGATGGGGAGATGGCTTTAGATACTACCAGCCCCGGGGGTTTATCAGTAGAATTTGATTTGAAGGGTGAAAATTTTACCTGGGGTAAAAAAGCAACGAGTCGTTTTTATAGTTTTGACAACATCATTGCCCAAGGTAATTTCCAAAATGGTATTTTGCAATTAAGACCATTACGAATTTCTGTAAACAATAGCCTTTTGTCTTTTACAGGTAATATTGGCGGTGATGATCAATCAGGTCAATTACGGGTGAGGAATTTTCCGGTACAGTTAGTAAATAATTTCCTCAAGCTCCCAATAATTGGTCTTTCAGGTAATCTCAATGGTAGTGCTGCGTTAGCCGGGAGCATTGCTAATCCCCAAACCAAAGGGGATTTAGAAGTTACAGAAGGAACATTAAATGGGGTTTCGGTGGAGTCAGCTAGAGCCAGTTTCAGTTATGCTGATGGACGCTTCAACTTTGGCAGCACTGTTTCTATTGTGGAAACCCAGCCAATTAATATTACTGCCAGTATCCCCTATCAGTTACCTTTTGCCTCAGTCTTACCAGATAACAATCAAATTAGTTTGGATGTTCAGGTGAGAAATGAGGGATTAGGAATATTAAACCTGTTGACTAATCAGGCGGTGTTTGAAGGGGGCGAGGGAGACGTAGATATTGCAGTGCGCGGTACTCTGGAAAAGCCAATAGTAAATGGGATTGCTTCGGTAAATAATGCTATATTTAGCTCTTATATACTACCAGAAAAAGTTAAAGGTGTTACCGGAAAAGTACTGTTTGATTTTGACCGCATTTTAGTAGAAAACCTCGAAGGTCGGTTCAGCCGAGGTAAAGTCGTAGCATCCGGGGAAATTCCCATTTTCAACAATGCACAACCCAATTTGGAGAATCCCCTGACTGTTAATATTAGTGAGTTAGTTTTGAATCTGGATGGCTTGTACCAAGGAGGTGCTAGTGGCAATTTACAGATTACAGGTTCGGCTCTCAAGCCGGAAATTGGCGGTCAAGTGAATCTATTCAACGGTGAGGTTTTATTAGCTGCTGCTAAACCACCAGATGCTAAAAATAGTAAAGGTGCAAAAGCTTCTACCCTGAAATGGTCATCCTCTCTCCAAGAACCTACTCCCAGTCCAGGGGTTATATTTAATAATTTAGCTCTGCAACTCGGTAAAAATGTCGCAATTATTAATCCACCTCTTCTGCGCTTTACGGCTTCAGGTAACTTAACGGTGAACGGTTCCTTTACTAAACCAATACCTGATGGGACTATTAGCTTAGAAGAAGGTCAGGTGAATTTATTTACTACACAGTTTAAGCTGGCTCGTGGTTACCAACATACAGCCACCTTTAGAGGTAGTCAACCCCTTGACCCAGAATTAGATGTGAGGTTAGTCACCAAGGTATTAGACCTAGTTCAGAGTAGTGATTTCACACGCCCTAATAGTTTGGGGTTAGCAGCTTTAGAGAGTGTTCAAGTTGAGGCAAATGTCCAAGGTTTTGCCAGTCAATTAAATGAAGTCTTGCAACTTACAAGCAGCCCATCGCGATCGCAAACTGAAATTGTCGCTTTGTTGGGGGGCGGGTCTGTGGGTGGTCAGGGAGCTAGAGATACTACTTTAGGCCTGATTAATATTGCCGGATCTGCGGTATTTAGCAATTTGCAGTCAGCTTTTAACGAGCTTGGTAGTGCTTTTGGCTTAACTGAACTGCGTATATTTCCGACTATTCTTTCTCAGAATCCCGAAGCCGGAAGAAACAATTCTACCTTAGAATTGGCAGCAGAGGCGGGTATTGACATTTCTCCTAAGGTTTCTGTTTCCAATATTAAAATTTTGACCGCCAAAGATCCTTCACAGTGGGGTATAAACTATCGAATTAGTAACCAATTTCGTGTACGTGCTTCCACTAATTTAGAGGATGACAGTCGTGCTGTAGTCGAGTTTCAAACGCGATTTTGAACTGACTCCAAGGGAAAAAAAGAAAAAATCGTGAAAAATTTAGTGTTAATTTATACTATTTCTCCTGGGGATAGTTGTTATACTCATATTTAGGTTCTACCTGGGAATTATTGAAGTGGCTCTGCCACTTCATTTTTATCGAAATTTGCCTATACTAATCATTAGATTTGCTATCGCGCCACGTTGCAGGGGGTTCTCTGATTTCACGGTGCGATCGCGCTAATTCCCAAGTCTTTAACATCAGGGGTTTTTGTTGTTCCAGATGGTTAACAAATTGTGTGATTGAATGGTCTGCTTTGATGGGAGTTTTCAAATCAAAATTAATGGTTTGAAAAATTTTCAGATAATCTTTAATCAAATATCTAGCTGCAATTTTAGTCAGCCACAGCAAGACGCGATTATATAACCAACCGGAAATCCCCCCACGTTTCTGACTAATCAGTATAACTTTACCTTCAGATTTGCTCCCTTCCAACAGGCGTAGAGCCACCATAATGTGAACTTGGAATAAATTCGTCCGCACTGTCACAATGTTAGTGCTACCATACCAATAGCAGATATTCTGGACAATATTTTTACACAAAGGACGAATCAGCCGGAAGAAAATTGAACTTTTAGCGATAGATATTGTATTGCTGAAGATAATAGCATTTTGATTAATTTCTTGGTTGTCAAAATTAATTTTTGATGCGGGTTTGTGGACGGTATTAAAATGTTGGGCATCAATAGGATTAATCATCACCGCGTTAGGGTGAGAGTTAACCAAGAAATCATTACCAAAAGCCACATTACATTCCTTGTTTTCTAACTCCGGAACAAAGGGTAAAGGTTGTTTCGGTATGTCTCCAGTCCAAACCCAAATCATGCCATATTTCTCAGCGGTTGGCCAAGTTTTTAACCTGACGGGAATAGGCTGATCTAAACATGGAATATTAACACAGAATCCTTGTTCATCAAACTGCCAATGATGGAAAAAACAGCGCAGTTCATTACCCTCAACCTTCCCTTGAGCCAGGTGTGCGCCCATGTGGGGACAGTAAGCATCAACGATTACTGCTCTTTTATCTTGACCACGGTAAATCGCCAATTCTCTACCCAAAACTTTGACAGGCTTTACCTCTTTGACCCGCAGTTTTTTTGATGGTATCACCCAGTACCATCCCTCAACAAAACGCTCAGGATGATTAAAAATTCTCGGTTTATGGGTTGAAATCAGGTTCTGCTTAACATTCATTTTCTAGTTTCGCTTGAAGTGAAGCGGTTAATCTAGAAATAACATGAGAATTTGGGAAAAACGGTTAATTTCAGTACCGAGAAACATAGTTGCACAAGTAAATTAATCAAGAGCAGCCCTATGTTGATATCACATTGAAGCGAGGGAATAAAATTGTTATTTTTTTATTAATTAATTATCAAATAATTACTAGATAGATACCCGAATCTTGTAGCCAGTCCTGAAGGATGTTATACTTAGCAGGAGAATGGGTAAACTCTACCGTGTTACATCAGGATAAAAAACTGTTTTTAATTGGTCAGGTAACAAGTCTGAGTGGAATTGCCATCAGAACAATTCGCTATTACGAAAGTTTAGGCTTAATCAAATCATCAGGACGCACAGAGGGAGGTTTTCGCCAATTTTCCATAGATGTGCTCACCCGGTTAGCTTTCATTAAAAGAGCCCAAAGTTTAGGTCTAAGTCTGGAAGAAATTGGCGATATTCTAGCCGTTTATGACCAAGGAGAACCCCCTTGTGGCGAAATTCAAGAAAAGTTAGTAGAAAAACTGTGCCGGATTGATAGCCAAATTGCTCAGTTATTGACTTTACGTGGACTTGGGGATTTACTGGCTGGATGGCACCATAAACCAGATCAGCAAGAGGATAAAATCTGCCCAATTATCCAATAACAGCCCGTCGGGGCGGGCTATGGGAAGTAGATGTACAGGTTAATCTTCACCCAAAAATTCTTGATCTTCTAGGTAACGAATAGCCAAGCCATCAACCACCTTCACTACTCCTTTAGTATAGGTGGCTGCGTTGTGTGCTGCTCTCCACGCTCCCCAATTGGGAACAAAGCCGGTGAGGGTAACTCTACCATTTTCCACTACGACATTGACATCTTCAGCTTCAACAAAGGTGTTGCGTTCTAAAGCATTCTCAATAGTTCTGGCAATTTCTTCATCTTCTGGTCTCTTAGTGGGGACAACAGCTAGTTCATTGATAATATCAATTACTCCGGTAATGGCGTATGCTATGTCTTGCGCCTGAAATTTTTTCCAATAAGCGTCTACTGTCCCCCGTAAAGTTAGTAACCCACCAAGAACGCTCACATCAATTTTGTTAGCATCAATATCTGGATCCCAACTAAGAGCGTTGGCTACATTGGATGCGATTTCTTCATCTATGGGAACAGGAATTGTACTAGGATACTGCACTTGTAAATGATTAATTACCTCCGATATTCCCGGTATTTCTTTTGTATCTTGTTCTGCTATGCTTTTGGCTCGATAACTAGATACTGTCCCCCGTAGGGTGACTTTGGTATGATCAACAGTTACACCCACATCTGCCGCATTTACACGGTCGTCCCAATGCAGTTTTTCTATAACTTTAGCTTGGAGTTCTTCATCTATGGCTATAGTCATAATTACACCCGTTTAATTGCTGTTTTCTCATTTGTGCAGCAACCTTAACTGACTCTAATATTAATTAGATTTGCTTTTCCTCTCTCCTGGGAGATGTATTGAAAATTTTGATTTATATACCTCAGTAAGATTCCGAATTTATGGGGAAGTGAAACAATATTCAGCCCGCCTGGGCGAGCTGAATGTGTACTTAGTAAGATATAACTAGTGTTTCATCGCTGACTTTGGTATATTGGGCGACGATTTCTCCGAAGAGTTGACCCTCAATAGTTTCCTGGTCTAACAATAAATCAACTAAATATTCCAAAACTTCGCGGTGATCTTGTAATAGTTGTTTTGCTTGTAGGTAGGAACTGTTGACAATTTCCCGGACTTGAGAATCAATTTTGGCGGCAATTTTTTCAGAATACTCTGATTTACTCATCCAGTCGCGCCCCAAGAAGACTTCAGTGCTTTGATTTTCTAAGGACAATAATCCTAGATCAGACATCCCAAACCGTGTTACCATTTGTCTAGCCATTGCTGTAACTTGTTGCAAATCATTACTTGCACCTGTTGTTACTTCTGGCTGACCGAAAACAATTTCTTCGGCGGCGCGACCCCCCAATGTGGCGATAATTTTGGCTTTGATTTGAGAGCGGGAAATTAACCCCTGTTCTTCGTTGGGTGTAAACCAAGTTAGTCCTAGTGCTTGACCCCGGGGAATGAGTGTCACTTTCTGGACTGGGTCATGGTGTTTGAGTAATGTGCCGATTAGGGCGTGTCCCACTTCATGGTAGGCTATGAGACGCTTATTTTTGCTATCGACTAAGGGCGTACCTTCCATACCTGCTACGACTCTATCTATGGCATTATCTATTTCTAGAATGGTAATCGCTTCTTTGCGTCTTCTAGCAGTGAGAATGGCTGCTTCATTGAGTAAGTTGGCTAAATCTGCACCAGTAAAACCAGGAGTTCGCCGCGCGATCGCATCTAAGGATACACTAGAGTCAATTTTCTTATTGCGTGAGTGGACTTGCAAAATTTCCGCACGTCCTTTGAGGTCTGGAGCGTCAACCATCACTTGTCGGTCAAAGCGTCCGGGTCTGAGCAATGCTGCATCCAAGACATCAGGGCGGTTAGTCGCGGCAATAATAATAATACCTGTGTTACCTTCAAAACCATCCATTTCGGTGAGCAGTTGGTTAAGAGTTTGTTCCCTCTCGTCGTTACCGCCACCGATACCAGTCCCCCGCTGTCGTCCCACTGCATCGATTTCATCGATAAATATTAAGCAGGGGGCGTTTTCCTTAGCTTTTTTAAATAAGTCCCGGACGCGGGACGCACCTACCCCCACAAACATCTCTACAAATTCCGAGCCGGAAATACTAAAGAAAGGTACACTAGCTTCCCCGGCGATCGCTTTTGCTAGCAAAGTTTTACCAGTACCCGGAGGGCCAACTAATAAAACTCCTTTGGGAATGCGCGCACCTACAGCAGTAAATCTTTCTGGTTGCTTGAGGAAGGTCACCACTTCTCCTAGTTCTTCCTTGGCTTCTTCCACCCCAGCCACATCATCAAACTTGACACCAGTTTTTGCTTCCATTTGAAAGCGAGCGCGAGACTTGCCAAAATTCATGGCTTGATTAGAAGCATTGGCGGAGCGTCGGAGGAATAATAACATTAAAGCCACCAGTGGCAAAATCCACATGAGGTTAATTAACAGTCCCACAGCTAACCTGCTGTTAGCAGAGGAAACCTGACCAAAATCTACGTCCTGTTCTATGAGTGTGTTAATTAACTCAGTGTTTTTTGCTAACAGCCTGACTCTTATTGGTGGTGCATCAGGAGCTTGTCCCTTGAGATAAACCTTGGCTATCTGTTCGGTTTCGTCCAGCTCTACTTTTTTTACTTCCCCTTGTTTAGACTTATTAATTAACTGACCATAAGTCAGGGAGTCGCCCTCGGCTTTTTGCCCCCAGGCGGGAGTACCCATGAAAATACCTGGTAACATCACTAAACTGGCGACTAAGGCAGCTGTACGCTGTTTTCTCAATGACTTTTTCCCGACATTTTCCATAATAATTACCCTTTGTCTAGTGGCATTAGCTGCGCCCTGAATTTATGCCTATGTTTTCGGCAAAAATTACTCTAACCAGAAATTATTATTTTATTATCTAGTCTAACTTCTAGACTAAGCTTAACCCACTAACTCTAGTTTCTTTGCCCGGGTATGGAATATTTGCCCATAATTACCCGCCCAGCAGCCCAGACAGATGGGTATTAATTCCTCAGATATACTGCTATGGTGGTTCAGTCTGATTCTGTGGGATTTGACGAGAGAAATATAAATATGTATTATTTAAAATAAACATAATCGTAATGACTCCGCCTTTACTATATGGTGGTGTTATATTAATATCTTGACTTTATGGGTGAATTATGGTAAGTATTGTTGGCCTTGGTGGTAGTTTAAGACCTGATTCCTACACCCAGAAGGCTTTACAAGTAGCAGCACAACGGGTAGAAGCCTTGGGCGCTGAGGTGGAAGTTTTAGATTTGCGCCAGTTAAATTTACCATTTTGTCATGGGGGGAAAGATTATTCCCAATATCCAGACGTGCAAAGGTTACGTGATACTGTGACTAGGGCTGATGGCTTGATTTTAGCCACACCAGAATATCATGGCGGTCTGAGTGGTGTTTTAAAAAATACTCTAGATTTGATGAGTTTTGATGAACTCTCCGGTAAAGTGACGGGGATGATTAGCGTCTTGGGAGGTCAGGCTAATAGCAATGCACTTAATGACCTACGCTTGATTATCAGGGGTGTACATGGGTGGGTGATACCAGAACAAATTGCTATTGGTAAAGCCTGGAGTGCTTTTAGTCCCGAAGGTAAGCTCTTAGATGAAAAGCTCTCGGAAAGATTTGACCAATTTGCTCAGAGTTTAGTAGACAATACTCGTAAGTTACGAGGAGTTGATTAGATATCGTCAACACCGAGAGGCTCAGATCCCCGATTTCTTTGAGAAGTCGGGGGTTTGTATATTATTTGGGTTCGTGATTTTCACTGAATTTAAGCAAATATCTAGAAAATTAGCTATTTAATAGCATTTAAATTTAAATAAACTTTTTACTAAATAAATTAAATTTTGTCTCCTTTGAGTCATAATAACAAAATTAGTTGCTATTATACCAATTTTATTATCGTGATGCAAACTACACTGAACTTAAAAAATATTGAAAATCAAGGGAATCTAGTAAATCCAATATTTGCCAACCATGAAACCTTTCACCCTCGTTTTGGTTGGTTGAAAAAAGGATTTGATGCTGGTGATTCAGATTGCAGAAAATCGACTTGATGACAATATGCAGGGGAAGAATTTTGGCTAACTGAGGCTTTATGATGGGGTAAGAGAACTTAGTACCACTATTTATGAATCTTCTAGCCGTCACCAGTTTGAATAAGCTGTCACTTCGTGTTCTCGTTGAACAGGCTCAGTCGGGGCAGTTAGTTTATCGCATCAGTCCCAGAGTTACCTGATTGTACAGCTGAAGCTGAAAACCGTGTAGATGCGATCGCATCTGTACAGGAGCAAGTTAGAGCTAGACTGGCAAATATTGAAGTGCTAACTCTAGAAGTTGCAAATAATCCCTGGACAGATTTTATCGTAATGTTTGAGAGAGATGATGAGTTTGCGGATCTGGCTCAGGAACTGCGTATTGAGCGCAAATAGTTAAGAGAAATCAAAGGGATTTTGGAGCAGTGACAATGTTAGGTTTACTAGCAAAATTGAGCCAATGGGAAGAATTAACAAGTCAATCAGCATTAAACAATCTTGATTCTGACCAAATTTTACTCATGAATGGCATTAGCTGGGATATATATGAGACACTATTAAAAATTTGCCAAAATAATTCTCATTATCGCTTTAAATATTTAGAAGGTACTTTAGAAATAATGTCACCTAGCCGCCGTCATGAGGTTGACAAAAAGATTATTGCTTTATTGTTGGAAATTTATTTTTTAGAAATTGGTATTGATTTTTATCCTTTAGGCTCAACCACTTTTAGAAGCGAAGCAGCCTCTAGAGGTATAGAACCAGATGAATGTTATTGTTTTAATTCTGAACAACCTGTTCCTGATTTGGCGATTGAAATAGTTGTCACCAGTGGGGGAATTAATGATTTGTTAATTTATCAAGGTTTGGGTGTACCAGAAGTTTGGTTTTGGCAGAATCATCAATTTTCATTATATTATCTGCGTGGTAATAAGTATGAGCAAATAAATCAAAGTCAACTTTTACCAGATTTGGATTTAAACCTATTGGCAATTTTGCTGATGTCTGGTGAAAAACCAAAGAATTTAATTTCCAAGTTCCGTGAAAGTATTCGTAAATAGAATTTGAGCCCAAGAGGATCATTATTTACTTTGGTTAGTTTTTTATTGGCGATTTTAGTTGATTGAAATAAAAGAACCCCACCCCCAACCCCCAACCCGCAAGGGAGGATGGGGCTATGATTAGCCCTTTCAAGGTGACTAACGGAAATACGTCATTTCAGTGCAATCATCTTGAATCCTCCGCCCATATTTTGGGCTTTTTGAAGCTTGAAACAACCAATCTTCCTTCCAAATTTCACCACCTTGAAAGGGCTAGGGCTATGATAAACCTCAGCCGAAGGATTAAAATAAATTTTAGATCAAGAAGATAATAATTTACTTTGTTTAGTTTGTCACTTGTAATTTTATATAATTTCACAGTTTAACACCAAAATTTTTCTTTAATCTATTAAATCTCAATTGAATATGTATAACTTACCAATTGCTGATAATTTAAATATTTCAGCATTAGCAGGATTATTTGATTCTAGAGCTACTTCTTATAAATATCTTTATTTTTTATCTTTATTGGATATTTTAAAAAGAATAAATTTTGCTCGTTTATCAGCAATTAGCTTTCGAGAAATTATTGTTGAGATGTTGGCTAATGCTTGGTATCCTCACAAATTTTTTAAACTTTCCTTTGGAACAATAGACCAAATCGCTAATAAATTGGATGCTCTAGAATTAGAAATTACAGAACCAATTTTAAAATTTAGAGATCCAGATAAGAAGATTTTACGTAATACTATTAATAATCAAAATCTTGAAGATATTATTAACTCTATTAATCGTTATGTTTCTTATCGCTTAATTCGTCCTTTCTTCACTCAAGAAACTAGAGGATTAAAAGATTTTTATGTTAACCCAGCTATTATTAATTTAGCTAAGAATAAATTTGATATAAAAAAGCCTTTGTATTGCTTTAACGCTGAAGACCAGCAAGATTGTAACGCCATTATTTTACATCCAGATTGGGTAGAATATTTAGAAGAAAATTACACGATAGTTAGGGGTTGGGTATCTTGGGAATGGTTAAATTATATGCAGCAACAAAACCCTAGTATTCCCAATGTGGTCAATAAATTATTTATGCCACAACAAAGAGATTCTTTAGCAAATCAAACTAAATATTGGAAAACTATTTTAGATCATCAGGATATTAAATGTATTTATTCTCAAGTTCAATTAAATAAGGATGAAATCTCATTAGATCATTATTTGCCTTGGTCATTTGTTGCTCATGATCAACTATGGAATTTAATTCCAACTACAAAATCTGTTAATTCTTCTAAATCTAATAATATACCATCTGAAAAATATTTTTCTAATTTTGTTAAGTTGCAATATTTAGGCTTAGATATTTATCATCAAAAAGTTTCTCATAGTAAATGGTTAAATGATGTTGAATCTTTTGTTGCAGAATTGAAAGTTAATCAAGCCAATGATTTATTAAATTTAGAAATTCTAACTAATGCTTACGAAAAAACTATCCAACCATTAAGTTCTTTAGCAACTATTCAGGGTTTTAGTGCTAATTGGGTTTACGCTGAGAAATAATGAACCAACATTAGTAATTTGGTTGGCATATAGTGAAGAACTTTCTCAACAAGCGGTTATAGAATTTCAAAAAGCATGGGACTGTATAGGCGATCGCACCATCTCAACTTACCGCTTCTGGGGTAGCCATGATTTAGATTCAGAAAAGGCTGAAGATGATTTAATAGTAGCAGGATTAGCCAAAGTATACAACGCCGATCAAAAGAGTATTGGCTTTATTTCAAAAAAAACTCTGCGTACCTCCGCGTTACCTTTACGTACCTTTGCGTTTAAAATCCTCAAAAAATGACTACACCAGAAAAGATAATTTACCTTGATTACCATTCAACTACTCCCGTTGATTTGAGAGTAGCAGAAAAAGTCATGTATTATATGACTAATGCCTTTGGTAATGCCAATAGTGTAGATCATATATATGGAGATGAAGCAGCAAAAGTTGTTAAACAAACCCGTCAACAAATAGCCGAATTAATCAATGCTTCCCCCAAAGAAATTATTTTTACCTCCGGTGCAACAGAAAGCATTAATTTAGCCATTCAAGGATATGTTTCCCAACAGCATCACCCATGCAAAATCATTGTTTCCCCTGTGGAACACAAAGCCGTTTTAGATACTTGTGCTGCATTAGCGAAAAAAAAGTTAGTAGAAATTGTTTGGTTAAAAGTCAATCGACAAGCTCAAATTGATTTAGAACATCTGGAAAAAGTCTGCGCTGAGGGTGCTTCACTAATCTGTGTGATGGCTGCTAATAATGAAGTGGGTACAATTTATCCTACTGCAAAAATTGGGGCGATCGCATCTTCCTACAATATTCCTTTTCTCTGTGATGCTTCCCAAGCAGTGGGTAAAATTCCCATCAACTTTCAAGACTGGGGTATTACCTATCTAGCCATTTCTGGACACAAACTTTATGCGCCCAAAGGAGTTGGTGCATTAGTCGTCAAAAAAGGTGAACACCTGCAACCTATTATATATGGTGGTGGACATCAACAGGGAATCAGATCAGGTACGCTCAACGTCCCCGGAATCGTTGGTTTAGGTGAAGCTTGTCACTGGAGACGCTTGGAGATGGAAAAAGATGAACAGGCGATCGCACTTTTGCGAAACCAACTCCAAAACTTGCTACAATCACAAATACCTGATTTAGTAATTAACGGAGACTTCAACCACCGTTTATCAGGTAACTTACATATTTCTATCCCGAATATTCCTAATAGTGCGATTATTGCGAGAGTTAGCCATCAATTAGCCATTTCTACAGGTGCGGCTTGTTCATCGGGTGTTGTTGCACCATCTCACGTTTTACAAGCGATGAATTTTGCTCAAAATCTGATTGAAGGAGCGTTAAGAATTGGTATTGGTAAATTTACCACCAAAGCCGAAATAGAAAAAACATCCTCTCTGATTATCAACGCAGTCAATAAAATTCAGCAACTTCTTTAAACTCTCTCTCAGAGGTTGTTTGGAAAGTATTAAACAGGTAATTTTTATCTTAGGGAACGGGGAACAGGGAACAGGGAACAGGGAACAGGGAATGAGGAATGAGGAATGGGTAACACACCGAACACACCAAAACAATAAAATCCAGTCCCCTCCCCTTACAAGGGGAGGGTTAGGGTGGGGTCAAACAATAGTTGATACACTAATCATGACTTATCAAACATCCTCTAAATTATTGCCGTGAAAGTCTTCATGTAATTTTAACTCCAAACCTCAGTTAAATCCAACACAAATCCAGGTAAAACATCTTCCCCTGATAAACTAACAGGATGATCTAAAACTTCCACATTTCTACCATAACGATAAATTTCCACTCGTTGATTTTTGCGGTCAATCAACCAACCCAAACCAGCACCATTTTCTATATATTCTCTCATCTTTGCTTGCAACTTTTCTAGAGAGTCAGTTTTAGAACGTAATTCCAGCACAAAATCAGGACAAATTGGCGCAAAAGTTTCTTGCTGTTCTAAAGTCAGAGCATCCCATCTTTGTTTATCTACCCAAGCTGCATCAGGAGAGCGATTAGCACCATTGGGAAGACGAAAACCTGTGGAAGAATCAAAAACTTTACCCAGTTTATTTTGACGGTTCCACAGCCAAAGCTGCCCTTCTATATCTAGGTTTTTGTTGCCAGTATCACCGCCGGTAGGTGGCATAATAATTAACTCCCCCGTAGCAGTTCTTTCTAATTGTAAATCTCGGTTAGCGAGTGCCAAATCAACGAATTGCTCATAAGAAACTTGAAGTGTGAGTGTATTTGGGATATTGACAGCAATGGACGGGGTTAAGTTAGGTTGTGTCATCATTCCATCCTGAAACTGTTGCTTACGAAGACGGTTGCATTCAAATTTTCTAGTTACCTTCAGAATAACAACGAAACTTGAGCTATGGGTTCAGGTATCTGGAAAACCTCTCTTGTGCAAGGAACTACGGTGTACACACAAATGATTGAATTACTCCATTTATGTCGGGTGTGTTGTCCCGTAGCGCAACCCAACTTTGCCAATGATGTTGGGTTTCCCAAAACCTCAACCCAACCTACAATTTTTTACTTGTGTGTATATCTTGACACTCCCCCGACTTCTAGCCGTGGGGAGTGTTAATGATTGGTTCGGCAAAAACTGTTAGCAGTACAATTCACTATCTGCAAGTAATTGGCTATGCAAACGTTAGCGATTGGAGTCCATTGTTACCAACCGCTAACCCTGGTGAGGTGATGAGTATTTTAATTCGTCAGATATTAATGGCATAAACCATTATTCTGGCAATTATCCGGAAATCCAGTTCCCCTCTTCCCTTGCACAGGAGGGGGGGATTAAGTTTCCCAGTCTAATGATGATGATGATGGTGACTTCCCGCCAACTGGGGATTAACCGCCATAGCTTCCTGATTCATTAACTCAGCAATATGATCATTCGCCCATTCCGCCGCCATTGCCAAAAACTCTGGATTATCGTTAACACAAGCCATCTGCACATAACTCACATCGGGATGCTTTTTAGCCAAAGCATGAATGATATGGTGTACATCTAATAAAGTTTCGTGGTTTTCTGTAGCAAAGCCAATGGGCATAAATATGACTGCTTTTGCGCCCAATTGAATCAAATTACTAGCAGCTTGCTCGGCATTTGGTAACGTCCATTCAATTAAAGGTGTGTCATGGTTTAGCCAACCCACGGAAATTAAAGGATAACGGTTAATTAACTTATCCCGCACTAAATCATATAGGGCTTGACTTTCAGTGATTCCCGAGGTGAACCCTTTAGCCTTGTGGGGACAGCCATGATTCATTAACACTATACCAATTTGAGAAGGTAAATAAGCTGTACCCAAGTCAGAGGAAATCTTTTCCTCAACCAATTTAGCCATCAAATCAACATAGTCCGGTTCATTATAAAATGAGGGAATGTAACGCAGTCCTTTTACCCAATGTTCTTCTCCCTGAGAAATACTCGCCAAAGCATTGTTAACCTGCTCAACTGCAATACCACTAGTAAAGATGGAATCAACAACTAATAAAGGGTAAATGAGGACTTTCTCAAAACCTTGATTGTGAATTTCTGCTAAAACTTGGTGAGGTAAGAAGGGGGCGCAAAAGTTAAAAGCCTTGAAAACTTGGATACTATCCCCCCACTTAGCCTGCAAATTCTTTTCAATTCCAGCCCGTTGCTGTTCAAAAATGGCATTGTGTGGGGAAATAAAATCATGGTGGGTGTGTCCCCACTCATGGCGGTCAAATAAGGCCAATAGCTTTGCTAAGGGCGGATAAATCCAGGTTGGTACTGGTGCGAATTTTGCAGTTAGTAGATTTAATGCTTGTTCGTTATAGTTAGCAAAATCTTCATAGCTTTCTACCTCACCGTAGCCCATAAGTAAGACAGCTACCCGGTCTTTTCTTGGTAATTCCTCGTGAATGTGTTGCTGTTTTTCTGGTGTGACCACCATAATCAGTTCCTCAATATAAATCTATATAAACTAGAGTTGAGAGCCATTCACTTAGGGAATAACTCTATTCTTCTGCTAATTAGTAGTTTATTATCCCATCCAGGGGGATAGGTTGATCATGGAGTTAACAATAATATATCAAAAGGCATATAAGGGTTATTACTATTTACTGAGTAGTAAAAATAGTTGTTTGATCAAGCTAGATTCCACATGAGAATTTAGTTTAGAGGACTGTTTTCAGATATTATCAAGGTAACATCAACTAAATTAGAAAATTTATGTGGGGAGTTGTCTAGTTGCTATTACTTAGTCAACAGTGTGATAAAATACAAAAATCTATGAGAAATCATGGACAGCGAATTATGACTGAAGAGAAATGAGTATAATTATTTGCCCTGGAATCCATGAGCCAGGATTAACAGAAAACTTTATATCAGAATGCTTGTTTTCAGCCTCTGATAGCTGCAAACCAGAAAACAGCCGTAAAATCCTGGTTTTTCCCGGTGATGGTTTATTAGTTTTATCATCAGTTCACATTCTGCAATTTTTAGGCGATCGCTTACAGAATGATTTAAAATCACCAGTAACATTCATTAGCTTTAGTGCCGGTGTGGTGGGAGCCATAGGGGCGGCCTGTTCCTGGCAATTGTTGGGTGGTAATATCAAGGGCTTTATTGCTATAGATGGCTGGGGAGTGCCACTATGGGGTAACTTTCCCATACATCGCATGAGTCATGATTATTTTACCCATTGGAGTTCTTCATTATCTGGTGGTAGACATGATAACTTTTACGCAGATCCAGCAGTAAACCATTTATCGATGTGGCGCGCGCCTCAAACAGTAAAAGGTTGGTGGATACATTCATCGGTAAAAGCCTCTCAACCCCCAGTTCCCCTGACTGCAGCGGAATTTTTACATTTACTAATCAAACGCTATGAACAATAGAATCAATCAACATGAGTGAAAACTAAACAACTCAAAATTGAAAATTCCCAAATAATAAAGATCAACACCAGGAAACGAAGAGAAGCAAACAAAATACAGCTTATTCCCCCATCTGATATCCAGTAGTAAATTCCCAGTATTTATAATGTTTCCCACTGAACCAGCTGCTGTCAATAACGGATTTAGCGCCCTGCTAAAAAATCGTGGTTTTATGCTCCTGTGGATTGGGGAGCTGTTCTCCCAGTTAGGAGATAAAATATTTTTTGTGTTAATGGTGGCGCTGCTGGAGAATTACCAACCGCCGACCGGGTTAGCCCAAAACTCCATGTACTCAATTTTGATGCTAGCCTTTACATTACCGGCGATTTTGTTCGGCTCTGCGGGTGGTATCTTTGTTGACCGCTTCTCTAAAAAGCTGGTTTTAACCGTCTCTAATTATATTCAAACTGTATTAATGCTACTCATTGCATTTTTACCAAGAGACTTTTTCATGTTATTGTTGCTGACTTTTGGTGTTTCCACCTTAGCCCAATTTTTCACTCCCGCTCAACAAGCTGCTATCCCGGTTTTAGTGCGACGGGAAAACTTCATGGCCGCCAATGCGGTATACAGCACCACCATGATGGGATCTTTAATTGTGGGTTTTGCTATTGGAGAGCCAATATTAACTTTAGCCAAAGATTGGTTAGGAGCCAGGTATGGTCAAGAAATTGTCGTCGGTGTACTATACCTATTATCAGGATTAGCCGTACAGCTAGTTAACTTAGGACCAGAAAACGAATTATCGCCTAGAGAAAGCCCTAGCCTAATGAATCCTTGGGCTGACTTCAAAGCAGGTTTAGGCTATATCACAAAAAATCCTTTAATATTAAACGCCATGCTGCAACTCACCACTTTATATTGTGTCTTTGCTGCATTAATGGTGTTAACCATTAGATTAGCCGCCGACTTTGGTTTAAAGGATAAACAATTTGGCTTTTTCTTAGCCGCTGCGGGTGTAGGTATGGTATTTGGTGCGGCAATTTTAGGTCATTGGGGCGATAAATTGCATCATAAACCCTTACCCCTAGTGGGATTTTTGATCATGTCCCTGGTTTTAGGGGTGTTCACTTTCACCCATAATTTAATTCTCGCCTTAGGACTAAGTGCTTTTTTGGGTGCAGGTGCTGCATTAATTGGCGTACCGATGCAAACCTTAATTCAACAGCGCACACCACCCACCATGCACGGAAAAGTATTTGGCTTTCAAAATCATATCGTTAATATTGCCTTATCTGCACCCCTGGCAATTACTGGCCCTTTAACAGATATGCTCGGCTTAAGAATTGTTTTGGTAGCAATGAGTATTATAGTTGCAGGTGTTGGTATTTGGGCATGGAACAACACCCGCGGAGTGCTACAGGATGTAATTTAGTTATTACCTAACCAAGACTGCAAATCTAACAAACTGGTAAAGTCTAATAAAGCCTCACCCAGATTTTCTAATTCTTCCAATGATAAATTTGCCAATTGTGCGCCTATATCTGGGGGTAATTCTCCCACCCTGCGAGTGAGTTGACGTATAACTAAACGTCGTTCCCGTTGTTCCCCTCGTTGTTCTCCTTCTTCGAGAATTTCTTGGTAAATTACTGACTCCCGCATCATACCCTCCCGAAATAGTCTTCTAATTAAATCCTTCTTAAATTTTAACCCGGCTAAAATTTGGGTGTAAGCCGAAATTTCAGGACGGGGTAAATCTCAATAATTCTGGGTTTATGTCAAACTTTATCTTTTTCTGGACAGTTTAAATTCAAGTTTTACATTAAAATGGAATACTAAATACAGAATTTACGCGTTAACTTAGCTATCGTCTGAGGTTTGACCGTGACCGTGCGCTTGCCATCCTTAACTAGTCTCCCACAAACCGAAAATCACAATCAGTCTGGTCAATCGCCAGTCGTCGCGCCCAAGCGTGTAACTGGTGGTTTTGCACTGCTTGACAGTCTTTTGCGCCATGAAGTTGAATACATTTTTGGTTATCCTGGTGGGGCAATCCTCCCAATTTACGATGACCTTTACAAAGTAGAATCCACTGGTGCTATTAAGCACATTTTAGTACGACACGAACAAGGTGCCGCCCACGCTGCCGATGGCTATGCCCGTGCTACTGGAAAGGTAGGAGTATGCTTTGGTACTTCTGGACCTGGGGCAACGAATTTAGTCACAGGCATTGCTACAGCCTATATGGACTCGATTCCCATGATTGTAGTTACAGGACAGGTGCCACGGGCTGCTATTGGTACGGATGCATTTCAAGAAACCGATATTTATGGAATTACTCTACCAATAGTCAAACACTCCTATGTAGTGCGTGACCCGAAAAACATGGCGCGAATTGTGGCGGAAGCGTTCCACATCGCTAGCACGGGACGACCGGGTCCTGTTTTGATTGATGTGCCTAAAGATGTAGCTTTAGAAGAATGTGACTATGTACCAGTGGAACCGGGAAGTCTGAAATTACGCGGCTATCGTCCTACGGTTAAGGGGAATCCCAGACAAATAAACGCCGCAATTCAGTTAATTCGTAACAGTCACCGCCCTTTATTATATGTGGGTGGTGGGGCGATCGCATCTAACGCACACGCAGAAGTTAAGGAACTAGCAGAATTATTTAATATCCCTGTTACTACAACCTTGATGGGTATCGGTGCATTTGATGAACATCATCCCCTGTCTGTAGGGATGTTAGGGATGCACGGTACAGCTTACGCTAACTTTGCAGTGACAGATTGCGACTTGTTAATCTGCGTTGGTGCTAGATTTGACGACCGTGTTACAGGTAAATTGGATGAATTCGCTTCCCATGCCAAAGTAATTCACATCGACATCGACCCGGCAGAAGTAGGTAAAAATAGGGTTCCTGATGTGCCAATTGTAGGGGATGTGCGCCATGTGTTGGTAGACCTGTTGCGTCGCTGTCAAGAAGGGGGAATCAAGCACATACCACATAAAAACCAAGAGTGGTTAAATTTAATTAACCGTTGGCGACAAGACTACCCCTTACAAGTACCTCAGCATCCCGATAGTATTTCCCCCCAAGAGGTAATTGTAGAAATTGGTCGCCAAGCCCCCAACGCTTTTTACACTACAGATGTAGGTCAACATCAAATGTGGGCGGCGCAATTCCTGAAAAATGGACCGAGGCGCTGGATTTCTAGCGCGGGTTTGGGAACCATGGGTTTTGGTGTCCCGGCGGCTATGGGTGCAAAGGTCGCATTTCCAGATGAGGAGGTTATCTGTATTAGTGGTGATGCTAGTTTCCAGATGTGTTTGCAAGAACTGGGAACCTTAGCACAATATGGGATTAATGTCAAGACAGTTATTTTAAACAACGGTTGGCAGGGCATGGTGCGCCAGTGGCAACAAGCCTTTTATGGTGAGCGCTACTCATGCTCTAATATGGAAGTAGGAATGCCAGATATTGAGTATTTGACCAAAGCCTATGGGATTAAGGGCATGGTAATTCGTAGTCGTGATCAATTAAAAGATGCGATCGCCGAAATGCTGGCACATAATGGCCCAGTCGTGGTTGATGTCCAAGTCACCAAAGATGAAAACTGCTACCCCATGGTAGCCCCTGGGAAAAGCAACGCTCAAATGATTGGTTTACCTATGCAACCAGCCAAAGCCAGAGTAGAACCAATTACTTGTAGCAATTGCGGGACAACAAATCACCCCACTCATAATTTCTGCTCTGAATGTGGAACCAAATTGTAAGGAGCGGGACTGCACTACAGAGGTTTGACGATCCACATATCCTATATTAGGGGAAAGGGGAAAATTAACAGTATTTATACGCAGAGGAACCAATCCTCTGCTTTTTTGTCACAGAAACTTAAGAATTACAAATTACATTTATGTCTAAAAAAATTACCATTGGCTTGCTGCTGTTATTTCTGAGTAGCCAAATTGCCATCACCGCCCAAACAGCCACAGCACAGATACAAGCACCAACCACACCCACCGGGAAAACAATTTGTCCTACCCAACTCAAGTCAGAGGTAGAAACCATAACCAACAGTCCTGAATTTAGTAGAGTGCGTTGGGGAATTTTAATCAAAAATCTGGCTAATGAACAAACTCTTTACGATCGAGATGCTGAAAAATACTTTAACCCAGCCTCCAATACCAAATTACTCATAACAGCCGCAGCACTACAGGAGTTAGGTGTTAATTTTCGTATTCGCACCTCCGTTTACCAAGATGGGGAGGGTGTTTTGCGTGTCTTTGGTAGGGGAGACCCCAGTTTAAAGATTCCGCATCTGCAAAAATTAGCCCAGCAGTTACGCCAGCAGGGTATTACTCAAGTCAACCAGTTGATTGCTGATGATAGTTATTTTCAAGGGGATATTGTCAATCCCAGTTGGGAGTGGGAAGACTTAGCAGCTGATTATGGCGCACCAGTTAGCAGTTTAATAGTCAATGAAAATGCTTCTGTATTTCAAGTTTGGCCCCAAACCATCGGTAAACCATTACAACTGAAATGGAATGAACCAGGGGATGCATTTGTGTGGCGAGTAGAAAATAATTCTGTGACTACTCAAAAAAATGAATCGGGACTTCTCAGAGTCAGCCGCAGCCTACAGGGCCCAGTATTACACATTCAAGGACAGATGGCTGTAAATTCCACCCCTAACATTAGGGCGATCGCAGTTTTTAATCCCGTTGAGCATTTCCTGCGTCACTTCCGCCAGACTTTGGTTAAGGAAGGAATTTCTGTACAAGATATATCTCACGGTACTGGTAGTCAAAACCAAAAGGAACTAGCAGCAGTGGAGTCTCCCCCCTTGTCTGAGCTATTAATAGAGACAAATGTCAATAGTAATAACTTGTATGCTGAAGCCTTACTCAGGGCGTTAGCGATTAAACAACCAGGAGAAAATCATCAAACCACGGCTGATGCAGGTTTAGCAGTTGTCAAGAATAGTTTAACTCAATTAGGAGTAGACCCTAGTGGTTATATATTAGTAGATGCTTCTGGATTATCGCGCAAAAACTTAATTAGTCCCCAAGCTTTGGTGCAGACTTTACAGGCCATGGACAAATCACCACTAGCAAAAATTTTTCGCGATTCCCTACCTGTAGCGGGGGTGAGCGGTACTTTAAGAAATCGACTGCGTGACACTCCCGCTGTGGGAATTGTCCAGGCAAAAACAGGTACAATGACTGGGGTGGTGTCCCTATCAGGATATGTGAATAGTCGTAATTATCAGCCTTTGGCTTTTAGTATTATTGTCAATCATTATGAACAACCGGCTAGAGTTGTCCGCCAATCAGTAGATGAAATTGTCCTTTTATTAACACAGTTACAGCCTTGTTAAGTGCAATTTAACAGTTGCAGCCTTTGGCGTAATACTTTCTGAATTACTTGTTGCACTGCTTCTGGAGTTAAACTACCATCTACCCGGACAATTTCAGAGGGATAGAGTGCGGCTAAATCTGCGTATCCTTCCTGAACACGCCGATGAAAGTCTATTGTTTCTTGCTCAATGCGGTCTAATCCCCCCGTTGCTGCTTGTTTACGAGCTAGTCCTACCTCCACATCAACATCTAGCCAAATGGTTAAGTCACTCTCTAACCCTTCTGTGGCAATATGGTTGAGTTGATTAATTAAGTTGATGTTCAAACCCCGACCATAACCTTGGTAGGCGGTGGTAGAGTGGGTGTAGCGATCGCACAGTATATATTTTCCTGCTGCTAGATGTGGCTTAAGTTCTTGTGCAACGTGTTGGGAGCGATCGGCAGCATACAATAATAATTCAGTTACCTGAGAGATGGGTAGATGTTCTGGGTTGTTGAGTAAAATCCGGCGCAGATGTAGACCTAACTCCGTTCCCCCCGGTTCACGAGTCATAACTACGGGAATACCCAGACTCTCCAACCATTGGGCGCAAAGCTGCATCTGGCTTGTTTTGCCGCACCCTTCTACTCCTTCAAATATAATTAATTTACCAGTCATAGTTTTTATATTAGTTGAAAATACTGGAGACCAAAGCTAACTGACAAGGGACTAGGAAAGTTTTACCTAAATTTTTTACACACAAAAAGGCAACTGCTAGCAGTTGCCTTTTTGTCAAAGTTAATACCATTCGACTTGTTTGATACCTAACTAAAAGACTGCAATGCTACTGTAAGCCGAGCATTTCCAGGATTACTTGGAACAAACATTGAGCGAATTGGTACCACTCCTTGCACTATATCAATAGTAACCCTTGTGGGATAAAATGCAACATTTTCTTGATAAAACTTTGTTAACCTAATCACCCACACCCCTGTCAATTAGAAGTGTGGTAGGGGTATAACTGAGTCTACCCACCCCGTAGAGCACTAGATACAGCAGATTTCATATAAGTGAGGTACAGTAGGGCGGGCAAGATGCCCACCCCACAAGATTTATGATATTAAGGTGTGTACTTGATTTACAGCAAAAACTGCTGTATCTAGAAACTAAGACAAATTTGCTCATCAACATGAAAACAGGAAAGCTTTGTGACTTACACCCGGTGGTGAGTCACCCGCGGGTTTGAGTGGCGATCGCCTTTAGCTAGCGACCCTGGGCTGTAGTCTGACTGATTATTGCTTCGTCAATCAACTGTTTTACATTGTTTAATCCAGTCATAGCATACTGCCAATAACCATATTTGCCATCGGCATTAATAGCATCACACCATCTCATGGCTGCTGCTTTCTTAACATCTCGCAGTGGGTCCCATCCTTTTGTTTCCAGAATAAAATAACTCAATCTTGGTGTTTTAAACCTGATGATAAAGTCGGGAATATAATCGTGGTCTTCTCCATTATCAAAATAGGGAATTGCAAAACCTAAGCCGGCGTTTTTGACAAAAGCCCCTACACCGGGATGGGTATCGATAATATATGCTGCTGTTTGTTCCCATTGCCAAGTATCTGCAACAACATAGTTAATATGAGAGTTAATTACCTCTCGCACTGGTTTACTTGTCCAGAAGTTAACATCATCTGTTGAACCATTCCCCCGATGTGCTTCATAAATTGGAACCTCCGGGGATTCCCCTGCGCCGGTGTCGGGATGAATAGCTTCTGTTAATTTCTCTATTACCCAACCATAGTAAGGAGAAACAAAAACATCTAATTTATCTGCTGGGGGAACCAGTACTACTTTTTCCGATATGTAGCGATCGCAAATTCTCCGTAATTGGGGAAATAGTATATGGGGAGGAGCTTCACACTTATCTGACTTGGCGTAAGTTACACTTAAATCTCTAGCTAAATCAAAGACTAATTCTTGTAACCTTATTAGCGATCGCTTGAATCGGTTGGTGCTCATTTGCGTTGATGCTGGCTATCAGGGTGAAGGCTTTATGAGATGGGTCATGGATACTTATCACTGGGTTTTGCAGGTTGTACGTCGTCCGGTTAATAGTAAAGGCTTTGTTCTCTTGCCAAACCGTTGGGTTGTTGAGCGTAGTTTTGGTTGGTTTAATTGGTGTCGTCGATTGAGTAAGGACTACTGCCAATATATTCAAGGAGGCAATTAGCAATATATTCACTAAGTTTCACTGGAACTGCATTACCAATCATTTGCTCCATACAAGTTTTTGTTCCAAACCACTTGAAGTTTTCTGGAAAAGTTTGTATGTAGCTCCTTTCCAACGTGGTCAAAGGACGAACTTCATTTGGATCACAAAGATCACCTTCATGCCTTCTATAATTTTTAGGAACAGGCCGATTAACTCCCCTAATTGTGGGACTTGGTTCATATATGCTAAAGATAGCTCTTCTTGCATAGCTCCTCGGATGTCGATAGTAAAACTCAAAATCTAATTTTTCACCCATATATTCATGTATTGTCATAGGTGAAGTTGATTGATTCTTGGCAAGAATATCATTAAAAAAGCCATCTTCTGAATAAAGATGACCAACAAGAATAAACCTTTTTCTGATTTGCGGAACTCCACAGAAACATGCATCCAGAACAGTAGAACTTAGTCCATATCCGCTCTCTTTAAGTGCTGACACAGCTTCTTGTAATACCCTGCTTCTTTGTATTCTTTCCACGTTTTCCATCACAAACCATTCTGGTTTTACCCTAGAAATAATCTTTGCATATGAAACAGTTAAATCAGCACGACCAAGAGTTTCATCTCTCTTACCAGCACTTGAAAAGTCTTGGCATGGAGGACCACCTATGATTATGTCAGGATTCCATTCCTTGAATTGACTTATATTCTCAATATTTGACAAATCAATCTCAAAAATAGGGTGATTAAAATTAGCCGAATAAACAGTGCAAGCCTCCTTCCATTTATCAAAAGCTGCTACAATTTCAAAGCCAGCATTTTGAAATCCTAATGAAAGACCACCACACCCAGAAAATAAGTCAATTGCTTTCATACTTAATCGAAAATATCAGGAGAATTAAAAATAATTGCGTCGAATCTTCTTTCAGGACTTAACAGATTTTGACCTCCGCCACGGATAATCTCTTTTATCTGCCCCTTGGTAATCCTTGGCTGCGTTAAGAAATCTCCTTTCATATATGGATAAGTTACCCTTCCATTGACAGAGAATGCTTTATCATTCTTGGTGTCATAGGATAATTCGTCAATAACTATTCTATGATTTATTTGTCCAGTTAGACTAAAATCATAAAGCATTTTGAATAGCCAAACTACAGTTCTGACTTGACGAGTTATTGTTCTACAAGCAGTAAGTTCTCGTCGAGCAACATTTAAAAATAATTGAGCAAAAGCTAAATTGCTCCAAACAAAAACATCCAAACAGTTTTCAGCAAGTTTAGGACTTTTACCTTGGGTTTTCCAAACTGGCTGCATAACCAGAGGTTCTTGTTTATCTAGAATGTCAAGGATTATTCTATTCTAGTTTAGTGAGTTGATTAATTTCGTTCCAAGCTAGGGATCTGCCTAATTATTAAGATAATCAAATACATAATCTTCGAGTCACACAGCTCCCCGACTTCTGGAAAAGTTATACAAGATTATCCCAATTATGTAAGAAGTCGGGGGGCTTATTGAGTCACACAGATCCCCGACTTCTGGACAAGTTATATGAGATTATCCCAATTATTTAAGAAGTCGGGGATCTTACTCGCGATCGCCCTGATCGCATAAAATTACTAAAATTACTGGGTTGACTATTTCCGGGGGTGAGATGTGGGAACAGTCCACCAAGCTAAACCATAGGGTTGAGTGGCTTGATGGAACCGTTCACGAAAGTGGACACGGATTTTATAATTACCAGTAGTGGGAACTGGGCAAAAAATATGCTCTACACTGTCAATTTCACTGACTGAGGCACAAATAACCCCAGCATTGAGATTTTTGGCACCATCCCCTGGGATTAAATAGAGGTCAAGATTATTCAAACCGCGATCGCTGAAACCTTCACCCACATCATATTTATTGTTATTATTAGTATCATTGAGTTCCACCAAGCGATTCCAACTCAGAGTAATACTCACAAAGCTGCCTTGTTTTAAAGGTCTTCCCAGTGGGTAATCAACAGTATTTCCCCCATCTACAGAGCCATAATCCCAACCAATAGCAGGTACTGTACTTGATGGTGGCCATTGACCGGATCTAAATTGCTCATAAGCGCGAAAAGTATTTAAATGGCCGGTTCCCATTTGAGGATCTAAAGGAATTTGAGGATCATCATAAGCGTCGGAATCCAGCCAATTTTGATTTTGTTTATCAATCAGAGTCCGAGTCATACCCAGATGTAAGCCATTACCCTGATCTTGAATTTTATCGGCTGAATTTAACAAAACAGCTTTCATCACTTCATGACGGCGAGCATCAATAGTCCAATTAGATTTTTTTGCGCGTATTTGTCGGTCACCCAATTCCTGCAACAAAGCTACACTAGCCGTTACCTGAGGAGCCGCAAAACTTGTACCTGTAACCTTATTTAACCTACCATCTGGATTCAAGATGGGAATATTGCTTCCTGGCGCAACCAAACCGATAGAACCACGACCATCAATATTAAACTCCTTACCAGCTAACCGATTGCTAGATCCCTGGTTACCAGCTACCAGATTAGAAACATCAACCTTATTAAAAATACCCCCCCTGGCAGATGAAAAGGCAACGTTAATCCCATTAAAGTTATCTGTAGGAATAGAAATTCCTCCTCTGCCTTGATTACCGGCGATGGCATACAAAACATTATGAACACGACTAGACCAGTCAAGACATAAAGTTAGTAAAGCGTTACCATCTAAAACAGCATCAGGACGGGGATCACGGGCTAGAGGTTCACCAAAACTAAAATTAATAGCCCGGACATCCTGGCCATTTTGCTGGGCGATGTGCTGTGCTGTTAAGCACTGTTCCGGCTGTCCCATATTTCTAGTGGAACCCACACCAGAGGAATATAATTGCGCCTGTGGCGCTACTCCTGGTAGAGCTTTGTCTTGACTAACCATTACCCCAGCAACATTGTAGGCGTGGGAGTCAACACCAGTGTTAGACTTCGCCGGGGAATCGCGTAAAAATACTCCTGCTAATGATACGGCAGAATTTTCAGACACGGCTTTATCCCAGCCAAACATACCAGGACGTCCAATTTCAACCTGACCAATAGCAATTTTGCGCCCAAGTAGATTATAAGGAGGTTGATGTAATTTCAGGGCATTAATGCCATGAGAGCCTAAAGTGCTTTGTAAAGCTGAAGCCAGTACAGGCGCAGTTACAAAAGAAGCACTCAGTCCCCAAATCATCCACCGTAGTTTTCTGCCCATTGTTTAATGCTGATTAATTCTTTGTGACTATTGATTGTTCCTGAAGAAAATTTCTTTAGCGTCCCTGTTTCGTGGTTGGTAATATATATTTTATAGTCCAGAATTCACAGCATGGAACGAAATTAATCTATAAGCGTTTGGTCAAATTTTGTTAAAATGCTTACAGAAGAGAACGCTTTCAAACCCACGAACCATGACCCAAAAACCATCTCAAAAGCCCATTGTGATATCTCCATCCATCTTATCAGCCGATTTTAGTCGTCTGGGCGACGAAATTAGGGCTGTAGATGCTGCTGGCGCCGATTGGATTCATGTTGATGTCATGGACGGTCGCTTTGTACCTAACATTACCATAGGTCCTCTGGTTGTGGAGGCGATCCGCCCGGTAACAACCAAACCACTGGATGTCCACTTGATGATTGTGGAACCAGAGAAATATGTAGAAGATTTTGCCAAAGCAGGGGCTGATATTATTTCTGTACATTGTGAGCATAATGCTTCGCCCCACCTGCACCGGACTTTGGGACAAATCAGAGAACTAGGGAAGCAAGCAGGAGTTGTGCTGAACCCGGGGACTCCTCTAGAGCTAATTGACAACGTTCTAGACCTGTGTGATTTGATACTAATCATGAGCGTTAACCCCGGCTTTGGTGGTCAAAGCTTTATCCCCACTGTATTACCTAAAATTCGCAAATTGCGCCAAATTTGTGATGAACGTGGTCTTGACCCCTGGATTGAAGTAGATGGGGGACTGAAGGCTAATAATACTTGGCAAGTTTTAGAAGCGGGAGCCAATGCTATTGTGGCTGGTTCAGCTGTATTTAAAGCCAGTGATTACGCCGAAGCCGTGTCATCTATTCGTAACAGTAAGCGTCCTGAGCCACAATTGGCAAAGGTTTAACTTTACGTGATGTGAATTACATCTCCCGAATTGAATTTGGGAGATTTTATTATTTGCGACCACCCAACCACTTAGCCGCAGCAATACCAATTAGTCCGGCGACAATGGGATTACTCAGAAACTTCATAATAGCGGGTTGTTCGGCTAACACGTCGCGGAAAATATCAGGGTGGTTGTGATAGGCGAAGGATGCAATTTTACTCACATCATCAGCAGTCATGCGGTTAGGGTTACGAGTGGAAAGATTTAACTGTTGTTCTAACTGTTTGTCGTCTAAACCTCTGGATTTAAATTCTTTAAAAAACTCCCTAGCGACATCATCCCGCTCATTGGGTTTGATTTGGGCGATCGCCTTTTGTAATTCTGGCTCCATTTGGCTAGAAGGGATTGTTTGGGTATTGATAGACTTACCAAACAGCTGACGACGTTGGTTAGGTGTAGTCCGCTGGGCAAAATCATCAAAGTTATCATAGGAAACATCATCAAGAGATTCTACATTTCCTTGAGACAAATCTTTGATAATTTGTCTTCTGTACTCTTCGCTACTTGTCACGTTACTTACTCCTTATTCCTGATTCCATTAGCTATACTGAATTTGATTGGTCGCCCTGTTATACTGAGTGGTCAAAATTAAGCGCTTATCTGGGCCATACACCAAAACAGTTAAGTTTTCCTCTGGGAAGTTTTTCTGAAAACCTTGAACTAAAGATTTTGCTAGAGGTCTCACCTCATTAGGCCTGACCTGAGGAGAAATAACCACACCTAGCTTATTGTTATCCCGTACATAAGCATCCTGAATTAATCCCTGAGATGTTTGTACAACCCAGTCACCAAAACTTTGTCCAGTTGGGGTATTACCTCTTTCTAACTGTGCATAAGTTTGGTTACTACCAATAGGTGGGGTAACACTGCGGTCTGTTTCTGTGACTGTAGGGCCACCGCAAGCGGTAGTTATTGTTAACACTAAAACTAATATGAAAGCGATCGCAATTTTGCGACCCTGCTCCAGCAGATTCATTGTTTACCTCTAATAGTCAAATATTGACAAAGCAGCCGTGATTAGTGATTAATTAACTCCCTGGTAGTTCTATTTAAATTCCACTGAAATTACACTAAAAAAATCAACTAAAAATCATTGGGATTCGCCATGACACTGCCAAGTATTTTTAATTATCTTTATAATCTAGTTGCAGGTTTGGGCTACCATCTTCTGCCATAGGTTATATTAGATATATGTATAAAAAGATTGAGGAAAAAAGTAAGTTTATACCCTAAGATTCTTCTAGATAAAAAAAACAAAAAAACCGGTTATTTCAAATAACCGGAAAATGGTGTTAATTGCAATTAGTTTGAGAACTAATCTAGAAAACCCATGAGCACAGGGGCGTCATCAATCAGATTTGATGCTGTTGGACGATTACCAAAAGAAGTGTAATTATTGGCAATTACTAATGTACTCGCACCAATGGGACGAATACCAGACAGGTTGATGGTGTCAACAACTTGAAATGTCTGAGCAGCGATGGGACGAATACCCATAATATTCACTGTATCAGCTATAGCCAATGTACTGATGCCAATAGGACGGATTCCAGAAATTTTAACTGTCCCAGCAATTTGTAGCTCACTGCTTCCTATGGGACGGACTCCCGCAATAGCTAATTTACCTTCGTCTTTGTGTGCTGGTACATCGGAGCCTTTTTCGACGTTATCCGTATTCAAATTATTATCCTGTTTATTTTCAACTGCCACTGTCTTTTCTCCCTTAAGCTTGGTATCCTGTTGTTGAGCATCGGTTTCTCCCCCAGTGCTACTAATACTCATAAACGGATACCTCTAGTTTATTAACTGGATTTTACAATAATTAAGGAAAAATGATTTTTCCCTACTCATCAAGAGTGTAACCTGAAATAACCTAGTAATGATATTAGTATCTTTTAAAGTGATACATAAGTAAATTTAAATTGTCATTAAATTGTAAATTTTTGTAAAATAGTATTGCCATTTATTACTTTTATGTCCTGATTTTAGCAGGGGATAAAGAGTGCGGTTAACATCAGATATGGTATTTTATGACAGGATTTTGTCTTCAAGCTCCATTTATTCCCACAGGAGATCAACCACAAGCGATCGCCCAACTGAGCGCCAGTATTGCAGCTGGTAACCGTTACCAAACTTTACTAGGGGCTACAGGTACAGGTAAGACGTTTTCCATAGCCGCAGTGATTGAAAAAGTGGGTAAGCCCACCTTACTACTAGCCCATAATAAAACCCTGGCAGCACAACTGTGTAACGAATTGCGGGAATTTTTTCCTGATAACGCGGTGGAGTATTTTGTCAGCTATTACGATTATTATCAACCAGAGGCCTATATTCCCGTTACCGATACCTATATTGAAAAAACATCTTCGATTAATGATGAAATCGATATGTTGCGCCACTCCGCCACGCGATCGCTCTTTGAAAGGCGTGATGTAATTGTAGTGGCTTCCATTAGCTGTATCTACGGTTTAGGTATTCCCGCAGAATATCTCAAAGCTGCCATTCCCTTGCGCATAGGTATGGAAGTAAACCAGCGGCAAATTTTACGCGATTTAGCATCAGTACAGTATAGTCGTAACGATGTAGAAATGAGTCGGGGACGTTTTCGCGTCCGGGGGGATGTCTTAGAAATTGGCCCAGCCTATGAAGACAGAATTATTCGGGTAGAATTCTTTGGGGATGAAATCGACGCTATTAGATATATTGACCCGGTGACCGGTGAAATTATCCGCAGTTTAGAAACTGTGAATATTTACCCAGCGCGTCACTTTGTCACCCCCGAGGAACGCCTAGAAGCGGCTTGTGATGATATTGCGGCGGAGTTAAAGCAGCACAAAGCCCAATTAGAACAGGGGGGGAAACTCTTAGAAGCACAACGCATAGACCAGCGTACACGCTACGACCTGGAAATGTTGCAACAAGTAGGTTATTGTAACGGGGTCGAGAACTATTCTCGTCACTTAGCGGGAAGACAAGCCGGAGAACCCCCAGAATGTTTAATCGATTATTTTCCCAAAGATTGGTTATTAGTCATAGATGAATCACACGTTACCGTACCACAAATTCGCGGTATGTATAACGGCGACCAAGCCAGAAAAAAAGTGTTAATTGACCATGGGTTTCGTCTTCCTAGTGCTGCTGATAACCGACCGTTACAAGCAGAAGAATTTTGGCAAAAAGTGAATCAATGTATTTTTGTTTCCGCCACCCCAGGAAATTGGGAGTTAGAAGTATCTCAGGGTCATATTGCTGAACAAGTAATTAGACCGACTGGGGTAGTTGACCCGGAAATTTTTGTACGCCCCACAGCAGGACAAGTTGATGATTTATTAGGGGAAATTAAAGACAGGGTAGAACGCCAAGAAAGGGTCTTAATTACCACCTTAACTAAAAAAATGGCGGAGGATTTGACCGAGTATCTCCAGGAGCAAAGTATCCGGGTGCGCTATTTGCATTCAGAGATTAATTCTATTGAGCGCATAGAGATTTTACAGGATTTACGCGGGGGTAATTTTGATGTTTTGGTGGGGGTAAACTTGCTACGGGAAGGTTTAGATTTACCGGAGGTTTCCTTAGTTGCAATTATGGATGCTGATAAAGAAGGCTTTTTACGGGCTGAACGTTCCTTAATTCAAACTATTGGTAGAGCAGCGCGTCACGTCCGGGGACAGGCAATTTTATATGCTGACCGTCTCACAGATAGTATGGTTAAAGCCATTGATGAAACAGACAGGAGGCGGGGTATTCAAATTGCATATAACCGGATGCACGGTATTACACCCCAATCCATTGTTAAAAAGTCAAGTAATGCCATTTTATCATTTTTAGAAGTTTCTCGACGTTTGAATGGTAATGATTTAAAAGTGGTAGATGAACATATAGATGAATTACCCTTGGAACAGATTCCAGAGTTGATTGGGAAGTTAGAAGAACAGATGAAAGCAGCAGCCAAGAAATTGGAATTTGAAGAGGCGGCAAAATTGCGCGATCGCATTAAAAATTTACGAGATAAAATGCTGGGAAGTTAAGTTTTACTTATGGGTGAAGGCAGGACCCCTATTGATGATTAAGTATCATACTAGTAAACCCGCCCGTAATCCTAAAATGTAGGCATGACAATATTTTGAGTACTGGTTATGAAAATTAAAGTATTAATTTGGCAGGAAGATGGTGTTTGGTGCGGTTCTGTACCTGCTTTACCTGGTTGTCACACTTGGGGGGACAGCTACGAACATCTACTAGAAATGCTTGAAGATGCTGTTCAAGGTTGGTTAGATGTTGCTAGTGACCGAGAGGAGGTAAGGAACTTTGCATTTAATTCACTGCCATAATATTCTTGATATGGTCAGCTAACCTCATGGCTAAAGCAACAATGGTGAGTGTAGGATTAGCAAAACCTCCTGTAGGAAACACAGAGCTACTGGCGATGAATAGGTTAGAAATACCATGGACTTGGCAATTTCTATCAACAACACCCTGTTTCGGGTCATCATGCATCCTTGTTGTTCCCATGTGATGATGTAAACCAGGATGGATTAATTTTGGTAAATTGCCATCTCGTTCAAGTAACTCACCAATGCCAGCCAGAGCAATTTCTTGTCGTAAAATATCTTGGGTTCTATTGATGTGCTCAATATCAATTTCATTCCAACGCCAGTGTAACTTTACTCGTTGACGACCGAGGCGATCGCGATCGCCAGTCAGTGTTATACGATTGTCAGGGTCGGGGACTTGTTCAGCTATTTGCAGAAGGTTAAAAGCGGCAAATCGTCTTTCTTTATCTGGAATATAGGACCAACCACTCCAAGCCAAACTAGGAATAAAAGGTTCCTGCTTGATAATTGCTCCGTAAGCAGCAGGTAAGATATAGTCAAGACCGAAAACAATATTTTTTAAGTGTTTGAGAATATCTTGACGTACTTGTGGTTTATGTATTGATAACAGCAATGTTTTCAGGGAATTTGCTGCTTCTAACTGATGTAGCTTGGGAATAGGAAACATTAATGTACTAACATTTAGTAATTGTTGATGCCGCATACGTTCTTCTGTCAAAGTTAACTTACCCATGACTGGAATGTTATTAACCCGCCGCAAATCATATAAAGCTGTCTTGCGAAAAATCTCTGGATTACTAGGAATAAATTTACCACCATCAACTAAAGAATGATCCATAAAGAATCTCCCTACTAGATCATTTTGATTACCTAAACCAGTTGTTTGAACTTTATTTGATAGTAATAATAAACGTGCTGTTTCTATACCACCTGTTGCTAGTATAGTAAATTTTGCACTTACCCAAAATTCTTTGCCAGATAAACAAGCCACCCTTAAACGAGTTACATTTGTGGCTGTTTCATCTGTCTCAATTTCCACTAGGCTGGCATTGAGATATGTGGTAATATTTCTGGCTTGCTGAAGTACTTCACGGGAATCATGGGTAAATACAGCACGAGGGCCAAACTGAAACATATTAGTAGTTACATTCCCAGAAAATGGCAAACAAGGAGTTTGAGCCTCTTCCCAATCTTGAGCATCATAACTAAAAGTTCCCAGTTGACAAAGTTGATGAGCGCGTTTATAAAAAGGATCAAGATGAGATTTATCAAAAGGCCAACCACTGTAAGGTAGCCAATCACGCTTTTCAAAGTCTATGTTATCTAATGGGGCATACCTAACACCAATGACATTATTACCTAGGCGAATTTTCCAAAAGTTAGCCGTACCACCAAACTGAAAACAACGCTGACTTTCTAAGGTTTCAAAATGATTATTAACACTTTCACCTAAAGTCAGTGATTGAGTATTACGATCAAAATTTAATCCACCAGTTTCTAATAAAATAACCCGAAAATCTGTTCCAGCTAATTCACGCGCTAAAGTAATACCTGCTGGTCCAGATCCAACAATACAAACTTCAGTTTCCAGAGTTTCACCTTGGGGTAATTTGCGTGCATCAATTAACATTTTTAGATAAGTATCTCTAATCAAAATATGTCTTGTTCAAAAAGGTCATCTGAAGGATTTTTTTCATTGTTTCCTTTGTTGAATTAGATTGAATATGGCACAACTTTAGAGGATGTGCAACAGTTAAATATTATTAATTTTTCCGGTTAAAATTCGGTAACCCTGTCAATAGAAAGGCCAATTGGTGACTTGCGGGAGACTAACGAGCAACTGATACAATTTCAGGGATAAAGCCTTTTTCAGGCTCATGAAGTACACACCAATTCCCTATTCCCTGTTCCCTGTTCCCTCAAACTAAAAAAAAATGTACCTCACGAGCATGGGAAATGCTATAAAGAGATAAATAGTGGGTTAAGTCAACCCTAACCCACCTAACAGACTAAATTATTAAGCAACTACAAAATTAACCAACTTTCCGGGAACCACAATCACCTTTTTAATTTCCTTACCCTCAGTGTAACGCTGCACAACTTCCGACTCACGGGCGTATCTTTCTAACTCCGCCTTATCAGCTTGTGCAGGGACGGAAATATCTGCACGTTTTTTACCGTTAATCTGAATTACCAAAGTAATTTCCTCAGCTACCAAAGCTCCGGGGTCAAAAGATGGCCAAGTTTGAGTGTGGATAGAACCACTATTACCCAAAGACTGCCACAATTCCTCAGCAATGTGGGGGGCAAAAGGAGCTAACATAAGCACTAAAGTTTGAACTCCCTCAGCATAAATAGGGGAATTTTTGCACTCAGCATCAGTGAGAGCATTACTTAACTTCATCAATTCCGAAACAGCGGTATTGAATTGATATTCATCTTGTAAATCTTCCGTCACCCCTTGAATAGCGGTGTGAATAGCTCGCCGTAATTCCTTTTCTGGCTTAGTTAAATCAGAAAGTTCTGGCTTTTGCCTGCATACCCCAGCGGTAGCATAATCTGTTACTAAGCGCCAGACCCGATTTAAAAAGCGAAACTGTCCTTCTACATCCGCTTCGTCCCACTCCAAATCCTTTTCTGGGGGTGCTTTGAACAGGATAAACATCCGCGCCGTATCCACACCATACTTACTAATCACATCTTCCGGTGCTACACCATTACCCTTAGACTTAGACATAGTGGCATAGAGGCGTTGTAATGGTTCACCTGTTTGGGGGTCGCGGGGGTCTGCTGGGTTGACTAAATGAGAGGGAACCCATTTATCTTTACCGCTCTTATTGGGGTTCATATAAGTTAAACCCTGTACCATACCCTGAGTCAACAACCGGGCGAAGGGTTCATCAAAGTTAAGTAAACCTCTATCCCGCAGCACCTTAGTAAAGAACCGGGAATATAACAAGTGTAAAATAGCGTGTTCAATACCACCCACATACTGGTCTACAGGCATCCAGTCATTAGTTTTAGCGGGGTCAAAAACTTGTTCTGTATTCTGAGCGTCGGGATAGCGTAGGAAATACCAAGAAGAATCAATAAAGGTATCCATGGTATCGGTTTCTCGCCGAGCGGGAGTACCGCAACTAGGACAGGGAACATTGACCCAGCTTTCCAACTGAGTCAAAGGTGAACCCCCACGCCCGGTTAATTCCACCTCTTCGGGTAATCTGACGGGTAAATCCTCATCGGGGACTGGTACTATGCCACAATTGGGACAGTGAATAACTGGTATAGGTGCGCCCCAGTAGCGTTGTCGGGAAATTAACCAATCTCGCAGGCGGTATTGTATTCGCAGTTTACCAAAATTTTCTGACTCAGCATATTTAATGATTGCCTCTTTGGCATCTGTGGAATTCATACCGGTGAAAGACCCGGAATTAATTAAAATTCCTGGCTCAGTATATGCCTGATTGTATTCAATATTAATAACTTTGGTGATTTCATCTGTGGGTGATGTGGGCGTTAAGTCAAAATCTGCCACATCATTGGGGGAAGCAATGACAAACTCAATGGGTAAATTATAAACACGGGCAAATTTAAAATCTCGCACATCATGAGCAGGTACACCCATAACTGCCCCAGTACCATATTCATAGAGTACATAATCGGCGATCCAAATGGGTACTTGTTCCCCGGTAAAAGGGTTGATGACTTGGCCACCAGTGGGGATACCGCGCTTGGGTTTGTCTTCAGCGGTGCGTTCTAACTCGCTTTGCTGGGAAACTTCTTGAATAAATGCTTCTACAGCTGGTTTTTGCTCCGGGGTGGTCACCACCCGGGTTAAAGGGTGTTCTGGCGCTAATACTACATAGCTGACACCATAAACTGTATCTGGGCGTGTGGTGTAGACAGCCACCTTTTCATCCTTTCCCACTATGGGAAATTCTAAATAAGCGCCTGTAGACTTACCAATCCAATTAGCTTGCATTAACTTGACCCGTTCGGGCCAACCGGTTAATTTATCTAAATCGTTGAGTAATTCTTCGGCGTAGTCGGTAATCTTTAAAAACCACTGGCGTAATAGTTTTCGCTCAACTTTTGCCCCACTGCGCCAAGAACGACCTTCGTTATCTACTTGCTCGTTAGCTACCACAGTTTGGTCAACGGGGTCCCAGTTTACTGCTGCTTCTTTTTGATATGCTAACCCGGCTTGCCAGAACTGCAAGAAAATCCACTGTGTCCACTTATAATAGTCTGGTGAACAGGTAGCAACTTCGCTGTCCCAGTTGATAGACAAACCCAGACGCTTTAATTGCTGCCGCATTTGGGCAATGTTTTGATAAGTCCACTGGGCTGGTGGTACTCCCCGGTCAATGGCGGCGTTTTCTGCTGGTAAACCAAAAGCGTCCCAACCCATGGGGTGGAGTACCCTATATCCTTGCATTCCCTTGAGGCGTGCAATTACATCGGTAATAGTATAATTACGGACATGACCCATGTGGAGGCTGCCCGATGGATAGGGGAACATGGAAAGGGCGTAGAATTTGGGCATTTTAGTATTTGCAGATGTCTTATCTAGGCCAAGTTCTGCCCATGTTTGTTGCCATTTTTCCTCAATGTCTGCTGGGTTATATCGGGAATCCACCAAAATTCTCCTACGGGACTATAATCGTGTTTGCTTCAATATTATAGATGCTGGGGAATGTTACAGGGCTTCAAAGTCAGCTGTAAACCCGGCAATGTTGGTACACTCTTCTTGAAAAGCTTCTGCATCGCTGACATCTTGTATTTTATATGCCATGATTCTCGTACCATCTGGCATTTTTTTGGAAGAAATACATTCGCCTTGATATTTGTCTGATATGCTTTTGAAGTTAGCGCCGTGTTGTTTCCAAGCGTCACCGGAACAAGTTACATTTACCCGCCACATAATTTCTCTCATTTACTAGCTATTAATACTTATTATCTCACATGGGTGGTACATATTTTTGAGGTTTACCGTTACGCAGATTTGATTCTAGGGGTATCTATTAGGTATGAGATGCTGTAGTCGTAAATTATCAGGATTTTCTATCTCTGGGATGTGTTTATTTTTATAACTATCTACCATAATGCACATAGAGGATGTTGTTTGTGTCATTCATCTTTGTGATTTAAATAGGAAAGGTTAAAAATGGCGAAGAATGTTAAGGAGCAAATTACCATCGATTTGCAACAGGTTAAAGAAACTGGACAGTTAAGAACTCAGCGCATTCGCGAAATTGTTAAATCTGCTGTTTCTCAGCTTAGTTCGGAACTGAAAGCAGGTTCTAGTGATATTCGTTATCTGGTAAAAGATGCGGTTTCTGCAGTGGTGGAAAACTTTCAAAACAGGGGGGCGGAAATTCAGGAAGATGTCACAGCTTGCATTGAGGGGGCTTTGGAAGGGATTAATAGCAACCGACATGAGGCGATTGTAAAAACTCAAGGAGAAGTCAAGAAGCTGCAAGCACAATTGGATAGTGAAGAGGAACAAATTCAGCAAGAAGTTGATGGCATTTTAACGGAAATTGCCGAAACTAGCAAGGATAAAACTGAGGATACTAAAAATGCGATCGCTTCTGCTATTAATACCATTAAAGATAGTGAGGAGGTAGCTTTACTTAAGAAACGTTATGCGCAATTGCAAGCTCAATTAGCTATTATCCGGGCGAATTTAGTTGCGCGTTATGGGGGACGGGATGGTGAGGTTAAGGATTATCTAGATGAGGCAAAACAGTGGTATGATCAGGCTCGTCCCCAAGCTGAGGCTATGGCGACACAAGTGGAAGAAAAGCGATCGCACCTAGAAGATAAACTAGGGGAAGCTGGCGCTGCTATGGCCAGAAAGGAGCGTCAAATTAAACAAACTTTACGGGAGTTGTTACTATCCACTGCTGAGATTTTTAAAGATGAGACACCTACTGATAATAAACAGGAGGAACTAAGTCGTAAGTAGTCTTGACAAATGTTGAGAGAAATTCATCAGCCAAGAAATCAGGGTGGTTAATTACCACCCTCTTTAAATGGAGACGCTCATTTTAATTTAATAACTACGTCCTTGTTGATTGAGTTCTTCATGTTTAGCAATGACCCAAACTGCATGGATGCTACCGGGAAGCCAGCCTAAAAGTGTGAGTAAAATGTTAATTAACAAAGTTGGACCAACGCCAACTGTGAGAAACACACCTAAAGGAGGAAGGAATAAGCCTAAAAGTAAGCGACCGATTTTCATGATTTGGCGATTTTATTTGATTTAATGGGGTTTTTGTGCTGGTGTAGGATGCTTATCTAGAGGGTAATTCGCCTTGGCTATTCACATCACTACTGCTTAAAACAGGATATCTTTCAGCCAGATACTTGTTAATGAAGGTATTAGCAAAAGATAAAATTACCGGACCCAGAAGAAAGGCGACTATTCCCCGGACTGCGAACCCCGGAACCACCACCGCAGCTAACAAGAAACAAAAACCGTTAACTACTAGGGAAAATGCTCCGAAGGTGAGGAAGTTAAGGGGTAAAGATAAAGCAGAAAGGACTGGTTTAATGGAACTGTTGATCAAACCAATGACTAAACCAGCAATCATAGCTGCTGGAAAATTAGCAAGATTTACACCGGGTACAACTAAATCGACAATTAACAAGCTCAAGGCTGTGGCTATGACCGTTAAAAGTGTTCCCCACATTGTTTTTACCTAAAAACAACAGATGGATTCTTGACGATTCCTGGTATTATTTTCGGATCAATACTTATATTTTCCATCTTGAATAAGAGGGATTATGTTTATACCATTAGGGTGAGAGTGTCTTTGTAGGGTTGTTTTATAAGTTTTCAACAGGTAATTTTTATCTTAGGGAACAGGGAACAGGGAACAGGGAATGGGAAGGAATGGGAAGGAATGGGGAACACACAAAAAACAATAAAATCCAGTCCCCTCCCCTTGTCAGGGGAGGGTTAGGGAGGGGTCAAACAATGGTTAATACACTAATGATCATTTTTGAGAGATCCTCTAACAGCTTTCATCGATAAACTAATACGGTGCAACTTTTCGTTAACTTCCAATACCCGCACCTTCACAACTTGTCCCACCTTAACCACTTTCTGGATATCATCAACAAATTTATCAGCTAGTTGGGAAATATGCACTAAACCATCTTGATGTACGCCAATATCCACAAAAGCGCCAAAGTTAGCCACATTGGTAACTATTCCTTCTAATTCCATCCCTACCTGTAAATGACTAATTTCTGTAATTCCTTCTCTAAAGGTGGCGTATTTAAATTCGGCGCGGGGGTCTCTACCTGGTTTCTCTAGTTCCCTGATTATATCCCTGAGTGTAGGTTCCCCAATGCCGTCGGTGACGTATTTCTTGAGGTTGGTTTTTTTCAGCTTGGCTGCAATTTCTGTAATCTGATTTAAGGATATATCCAAATCAGCGGCGATCGCCTGCACCACAGGGTAACTTTCGGGATGGACTGCGGTATTATCTAAAGGGTTATCACCGCCACGAATGCGCAGAAAACCCGCAGCTTGTTCAAAAGCCTTGGGTCCCAACTTCGCCACCTTTAATAATTGTCTGCGGTTCTTAAAGGCTCCATGCTCGTTGCGATAGGTAACAATGTTATTGGCTACTGTGGCTGTAATTCCCGAAACAAAAGTTAACAGTTCCTTAGAGGCGGTGTTTAAGTCCACCCCCACATAATTAACGCAACTTTCCACAGTTTCATCAAGTTTCTTTTTCAGCAACTTTTGATCAACATCATGTTGATATTGTCCCACACCGATAGATTTAGGGTCAATTTTTACTAGTTCCGCCAGGGGGTCTTGTAACCGGCGACCAATACTAATAGCACCGCGCACGGTAATATCTAAATCGGGAAACTCTTCTAATGCCACTTTACTGGCAGAATATATTGATGCTCCCGATTCATTGACCATAACTTTAATGGGTTTGGGATCTATACCTTGTAAAACCTGGTTCACAAACTCATCTGTTTCCCGGGAAGCTGTACCGTTACCGATCGCAATTAACCTGATTTGATATTGTGTAATTAAATTTTTGAGAGTTTGTACAGCTTTATCCCGTTGTGCTGACCCTTGGTGAGGAAACACCGCCTGGTATGCTAAAAATTTTCCCGTTTCGTCAAGTACCACAACTTTACACCCGGTTCTAAAACCTGGGTCAATCGCCAGTGTGGGTTTCATTCCCGCAGGTGCAGATAACAGTAACTCTCGCAGGTTGGCTTCAAAGGTTTTAATTGATTCTATATCTGCGTAGGTTTTTTTCTGGGAAATCACCTCACCCATAATGGAGCTTTTCATCAGGCGATTAAATGCGTCTTTGACCATGGCTTGATAAAATTCCCGAATTATGGGATTTTTGGTTTTAATTTCCCTTGCTTCTAGATACTTGAGTACAATATCTTCATCAAAAGCAATTTCATAATTTAAGATTCCCTCCGCCTCACCGCGACACAAAGCCAGGAGGTTATGGGGGGCAATATTTTTTACACCCATCTGATAGTTGCGGTACATCTCAAACTTGGTTGTACCTTCGGGATAATCTTTCTTGATCTGAGATATAAATACCCCTTTTTCCAGAAAATCATCACGCAGATATGCCCTTAATTCCGCTTTTTCTGCCACCTCTTCCGCTAGAATGTCAGCCGCGCCCTTGAGTGCTTCCTGTGGTGTTTTCACCTCCTGAGTCTGAGAAACATACTGCATTGCTGCTGTTTCTATTGATGCAGTGGGACTTTGAGGGACATTGAGAGATTTAATCAACTGGGCTAAAGGTTCCAAACCCTTTTCCCTAGCAATGGTAGCACGGGTGCGCCTTTTTGGTCGATAGGGTAGATATAAATCCTCTAATTCGGTTTTTTGTAAGCAGGATGTAATTTTGGCTTTGAGTTCTTCTGTGAGTTTATCTTGTTCGGCGATCGCATGGAGAATTACCCCCTTGCGTTCTGCTAACTCTGTTAAATAAGCATAGCGCTCAAACAAGTCCCGCAGTTGCACCTCATTCATTTCCCCAGTGCGCTCTTTGCGGTAACGTGCGATAAAAGGAACCGTCGCACCTTCGGCTAACAGTTCCAAGGCGTTTTCGATTTGTTCAGGTTTGAGGTTTAATTCAGTCGCCAGTAGTTGAGGAATATTCAGCATAAGGTGTTTAACTTAAGAAATGTTGCTCCTCCTAAAATGTAATAGATATCTGCGCAAAATAATGTTTGACAACGCATATTTATTTTTTGGAGATGTCAATATTACCTTAACCGCCAAATTTTGATAGTCTTGTCATAACTCCCACTAGCTAGAGTTTGACCATCCGGGCTGAATCCTACAGAATTAACCCATTTAGAATGACCGGTGAGGGTGTGTAGCTCTCTACCTGTCTGCACATCCATATATAAATAATTATACATCTTTGCTGTTTTGAGTGCGGTTACCCATGTTTACACAGATGATACATACTATTGAGTAGGTTGGGTTGAACGAAGTGAAACCCAACAAATGCTGGTAAATGTTGGGTTTCGTTCCATTGCTTCGCAACGCTAACGCAAACAACCCAACCTACAAAAATTAAATTGATATTATTTATTATAAGGGCATAGATAGAACAAATAAAATAAGAGTATTACCAATTACCCAAGGAAAATGATTGCAGCTAAAGAAAACACCCCCCACCTCACCCCCGAAGAATACTTTGCATGGGAAGAACAGCAACTAGAAAAACACGAATATATCAACGGCCAAGTTTACGCAATGAGTGGCGGTAGCGTCAATCATAGCCTCATTGCTATTAGATTTACGACTATGTTTGATACCCATTTAGACCCTAGTAGTTGCATAACAGGTAACTCAGACCTCAAAGTTAATATTTTAGGTACTAATAACTACACCTACCCAGATGTTAGCGTCACCTGCGACGAGGGCGACAAAACCAATACCCAATATATTACCTACCCCTGCTTAATTGTTGAAGTTTTATTAAAAACTACCGAAGCTTATGACAGAGGTGGTAAATTTAGAATGTATAAAAATAATCCAGCCTTAATAGATTATCTCCTAGTCAGTTCCACCAGCATGGAAATTGACCTTTATCATAAAAACGAGGCTGGAGACTGGTTAATTATCAACTACAAAGCAGGTGACACCATCCAACTTAAAAGCATTAATCTTAACTTTCCCCTTGAACAAATCTATCGCGGTTTAAATCTTGAACCAGAGAATGGGGAATAATAGAAGTATTACCAAATTACCCACTATCCATTAACCAATATGCTCACCTTAGAAATAGCAATTCAAAAAATTCAATGTCTTTGAGCAAGTATACAGCAGATTTCAGCTAAGTAAGTCGGCACGAAAAAACAAAGCAAGTACAAAAATGTAAAATGCTGAAAAACCTCTTCCCTCATGCCTCCTGCCTTCCCACAACCATAAATTTCAACGCCCACCTACTTAGCACTATTGTAGTCAAACAAGAAAATTTATAAAGCAGATATTAATTATGAAAATTGTTTCTATAAAGATTAAAAATTATCGAGTCTTTGAATCTATAGAAATTGAGAAAATTCCCGGATTTTGCGTGATTATCGGAGCTAATGGTACTGGTAAATCTACCCTATTTGATATTTTTGGTTTTCTCCGCGATGCCTTAAAAAATAATATTCGTCAAGCCCTTCAGATCCGGGGTGGATTTAATGAAGTCGTCACTAGAGGCAAAGAACAAGAAGACATAGAAATAGAACTAAAATTCCGCATTAAAATTCTAGAGACAGAGCGCCTAGTTACCTATATTTTAAATATTGGACAAGAAGAAAAACGACCCTTAGTTAAAAGAGAAATTCTCAAGTACAAACGTGGTGAACATGGTTCTCCCTATCACTTCCTCAACTTCCAAAACGGTAAAGGATACGCCATCACCAACGAAGAAAATTTTGAACAAACTGAGGCGGAACTAGAACGGGAAGAACAACAACTTGAATCCAATGATATTTTAGCAATTAAAGGACTGGGGCAATTTCAACGTTTTAAAGCTGCTAGTGCTTTCCGTTCACTAATTGAAAATTGGCACGTTTCCGACTTCCATATCAGCGATGCCAGAGGTAGCAAAGATGCTTTTTATGCTGAACATCTCTCCCCCACAGGTGACAATGTGGCACTTGTTGCCCAATATATTTATCAAAACCATCCTGATATATTCCAAACCATACTCACAAAAATGCAGGAACGAGTACCTGGCATTTCTAAAGTAGAAGCTAAAGAAACAGAAGACGGTAGATTAATTCTCAAATTTCAAGATCAAGCTTTTAAAGATCCCTTTATAGATCGCTATGTTTCTGATGGCACAATGAAAATATTTGCTTATTTAATTCTACTTTTCGATCCCAAACCCCATCCTTTACTATGCGTCGAAGAACCAGAAAACCAACTTTATCCTAGTTTACTTCACGAACTCGCAGAAGAATTTGCCAGGTATGCCGACAGAGGCGGACAAGTATTTGTATCTACCCACTCTCCTGACTTTCTTAATGCTGTTCCCCTAGAAAGTATTTTTTGGTTGACAAAAGAACAAGGAATTACCAAAATTTTTCGAGCCAGCGATAATGAAACCCTGAAAAACTTAGTAAAAGCAGGAGATTTACCCGGATATCTCTGGAATCAAGGCTGGTTTGAAGGAGTTGCACCCTAATGAGCCATGACTTGATTTTTTTACTGGAAGAACCTTCTATGACAACTGTACTAGAAATTATTCTGCCAAAATTAATTCCTGAGCATATTAGTTATATTTGTATGCCCCATCAAGGTAAACAAGACCTTTGTAAATCAATTCCTAAAAAGATCAAAGCTTTTCAATTTAAACCTGAAACAAAATTTATCATTGTTCATGATCAAGATTCCCATGATTGTAAACAACTTAAATCAGAACTTTTAGAAATTTGTCAAAATACAGGAAACCAAAATATACTGATCCGAATAATATGTCATGAACTCGAATCTTGGTTTTTGGGTGATTTAGCGGCAGTTGAAAAAGCTTATGTACTAAAACCCGGAAGTTTGAGTCAACAACAAAATAACCGCAAGTTTCGTGATCCCGATCAACTCAACTCCGCGAAAGAAGAACTCAAAAAGTTAGTTACAGAATATTATCCGGGTACTCACTCGAAAGCGATCGCACCTTATTTATCTTTGACTGAAAACAAGTCTCGTAGTTTTCAAATTTTTCTCGATGGCATTAAGAAAATTCTCAATTAGAGTAACATGACTCAATCTGAACCTGAACTAGAACAACAACTAATTGAACGCCTAACCACATTAGGCTATGAACCTGTCACCATTCGCAACGCTGAAGACCTCAAAGCCAACCTGAAAACCCAACTGGAAAAACATAACCACATCAAACTCAGCGACACGGAATTTAAAACCATCCTCAACCACCTGGATAAAGGTAACGTCTTTGATCGCGCTAAACGCCTCCGGGATAAAATGGACGTAACTGGATTCGAACCAGTGACCTCTACGATGTCAACGTAGCGCTCTAACCAACTGAGCTATACGTCCTTAACCACACGATTACTTAAATTAGCACATATCTTACAGGAAAGCAACTATTATTTTATTTATTTTATTTATTTTATTTATTTTGCTCACTAGTCAGTCTCTAAAACCGGGGAGGCTTTTCCCAAGATATAGCATTTCCCATGGTCGTGAGGTACAAAGTTTTTTAGTTTCAGGGAACAGGGAACAGGGAATTAGTGTATACTTCATTACCCTAAAAAAGGCTTGATACAGTAAATATAAGGATTTGAGGCTTTAAAAGGATAGAAATTAGGGGTAACCGACCCACTCTAAAATTTACCTTTAATTCTCCATCGTGTTTGTGGCAGTAATGCCATATCATATTAAAAAATATTTGCACACATTCCCTAGGAAGATGACCTGAATAATTAGCAGGTTTAAATTAAAATTGGTGTGTCGATTAACTGCTTTCTATGGAGGTTTAGCCGAGTGCTAAACCTTTTTTATCCTGATATATTTCAGTTATGGTATTGCTTATATCTAACCTATAGATAGATGAAATTTACACACAACTACATTTACAGTGATAATATATGGTAAACTCTTGCTGAATATGGGCTTGGCTAATGCTCAAGCCTCTTTTGTATATTTTTGTATATTTTCAATTTAGCTCTGGGTTTATCATTTATTGCATTAAAAAAGTAGTTTGGCATTATATCATAGATATCATTTATATATATATGTCGATAGGTATTATAAATAATTTCTTTATGCTGTTATTATTCAGTTTGTTAATGCCTGAAAAACATATAACTACCCTGGAGTTAAAGCCAGGGTTTTCTTTTGAGATGTTGGTTAAAGATAGATGAAATCTCACCAGGGTATGAGTAATTTTTTGATCAATGCCTATGTATTGTGGATAATAATACCATGTTTATAGATATGATATCTACCATATTTAATATAATTTGTATACTGCTTTAAGGTAGATGAATTATAATCAGTTTATATATAAATTGGCTAAATATGGTAAACACCTGGTATATATAAAGGCTTGACTCTCGTTCAGGCCTTTTTCGTGCTTTTAATATATGAATGAAATGCCAAATATAGATTGAAGCTAATATTCTACCGATCGCAGGAAGATGAATAAAAAAAGTTGTCTTAAATTGTAAGTTAGTACGTTGTTAAGCACAGCAATAATCAAGGTTTGGTTCACAGCCAAACCTTTTTTTATGATTAATAATTGCTTATTTATCAGCTTTGAGGCTATTTGAACACATCCTTTAGGAGGATGAACTAAAGGTATAGAACCATTAAATTATTATTGGTGTAGTAAATGCTTGGTATACATAAGGGCTTGGCTTGTCCAAGCCTTTTTCCTAACAATTTATATCAGCTTATATCAGCCAGAAGATGAGATTTTGGCAGCGGAATATTGAGTATAATTAACTACTAAATAAATGACTTTATTATATTGATACCATGACATGGGGACGGAAAAGAATTTGAAGAGTTGTAAACTATGATAGACTCTCTAGCTGGCTGGAGAGTTTAGGATGGATATAAGATAAAAGCCAAACTTAGTAGCTCATGACAGTCAAAAGCATCTCTAAAGCCATGAAAAGAGGATTCCCCAGAAATTAGCAATGGCTGAATTAGCTTTACGACTGATATTCAGCAGATACAAGCTAAATCTTGATAGTTCTTTGATTCCATACTGTAAATCTATGACACTCAAACTCACAGTTCCCAATATGGCTTGTTCTGCTTGTGCCAACAATATTACTAATGCAGTAAAAGCAGTTGATGCCAATGCTACGATTGAGGCTGACCCCCAAACCAAATTTGTGAGCGTAGAAACTCAAGCATCGGAAGCATCAATTAAGAATGCTTTAGCTGCTGCTGGCTATCCAGCTGCTTAAAACTGATTATACCCGCTAAGATGCCTAGGGTATAAGGGTTTGATGTAATTTACACATCTAAACTAAATGTGTTTGAGCGGATGAAGTTGCATTCATCAACTGGATGCAACTTTGACTGGATAGGCTACACTAGCAAAAGTGATTGACTGACCATGGATACTCTCACGCTTAAACTCCGGGGTATGAGTTGCGCTTCCTGCGCAAACAACATTGACCAAGCTATTCGGTTGATTCCAGGGGTGATTGACTGCAATGTTAACTTTGCTGCTGAACAGGCTACAATCAATTATGATCGAACACGTACTAATTTAAAGATTATCCAAAGCGTCATCGATGCTGCGGGATACTCTTCTTACCAGGTTTCAGAAGACATACTGACTGGAGAAGATGATACTCAGACAGCAATTAAGTTAGCGGCGGAACAGGAAATTAGCCGCAAGGTGATTGTGGCGGGTGTGATCGCTATAATCATTTTTGTGGGTTCCATACCCATGATGACAGGGTTAAACTTCTGGTTTATTCCCGAATTTCTCCATAATTATTGGGTGCAGTTACTGTTGACTACCCCAGTACAGTTTTGGTGTGGTTGGGGTTTTTATGTGAATGGCTGGAAAGCCCTCCAGCACCATACAGCAACAATGGATACTCTGATGGCAGTGGGTACAAGTGCTGCATATCTATATTCTTTGTTTGTGACTCTGTTTTCGGGATTTTTTACGGCTCAGGGTTTAATCCCTCATGTATATTATGAGGTTTCGGTAACTGTAATTGCTTTAATTTTGCTGGGGCGGTTGTTAGAGCATCGCGCTAGGGGAAAAACCTCGGAAGCTATTCATAAACTGATGGGACTACAACCCAGAAATGCTAGGGTTATCCGTGGTGGTGTAGAAATGGATATTTCTATTACCGGGGTGGAAATTAATGATGTGATTGTGGTGCGTCCAGGGGAAAAGATTCCTGTAGATGGTGAGGTGATTACTGGTATCTCTACGGTTGATGAGTCCATGGTTACTGGTGAAAGCTTACCAGTGCAAAAGCAACCGGGAGATGAGGTAATTGGGGCGACTATTAACAAAACTGGTAGTTTTCAGTTTCGAGCCACACGAGTGGGAAAGGATACTTTTTTGGCGCAAATCGTCAAACTTGTGCAGCAAGCACAGGGTTCTAAAGCGCCAATTCAAAGATTAGCAGATCAGGTTACAGGATGGTTTGTACCTGCTGTAATTGCGATCGCCATCGCCACCTTTGTGATGTGGTTTAACTTCATGGGTAACTTCACCCTAGCAATCATGACCACAGTGGGTGTACTGATTATAGCTTGTCCCTGCGCTTTGGGTTTAGCTACTCCCACTTCAATTATGGTGGGCACTGGTAAAGGTGCGGAAAATGGTATTTTAATTAAAGATGCCCAAAGCCTAGAGCTAGCACACAAAATCACCACCATTGTTTTGGATAAAACCGGAACTTTAACTCAAGGGAATCCCACAGTTACCGATTTTGTCTGTGTGAAGGGTACTGCTAACCACAATGAACTACAGCTTTTACAGTTAGCTGCTGCTGTAGAGCGCAATTCCGAGCATCCCTTGGCTGATGCGGTGGTAAAATATGCCCAATCCCAAGAGGTGAGTTTAATTGAGTGTAATAACTTTGCAGCTGTCCCTGGTAGTGGCGTTCAAGGTGTGGTGTCAGACTGCTTAGTACAAATTGGTACAGAACGCTGGTTGACAGAACTGGGAATTAATAATCATTCCCTCCAGGAATATAAACAAGTCTGGGAAACTGGGGGTAAAACTGTGATTTTAATAGCTGTAGATGGTGTTCTAGAAGGAGTGATGGGTATTGCTGATGCTCTGAAACCTTCCTCAGCAGCAGCAGTTAAAATACTACAGAAACTTAGATTAGAAGTGGTAATGTTGACTGGAGATAACAGGAAAACTGCGGAGGCGATCGCCCAAGAAGTGGGTATCCAGAGAGTTTTTGCAGAGGTACGCCCAGATCAAAAAGCGGCCATAATTCAATCCCTCCAAAGTGATGGTAAATCTCAAATTGTGGCGATGGTAGGTGATGGTATTAATGATGCACCTGCACTCGCACAAGCAGATGTGGGTATTGCGATTGGTACAGGAACAGATGTGGCGATCGCCGCGAGTGATATTACTCTGATTTCTGGAGATTTACAAGGAATTGTGACGGCAATTCAACTTAGCCGGGCTACAATTGGCAATATCCGCCAAAATCTCTTCTTTGCCTTTATTTACAACATCATAGGTATCCCAGTCGCTGCGGGTATTCTCTTTCCCTTCTTTGGGTGGTTGCTAAATCCGATTCTCGCCGGTGCTGCAATGGCTTTATCTTCCGTCTCTGTGGTCACCAATGCCTTGAGATTGCGGAAATTTAAACCAAAAATCATCTCTGGAGGTGTACAATAATCCCATCTATGTTCAATAAAAATATACTTTGGGCTAGTCTGGCGGCTTTGGGTCTATCCCTAGGAACAGCATCAGCAACAATACCAACTCATTCATCAGGGGAAACTAATGATTTTCACCCTAGGTCGCAACCTTTGGCTTTGAAAGTTGGTGTAACTCTTGGTGGTGTAGCTTTAATTGGGTTAGAGCTATGGTGGTTTCTGTTGAGTAAATCACCATCGCAACCCAACCGCAAAGAAGATTAATTAGGGAAGCGATCGCAGTTCCGTATATTTGTATAAAGCGATCGCCAGATTAATCCCTAGCCACAGGGATAGATCATCAAAATTGTAATTCTCTTTTGGCAGAGACGATTGCAGTGGCAAGCCCCCCATCTCCCCAAGAGACTTCCCCAAAGCTTAAAGAAAGAGCAGTTCATTGATTTTTGGCAATAAAAAAAATTATGCGGGGTTTTAGGCTTAAAATTGCTTAAAAGGTCAATTTATAGTTAACTTTGCCACCCGCAGGACATCCCCAGCTATGATTAATGAAATTTTTCCTTTCCATTTTGAGATAGACAAAATCGCCATCGCCGGAGCCTGTCTGTGGTCATTGGCGCTATACTTGATATTTTCCCCACTGCGTGATATAATAATAGAACTGCTGAGTAAATGGTTTAACTTCGCCGAGCGATCGCTTTACATCAGTCAACAAGAATTTGAAAAAACACGCCAAGCCAGAGAATCTCAAAACGCCTTTTACGCTTCACTATTTAGCATCATTCCCTTTCTAGTAATTGGCGCTTTATCGAACTGGTTGCTAGAAATTAGCTTAGGACGTAGCTGGGGCATCAGCATAGGTATAATGGCTTGTATTATTTCTGCTATTTATGAACTAGCTCGCCAAAGTGGGGAATTAGACGAATGACCCTTCCACAATAGCTATTTCCTGATCAGTTAATTCATAGAGTTCATACACCAACTGATTAATCTGTCTATCTGTAGCATTAAGTTGTTGTTGAATTCTTCTTTTAGCTGGTGGTGTTTGAGCTTGATTTAGCTGTTCATGCAAAAACAACATTTGTTCAACAAGTTTAACTATTTGATTGTGAAGATTTTTTTCTGATAAATTATCGAAATTAATCCTGCGGATTGGTAGCTGCTCAACAAACTGAGTAAAATAACGGAAAAACCCACCACGAATTGTGGTGCTAATATTCTTGAAGTAAAAATCTAATAACTTACTATTGAGTAATCCTAAAATATATTTAATAGACTCATTGACATGATTTTTTAGTGTAATTCCATAACCACTAGTAAAAGCATATTCGCCTCTTTCATCTAAGGCAAAAGATGCTTTAATTGCAATATCAGGTACTAGTATTTTAGGATATTTCATCAACTCTATATTTTGATTTCTTGTATAAGCATACCAACCAGATCCCAGCATCTTACCTTTTTCTCGGTTTTCTAATTTGATTTTATTTTGCATGAGATAATCAAGAGTTAGCGGATAATTATTACAGAATTTATTTTCATTGATCAGGTTAACTTGTCCGTTCACTAGTTCGTAAGGAATAATCAATAACTTATTGGAATATAAAAGCTGATAGGCTTTAATTTCCTTACCCTGTAGAAAAGGACAAGTTAAACTTGATTCAATTGTAATTAGTTTATCTAAAGATTTAGAATACACATCTAGTAAGTTATCTCTCTTTTGAGAAATAAAATCTACAACATATACTTCATTCGCGCTGGTTCTAATACCTTGGGAAATATTATTTTTAATAATACCTAAACTTACAAATCTATGGTCATTAAACTTTTCAAAGAATAAGGCGTGATTAAATTTGCTAAAGTTCCAGGTTTTACTAATAAAAGATTGTTGAATAATGCTGATTTTTTCAATACTGTCATCAGTAACCCACTCTAATAAATCCTGTACTTGAATAAAAGTAACTTCTGATTTATTTGTCTTAGATAAGAAAAGCAAACAAGTATAAGTTGATACTTTAGGAAAAACTTGTTGATCTCCAAAGTAAACTATTTTTTCCAGGTATTGACCTTTAGCAATTAATTTTCTTAAAGATTCTCCATATTGAGCATTAAAAAACTTATGGGGTAAGATCAAGCCCAAACGCCCATCCTTTCTTAACAGATTTAGTCCTTTTTCGACAAAAACAACATAAATATCATAATTTCCCTTACTTGCAGAAACATATTGTTCCTTATAAAATTCTACTTCCAAAGCAGCCCATTCCTTTAAAGCCTGAATACGAATATAGGGAGGGTTACCAATAACTACATCAAACCCCCCTCGGTTCATAATTGCTGGGAAAGCTGTTTCCCAATCAAACACATTAACCCGATAAGCTGTATCTTCATCTAGTAAATTAAGCTGATTATTATGATAAAATTTTCCATCTATTAAAGAATTACCACATTGAATGTTATCATCTAAATCTGGTAAAGCCCTTTCTTTTAAAAATTCTAACTGTTTGGTAATAGTTTCACCTGACTCACCTTCTAAGACCTTTAACAACAAAGATAACTTAGTTGTTTCCACTGCTTGTTGGTCAATATCTACACCATAAATGTGAGTTAATAAAATGCGTTTTCTCTCAGTTGCAGTTAACCGCCAAGTATTACTGCTAACTTGATAAATTTTATTTTTGTACTTCTTGGGGGTTTGCAGATATTGCTGTAAATACCAATCTAATAAAAATTGATAAGCCACAATTAAAAAAGAACCAGACCCACAAGCAGGGTCAATAACTGTCATATCTTGGACTTTTTCCGGTTTCTTATCCTCTAATGCCTTACCAATGGTATGTTTAACAATATAATCCACAATATAACTAGGAGTATAATAAACACCCCCAGCTTTTCTAACTTCTGGTTTATCTTCTATTACTACTTGGCGACTTGCAGATAAAGTAATCACTTTACCTAGAAACTGCTCATAAACTTGTCCTAAAATTTCTACAGGAATTACAGAAAATTCATATGGACTTTCTGGGGGGTACAGTTTTTTAATAATAGCCCTCAAAGGATAATCTTCTATAACCAAATTGAGAGTAAAATCATCTGGTGCTTCCCTTCCTTTCTCCTGTTGAAAATGAAATAAACCAGAATTATAACGATAGTCAGCATTAATAAATAAACGCCCTAACTCTTGATAAATATTATGAAATTTTAATAAATTAAATAACTGCTGATAATTTTCTATTTCCCTATCTTCGCAAATCCGCAGAAAGACAATTCTATTAATGGTGATTTGGACGGCAAAATTTAACTCTCGTTGCTCAATTTCTGGGTTGCGCCAAGCAATATTAGCCCCTAAATTTTCTCGCCAAGTTTCAATTTCCTGTAAAAAAGCCCTATCAACAGTGATACCGGCTTTTACTTGAGTTTCAGCAAATTTTTCTAAAGCACCATTTAAGACCGCTTCTTTAGAAAAAAGTTGATAAATTTCTGCCCATTTTTCTACATATTCTGTATAATGAAAATGTTTAACTCTGCCTTGAGATGCTGAATCATTTTTATTGGGCATCAGGCGACAATCATAAACGGAAAATTCCTCAAAATCTGTGAGAATGCTTAGAGGTAATTTAGCTGACCATCCATAACGCCTGAGTTGAAATGCAGCACTAATATTTGTCCCTACATTTACAGCAGGTTTTTTCGCTTCTACAAAAAACTTTCTTACTCCCCCTACGCGAAAACTATAATCTGGTGCTTTGGCTTTTTGAGTATGACTAATTTTTAAACTATCTTCATGAACAACATCTTGGTAAATGTCAGCTGTTTGTTGTTCATTGCTCATGTCCCATCCCAAGGCCGCAAAAAATGGATCAATAAATTGAATCCGAGTTTGTGTTTCGTTTAACCCACCTGCTTTATATAAATCTATTTGCTGGTGAAAATGCTCAACAAGTCGAATGATACTTACAGGAACATTCATATTTGGTGTTAATAAGTAGTGTTATTTGAGTTATATGTATGAATTTTCTATCTCTTCTGTGACAATTTGTGCTAATTTATCCGCAGCACCACTTTCTCCCCTAACATTGCGTAGTTTATCCCGAATTGCTGCTAATTTTTCTGGATGAGTCAAAAAATCTAAAACCATTTCTCCTATTTCTGGGGGCTGGAGTTTGCCCACTAGTTCTGGTACAATCTCTTGTTGTGCCCAGATATTGGGCCATGCTAATAAACCTTTACGACTCAATACCAGCCAGTTAATCACCTTAGCAAAGGTGGAACCCAACCCGGGTAAATTAGCTAATAATCCCGGTAAACCATCCCAAGAACGCATAGCATCAAGTTGTTGTGTCGGTAGCAAAACAATCATCGGTACAGCTAAAGCCCCCAATTCGGCTGTGTTTGCCCCAACGGTGGTTAAGCAGATGCTACAGTGGGATAATAATTCATAGGCGGGATTTTCTCTGCACAGTTCCACAGATAAACCTTTCTCTGTTTTGAGGGTGGGATGCTCTGATTCCACTAAAACAGCGGCGTAACTACCAAATACCTTGACAAAAGGATTGTTTTTTGCATCAGCAAAACTTGCTAAAGTTTGTAAATCCAATGTCGGCGCTAGGGGAATTATAAATCTGGTTTGGGGTCTTCGGGCGTGAATATATTCGGCGATCGCTAGGGTTAATGGCACACCTTGAGCTAATTTAGCGCTTTTGGAACCGGGGAGTAAACCGATTATTTCTGTGTTTGGGGAGGAGTTGGGAGTTAAAACTTGCTCCAGTCTCTGCGCTTCTACCATTAAGTCTCCCACAACTGTAAATTTATGGGCATATTTTGGGGGGACTTTTTGGGTAACTTTGGTCTGCATGACTGCAAACCGGTCAATCCAATGATACCAACGTGCATCCCATTCAGCATACACCACTGTGCGATATCCCAGTTTTTTGCCAATGACCAGGGGAAAAATTTGATCGCCACCTAGGAAAACTACCACACCGCGATCGCCCCAGTCCCAATTTTCGGCAGTTTTACCCCACAGCAAGAATGGCCAAAAATGTTTTGCTGCTTGTACTCTATCCACTTCTGGATAGGAAAGGGCGATCGCTGCTTCTTTACCGCTAGCATTTGGACAGGGTGACAAAACTACAGAAATCCTCACCACACAAGGATTATCCCCTAATTTTTGCCGCAAAGACTTGACAAATGGACGCACCCATGTAGTTACCTCCCCTGGTCCATTGGAGAGAACTAATATATCAAGTTTACTCATTGGTGATTGCTGATTGGTCTCTAGTCATTCTAGTTCTGAGTCGCCAATCGGTAAATATTACGATTTCGTTACAAAAATGTGAGTAAATACTTTTGTAATTTGTCAAGATTTATAAATAAATATTTATTTTTTTATATCGATTTGTGTCATAAAGCCCAAAAAATGCTCAAAGGTCAAGGTTTTTCTGATAAAAAATTAATATTGCCGAAAAAAAGAAGTAACTCTGGCGGCAGATGTCGCTGAGAACTTCAGTTAGAGAACACGCATCACAAGGAGCCTATCTGCATGTTCACCCACGTCAAGTCCACCATTAGACATATTGCGCCTGATAACTTACGCGGACGTAATTTAATCAAGGTGGTCTATGTCGTGCTTGAGTCCCAGTATCAAAGTGCATTGTCGCAAGCTGTTAGCACCATTAACTCGAACAACCCCAACCTAGCCATTGAGGTGAGCGGGTATTTGATCGAGGAACTCCGAGACCCAGAGAACTATGAAGAGTTCAAACGGGATATGGAAACTGCTAATATCTTTATCGCTTCACTTATTTTCATAGAAGACTTAGCACAGAAAGTAATTGCCGCCGTTGAACCATACCGCGATCGCCTGGATGTAGCGGTAGTGTTCCCATCAATGCCAGAAGTGATGCGCCTCAATAAAATGGGGAGCTTTTCCTTGGCACAGTTGGGACAATCCAAGAGTGCGATCGCTCAATTCATGCGCAAACGCAAGGAGAAATCAGGGGCGGGTTTCCAAGACGGAATGTTAAAGCTGTTGCGGACCTTACCCCAAGTATTAAAGTTCCTGCCGATGGAAAAGGCACAGGATGCGCGAAACTTCATGCTCAGTTTTCAGTATTGGCTGGGAGGTTCACCAGAAAACCTGGAAAACTTCTTGCTGATGCTAGCTGATAAATATGTATTAAAAGATGTAGACAAAAAGAACTTTGCATCTGCTACATATGAAGCGCCAGTTGTCTACCCGGATATGGGTATTTGGCATCCTCTGGCCACGACTATGTTTGAGGATGTCAAAGAATACCTGAATTGGTATACAGCTCGCAAGGACATTTCCGGCGATCTCAAAGATCCCTTAGCTCCTTGTGTAGGATTAGTATTACAACGTACCCACCTAGTTACTGGTGATGATGCTCATTATGTAGCCATAGTCCAGGAATTAGAATCACTCGGTGCCAAAGTCATTCCTGTGTTTGCTGGTGGGTTGGACTTCTCTAAACCAGTAGATGCTTACTTCTACGAACCAACTACCAAAAACGCCTTAGTAGATGCAGTTGTATCTCTGACTGGTTTTGCTTTGGTAGGTGGACCCGCCAGACAAGACCATCCCAAGGCCATTGAAGCCCTAAAACGCCTCAATCGTCCTTACATGGTGGCATTGCCCTTAGTCTTCCAAACTACCGAAGAATGGTTAGATAGTGATTTAGGCTTACATCCCATACAAGTAGCCTTACAAATTGCCATCCCCGAATTAGATGGAGCCATTGAGCCAATCATTCTCTCAGGTAGAGATGGAGCTACAGGTAAAGCGATCGCCCTCCAAGATAGAGTAGAAGCAGTAGCACAACGGGCATTAAAATGGGCTAACCTGCGCCGCAAGCCCAAACTAGAAAAAAAAGTTGCCATCACCGTTTTCAGCTTCCCCCCAGATAAAGGTAACGTCGGTACCGCCGCCTACCTAGATGTATTCGGCTCCATCTACGAAGCATTAAAAGGGCTAAGAAACAACGGCTACGATGTGCAAAACATCCCCGAAAGCGCCCAAGCATTGATGGAAGAAGTCATCCACGATGCTCAAGCCCAGTATGCAAGCCCAGAACTGAACATCGCCTACAAGATGTCAGTACCAGAATATGAAGCACTTACCCCCTACTCCCAACGCCTAGAAGAAAACTGGGGACCACCCCCCGGAAACCTCAACAGCGATGGGCAGAACCTGCTAATTTACGGTAAACAATTTGGTAACGTCTTCATCGGCGTACAACCCACCTTTGGTTACGAAGGTGACCCCATGCGCCTATTGTTCTCCCGTTCCGCCAGCCCACACCATGGCTTTGCTGCTTATTACACCTACCTAGAACGGATTTGGGGCGCAGATGCAGTGCTGCACTTTGGTACTCACGGCTCCTTGGAATTCATGCCCGGTAAGCAAATGGGGATGTCTGGAGACTGTTACCCAGATAACTTAATCGGTACAATTCCTAACCTGTATTATTACGCAGCTAATAACCCCAGTGAAGCCACCATCGCCAAACGGCGCAGTTACGCTGAAACCATTTCTTACCTCACCCCACCCGCAGAAAACGCAGGTTTATACAAAGGTTTAAAGGAACTCAGCGAGTTAATAGCTTCCTACCAAACCTTAAAAGACAGTGGTCGCGGTATTCCCATTGTCAACACCATCATGGATAAATGCCGCATCGTCAACCTGGATAAAGACATTAACTTACCAGAAACCGACGCTAAAGATATGACCGCCGATGAGCGAGATCAAATCGTTGGTAGGGTCTACCGCAAGTTAATGGAAATTGAATCTAGGTTGTTACCTTGTGGCTTACACATCATTGGTAAACCACCCACCGCCGAAGAAGCAGTAGCTACCCTGGTAAACATCGCCAGTTTAGACCGTCAAGAAGAAGAAATTCTCAGCTTACCCCGCATCATTGCTAACAGCATCGGGCGGAACATCGACGATATTTACCAAAACAGCGACCTAGGGGTTTTAGAAGATGTGCAACTACTGCAAGACATCACCCTAGCTACCCGGAGCGCTGTAGGTGCACTCGTCAAAGCACAAACCGACGCCCAAGGGCGAGTTTCCCTAGTTTCCCGGTTGAACTTCTTCAACATGGGTAAAAAACAACCTTGGGTAGAAGCATTACATGAAGCAGGTTATCCCCAAGTTGACGCTGCTGCTTTAAAACCACTATTTGAGTATTTGGAATTCTGCTTACAACAAGTTTGTGCAGATAACGAACTCGGCGCATTACTCCAAGGTTTAGAAGGTGAGTATATCCTACCAGGCCCCGGTGGTGACCCCATCCGCAACCCGGATGTACTACCCACAGGTAAGAATATCCACGCCCTAGACCCCCAATCTATCCCCACCACCGCCGCTGTGCAATCAGCCAAAATCGTTGTAGATAGGCTGTTGATACGTAATAAGGCAGAAAATGAGGGTAAATGGCCAGAAACCATCGCCTGTGTCCTTTGGGGAACCGATAACATTAAAACTTACGGTGAATCCCTAGCACAGATTATGTGGATGATTGGTGTGCGTCCGGTTCCCGATGCTTTAGGACGGGTGAATAAATTAGAATTAATACCTTTAGAAGAGTTGGGACGACCCAGAATTGATGTAGTCATCAACTGTTCCGGTGTGTTCCGCGACTTGTTCATTAACCAAATGAACCTCCTAGACCAAGGGGTAAAAATGGCCGCGGAAGCTGACGAACCTTTAGAAATGAACTTTGTCCGCAAACACGCTTTACAACAAGCTGAGGAAATGGGAATTAACCTCAGACAAGCAGCAACCCGCGTATTCTCCAACGCTTCTGGTTCCTACTCCTCAAATATTAACTTGGCGGTAGAAAACAGCACTTGGGATAGTGAGGCCGAGTTGCAGGAAATGTACTTGAGACGGAAATCATTCTCTTTCAACTCCGATAACCCCGGTGTGATGGATGAATCCCGGCAGATTTTTGAAACCACTTTAAAAACTGCTGATGCAACTTTCCAAAATCTCGACTCTTCCGAAATTAGCTTAACTGATGTTTCCCACTACTTTGATTCCGATCCCACAAAGTTAGTCGCCAGTCTGCGCAGTGATGGTAAAAAGCCAGCATCTTACATTGCAGATACTACCACAGCTAATGCACAGGTACGGACATTATCGGAAACTGTACGTTTAGATGCGCGGACTAAGTTGTTAAACCCCAAATGGTATGAGGGGATGTTATCCCACGGTTACGAAGGTGTGCGCGAACTCTCTAAGCGGTTGGTAAATACCACCGGTTGGAGTGCGACGGCTGGCGCTGTGGATAACTGGATTTATGAAGATACCAATGAAACCTTCATCAAAGATGAAGAAATGCAAAAACGGTTGATGAATCTCAACCCCCATTCTTTCCGCAAGATTGTCTCAACTTTGTTGGAGGTGAATGGTCGGGGTTATTGGGAAACTAGCGAGGATAATTTAGACCGCCTCCGCGAGTTGTACCAAGAAGTCGAAGACCGCATCGAAGGAATAGAATAACCTTTAGGATAGAGGCGCTCTTGAGAGCGTCTCTACTCATTCCCAAGGACGATATCCCATGAGGTTTTCAGTCTGCTTTGATGAGACAATTAACAGAATATCTATAGTCATCCTATTTGAGTTGAGAAATTATCAGTGAGGAAAGGGAACAGGGAACAGGGAACAGAAATTGTTCATGAATCATTGAGAATTGCTATATGAAAAATCAGGGTTATGCTCAACAACTTGAATTATTTCAATTATTGCAACCTCTAAAAATTATTAAACATCAAACAAAATTTACATTTTTAGACCTTTTTTCTGGTATAGGTGGCTTTAGAATCCCTCTCGAACAGTTGGGCGGTTTTTGTTTAGGATATTCAGAAATTGATAAAGAAGCTATTAGAGTTTATAACAATAATTTTATTCATAAAACTAATAATACTGAAAAATATTTAGGAGATATTACTAATTTAAACAAGCTACCCTTTGATATAGATATCATGGTTGGTGGTGTCCCTTGTCAACCGTGGTCTATAGCAGGTAAATTACAAGGTCTAGAAGACCCAAGAGGTAAATTATGGCTTGATGTTTTTAGAATTGTCCAAATTAACCAGCCCAAAGCATTTATATTTGAAAATGTTAAGGGTTTAACGGAGCCTAGAAATAGGAAAAGTTTAGAATATATCATTGATAATTTGTCAGCATCAGGTTATGTAGTCAAATATCAAGTTCTTAATTCCTATGATTTTGGTTTACCACAAGATAGGGATAGGGTATTTATTGTTGGTATTAATAATAATATCCATAACTCCTGGGCTTTTACCTTTCCTCAACCTTTAAATCAACATCCCAAGATTTATGATATTATCCCTGGAGTGGAACGTACTCAATTTACTAAGAGGAAATTTCCCCCAGAAGTTCTATTTCCAGAGGGTAAAATCCCAGCTTCTAGAGGAAGATTTCAAAAGATAGATGAGTTGAATGATTTTTTTACCTTTGCCGATATTAGAGACGGACATAGTACAATTCATTCTTGGGATATCATACCAACCACTACAAGAGAAAAGTTAATTTGTAAAACTCTATTGAGAAATAGAAGAAAAAAAATTTATGGACCTAAAGACGGTAACCCTTTAGAATTTGAAGTATTACAATCTTTGATTTCTAATTTATATATAGAAGAAATTAATACTTTAGTAGATAAGGGTATCCTCCGTGTTTTTGAAGGTAAAGGCTATGAGTTTGTAAATTCTAAAATTTCTTCAGGGATTAATGGTATTTCTAAAATATATTTACCTCATGCTGATGCAATTGGAACTTTAACGGCTACGGGAACAAGAGACTATATATCTATAATATCTATAAAATGTCAGGAACCAGAATTATATAAGCAAAACTTTATTCAGCAAGTTTATTTCAAGAATCAGTATAAACCTTTAACCTCCCAAGATTATACAAGATTACAAGGATTTCCAGATAATTTCCAAATTGCAGATAATGAAACTACAGCCAAGCATCAATTAGGTAATGCTGTTTCTATTCCTGTCATTTACCATTTAGCCCAACCTTTGTTAAAAATAATTTTGTAATAATTAGACAATGAAAAGGTCATGTTCCTCTTGAAATTGGATGAAGCGGTCGTAGACTACTTAAGGAACATAGGCTGATATCTTAGGATTTTCAGTAGGCATATAAGTAAACCATAAGTAGATTACCCTAATATAACATTAGTAGTCTACTTATGGTTTACTAAAAGTTGATTTTGCTAAATTATTAGATTTAATGTATATCCTCAAAATCACCTAAGTCCAAAGTAAGCTGTTCATTACGATGACTAACAAGCTTATTAAATTTACTTATAAATTCTTCCCATGTATCAGAAATTTGTAGCAAAGTAATAACAGACTGTAATTGACTCCTCAGATGTGGATCACCAAGATCCTCTGTTAAACTTTGAAAAAATCTTGCACTATAATTACCAGATTCAGTTTTAGGTGTTTTTCTTTTAAGCTCTTCTAAAACTCCAGGGGGTAATTGTTGATAAATAAACTTATTAGTCCAAGTACCAACAACACCAGGGCGTTTTTTTATCCCATTTACAGTAAAATCCCAACCTCTTAATCTAAAAATTTCCTGATAATAAATATCAGGAAATACTTTTTGCCAAGCACGCAATTCCTCATTTACATAAATATCTATAAGCTTTTGAAGCTCATTCCTTTCTCTTTCATATTGATAACCAGTGGCTTCATCAATTAAAGCTATCAAACCTAATTTAGCAAAACTTCTAATTATAATTTCACATTGTGCCGCAATTATTTTTTGCCTTTCACCTAAGTCAATATGCTTTCTTGCTTCTAAAAAGGCATCACAAATATCTAAGAGTGCATAAGATTCATAACCATTTATCTTTTTTTCACCTTTGTAACAAACTATGGGATCTAAATGCCCACTTTCCTTGGCTTTCTGAAGAAAAGGCTCTAAAGTTTTTTGATTTAAATGTCTAGGTAATCTTGTACCACCGTGCTGACTGTCATCATCTTGCATTTTTAATGCCAACTGCATACCATTAGTAGAAATAACCCGTCTACTATCTTCAAGAACATAACAATCAACTTTAATATCTCCTAAGTTGATTTGCCCTGAATGAGTAACCTTAACCATTTAACCATTTAACCATAAACTATTACAAAGTTAAAAATATCACATTAGAGGGTGTTTGAAAAGTCGGTCAGGTTGTAAAAAAGCTCTCTTATACGCTGTGGATAGATAATAGACAGCACCGAGAGAGCAACATGAGTAAAGCATACCCCAGCAATCTGACCCGTGTACAATATGAATTTTTCAGTAAAATGATTCCACAACCCAAACCCGGTGGTCGCCAGCGTGAAGTCGATATGTGGTCGGTTTTGAACGCGATCTTCTATGTCCTGCTAGAAGGAGTGAGATGGCGATCGCTACCTGGAGACTTTCCTCTGCTTTCAAATTTTATGGGTATTGGTAGCGCATTCGCTAAACTTTCTAAACTCACCTGTTTGATTGATTGTAAAATCTGGAGCAGGATTTTTAACAACAGGTATTCTCCTAGACTTAATTGACTTCTGAGATGGTTTTGATAGAATATTGGTATCATTTTCATTAGATAGGTCTTATTGACAATACTTGACCTATCTTTTTCTACCATAAATCGTCACATTCTTGACACTGCCTTGCTTTCAGCCTTGTTTGTCTCCCCTTCAGCTACCTGGGTAAAACGCAAAGATTGTAAAGTCTTATTGCAAGATTCAACACTTGTGTGTTATGATAGGGTAGTTTTTATACATCTTCTTCTTGTTTTGCCAAGCACAATGGTAGATTACGAAAAAGGATTTCATCTACATAGAAAAGCTAATGCTATAAAAAAGCAGATGAAAGCAGACCACGAATATAATAGAACCCTTATCAAAGAAACCAGAAATTGGGCGAAACCAAGGGAAATATTTAATAGATGGCGGGATTCAGCCGAAGGTAAGGAATGGAAATATATAGCATTTAAAAAATGTGGAGGACGATGCCAATGTGGGCATGACTTTGGCAATATTGGGAATGCCGTAATTCATCATAATTTACCTATTGAGATATGGGGAAACGAAGCTAATTTCATAGAGAATTTTTCTCTTTTATGTCACTCATGCAATAGTGACTATAGAGGTACAAATACTAGATTTAATGAACCATACACATACAAAACATACATTTTTTAGGAAAATATGCATGATTTTGACGTTCAATCAATAGAAAATGCTGCTAATAATTGGGGTATAACGGCTAGAGAAGTTAAAGAAATACTTCTACGGTATTCATTTTACTTCGAGGAATGCGAGCAGTGCCAAGACATTGACTATGTTTTAAGGAAATGGTTTGTTCTGAAAAGCAAGCAAAGAAAAAATATCGCTAATGCTTACAAAAGACAAAGCACCAGACTTAATTCTAAAGCCAGGGAATTAGCTGATAAATTAGAAGAGGAGATGCAAAGAAATATAGAGGTAACGGAATTAATGGATGAAATTATTGATTGGCATTCAACAAACCATGAACAACAGGAACATAAATCTACTGCATGAAGGAGCAATTATGAATTATTCTGAAGATATAAATAGTGAGATAACAGATGGTAAAGATTTATCAAATTACCAGGAAGAAGTAAAAAATAGAATACTACGCACTAGAGAGGTTGACAAATATGATTTAATGACATTAGGGATAATGTCTGAGTATTTAGCAAAAAAAATACTTAAAAATATAAAACCTGTAAGCTATGATCGCAACACATTCCCTCTAGAAGATGTTAGAGGTGAAATTAGTTGTTTGTTAGAAAGCAAAAAATTAATACAGCGCAATAAGAATAAATTGCGGTATTTTTATGAAATAACAGATGATTCAAATGTCATAAAAGTTAATTTTTTACAGAAATTATCACCAACTGAAAAATCGGCAGCGATAAAATCTCGCTTGGAAGATATGAAGACTGAACGTACTAAACGACATAAAGAAAATTACCAATTAATCCATAAATAAATCTATAGTGATTTACAAACGAAAACAGGCGCAACAAAATGTTGCTCCTATTTTATTATTTTATTTAAGTTTAGATAATAAATATAAATACTTCTGAGCCAGTTTTAGCAAAGCGGTGACTGACTGCTTGGACTAATCTAATTGAGTAATTTAGTAATTCTGTAGCAGTCAGTCAAAAACTGGCAAGAGGAGAGCCTTGAGAAGGGCTTACCCCTCTCGTGCAACTAAGAAGTAAAAGGATTATTTTGTGGATATGTCTACAAAGTGAAAGGCTTGATGTGCATTAGTTTGTTGTTTTTGGCTATAGATAATGTGCGTTGGTTATTTCCATGAACCGCATCCAGAAAAAGAAACCGATAAAGGAGCAGTTAAATCAGTGAGAGAATTTTTGATCAAAGCAGGAATCCAACCATAAATAGTTATTGACATCAATCACAACGAAAATGAGGGAGGATAATTAAAAGTATGTTGAGTTACCAAGGGTATACAGCATCAATTGAAGTAGATGTAGAAGCAGGAATACTTTTTGGAAGGGTTATTGATATTAATGATGTGATTACATTTAAAGCTAAAACTGTTGAAGAAGCACGTCAAGAATTTCAAACTTCTATTGATGGTTATTTAGCTTTTTGTGAAGAATTAGGAGAAGAACCAGATAAACCTTTTTCTGGTAAATTGCCATTTCGCACCACTCCAGAACATCATCGTAAAATTTTTATTGCAGCAACAAAAGCAGGTAAGAGTATTAATGCTTGGATGGATGAAATCTTAATCAATGCTGCTGAAGAATCAGTTAAAGCATAGATTTACAGCCCATTTCATCTGAGTTATAAGGGCGGGTATCCTACCCGACAAGATTTATAATATTAGTGTGTGTAGGTAATTTGACATTTAACCATAAATATGGTAAGAGGCGGGAATGGGAAAACCAGCCGGGAGAATTTAGAGCAACTGGAGGGACTTGTACCAACATAGATACTTGAATTGGTGGGTTTGTGTTTGCTGGGTGAGCAAAATTAGGCTACTCACGGGTAAACTGGGAGAATTGACACCGGTTAGAAGATTTTCCTATGACTGTATTTTTATTGGAAGTTGGTACAGAAGAACTACCCGCCAGTTTTCTAGGTGATGCCATATTACAATGGCGATCGCGCATTCCGCAAAGTTTAGAAGCTTATAGTCTCACCAGCGCCACCGTAGAAGTTTACGGTACTCCCCGGCGGTTGGCGGTGCTAATTACAGGTCTACCATCCCAACAACCAGACCGAGAAGAGGAAATCAAAGGACCCCCGGCCCAAGCTGCTTTTAAAGATGGTAAACCCACACCAGCAGCAACTGGATTTGCCAAAAAGCAAGGTGTGGATATAGCCGCTTTATCCATTCGTCCCACAGACAAAGGGGATTTTGTCTTTGTTAAGAAAAGCATTGCTGGTCGTCCCGTAGCGGAAATCTTGACAGAACTAGTTCCCCAGTGGATTTCTGGTTTAGAAGGTAAGCGCTTAATGCGCTGGGGTGATGGGGATATGCGGTTTTCTCGCCCCATTCGTTGGCTAGTGGCGCTGTTAGATGATGTAGTTTTACCGATAGAGTTGGTGAATGGTCACCAAAAAATTACCAGCGATCGCATTTCCTGGGGTCATCGTGTTTTACATCCCCAACCTGTGAGCATTCCCCAGGCCACAGATTACGTCAACACCCTACGCAATGCTGCTGTCATTGTTGACCCCACAGAACGAGCCAAGATAATTCACACCGAAGTAGAAGCAGCAGCCCACAAAGCCGGGGGGTCTACCGTATTTTACCCTGACTTGTTAGAAGAGGTCACCAATCTAGTAGAATACCCAACCGCCGTAGTGGGTAAATTTGAACCAGAATTTTTGCAGTTACCCACAGAGGTAATTACAGAAGTAATGGTCACACACCAGCGTTACTTCCCCGTATTTACAGATACTGAAAGTAAAGAACTATTACCCAACTTTATCACCGTTGCCAATGGCGACCCCCATAAATCAGATATTATCGCCGTCGGCAATGAGAGGGTAATTCGTGCTAGACTAGCAGATGGCAAGTTTTTCTACCAAGCTGATTTAGCAAAACCTTTAGAAAGCTACTTACCTCAGTTAGAAAAAGTCACTTTTCAGGAAGAACTAGGTTCAGTTCGCACCAAAATAGATAGAATAGTCACAATTGCTAATTACATCAGCAGCCAATTACAACTAGAAGCACAGCAAACCGAAAAAATCCAACGGGCGGCTTTATTATGTAAAGCTGACCTAGTTAGTCAAATGGTCTATGAATTCCCAGAACTCCAAGGAATTATGGGGGAAAAATACGCCTTAGCTAGTGGTGAAGATGTGGAAGTAGCTAACGCCATTTTCCAACATTACCTACCCACAGGCGCAGGGGACACCTTACCCACAACCCTCACATCCCAAATTGTCGGTTTAGCAGATAGACTAGATACCTTAGTCAGTATCTTTGGGTTAGGTTTAATTCCCACCGGTTCCTCAGACCCCTTTGCTTTACGTCGGGCGGCAAATGCAGTAATTAATATTACTTGGTTTGCTAACTTGCCCATCAATTTAGCAAATTTATTAACCCAAATTACAGCAGACTTTGCCGCCAAATACCATAAAGACCAACAGACATTAACCGCAGCTTTAGCAGAATTTTTCTTACAACGGATTCGCACCTTACTACAAGACGAAAAGCAAATAGACTATGACCTAGTTAACGCCGTCCTGGGAGAAAATGACCCAGAATATACAGAACGAGCGTTAGAGGATTTACTAGATGTGCGCGATCGCGCCTTATATTTGCAACAAATCCGCAATGATGTTACACTCGATGAAATATACGAAACCGTCAACCGTTCCACCAGACTAGCAGCCCAAGGGGACTTAGACCAACAGCAGTTAGAACCCACCAACTTAATTCAAACGCAACTATTCCAAAAGTCATCAGAGGAATCATTCTATAACGCCCTAGTAGAATTAGTACCATCAACTCAAAAGGCAAAGGAAACCCGTAATTACCAATTGTTAATAACAGCACTAGCAAAAATTGCTCCTACCGTGGCCAGATTCTTTGATGGTGAAGATAGTGTTTTAGTCATGGACCCCAATCCCGACATCAAACGCAATCGCCTATACCTCCTAGGACTACTGCGGAACCATGCGCGGGTACTCGCTGACTTCGGCGCCATAGTGAAAAATCTCTAGCCTCCTCACTTTCCCCATTTAGGTTAATAAATTTCACTAAAAATCGGTTCAGATACAGTGAAATTACTGATAAATCAGCAGAATTTTCCCTGGACAAAGCGGTTAATCAAAACCTATCCCCGGAAGCAACAAAAAATTTGTGTCATTGTTGCCAAGAAGCGTTACCATAATTAATGCTTAAACAGGGAAATCTGCTACAGTCTATGCCTAAAGCCTCAGTGATTGGGTTGGGAAAGTCCGGTATTGCTACGGCCAGATTATTAAAACGGGAAGGTTGGGAGGTAGTGTTAACTGATAGTCACACCTCTACCGACCTCCTCAAACAACAACAACAACTTGCAGCCGAGGGAATTACCGTAAAATTGAAGTATTCCCTTGATTTAAATAGTCCGGATTTATCTGATTTAATTGTTGTCAGTCCCGGTGTACCTTGGGATATTCCCGTATTAGTGGAAGCGCGAGCATTAGGTATTGAAACCATCGGTGAAATGGAACTTGCTTGGCGACATTTGCAATCTTCCCCCTGGGTAGGCATTACCGGTACTAATGGCAAAACCACCACTACAGCTTTGATTGCGGCCATATTTCAAGCAGCCGGACTAAATGCCCCCGCCTGTGGTAATATTGGTTATGCTGCTTGTGAAGTAGCTCTATCTGAAAAATTACCTGACTGGGTAATTGCAGAAATTAGTAGTTATCAAATAGAGTCTTCATTTACCCTAGCACCCCGCATAGGTATTTGGACGACTTTTACACCAGACCATCTGGCACGCCACAAAACTTTAGAAAATTACTACAATATTAAAGCTAAGTTATTACTTAATTCTCATTTTCAAGTATTTAACGGTGACGACCCCTATTTAAATAAAATGGGTATTAGTCATTGGCCTGATGCCTATTGGACAAGTGTCAAAGGTGAAGATTTTTTACTGGGGGAACAAGGGTTTTATATTCAAGATGGCTGGATTTTAGAAAAGTTAGAGCCTACCCCCACACCCAAAAAAGTTATCTTAGCCTCTGCTTTGCGAATGGTGGGAGAACATAACCGCCAAAATCTGTTAATGGCGGTAGCAGCAGCTAGGTTAGCGGGAATTGAACCCGATACCATTGATACTGCTATTCGCCAATTCCCCGGGGTTCCCCATCGGTTAGAACATATTTGTACTTGGGAAGGTATTCACTTTATTAATGATAGTAAAGCCACTAATTATGATGCATCTGAAGTTGGGTTGGTTTCTGTTAACAGTCCGGCAATTTTAATTGCAGGTGGGGAAGCTAAACCGGGGGATGATACCGCTTGGTTAACTCAAATTCAAGCCAAAGCTGCGGCGGTTTTATTAATTGGGAATGCAGCGTCAGCATTTGCTCAACGTCTCCAAGGGGTGGGTTATACTAATTACGAAATCGTGGAGACCATGGATAAGGCGGTTCCGCGGTCAGCAGAATTAGCCAAACAATATCAAGCCTCCGTGGTGCTGTTATCTCCCGCTTGTGCGAGTTTCGACCAGTACCCCAATTTTGAAGTGCGCGGTGACGATTTTCGTAATTTGTGTTTGGCTTGGTGCGCTGCACATTAATCTCCAATATAGTTGACTATAGACTATGAACTATGGACTAATGACTAATGACTAATGACTAATGACTAACTTTTATGGATTACCGGGATGCTGGGGTTGATGTTGAAGCGGGTAGAGCCTTTGTAGATCAAATTCGCAATTTAGTTCACAGCACTTTTAGACCGGAAGTAATCGGCGGTTTAGGTGGTTTTGGCGGTTGCTTCCAACTACCAACTGGTTTTAAAGAACCAGTCTTGGTTTCCGGGACTGATGGTGTGGGTACAAAGTTGAAAATCGCCCAAATTCTCAACCGCCATGATACAGTGGGCATTGATTTAGTGGCTATGTGTGTTAATGACGTGTTGACATTGGGTGCACAACCACTGTTTTTTCTAGATTATGTGGCTACAGGTAAGTTAGAACCCCAGCAGCTGACGGAAGTGGTAGCAGGTATCGCCGCTGGGTGTAGATCGGCGGGTTGCGCTTTATTAGGGGGCGAAACCGCAGAAATGCCTGGTTTTTACCAAGTCGGTGAGTACGACTTAGCAGGGTTCTGTGTGGGAATTGTGGAAAAAAGCCAGATGTTGGATGGTTCCCAAGTAAAAGTTGGGGATGTGGCGATCGCACTTCCTAGTACTGGTGTACACAGTAATGGCTTAAGTTTAGTCCGCAAAATTGTTGACACCAACGCTTTGGCTTGGGATGAACGCCCACAGTTATTAGGTGGCCAAACCATAGGGGAAGCCTTCCTTAAACCTACACAAATTTACGTTAAGCCTGTTCTGGGAGCGCTGAAAGCTGAGTTAGAAATTCATGGTATGGCCCATATTACCGGTGGAGGACTACCAGAGAATTTACCCAGATGTTTAGGTAAAAATCAAAGTATTCATATTCAACCTGATAGTTGGACTATTCCCCCTATATTCCAATGGCTAGCTCAGGTCGGCTCAGTTAGTGCCGAGGCAATGTACAATACTTTTAACATGGGCATTGGTTTTGTGCTGTTAGTACCACCCCATCAAGCAGAACAGACAATTAATTTCTTTCAATCACAGGATGTCTCCGCTGTGGTAATTGGTGAGGTGATCAATGGTTCTGGTACATTGACCGGTTTACCATTTTCCACATGATCAGTTACACAAACTTCCGGGGATTTTGGAAACCTCCTACCTCTAGCCCAGGGGATTGTCACCCTGGTTATATGGTATTTTTGGTGCAAGCCCGTCTTCAAGAGAGGATCCGATGAAACAGCTCCTTAACCCCATATTTAGTCTTAAAAAATATATAGCTCCCCTAATTGTCGTCTTGTTGATGCTCGTGCTGGGTTCTTCTGTATTTCCAACCCCGGTATTGGCTACAGGTGTATATCAAATTCCCAACCTCACCGCCAATAGCTGGGTTTTAGATCAAGGTGAGATTATTAGTCGCATCAGTGAAGGTAAAATCAGCAACGCCTTTGAGGATTTGGCTAAAAAAACAGGTAACGAAGTCCGATTTGTCACCATTCGTCGCCTGGATTATGGCGAAACACCAGAAAGTTTTACTCAAGCACTCTTTGAGAAGTGGTTTCCCACTCCAGCAGAACAGGCTAATCAAATATTATTGGTACTAGATACCGTTACCAATGGTACCGCTATTCTCACAGGTGAGTCCGTTAAGTCTTTATTGACTGATGCTATTGCCGAAAGTGTAGTTACAGAAACTTTAGCTATACCATTAAGAGACGGTAACAAATACAACCAGGCATTTGTAGATGCGAGCGATCGCCTAGTTACCGTCCTCTCTGGTCAACCAGATCCAGGTCCACCGCAAGTTATGGAAACCGTACAGGTAGAAAGTACCTTTACCAAAGCCGAAGATACTGATCAAGGTAACGCCACTGCTTGGGTAGTAGGACTTTTAATTGCTGCTACCATTATCCCTATGGCTACTTACTTTGTTTACCAAGTCAACCAACCATCATCGGGAGGCTAACTTTAATCCTGAAGATACTCTTTCCCTGTCACCAAAGCTACCTCAGCCCGGAGAAATTCCCGCCCTAAATAAGACGCATGGTCTAACTTAGTCACTGGACAGGGGTGAGTTGCTTCAAAAATATTTACACAAAGTTCCTTAGCCGTCCGCCCACTAAAAACCGTTGTATGAGTTCGTTCCACTTTTCCCTTAGCAGGAATGACCTTCCCGGTTTCAGGATCGACGGCTAAACCTTGGTCATTAATCACATTTGTGAAATGCTTGGCGTAAATTAAACCCGCAGATCGGTCTAAATAGATAATGAAATATCCGCTAGGGTCAAGCTCAATGTAACGTTGGGAAAGTTTATTATCAATTGCCGCTAAATCTTCAAGTATTAAATCCATAACCATTCTAAAAAGGCAAACTTCTATCTACAGGTTTTTACACCCATATTAAGTGTAATTCCTATGTTCAACTTATCTGATTTAAATTGGCAAGCGATTAATATCTTTGTTATGACCAATTACTACCATTGCTGTACCACGCTCTAATCGCTTAGTAGGTTCGGGATTGATTTTAAACTTACCATCCTGACTCACAGCTAATAAATTCAAGCCGTAACGGTTACGCAGTTGCAGATCAGAGATAGTTTTACCATGGAATTCATCAGGGACAATCATCTCTACAATACTATTCTCTGGGTCAAGGTCAAATCGGTCTAAAATAGATGGTTTAGTTAGTGAGCGTGCTAGGGCGCAACCAGCTTCATATTCCGGGAAAACTACATGATCAGCACCCACTCGTTGTAACAGCTTACGGTGAACTTCACTAGAAGCTTTAGCCACCACATGAGGAACACCTCCCTCTTTGACATTCAAGGTAGTAATAATACTTTCTTGAATGTAGTTACCAATAGCTATGATTACTGTATCAAACTCAAACATCCCTGCCTCTTTGAGTGCTGCGGGTTCCGTTGAGTCTAGCTGTAAAGCATGACTAACTATCTCCTCATGTAATGCTTCTGATACTAGCTTTTCATCAACATCTGTTGCTAGTACTTGGTAACCCAATTTATGTAATGTTGAACATACAGACCTGCCAAAACGACCTAACCCAATTACAGCAAATTGGTGGTTATCTCGACGCAAACTGCGAAAAAAGCCTATAGATGACAGATTCACATTTGTTATCCTTATTTTTACGCCCCGACAACCGGGTAAGAATAGGTACAGTAAAATTGGTAAAAAGTTTTACTTTTTTTGCCTACTCATTCATATTTTATCAGGTGAAGTTGCTGCCATCGCTTCCCCTTATCCTACCAGTAAATTTTCTTCAGGATAGTGTACCCTACTGGGGCGGGGGTCTCCCAACATAGCAGCCATCAGCAGTAAAACACCCACTCGTCCCACATACATTGTGACGATTAAAATCAGCTTGGCTGGTACTGATACGCTACTAGTGATACCCGTAGACAGACCCACAGTACCAAAGGCTGATACAACCTCAAACAAAAGTTCAATAAAACTCAATGTTGGATCTGTCAGAGAAATTAAGGTGGTGGATAACACTAGCATACCTACAGAACCAACTAAAACACCAACAGCTTTTAAAATTAAAGATATTGCTATTTTACGTTCATATAATAAAACCTCTTCCTTGCCTTGAAGAATTGATTTAGTACAGCTGGTGAGAACCCTCAAAGTTGTAGTTTTGATACCTCCTCCCGTCCCACCAGGACTAGCACCAATAAACATCAAGGCAATGCTAATAAACAGACCAGCCGATGTCATTTTACCGATATCAATGGTATTGAAACCAGCAGTTCTGGTAGTCACAGATTGGAACCAAGCTGATAGTAACTGCCCCGGTAAATTAACTGAACCTAATGTTGCTGTATTTCTTATTTCTATGGCAAAAAACGCTATGGTTCCTAGAAATAACAGTAATAATGTTGTACTAGTCGCTACTTTAAAATCTAGAGAAAATACTAGACCTTGTGGTTTCCTCAGCAGGCGATCGCGCAGCCAAAGATAGACTTCTAAGATGACCTGATAACCAATACCGCCAAAAATTATCAACATTGTAATCGTAAACACTACCAAGAAAGATGACTGATATCCGATTAAGTTGTCCGGGAATAAACTAAAACCCGCATTATTCCAAGCCGAAATACTATGAAAAACAGCCAGCCAAATTCCCTGATTCCAGCCATAATCGGGAACAAATGCCGGTAGAAGTAAGAAAATGCCTGTAATTTCAAAAATCATAGTTGTGGCAATAATTGACCGGATAACTTGGGCGCTACCACTCATTCCCGGTCGGTCTAAAGTTCGTTGGATGGCGATTTTTTGCCGCAGGTTAAATTTCCGCCCAATCAACATAATGAGAAAGGTGGTAGTTGTCATATACCCCAACCCACCAATTTGAGCCAACAGGAGAATACACAACTGACCCCAAAAAGAAAAATGTGTACCAGTATCAACTACAGCCAATCCGGTGACGCAAACGGCGGAAGTGGCAGTAAATAGGGACACAATCGGGTCATTCCAACTACCACTGCTAGTAGAAAAAGGCATCATCAGCAGGATAGTCCCCACGGTGATGACAGCTAAAAATCCCAAGCAAACTGTGCGAGAAACGGTCATAAACAGATAAATACTTACAAATTCTTCTAGAAACCATAGACTCTGTTAACAGCCCTAGAAGAAAAAACACTATTATTCAAATAAAAACACACATGGTAGCCTACGAGTATGTTTATTTAAATTCGGCATTGTTTTAACACTGCTTTCATCATGAGTGAAACTCTTTACCAAAAAATACAGCAATTTTATGATGCTTCCTCTGGTTTGTGGGAACAGATTTGGGGCGAACATATGCACCATGGCTACTACGGTGTAGATGGTCAGGAACAAAAAAACCGCCGACAGGCTCAAATTGATTTAATCGAAGAAGTCCTCAACTGGTCTGGGGTGCAAACCGCAGAAAATATTCTCGATGTGGGTTGTGGTATTGGCGGTAGTTCTCTTTACTTGGCAGGTAGGTTTAATGCCCAAGCCACAGGAATTACTTTGAGTCCCGTACAAGCCGCTAGAGCCAAGGAACGCGCCCAAGATGCCGGTTTGACTGGTAGGACTCAATTTCAAGTCGCAGACGCGCAAGCAATGCCTTTTCCTGATGATTCCTTTGACTTAGTATGGTCATTAGAAAGTGGCGAACATATGCCGGATAAAACTAAGTTTTTGCAAGAGTGCTATCGAGTCTTGAAACCAGGTGGTAAGCTGATTCTAGTCACCTGGTGTCATCGTCCCACCCAGAATGCACCATTGACAGCAGATGAACAAAAGCATTTACAAGATATTTATCGCGTCTATTGTCTACCTTACGTGATTTCCTTGCCGGAATATGAGGCGATCGCCCGTCAACTACCATTAAACCATCTCCGCACTGCTGATTGGTCAACCGCCGTGGCTCCATTTTGGAATATTGTCATTGATTCCGCCTTTACCCCCCAGGCGATTTTTGGCTTACTTACTTCTGGTTGGACAACTATTCAAGGCGCATTATCACTGGGATTAATGCGTGATGGTTATCAGCGTGGCTTGATTCGCTTTGGGTTGTTATCCGGTAATAAGTAAGGGAAGAATTGTAATTTACCATTCCTTTATCTATAACTTTCATGAGTCAAATTTCTCCCAATGCTGCTAAGTTTTCCAAGAACTGGGCTTATGCCTTTTGGAAGTTTTCCCGCCCACACACAATTATCGGTACAAGTTTGAGTGTATGGGGCTTGTATTTGATTGCGGTTGCTATCTCCTCTGTGGGTTTTTCCCTTGTGCAACTCATTTCTGTTCTGGGTGCGTGGATTGCCTGTTTATGTGGCAATGTTTATATTGTGGGTTTGAATCAACTCCAAGATGTGGAAATTGACAAGATTAATAAACCTCATTTACCCCTAGCATCCGGGGAATTTTCTCTCCAGCAAGGTCAATTAATTGTCATAGTTATGGGTATTTTAGCCCTAGTTGTAGCTGGGCTAACGGGGCCATTTCTCTTGGGGATGGTGGCTGTGAGTTTGGTAATTGGTACGGCTTATTCTTTACCACCCATTCGCCTAAAGCGATTTCCCTTCTGGGCCGCACTGTGTATTTTTTCAGTGCGGGGAACTATTGTGAATTTGGGGCTATTTTTGCATTTTAATGCAGCATTAGAACAAAAACCAGGAATTCCCTTGGCGGTTTGGGTGCTGACAATCTTTATCTTGGTGTTTACCTTTGCCATCGCTATCTTTAAAGATATCCCTGATATAGAAGGCGATCGCCTTTACAATATCAATACTTTCACCATCGCACTCGGCCCACCAGCAGTATTTAATTTGGCGCTATGGGTGCTAACTTTTTGCTATTTGGGTGTCACTCTAGTTGGTGTAATGGGTTTTACCGCCATTAACCCAGTATTTTTGGTGGTTAGTCATCTAGTAGTCTTGGCGGGGATGTGGATGCGAAGTTTAGCCGTAGACTTACAAGACCAAACTGCGATCGCGCAATTCTACCAATTTATCTGGAAACTGTTTTACCTCGAATATATCATGTTCCCTCTTGCCTGTCTTTTAGGGTAAAATTATGCTAGAAACTTTAAAAATACCTGATATTCTGGCCATAAGCTCAGTTATTGTCGGTATCCTCATTCTTGCTTATTTCTCTTGGAAAACCTTAATTACCTCCAACGCTTTCCAAAAAGGGGTAAATCTTTATCAACAAAAAGACTATGAGGGTGCAAAAGCAGCTTTTGTGCGGGTAATTTCTCTCAACTCCACTAACGATGTGGTGCGCTTACTATTGGGAGATATTTTCAAGGAGCAAGGCAATGTCAAACAAGCAACGGAATTATATCAAGAAGTGATTCGCCGCAGTCCTAAAAATCCAGATGCCTATTTGCGTTTAGCAAATGTTTTCATGGATGCAAATCAGCCAGAGTCAGCAACAATCAATTTACAACAAGCACAAGCCTTATTACAAAAACAGCGTCAACCCCAAAGGGCTGCAAAAATTAGTCATCTATTGGAGAAAATTACCGCTAAATCTGGTAATCAAGTCTAGTTTGAATGAACATTGCTCCCCGCTCCTCCCCGTCTTGAGTGAGTAGCGTGGTGTATTCAAGGTATTGTGGGGAGTTTCAAAAAGTGTGTAATAATTAAGCCGATCTGCTTGCAGCAGCGCTTCGCTATCGCATCCACTAGTTACCTATCAACTGTGCAAAATACCGAATATATCGACGACCTAGCAGCGGCTTTGCAACAACCAGCCGACCTCAGCTTTGAACTACCAGACCCAGAAGATGAAGAAATATTAGACTCAGAATTTCAACAACAGCTAGATGTAGCTTGGCAGGTATGCGATCGCTTTGACCTGCAAACAGAAATCTGGCGGGGGCGAATTTTAAGGGCTATCCGCGACCGAGAGAAGAAAGGAGGCGACGGACGGGGTACGGGATTTCTCAAATGGCTCAAAGAACGGGAAATTAGCAAAAGTCAAGCATACGCCTGGATTCAGCTGGCTAACAGTGCTGATACTCTCCTCGAAGAAGGAAAATTAGACCCTAAATCGGTGAATAACTTTAGCAAAAGGGCATTTATCGAAACCTCTAAGGCCGTCCCAGAAGTTCAGCAGATGGTAAGTGAAGCGGCGCAAAAAGGTGACCAGATCACCAGGCGAGAAGTGCGCCAACTCACCGATGAATGGACCGCCATGTCTTCAGAATTACTACCAGAACCAGTGAAGGTAAAAGCCGCGGAAAACTCCCTTCCCGCGCGCTACATTGCCCCCCTGGTGAAGGAAATGGAAAAACTACCAGAATCACACCAACGGGTGATTCAAGCAGAAATTGCGACTAACCCAGATGTAGATACTCTCAAGCAGGTAACTTCAGAAGCGCGTCACCTGGCTAAATATCTCAAGGGAGCCGCCCAAGTCCAAGCACTTACCCAGGCAGATATTGACATTGAAACCGCCCTGGAAGAAGCCCAAAGAATCGGCTGTTTGAGCCTAGCAGCGGACTTGGTTAATCAAGCATCACAAATAGAACAAACAATTGCCAAGTTGTACATGAATTGGAAGCGCATCGCTAACTTAGCAGACCGGCTCTATGTAGATACTGGTGCTAGTACACCCCAGTTGCGATCGCTCCTGACTTGCATCGAACCTCTGGGTGGTGAAGTCATGGAACTACAGCTCAGTGGTGCTACTCAACACACCATCCGCGTACAAATCCAGGAAACGAATTAGACTCACCATACTCAATTCTTAATCCCTGTGGCGGCTATACCACGAATAAACTGACGCTGGCCGATGAGGAATAAGACTATTACCGGTACGGTGGCTATAGTCACCGCCGCCATCATCAAAGGCCAATTATTTGTGAATTGTTCTTGAAACTCTGCTAAGGCTAATTGCACTGTTCTCAATTCCGGTCTGGTTGTAAATACCAACGGTTTAAACAAATCGTTCCATTCGCCAATAAAGGTAAACAGAAACAGTGTGACTAAGGCTGGACGCGCTAAAGGTAACATGACTCGCCATAAAATTTGCAGTCGGTTCGCTCCGTCTATGCTTGCTGCTTCTTCCAACTCTACGGGAATTGTTTGGAAATACTGACGTAATAGGAAAATCCCAAAGCCATTGACAGCAGTTGGTAAAATCAGCGCCCCGTAACTGTTAATCAGGTGTCCCCACTTTAAAACTAAGAAGATGGGAATCACCAGTAATTGGAAGGGAATTACTAAAGTGGCCAAAACAACCAGTAACAGCGCCTGTTTACCGCGAAATTTTAATCTCGCCAAGGCGTAACCCGCCAAGGAAGAAGTGACCATTTGAAAGGCTGTCACAGCGATCGCCACTAAGGTAGAATTAGCAAACGCTAGTAAAAATTGACCCCGCTGCCAGGCATCGCGGTAATTAGCTAAAGACCAGTTAGTTTTGGCTGAAATTTCTACAGTAGCTCCGGGAGGTGCAAAAGAGGTGAGGAAGACCACTAGCAAGGGGAATAGGACAATAAATGCCCCCAATAGCAGCACTCCTAGTCGCAAAAAATTGCCAGATTTTAGATTCCAATTTGGTTTAGGCATGAGTTGTGCATCCAAGCTTTGTTTTCTACTACTAGAGCATCGTCCCCAGCAAGAGTTAATCTATAACATAGTGACTTGTTAAGTTAAATTAAACCATAGTGATGATTACCCTAAATCTATCAGGGACAATCAAATTTTTGTATCGAATGATTCAAGTTTACCGGAGTAAACACACCATGCAACAACTTACAGCCGAGTTAGAAATTGATTTCCACAGTGAAGAATACAAAGATGCTTACAGTCGCATCAATGCTATTGTCATTGAGGGGGAACAAGAAGCTTATGAAAATTACATCACATTGGCTCAAATGCTCCCAGACTATAAAGATGAACTAATTCGTTTATCTAAAATGGAAAATCGCCACAAAAAGGGTTTTGAGGCTTGTGGGCGTAATCTAAAAGTTACACCAAATATGGAGTTTGCTCAGGAGTTCTTCGCTCAACTCCACGCCAATTTCCAAACAGCCGCAGCTGAGGGTAAAGTGGTGACTTGCTTGCTGATTCAGTCTTTGATTATTGAATGCTTTGCGATCGCAGCATATAACATTTACATTCCGGTTGCCGATGATTTTGCCCGTAAAATCACTGAGGGAGTAGTGAAAGATGAGTATAGTCACCTCAACTTCGGAGAGGTGTGGTTGAAAGAAAACTTTACAGAATCGAAAGCTGAATTAGAAGCAGCCAACCGCCAAAACCTACCCATTGTTTGGAAAATGCTCAACCAGGTAGAAGATGATGCCCACGTCTTGGCCATGGAAAAAGAAGCTTTAGTAGAAGACTTCATGATTCAATACGGTGAAGCATTGAGTAACATTGGATTCACGACCAGGGACATTATGCGGATGTCTGCCTATGGACTCACAGCCGCTTAATAAGTGCCTAGAGGCAGGCAAAATACGGAATTTAAAATACTTACCGGAATTTAGCACTGCCTAGTTTTCTCCGTGATGCATCTTACGCTTTGTTTCATCCTTGTGAGAGTGATATTAATTTGAAACCAGAATACATTAAGATTTTCTTAATGAAGAATTACTTTTCCCCGGTATTTCCGTTGGCCTAGGGTTTCCGAAGCGAAAAAGAAAAAGGCAATATTACGAATTCCTTGGTATTTAGTTCTTCCCCACTTATTCAACGCTTTCGACAAAGCATACGCCTAATACATCAATACATGTTTGGTCTAATTGGACATTTGACTAGTTTAGAACACGCACAAGCGGTAGCCAAAGAATTGGGTTACCCAGAATATGCCGATCAAGGGTTAGATTTTTGGTGCAGCGCCCCGCCCCAAATTGTCGATGAAATCACGGTTACCAGTGTAACTGGGCAGACAATTCAAGGACAGTATGTAGAATCTTGTTTTTTGCCGGAAATGCTAGCCAATCGGCGCATAAAGGCAGCAACACGCAAAATTCTCAACGCCATGGCTCATGCTCAAAAGCATGGCATAAATATTACTGCCTTGGGGGGATTTTCCTCAATTATTTTTGAAAACTTTAAATTGGAGCAATTTAGGCAAGTCCGCAACATCAAACTAGAGTTTGAACGCTTCACCACCGGGAATACTCACACAGCCTACGTCATTTGTCGCCAGGTGGAACAAGCGTCAAAACAAATAGGAATTGATTTGTCGAAAGCGACTGTTGCTATATGTGGCGCTACTGGAGATATTGGCAGTGCAGTGACACGCTGGCTTAATATCAGAACAGATGTCAAGGAACTTTTGCTCATCGCCCGTAACCATGAACGTCTGACAGAGTTACAAGCCGAATTGGGAAGGGGGAAAATTATGGGTTTAGATGAAGCACTCCCCCAAGCTGATATCGTCGTTTGGGTCGCCAGTATGCCCAAAGGTCTGGAAATTGATTTTCAAGTCTTGAAGCAGCCTTGTTTGCTGATTGACGGTGGCTATCCGAAAAATTTAGCTACTAAAATTCAGCAGAGTGGGGTTCATGTGCTAAACGGTGGCATTGTGGAACATTCTCTCGATATTGACTGGAAAATTATGAAAATAGTCAATATGGATGTTCCCACACGCCAGTTGTTCGCTTGCTTTGCTGAATCAATGCTGCTTGAATTTGAGAAGTTATACACGAACTTTTCTTGGGGGCGCAATCAGATTACCGTAGACAAAATGGAGCAGATTGGTCAAGCATCTCTAAAACACGGGTTTAGACCACTGCTAGTTGAGTCATTAGTGCTTAACTAGTGACTTGGAACAAATGCCTATAGTCAGTCCCAACATCCCCACCCTATGCCCCGCCCTGAAGGACGGGGAAAATTAACACTCAAAACTCTGAATTTGTAAGATGCCAACTACCGAGCGCAAACCACTACTGTTAGATTTTGAAAAGCCACTAGCAGAACTGGCAAACCGAATTGATCAGATTCGGCAACTGGCAGCAGAAAATGGCGTTGATGTTTCTGGTGAAATTCGCAAATTAGAAACACGGGCTATGCAACTACGGGAAGAAATTTTTAGTAATTTATCGCCTTCCCAACGTCTGCAAGTTGCTCGTCATCCTCGTCGCCCTAGTACACTTGACTATATCCAGTCCATCAGTGATGAGTGGATGGAGTTACATGGCGATCGCTGTGGTGGTGACGATCCGGCTTTAGTTGGTGGTGTAGGTCGTTTGGGCGGGCAGCCAGTGGTGATGTTAGGTCATCAAAAAGGCCGCGACACCAAGGATAATGTCGCCCGTAATTTCGGTATGGCTTCCCCCGGTGGTTACCGGAAAGCCCTGCGCTTGATGGAACACGCTCACAAGTTTGGGATGCCGATTATAACTTTCATCGACACCCCAGGGGCTTGGGCGGGTATAGAAGCTGAACATCAAGGTCAAGGAGAAGCCATCGCCTATAATTTACGGGAAATGTTTTGTTTTGATGTGCCTATTATCTGCACAGTCATCGGCGAAGGTGGATCTGGTGGCGCTTTAGGTATTGGCGTGGGCGATCGCCTGATGATGTTTGAACACGCCGTTTATACCGTTGCCACCCCTGAAGCCTGCGCGGCGATTTTGTGGAAAGATGCCAGCAAATCCCCCCAAGCAGCTGTGGCTTTAAAAATCATTTCCCACGACCTAAAAAACTTGGGTATCATTGACGAGATATTACCTGAACCCATTGGTGGCGCTCATTCCGACCCCCTAGAAGCCGCCAGAACTCTTAAGCAAAGCTTATTAGACAACTTGGAAGAACTCAACCGCTTAACATCTCAAGAGCGCCGGCAACTGCGCTATGAAAAATTCCGCAAAATTGGTGTTTTTACTGAATCTATCCACTGATATCACCAGAAAATAACCCCATTGCTCATCGGCAATGCTATAATACCTATGGCTACCCAAAGATGGTTAAAAATTTCAACAGCCATAGGTTTTTTGTATTTTTAGCAAATCAACTGGATTTAGCGGGTGGTTTGTCTGCTCTTGAGTAATCACTGATAATTTACTAAAAATTACTTGCTGAAAATTACTTTAACAAGCCCCAAAATTTCCATAATTAGTTGCGCAAAAATTTGGAGAAAGCATGAGTTGGGAAAAACGACGCGCCCTAATTACTGGGGCTAGTAGTGGAATTGGCAAAGCAACGGCATTAGCCTTTGCCAAGGCGGGAATTGATGTGGCTTTAGTCAGCCGTTCTTTAGACAAGTTGGAGATAGTAGCCGCAGCAGCTAGGGATACAGGAGTAGCAGCCAAGGCTTACCCTGTGGATTTGGCTAATGTGTCTCAAGTAAAAGCAGCAATTCAAGACATCGCCCTTGATTTTGGCGGCATAGATATCTTAGTCAACAATGCCGGTATAGCATACACAGCAAACTTAAGTGAAACCCCCCTAAAAGATTGGCAGCAAGTCATTAACTTGAACCTCACCAGCGTATTTGAATGCTGTATGGCTATCTTGCCGGGAATGAGACAAGCAAAACAAGGTATGATTATTAACGTCGCCTCCATTGCCGGAAAGCAAGCTTTTCCTGGTTGGGGAGCTTACAGCGTCAGTAAAGCGGGCTTACTGGCCATGGGTCAAACCCTAGCACAAGAAGAACGTATCCATGGGATTCGGGTCACTGCAATTTGCCCTGGTGCTGTGAATACGGAATTGTGGGATACAGACACCGTACAGTCGGATTTTGACCGTTCAAAAATGTTAACGCCAGAAATCGTTGCTCAGTCAATTCTCTACACAGCCTTACTACCACAGCAAGCTGTCATTGATGAATTAACCCTCATGCCCAGTGCTGGCGCTCTTTAAAGTCTAAAATCTTGAGTACTGGGTATTTATTTAACTCATGTGGGTGAGCAAGATGGTTTCCCTAATCTCTCAAACAGCAGCGCTACTTTGTTTAAATCTTTATCTCCTGGTTTAATTTCTACACCGCTAGATAAATCTATACCATCGGGTTTGACTTGACTTAATGCAGCTACTATATTATCTGGGGTTAGTCCCCCAGCTAAGAACCAAGGACAATTAGGTCTAAATTTCTCTAACATTTCCCAGTCTAAAGTTTGTCCAGTGCCTCCTAATTGTTGGGGATGATAGGCATCTAGTAGTATTGTGTCTATATTGTCTGTATAGTTGGCTGTTGCCATTAGGTTCTCTAAACTGCGAATTCTAAAAGCTTTGATGATTTCTATATTGGGCAGACTTTGACGTAAAATACAGCAAAATTCTGGGGTTTCGTCTGCGTGTAACTGTACACCAGTCAATCCAGCACTCTTGACTATCTGGATAATTTCAGGAATGCTAGCCTTGGCAAAAACCCCGATTTTGTCAATATTTGCCGGTAATTGCGCCACCGCGGCCTGAATTTGCTCTGAGGTAACGTAGCGGGGCGATGTGGGTACACATATAAATCCTAGTGCGGTTGCACCTAGGGAAGCGATCGCTACAGACTGTTGTGGTTGAGTAATGCCGCAAATTTTTACCCGCATATGAATTTTAAAGCCTTTTTCAGGCTAATGAAGTACACATCAATTGCCTATTCCCTATTCCCTATTCCCTGTTCCCTGTTCCCTGTTCCCTGAAACTAAACAACTTTGTACCTCACGAGCATGGGAAATGCTATATCTACAAGATAAATACTAACCTAACCTTTGATGGAGGATGGAGGAACTTCTTCAGGAGGACTATAGCTACATCAGCTTGTATATCTCTGACAAAGAACTATGATCTCATCAATGTTATTAACAGTTCAAGTGACGGTTCCCAACACTGGTACTACATGGAATTCGATTGTTACTCCTATTATTATTGGCAGTTGTCTGTTATGTCTTTTAATTATCCCCCGCACTATTAGTTACCCACAGGTGGGTAATAAAATGCCTTTACCTTTGTCGGGATTGTTCAATAATCCTAGTATTGGCTGCTTCTTGGCGGCTATGAGTGCTGGTCATATCATTGGTGTGGGTGCGGTTTTGGGACTGACTAATCTGGGTATTATTTAATTTTGTTTCTGTCCACATTAGCCCCAAGTATTGGGAATCTAGGTCAATCGGATATCACACGGCGGAAATCCCCACCCTCAGTCATTTGTACTGGGGGTTAATTCTATGTCAACCTAGAAGTAAGGTATCTGGTTGTCGCTCATCACACAGACAAATATGTTGACGGTTAACTGCTGGCGGTTGACAGTTATCAGTGAACACTCAACTAGGACAAGATCATGCAAAGTTGGAAAATTGGCTCTTTATTTGGCATCCCACTATTTTTAGATCCACTATGGTTTATAGTTTTGGGGATAGCTACCCTTAACTTTAGTATGGCTTACCAGCAATGGGGTACTACCATTGCTTGGAGTGCGGGGATAGTCATGGCACTGCTGCTGTTTACTTCAGTATTATTACATGAGTTGGGTCACAGCTTGGCAGCGCGATCGCAAGGAATTAAAGTTAATTCTATTACTCTCTTTCTCTTTGGTGGTATTGCGGCTATAGAAGAGGAATCAAAAACCCCCGCTAAGGCGTTTCAAGTCGCCATCGCTGGGCCTTTGGTAAGTATTGCCCTATTTTTGCTGTTTAGTGTAACTACTAACATTACACCGGCAACTAGCCCTGTGTCGGCTATGGTTACAGACTTGGCAAGAATTAATTTAGTTGTCGCCCTGTTTAACCTTATTCCCGGTTTACCTCTAGATGGTGGACAAGTATTGAAGGCTGCGGTGTGGCAAATGACAGGGGACCGCTTTCAAGCTGTACACTGGGCTGCGAGGGCTGGGCAAATTTTAGGTTACAGTGCGATCGCCTTGGGATTTGTTGTAGACTTTTTGACTAGTGAGTTAATTACTGGCTTATGGATTGCTTTAATTGGTTGGTTTGCTGTGCGTAATGCTAACAGCTATGACCGTGTAACCACGTTACAAGAAACTTTGCTGAAGTTATTAGCCAGGGATGGGATGACTCGTGATTTCCGCGTAGTTGATGTGGGTCAAAGTTTACGTAATTTTGCTGACTCTTACCTATTGGATACTAACGCCCCCAATATCTACTTTGCTGTAGCTGATGGGCGTTATCAGGGTATGGTTAGTATTGATGATTTACGCCTGGTAGAAAGAGGTGAATGGGAAAACCGCACTCTACAAACTATAGTGCATCCCTTAACAGAAATCCCCTCCGTAGCTGAATCGACTTCTTTAGCTGAGGTGATTAACAAGCTGGAGAATGAGCATTTACCGCGAATTACCGTGCTTTCGCCAGCTGGTACAGTTGCGGGTGTGATTGACCGGGGGGATATTGTGCGGGAGTTGGCGCAAAAACTAAATTTACGCCTTACTGATGACGATGTTGAGCGTATTAAGGAAGATGGTAGCTATCCCCCAGGTTTGCAATTAGGAACAATTGCTAAGTCAATCACACATTAGAGGTTGTTGGGAAAGTATTAAAGAACAGGGAACAGGGAACAGGGAACAGGGAACACCGAAGAATTGGGGAACACACAAAAAAAACAATCAAATCCAGTCCCATCCCCTGACCAGGGGAGGGTTAGGGTGGGGTTAAATAATAGTTGATACACTAATCATGACTTGACAAACAACCTCTAAAAGGTTATTTACCTTAATTCTGCTGTATTGTTTCAAGTTTCCCCATTAAAGAAGTTGCTGAGAAGTTCTGGAAGCTTGTTGATTTCTTGTATGAGGTCGTCGGGACTAAAACCAAAGGTATTCAAAATCACGATAATCACAAAAACAGCGATCGCACTACTAATAAATGTTTTTAATACTTTAAACAATGCCCGGAAAATAATCAAGGCGACAATTACAGCAGCAACGAGAATGATGATATTAGTTGGCATTTTCGTTATAAATAATTGCTTGTAGGTTCGGGATAAAATATCCTAACAGTAAATAAAATTCTGCCTTGGGGTTTAAAGTTTGGCGGTAATTTCCCCCCATTCAGACAGGGAAAGGGGTTGTACTTGTATCTGCATAGTAAAGCAATTACAAGCGGCGGTAATCAAGGCGCTGATAATTGTATCTAGACTCAAATTACCAGGAAGTTCTATAGTAGTGGTAGGTTCTGTACCAAATACCTGAGTAAACAATTGGGCATCCTGCTGTAAAGGCATTGAACCATGTTGGAGAATTACCCCACCTTTTTGTACTTGGGCGCTACCAATGAGTTTAGCACCATTGGGTAAGAGTAAATCTGCACTTGTGGCCGTACCAAAACAGTTAGGGTTGTGGATATAGCCCCGCCCTGCAGTACCATAGGACAATTCCACACCCAGCGATCGCCATCCTTGAATTAAAAACTCACAAATTTTCTCATATACCTGTAGACGATTACCTGTAATTCCCGAAGTAACTACAGTATAAGTTAAATCACCTTGATGTAACACAGCCCTACCACCAGTAGGACGGCGCACCAAGTCTAATTGCTGTCCTCGCCAAATCAAATTCTGCCACAATTCCGGGTATTGGCGTTGGTGATAGCCCAGAGAAATAGCAGGTGGCGACCAGGTGTAAAATCGCAGGGTTGGGGGATGGTTTCCAGATTTATGCTGTTCTAACAACCATCTGTCAATAGCCATCTGCACATCCCCCGCAGCTTCTAACCAAGGAATTAGTCGCCACACCCGCGGAATATGACAATTTTCAATTGGGTTCAACACTGATATTTAGAGAGTTGCAAAGAACACACTTTATCACAAAAATCCCAGGAATCGCAGCAAAACCCCGAAAAAATCCTGGGTAAATCCTGTGGAGTGGGTATACTACCCGCCTTACATAAGTAATCTGCTATATTTGTCACAGATAATCCTAGGCAGAACCATACTCAGATTGCAAAACTTCATCATTCTCATCAGCAATAGTTGCCACAATGGTAATCAACCGTGAGACCTCCGCAGGAGATAAATCTTCCAGAGTGCGTGTTGATATCACCACTACCTGATTTTCAACAATACCAAAACGGGCTTCTAAAGTGCTAGAGCAGTTCATTTCCAAAAGATGACGCATTAACTTAGCCTCATCCCGAGCAGGTAACTTAAGCACCGCAGACCAAACCGTGATCGTATCATCGTCGTTTTGTCCATTCAATTGGACAAATACGTCCACAGTCCCGTACCTAAATTTCCAGAGATAACCTCCTCCTGACGGGTGACTAACCATGGCGCTATCATCTTGTTCTAGAGATTCAATGACATTTTCAATGACTTCTATGTGGTTAATGGTCACTGTCTCTGGGTTGAGTTCATCACTGATGACGGTTTCTTGGTAGTTTGTCATATATATTTTTTCCTCAAGATAGTTATTTGTGCATCTACACATACTTTATCGCCTATAAGTAAAGTTAGTTGTAGCTGCTGAAAGTTGTGATATCTGACCCACGCCATCAGAGGATGTTTAAGCTACCTAGTTTTGTGCAGTACCCGGACTTCTTCAAAGAGTCCGGGGTCTAAAACTCACAACTGCACATATCACACAGACCAAGATAACTGGGGAAACTCCAAGATATTTTCTTAATTAACAGTAATTTAACCAAAAACCTTGGGAACAATGTAGAATATATATACGTCACAGGTTTATGTATTTCCACCTGGACGGTTAAGTAATCGCCCCATCTATTTCAACTTAAAACTATGGGTCTACCAAAACTAACTAGCGCTGTAGCCTTAACAGCACTGACATTTACCCTCAGTGCTACCCCCGGTTGGAGTGAAACTACACCCAAGCAAATCAGCTTTTTACCAGCCATTAATAACATAGGCTTCATTAAATATGAACAGGGAGATAAAACCACCGCTATTAAACAATGGGAAGAAGCCATAAAAATTAACAATGAAGTGGCAGAACCTATACTAGCCTTAGCTGTGGCTTTATATACCCAAGGACAACAAGAAAAAGCCTATGAGTTAGCCACAACAGCCTTAAATCTAGACAAAACCTTTGCTGATGTGGAAGTTTTGAGAAAGAATCTTTGGGGGGATAAAATTATCAGTGATGCTCAGAAATTGTTATCTACCCCCACAATCAAAACCCTGTTATCCCAAATCAAGGAATAGTCCATGGTTATTGTGCAGATGTAAGATCCCCGACTTCTCACATCATTAGAGATAATCTAAGATAACTTAGCTAGAAGTCGGGGATCTGTGAGGTGGTTAAGCTCCCCGACTTCTCTCCCAAATATTCAATAACTCCCTAGGTTATGGAAGAAGTCGGGGATCTGTGAGGTGGTCAAGCTCCCCGACTTCTTAGATCATTAGAGTTTGTCTGGGATAATTTAGTTTCAGAAGTCGGGGATCTGGTAAGGCGATGTTAAATGCAATAATCAAGGCGATCGCCACCAAGGGAAGCGTTACAAACCCCCCTCTCAAAGCCATAGAAAATAAACCTTTGCGTACCTTTGCGTACCTTTGCGCCCCTTTGCGTTTAACAACAGATATAGTC
>CAIWDD010000087.1 GCA_903911355.1 uncultured Nodularia sp. | reverse complement strand
GGGTTAAATGTGGGTTTTCCCTGACTTTCCCACCAACCTAGGAGATAGTGCAGATTATAGGCTCCGGGGGTCAAGAAATAACGATATACATATAAACTGCCCCCTTTTTCATCCTTAGCTCGTGTAACTACAGCTATCACCGCCCAGGAGTCTTCCCCTGTCCCCACTACTCGCCCAATGATGGCGGGTTCTTGGGCTGCTATTATAAGGACAAATTCTAGGTTAGCAATGGACTGCTTAACAACCAGGGGAATGGGGTCTAGGGTGGCGTTCATATATTTACCACCGGTAAATCCCAGGGATACCCAACCACCGTTAGGGGTTTTTTCTACTTTAATTCCGGTGCTAAATTCGTGAATTGGAATCATGGTTATTATGTATTTGTATTTTCACCATTTTTAAAGTAAATAAAGTACACAGATTAAGATTATAAATCTTGTGGGGTGGGCATCCTGCCCGCCCTTTTCTAAATTAGTTAGGCGATCGCATTGGGGTTGATTTTGCCCAATCCTAGGTTTTAGGGGCGATCGCATTTATTCACTTTTAAGTTAAATATTACACACCCGCTTCAGTAAATGCTTGGGTCAAAGCATCAATCAAATCCAAGGTTTCTGACCATTGTGCAAGGTATGCGTAGTCCAAAGTTTCTGCTTGCAACTTCAGTATCCCCAAGACATCGCGCCACTGTTTTTCCGATTGACTCCTCCTACCCCACCGTAACTTCTGTAAAATTGTATCTTCTGGGGAAGCCACCCAAAACCCAGGTATGCCTTCTAAATCGATGAGTCAGCGACGTGCCATCTGAGACACTGCAAATGGCGAAACATCAGTAATATATAAGTCTGCATTTGCAATAGTTTCAGTATGGGTGATATTCAGCATTCTTTCACTGCCTTGCTTTAAACCCTCAACCGCACCTGGGGGACAATAGTATCCCGCACCTTCAAGTGTCGCCACCAACACATCGATTTGGTCAGATTCGACTGAAATTACCAAATCTAGATCACGAGTGGAACGAGGTTCACCGTGCAGCGAAGATGCAACACCACGACTTACATAGTAAGGAATATTCGTGGACTCAAAAATTAGGTGTAATTCTCCAGCCAACGAGATTGAATCCTGAATCCACATATTTTCATCATTACCTTGGGGCTGAAAATCAACCCTAAATTTTTCTGCTAAGACAGCACGGGTAAAAACACGACGAATTTCCTCTACAGAAGCGCCACGATGTCGGGATTTAATTCCTACAAGGCACAGTTTTTTCACTCCACGCTCATGAGCAACCAACATTTCTAAACGTTGTTTGAGGGAGAGTTGTCGCAGGCGAGCAAACAAATATTTATCTGCCTCAATGTTCGTATCACTCGACTGTGGCTGGTAATTCAGTTTTGAGACAGTAGGAAGGGAACTCTGATCAGGAATTAAGGAGGGTAATTCAGATGGGGATTCAACCTCATCTTTTGCCCTCACTTCCCCCTGCTTCTGCGTTGAACCTCTTCCCCCAATTAAATCGGTGCTTAGGGACATACCACCTCTAACTTCCGAATCAACCCTATGTTAAGTAAGAAGTCTAAATTATAGCGCATTTCATCTGAGTGGAAGGGGTGGGCATCTTACCCGCCCTTTTCTAAATGGGTTAGGCGATCGCATTGGGGTTAATTTTACGCAATTTTATGATCAACTCAAGGCTTCAATTCCCATCATCACCTCATCCCATAAACCTTGTCTTGCTGACAGGGCTTCATAGGCAGCGAGCGAGCGATCGCCCTTTGCTCCCACCTATCTGATAATGCGAAAAGTCCAGAATCTTGCAGCTACAGTGAGTTTAAAAACTCAGAAGGCTATTGTAATCCCAAACCCTGGCAAGATTGGCGAGATTGGCACAGTTAAAAAACTGGCCTCCATCAATCTGGGTTAATCAGGTAAAACTGATATTGTATACCTTGTAAAGTAAAAAAAATAGAAAAATGCTTGACCTAATAAAAATATTTGGAGAACAAGTTGTGGTGGGTGCTGGTTACGAACTTGGCCAGTATCTAATGGAGCAGATATTACACTTATTTGACCCCACCCTAACCCTCCCCTGGTAAGGGGAGGGGACTGGATTTTATTGTTTTTTGTGTGTTCCCCAATCCTTCCCAATCCTTCCCAATCCTTCGGTGTTCCCTGTTCCCTAAGATAAAAATTACCTGTGGAAAACTTATCAAACATCCTCTCAAAAGATTCGCTTAATTGAGTTGTTTAATACTTTCCAAACATCCTCTAAGTTATAATTAAAAAACATCCCGTATTCTCGTCTTAACCAACCAAGTGTAATAAATGCTAATAATAACAAAACAGGTAATAAAATTTTATTCTTGATCTTAAACTTTACTAATCTGGTAATTATCTCTACGGGGTTAATTTTTCTTTTAAAAGTTAAACCTAAAATAGTGGGTGAATATGGTTCATCACTAGGGTTAGGACAAGCCCCTAAAAATACATTTTTAGAAACTATAGCATCACTTACCTGATAGAAGTAGGCAGATAAATCATATTCTTGTAGTAACTCGAATAATTGCGCCAAAGGCTTGTAGTAAGATAACTGGTAGGAATCATCAATAACAAATTGCCGACACATAATTAACTCTTGCCAAATCTTTTGAGGGAAATTTAAATTATCAAATTGTTTGGCATCAGTATCTGATTGTTGATGAATTAATTCCAAATCATAGCGCACATCATTAATAAACCGATGACGAAAAACAGCCCAAGCACTACCTTTAAGCAGTAACCAATTTATAGACTCCGGGGAAATGTGCTTTTGGAGTAACTTAGGTAAAAGTAATTTAATTCCCTTGGCTAGTTGCTCTTGGGGAAAATAATCACCGATCGCACCTTGAAACTGTAAAGAAGTATTGTGATATTCACTCGCCTGTTTACCAGGCTGAATATTTAACCACCCTAAAAACTCTGGTAAGGTCTCAGGAATGACTATGGCGCGCAGGGTCATGAGTCGCGCTAAGGGAGAGCTATAGATTTTTTCAGTAATGGCGGTGGTTGCACCCTCAGCATCAAATAAGCTGTACCATTCTTGTGTATTCAGTTGTTGATTTTCTAACGTGTCAATAATTGTCTCTACAGCTGAGGGTTTGACTTGTGAGATATTGATTAAGCTTTGAATGGCGGCTTTAATGGCTTTTTTAGTCGATGCTGTTTCAATAATCTGTCTTGCCAAAATCTCACAGGCTTTTAGGGAAGCGGGTTGGATGATCTGAAAACTGTGGGGTTTTACCAGTGCTTCTACATTAAACGCCCAGGAGATGGGTTGAGTTTGATCTAGATTATGTTTCTTAATGGCTAGGGTATTAACAGTTGTTAAGTTATACTGCTGTGGTTGCAATAATGTGGGTTTTGTAGTTACTAGTTCTAGATTATTGGCTGTGGGGTCTAGGTCAGATGAACGAGCCAAAGCTGGGTCAAAATATGCACATTCCCCTATGTATTTACCATCAAAGGGGTTAAATGTGGGTTTTCCCTGACTTTCCCACCAAGCTATGAGACAGCGCAGGTTATTGGCTCCGGGGGTGAAAAAATAACGATAGAAAGTAAATTTGTAGCCGCCTTCATCCCTTGTTTGTGTGACCACAGCCATCACAGCCCAAGTCTCTTCCCTGGTTCCTACTACTCGGCCAATAATGGCGGGTTGCTCGTCGGAAGCTCCTCCTGTGGTGGCAAATTCTTGGTTAGCAATGGAAAGCTCTATAACCGGGGGAATGGGGTCTAGGGTGGCGTTGATATATTTACCGGTAAATCCCAGGCATACCCAACCACCGTTAGGGTTTTTTTCTAGTTCAATACCTTTGCTAAATTCATACACTGGAATCATGGTTATTATGTATTTGTATTTATACCACTTGTCAAGTAAATAAAGTACACACATTAAGATTATAAATCTTGTGGGGTGGGCATCTTGCCCGCCCTTTTCTAAATTGCTTTTCGAGTCACTCCAGATCCCCGACTTCTCCAAGAAGTCGGGGATCTAAATTGGTTAGGCGATCGCATTGGGGTTAATTTTACGAAATTTTATGATCAACTAAAGCCTTGAATAAACTTGCCAATTTTGATAAAAAATTCACTTAAACTAGTTTTTGCGT
>CAIWDD010000086.1 GCA_903911355.1 uncultured Nodularia sp. | reverse complement strand
CCTCCTTGTCTAGAGTCCCCACTCGCTGGGGACACTAATCGAATGAAAACGAATCGTTAAATGCGATCGCGATCGCATAGGTATGTCCCCACTCGCTGGGGACACTAATCGAATGAAAACTTGCTGCCCGGGGACATAGCAGCCAGCAGCATTGGGTTTCTGTCCCCACTCGCTGGGGACACTAATCGAATGAAAACTTCAGTCCTTGCAGTTTGTCTGTCTTGTCGAGACATGCCCGTCCCCACTCGCTGGGGACACTAATCGAATGAAAACACAGAAGTACTGAAGCGAGTGCGTCAGCTCATGGGCTAGTCCCCACTCGCTGGGGACACTAATCGAATGAAAACGAAATTACCAAAGTGGCGTAAGATGTGTGGAAGTTCATATGTCCCCACTCGCTGGGGACACTAATCGAATGAAAACGGATAGCCAGCAGAGTTGAACTGGGACAAAGCCAAATCGGCAATGTCCCCACTCGCTGGGGACACTAATCGAATGAAAACTCGCTCGCGTGGTGTCCATCCTTCAAACCCAATCTGAGGTCCCCACTCGCTGGGGACACTAATCGAATGAAAACGTTTCCGGTTCTTCGGGATGAAAACAACGTGATATTTGGTCCCCACTCGCTGGGGACACTAATCGAATGAAAACTCTCTAAAGTTCATGATGATGGCTCCTAATAGCCTGTAACTACACGAGTCCCCACTCGCTGGGGACACTAATCGAATGAAAACATTTCCTATACCCCAGACCCTCAAGGAGGAGAAGAGGGTCCCCACTCGCTGGGGACACTAATCGAATGAAAACTTAAACAATTTAAGGAATGTGTCTTTATCTCGACTGTCCCCACTCGCTGGGGACACTAATCGAATGAAAACGAGTTTTATTAAATTCTCTCCCATTGGAGAGAACAAGAACCAAAGTCCCCACTCGCTGGGGACACTAATCGAATGAAAACGACTTATTTAGATTTTCTGCTCATACGTATTTCTTCAGTTCCCACTCGCTGGAGACATCAATCGAATGGAAACTTTTTGACCATCTGCTTTGATTTTGTATTAAGTCCTAATCAAATCAAGCATAATTTGCTTTCCAATTATTTAATACAGCAACTCAAACGCCCAAGTATTCCTATGTGCTTGGTTTAATTTAAATTGTCCCGTGGCGCGGCTCCCCCCGCTCCCTATTTGTGCCAGTTGCGTAAGTCATGAAAAACTTGAGTGTAGGTGAGTTTTTCACCCTCTGGGAAACCGAAACTACAGGGCGAGATGGAGCCGCTTTAGCTCTGTTGTGTAGCTTTAAACCCCCAGGAGAGGTCAATTGCTATCTTTTGGCCAAATTCATCTAAATATTTATGAGAATATCTGCAATATTTTTAACTAATTCAGATAATATAATTAATTTGTGCGTGGTATCACCTGCTTTTGTATATGTCGAAAACTTACAACGTTGAAATTCACCACCAAGGCAAAACTCATACTTTACAAGTTCCTGAAAATGAAACAATCTTATCAGTAGCCGATGCCGCTGGTCTAGATTTACCGAGTTCTTGTCATGCAGGAGTTTGTACCACTTGTGCTGGTCAAATTACCGAGGGAACTGTAGATCAAACTGATGGGATGGGCGTGAGTCCAGAACTACAAAAACAAGGTTACGCCTTGCTATGTGTTGCTTATCCCCGTTCTGACTTGAAAGTGGAAACCGAAAAGGAAGAAATAGTTTATCAGATGCAATTTGGTAAGGGCTAATAAGTTAGTGTTCAGTTAATTTTAATCAGCAGATACCCGACTTCTCAAAGCAGTTGGGTATCTATGTCCGATAACTCGTAACTGATATCAGTTATTATAGAGACTGGAAAGATTATCAAAAATTTACCATAATGACCACCCATTTTATTACCGCAGAAGTTGATTTACAAGCTACTCCTACTGAGTTGGAAACAGCAATTACAGCGGAATTGCAAAAACAAGGTGAACCCCTGCGTTGGGCGATTACTTTTGTGGATGAAGCACAGCAAAAAGCTGTTGTTGAAGCTGTTGTGACTTTGGACTGTGCATCAGTCGAGTGAATCAACGACCCTATACAGCAATTTTAATTATACCTACTGGGGTGGGGGCAGCCATTGGCGGTTATGCCGGTGATGCTTTGCCTGTAGCTAGAGTTATATCACAGGTGTGCGATCGCCTCATCACTCACCCCAATGTTCTCAATGGTGCAAGTTTGTATTGGAACTTCCCCAACACCCTGTATGTGGAAGGTTACGGGCTTGACAAATTCGCCTCTGGATGCTGGGGTTTACGTCCCGTGCGTAATAATAAGATAGGTTTACTTTTAGACCAAGGGATTGAACCAGAGTTACGGCTCAGACACCTACAAGCAGCCGATGCAGCCAGAGCTACCCTGGGTTTAACCCTTACAGACTATGTAATTACTGACGCACCACTGAAAATAGAATTACGGACATCTAAGTCAGGAGCCAGTTGGGGAACCATTGGTAACCCTGACAGTCTCCTCAGAGGGGCAGAAATATTAATTAACAAAGCCGGCGCAGAAGCGATCGCCGTTGTCGCCCGTTTCCCCGATGACATGGATGAGGAAGCAGTACAAAACTACCGTCATGGCCAAGGAGTAGACCCCTTAGCGGGTGCGGAAGCAGTAATTAGCCATTTAATCGTGCGCACCTTCCAAATACCCTGCGCCCACGCTCCAGCCTTAGCAACTGCACCCCCAGACCCCTATTTATCACCTCGTTCTGCCGCCGAAGAATTAGGTTATACTTTTTTACCATGTGTACTTGTGGGTTTAAGTCGCGCCCCCCAATTTATTACAGAAAAACAGCCAACTACATCTTTACCAGATGATATTTGGGCAGATGAAGTAGATGCAGCCATCGTACCTGCAAATGCTTGTGGTAGTAGTGCCTTAATCAGCTTAAATCAAAAGCCATGCCAAATTATTACCGTAGCAGAAAATCAAACCCTGATCCAGGTTCCTGCCCAAGCTTTAGGAATCACAGCCATACAGGTAAACTCATATTTAGAGGCAGTAGGTGTAATAGTAGCCCATAAAGCCGGCATCAATCCTGCCGCCCTCAGTCCTAAAATATCCTCATTGAAGCCAGTAATTACAAATTGTGGTTGAACAACAAAATCAAGAACCAGAAATTCCCTACTTGACACGCACCCAAGTATTAGTAGCTATGGGGGTGACTGCAATTGTGTTGTGGATAGTCGCCAGAGTGTGGTTAAGCTATGGCGATGTTTACTTATTAAGATGGTACTGGTCAGCAAAAGATTTACTCTTAGGCTTAGGGCTAGGTTTAATCATCGCCGCCTTAAGTGGTTTAGCTTATCGCCTTTATCCTCCCTACCGTCAAAGCGCAGACTATTACCTCAACATAGTCATCAAACCCTTAGCTTTACCCGACCTAATCTGGCTAGGCTTACTCCCGGCCTTAAGTGAAGAACTTTTATTTCGGGGAGTGATGCTACCAGCCCTAGGCTTAGATAATGTAGCCGTAATTGTATCTAGTCTAGCCTTTGGTATTTTACATCTAAGTGGACCCCAACAATGGCCCTATGTAATTTGGGCAACTATCATTGGCTTAATGCTGGGGTTTAGCGCCTTGCTCACCGGTAACTTGTTAGTGCCAATTATTGCCCACATGATCACAAATTGGATTTCTGGCTTTTTCTGGAAATTCCGCCAAACCAAAATGGATCAAACATAATCTACTCAAATGAGATTTATCTTTGTTCATCTGTGGTTCAATTCCACCTAAGTTAAGATATGAGGTTACCAGTTAACTACCTTTGCGCCGCTAGTGCGATCGCCTGCGGTAAAATAATATGCTCCTGAATTTGAATCCTAGCGTGGAGTGTTTCCACTGTATCCTCAGGTAATACTGGCACCGCCGCTTGGATTAATATCGAACCGCTGTCTACTTCCAAACAAACTAAATGTACAGTACAGCCAGTAATTTTTACTCCAGATGCTAAAGCCTGTTCTACGGCATTAATGCCTTTAAAACTAGGCAGTAAACTGGGGTGAATATTAATAATTTTGTCTGTAAAAGCATCAATTAACACTGGTGTCACCAAACGCATCCAGCCAGCCATAATCACCCAATCGATATCATACTGCTGCAAAGTCTTGACAATTGCACCATCAAATGCTTCGCGGCTGCCGTAGTCACGGTGATTTAATAATACAGCGTCCACCCCCCGATTAGCTGCCCGTATGGCAGCTTTGGCTAAGGGGTTATTATAAATTAACACCTCAATTTGAGCGTTTAATTGCTCATCTGCGATCGCTTGGGCAATCGCTTCAAAATTACTGCCACTACCAGAAGCCATAATCCCTAATTTTAAAGGCTGACTCGATGATAAAAGGCGTTTACTAATACTGGGAGCAACCAGGCTAAGGGTAGAATCAAGGCCAAGAGTCATAACAGCAAAGAGGAAAAATGATAAATGCCAAAAACATATACTAAGTCCTGGTTAGATAATGATACCTTTGCGGCTTGGATTTTTTTGTCTCCCGCCCTGATTTTACTGACCATCTTCATCATTTGGCCCATCGCTTATTTGTTCTACCTCAGTTTTACTGCTGGTAGTTTCACCTCCGCAGGTATTACTTGGGTAGGTTTAAGGAATTATTGGCGCTTGCTACTGACCCAAGATTTTTGGCAAGTCTTAGGTAACACAATTTATTTTACCGTTGCCACGGTCATTCCCAGTTTAGTTATTCCTTTGGGGCTAGCAGCACTATTAGACAAATCCCTGGCGCTGCGGGGACTGCTCAGGAGTGCCTATTTTCTGCCTTCCATTATCTCTCTTGTCGCCGCTGGTTTAGGTTTTCGCTGGTTATTTCAAACAACCGGCCCCGTCAACGGATTTTTAGAGTTACTGGGGATTGTACCCATTCCCTGGTTAAGTAGCACAGTTTGGGCTATGCCAGTATTAATTATTTTGAGTATCTGGAAACAACTCGGTTTTAATATGGTGGTATTTTTAGCCGGGTTACAAGCAATCCCCCGCAGTCGCTATGAAGCGGCAGAACTAGATGGGGCTAATGCTTGGCAACAGTTCCGGCACGTTACCCTACCGGGACTACAACCTACTATAATATTTGCCATAGTTACTACAGCAATTTTTACATTGCGAAGTTTTGAGCAGGTTTATGTAATTACCGGCGGTGGTCCCCTTAATACTACTAACTTGCTGGTTTACTACATTTACCAAGAAGCTTTCGCTCAATTTGATTTTGGCTACGCTGCAGCCGCAGCTACAGTATTGTTAGCTTTTACTTTGGTGTTTGTTTATTTGCAGTTACGAACTTGGGGGGATGATTAAACCACAGCCAAAACCCCATCCCCTCAACGCCTGGCTGGTACTTCATCCGCAATAAATTTACTCAGGCGATCGCATTCAATTTCTGCAACTGTATTTTTTACCGCTACCTGTCCGAGACTCACGGGAGTTCTGGTAGATACTGCTATTGGTTCAATCCGACAAGATTTTTGTAAAAAATACCCCTTGGGGTCCGAACTAGGTCCGAGCCAGATACTGAGTAAATCTAATCTATATCCAGATGGAATATCAGCTACCCGCCCATCCGTACTCCATAATTTACTTTCCTCATATTCTCCTAGTTTCTGATTGATGACTTGATTACCTAAGTTGCTGACTTCATTTGTTGCATCTAGTAACCATCTTTCCACTTGTGACCAAGGTGTTTTATTTAATTGTTGTTCTACTTTTATTTGTATACCATCGAGTATATTTACACCATTTTCTGGGATCCGGTTTTTTTCTGTTGTTTCTGCTTCTGCAATTCTCACCACAAAGCTACTACGATCAAAATTATCTGTGAGTAGGGTGGGATATTGTGTTAACCAATTATCCATGACAAAGTAAAACTGAATCCAGCAACTAATTAACATACAACTAGCCACCAGAACTATGATTTTTTCCCGAACTTCTGGTTTAGGAATTTTTGCTGTAGTCTTGGTTTCGGTACCTTCAATAAACTCTGGAATCGCTGTAATTATTCCCGATATTGTTGGCCAGAGGACAACAGTTCTGGGTGTAATTACATCCTCTGGATGACCAAAGGCGAAAGTACTAACTAAAAACCCGGTTATTACTGCTCCCACCGGCATAAAAGTACCAGGAACTCTTAAAGGATCATCAGTTGTATACCAGGCAGTACCAGCAATTAAAAACAACCACCCTAAAAATGCAATTATAATTTGCACATAACCTACAGCTAGCAGTGAAAGTCCCCAAGAATAAAAACTCAAGTAAATTAATGTCTGCCAGGAATAAGCTTTCTTTGGTACAAATAACTTTCTAGTTCCCTCAAAGATCCCGACAATAAATTGAAAAAGTAGTAAAACATCTTTAAATAAGGTTTGCATCCTTCACTCCTCTTATATGTTCAAAATTGTACAAACAATTGAGTTTTACTTCCTACTCAAAAATATAATTATGGTAATCACACTGTAACTCAGTGAGTTCGCGATTAATATACTGGTAACTAAATTTGTATTTTGTAATCTAGCAATGCTGGTCACTCGCCATTTTAAGCGACTATTATCTGGTGTTTTTGTATAGATATTTATCCAGTCTTCTTTTAATGAGAGTATGAGAAACCTCAAAAGAAAGAACTTCATGAAAAAGGTAAAGAAGAAGATTGTAAAAGCCGTGAAAATAATAACGCCCTGGCTAGCTTCTGATCTAAAAGTATTAAAAAATATGTAACTTATTAATTCTGACTTTAAATTGAGGGGCAATACTGGTTCTAGTAAAAAAAATATCACCCAACCAATAGTACTGGAAAGGAGATTTATGGATATGGCGTAAAAAGTACTAGTTTTTTTGTCGAATTTTAGCCTTTGGTTTAAAACGTATGCTTCTATAGGAATGGCGGTCAGTAAAAATAAAAATCCAAACAAAACTGCACCGAGGGGTAGGATTTTAGGAGTTGTGAGATTTTCAAGTCCAAGCATAAATTATCGATTTGGATAGGTGTAATTAGGGTAATGATCCGGTAGTTATCCTGGTCTGCCAGTATAACCTGATTTATTCTGGAGTAGGTAATTCCTATGCAATTTGAGAGTGGATAAAGTAGGAATACCTATGCAGCAAGAATCCCCAGGCATACCAGAGATTATTAGTATTAGATTATACTCTAATCTAGAGCATAGCAGGGTTATGGTAAAATTTTGGATATTCCCACGTTACAGCTTTTCAAGAAATGACAAGGAACGGCATCGGTATTCGCACAGCGCAAGTGCGTCCTGAACGGCTCACAGGTCAAATTCACATCTACGACGGTGCGGGTAAAGGTAAGTCCCAAGCAGCTTTAGGGGTAGTTTTGCGCTCAATTGGCTTGGGAATCAATACACCGGGGGATTCCAGCCGCGTTTTACTGTTGCGGTTTTTAAAAGGGCCAGAACGGGATTATGACGAGGACGGAGCGATCGCGGCTTTACAGAGGGGTTTTCCCCATTTAATTGATCAGGTTCGCACCGGGAGAGCGGAATTTTTTGGACCGGAGGAAATCATCTCTTTCGACCGAGAAGAAGCGGCGCGGGGTTGGGATGTAGCCAAAGGGGCCATCGCCTCTGGTTTATATTCCGTTGTAGTATTAGATGAAATTAACCCGGTTTTAGATTTGGGTTTACTAGGGGTGGATGAGGTAGTACGGACATTGAAATCTAAACCCCAAGAATTAGAAATCATCGCTACTGGACGCGCTGCGCCCCAAGCTTTACTTGATATTGCCGATTTACACTCGGAAATGAAACCCCAAGACCACCCCATAGCCAAAGAACTTTTTCTGGATGGTATTGAAATTTATACCGGCGCTGGCAAGGGTAAATCTACGAGCGCATTAGGTAAAGCTTTACAGGCAATTGGTAGGGGAATTAATCACCCCGGATCTACCCGTGTATTAATTATGCAATGGCTCAAAGGTGGAAGTGGCTATACGGAAGACTCAGCCATCGCCGCTTTACAGCAATCATATCCAGAAGTAGTAGATCATCAACGCTGCGGTCGAGATGCAATCGTCTGGCGCAATTCTCGCCAGGAATTGGACTATGTAGAAGCAGAAAGAGGATGGGAAATTGCTAAAACCGCCATCGCTTCGGGACTCTACAAAACCATCATTCTTGATGAACTTAACCCCACAGTAGACCTAGAATTACTTCCGGTTGAACCCATAGTTCAAGCCTTACTTCGCAAACCCCGGGATACCGAGGTTATTATTACTGGTCGCTGTCAACAACAACCCGCCTACTTTGATTTAGCTAGCGTTCACTCTGAGGTATACTGTCACAAACATTATGCGAATCAAGGTGTCGAACTAAAACGGGGGGTAGATTTTTAAGTCATGGAGAACAGCAATTTACTGGATTTAATCACCGGAGGGGTTGCGATCGCTATTCTGTTGGGTGGTATGTTAATGATGTTTACTACGGTATTTACCACTAAGAAAGGTAAAAAATAGGGTCATTATGCTCCTCAAACCCGAAGAAAGGCAAAAATTAGACAACACAGACGACCAGGTATTTTACGACTATCCCCGCTTCGTCACCCATGTAGATGAGGGATTTATTCAACAGCTAACGGATTTATATCGCGATCGCCTGCGCCCTGACACGCGTATATTGGACATGATGAGCAGTTGGGTATCCCACCTACCAGCAGAGATGGAATTTAGCCATATTGAGGGACATGGACTCAACGCGGAGGAATTAGCACGTAATCGTCGTTTAAATCATTACTTTGTCCAAAATTTGAATCAGCATCCCCAACTACCCCTACCAGACCAGAGTTTTGATGCGGTTCTCAATTGTGTTTCTGTGCAATATATACAATATCCAGAAGCCATATTTTCAGAAATTTATCGTATCCTTAAACCTAGTGGTGTAGCAATTATTAGCTTTTCTAACCGGATGTTTTTTCAAAAAGCGATTCAAGCTTGGCGAGATGCTTCCGAACCCGCTAGGGTGGAATTAGTGAAGCAGTACTTCACCTCAGTACCGGGATTTACAGTTCCAGAGGTAATTGTGAATAAATCCACAGTGCCAAATTTTTTACAGTGGTTAGGTGCTGGTGGTGGAGATCCATTTTATGCTGTCATAGCACACCGCATTGCTGAGATTTGAAACATCAGGAACAAACAATGAATTTCCCTCGCGTGTCTAAAATTTTTGCTGGGTTGTTAATATCAGTATTAATACTAGCTACAGCCTGTACCCCCGCAGAACCCGGACGTTTTGACCAGGTACAACAGGAAAGTACTCAGCAAAAACGAGGTCAAGCAGTTGTAGAAACTGCTACTCAAGGGGGAGAATTTAATAAATTCTTTCCCGTAGCTAGTGATGGTTACCAAAGAGTATTTACCCAGGAGAAAAAAGGTTTTGCTGAAGCTAAATTAAAGAAAGATGGTCAAGATGTAGCTGTGTTAGCTATTTCCGACACCAGCAGCACACCAGCAACAGCGGCCAGCTACTCTAATAGCACTATGACAATTGCTGGTTATCCCGCGCGGGAAATTGGCCAGACTCAAACAGCAATATTGATAAATAATCGTTACCAAGTAAAAGTATTATCCCGCGATCCATCATTTACCGCCAGCGATCGCGCAGATTGGATAGAGAAATTTAACCTTGATGGTCTAGCTAAATTGAACTAGGAGATTTTTGTGAACAAACCAATTTTTCAGTTAGTTGATGAACTTCCAACTAGCGGGTTAACAGTTTCCATGTTAAATTCCCTAGATTTTATCGCTCCTGGTCAATGGCAAAATACCGTAGGGTTTGTCAATACCATTAAAACTGTAACTGGGGAAACTGATGAAGATTTAATTCAACAAATTGGAGAAAGGGCGATATACCTGTACAATGACAGATCCCAAGGATACCAACGGGCTATGTGGCTTTATCAAACTGTGGACAGGACAGATACAGCCCTAGGTACAGCAGCATTAGCTAACAAGGTCGGTGAAAAAATACCTCTGTTGGGTTTTTTAAACAATATCACCCCCAAAGCCGACAAAGCCCAAACTATTGATTTGTGCCTAAAATTAGTAGTAGAGTTAGTAGCATTCTGCCAAATTAATGGGATTCCGGGGGACAGTATCGGCGATTTTGTCGCTTCTTTGGGTGAGTATGCTGGTGAGTCCCTGATTCGCATGGTAGCTTTAGTTTGTGTCGATGGGTTATTACCCCTAGGTCCAGACTTTATTTACAAAGCATTATCTGCACTCAATCACATGAATCCCCAGGAATTAGCGCAAAACTCGACTTTCCAAAGTATTCAAGATGCGATTCCCGGTAACAATGTTGGTAGTAAGTTGAACTTCATTGGCGAAAGCTTTGAGTCTGTTAAAGGTTGGATGGGTGGGTTAGTTACCCAAAATAATTTAACGCCACAAACAATAGTTGGCAATTTGCAAAATTTTGTGCAACTGGCCGATGATAAGTTAGATTATCTGGCGGCTTTTCTAGATGTAGCTACCAATTACTATGAACACACAGGTACTCAAACCTTGGCGAGACGATTGATTTCCCGCGCTGTAGCCGAGATTTAACCCATTCCAGCGGGTGGATTCCCTCACATCGGTAATTTTAAATTGGAAGCGATGGCCGAAAAGTAAGCTTGAAAAATTGCTAAATTTTCCAGTTCCTCAAATTTACCTGTAACAGAGTCAGCGCCAAAAGCTGTAGTCATCACGTAAATAGCCGTACCGTCGAAGGTGACATGACTAATATGTAACTCTTCGACTCCACCCTCTGGACTGAGTCCCACAAACCCGTAGCGTATTCCCTGGAGTTTACCAACTAATGCGGGTTGTGGTGGGTAAGCTGAGAAAATAATTTTGTTTCCATGGACATCCCGACGGTCTTTGACAAAACTAGCGTTGAAATCAGCCACCCAAGTCTGGAGTGCAATTAATAACTTGTTTTGGTAATCAGGACTTTGGTAATCTAGCTGAGAACCCAGGGGAATACCCGCGTCTGTGAGATTTTTTTGAAATTTTTGATTTTCTTTCACCGGATAAACTCCGATTTCCACAGTACCCAAAAGTTTCCCTTGGGAAGAAACACACAGCAGGGAGGGGTTTACCTGACAAGGGACAACTTCCCACCCCTTGGGTGTAGGTGTTTTACCCAAAATTTTTTGCCAAGTATTTCCTTCCATGGTACTAGAAGTAATTCCAGTAGTGCTTTGAGAAGGACTGCTGTGAGTTGTCTCTACTACAGAGTTGGGCTTTTCTACTACCTCAGTAGAAAAATTAGGGAGAATAGTTTTTACTCCCACGGGGGTTAAAGCTAATAAAATAGCACCGAGAACAAGATGATAAACGCGCAACATTTTTCCTGATAATCTTGAGCCAAAACTTGCCGGGTAATTATATTCACCACACCCTATAAATATAAAAGATATATATTTATGGCTATTAGTTCCGCCAATGCTTAAAGAGGTCTAATCATCTTACAGGTTGATCAAAAGTGAGATTATCAGTCCAATCACTCTGCCAAATCGATACAAAAATATACATTACCATAATTATATCCCCCCCAACATAAAGTAAATTTATAATGGGGGGGGCTAAGGGTCATTTGGGAACTACTAAGGCAATGTTAGGGATTAGTAGCGTCTATTATCACCCCCACCGCCACCGCCACGACGGTTACCCCAGTTACCGCCGCCACCACCACGTGGGGAACTTCTTTCCTCACGGGGTTTAGCTTTGTTCACTTTTAAATCACGTCCCATCCACTCAGCACCATCAAGAGCGTCGATGGCAGCTGTTTCCTCTGCGTCTGATTCCATCTCTACAAAGGCAAAACCACGGGGGCGACCTGTTTCCCGGTCGGTGGGTAACTGAACACGATTAACCTTTCCATATTCCTGAAAAGCCTGCTTCAGGTCCTCTTCTGTCACCTGATAGGATAAATTGCCGACGTAAATTGACATAGAATGTCTCCGAATTCCGAGAAGTGTAGAGAGTTAGATTCGGAGAGGCGCTTTTTAGAAACCAAAAGGAGTTACTCCACCGAAAATAATCTTTATACCCACGAATATAGCACAGCATTTTTAAATCTTCTCAGGTTGATTCAGTTCATCGCTTTTAAGTTTAAGAATGGTACTTTTTTACTCACAGAGGGTAGTAAAAACTTAACTTTGACATTCTGTCATTAACTTTTCTGCCGTCTCACATAGCTGTTGATGATGTTCGCCATTACTCGCCAGCAAACCACCCCACTGATTAATATCTTGGGTGTTGTATTGCAACAAACTGCCATCGAAGTGAGTAAACTTACCACCAGCTTCTGTTAAAATTAGTTCGGGGGCTGCTATATCCCAGTCCTTAGGGGCAGATTTACCGGAAAGGGAAATATAAATATCCGCCTGTTTTTCCAGGATTGTGGCAATTTTGCAACCTACACTACCAACAGATTTCTGATTTTGACAAGGTAAATTTTGTAATAAATAATCTAAAGGTTCATTGCGGTGAGAGCGACTGACAACTACAGTTAAATCTTCTATAGGCTTACCGGAAGAGACCTGTATAGGAAAACATTGGTCACGGGTGGCGACAAAAGTACCCCCTCCCTTAGTCGCAAAGTATAACTTTTCAGCTTCGGGAATAGCAACTACAGCTAAAACTGGACGTGATTCCCGGACTAAGGCGATGTGAATCGCATAATCGCCAGTTTTTTGAATAAAATCTCGAGTACCATCTAACGGGTCAATAATCCAAACCCATGGAGAGGATTGCTTACCGAGTGGTGATTGATAGGTCTCCTCGCTGATATAGGCAAAATCTTGATTACCTAAAGCCCCTTGTAGCTCGTCGATAATATATCGACTCACAGCCACATCTGCAACAGTTACAGGCTCATTGTGTTTGTACTGTATATCAAGATCGGAATTTTTCGCAGTGCCATGATAATAAGACCTGAGTAGATCAGAAGCACCCCAACTAACTTCAAGAGCGATCGCCAATATTGCTTGTAAGTCCTTCATTACCCCCTCTTCATCTGTGTTCATCTGTGTTGATCTGTGGACAATTCCGAAACATCCATCCACCGACGAGTACCAAAAAATCGACAAGAATCAGCGGAAATTGTCGCAGCTACTGCCAGGGCATCCATAAAACTGCCCTCTAAAATATAATGACAGAAAGCACCGTGAAAAATATCTCCCGCTCCCAGGGTATCAACAGATGGAACCTGAGGGACATCCACAGCACCCATTCCAGTAGAACATAAATATGTAATGGGTTTCTCCCCGTGAGTAATAGCAATGTAGGGAATATTAAATTTACTCAGGTAAGTCAACACCTCAGCCTCCGTGTTGCAGTCAGGGGGATAGAAATTAGCCGAACACAGGGCATAATCAACAAAAGGTAAAACTTCCTCAAATCCTGGTTTCCAACTACCACCATCAATGACTACTGGGATATTTTCAGCTTTAGCCATTGCCGCTATGCTCAGACCAACGGCCATTTGATGCCCATCAATTAATACAATCTCAATATCTTGTAAAATATTTGCCGGGATAGATCCACTATTAGCTTGAGTTTTGGCTGCATTGAGAGAAATTACAGCTCTTTCACCTGTGCTTTGGGTGATAATAATGGAAGATACAGGTGGTGCTGTAGTCATACTAGGCTGAAGATCAGCGATCGCCACTTGATACTTTGCCAAATCTCCCCGAATCAGTTGGGTCATGGGATGACAACCCAGCACCCCCAAAACTTGAGTTTGATTACCTAAATAACTAAAGGTGACAGCGGCATTGGTAGCCGGTCCACCAGCTGCTAAAGTATAGTCAGTAGCGACAATTTTCTGATTATTTCTAGGGGTAGAATCAGCAAGGTAAATTAAATCCAAAGTCATTAAACCCACAAATAAACCCCGGTGGGATCTGAGATTATTCATGTGTGTCACCTAACGCTAATTTTTTTTACTCATGCAGACTGAACCCAAACCAGGAACACTTTACATTGTTGCTACACCCATTGGCAACCTGGAAGATATGACTTTTCGGGGGGTGCGCATTTTGCAAACAGTAAATTTAATCGCAGCGGAAGACACTCGCCACACTGGGAAACTATTACAGCATTTTCAAATTAAAACCCCTCAAATAAGTTACCATGAACACAATCGCCAAAGCCGTATCCCGGAATTATTAGAGTATATGGCAAATGGCCAGGCCATAGCTCTGGTGAGTGATGCGGGAATGCCGGGTATTTCTGATCCTGGTTATGAACTGGTGATAGCTTGTATTGATGCAGGAATAACAGTCGTGCCAATTCCTGGAGCCAGTGCGGTGATTACCGCTCTCAGCGCAGCTGGGCTACCTACAGATAGATTTGTGTTTGAAGGCTTTCTTCCAGCTAAAGCAGGAAAACGGCGGGAGTATTTAGAGTCTCTGCAGACAGAGTCCCGCACCCTAATTTTCTATGAATCTCCCTACCGGTTGCAAGAAAGTTTACAAGACTTGGCAACAGTCTGGGGTGGCGATCGCCAGATTGTGCTGGCACGGGAGTTAACTAAATTATACGAAGAATTTTGGCGGGGAACCATTGCCGAAGCGATCGCCCATTACAGCCAGCGTGAACCCCAAGGCGAATATACCCTAGTTGTGGCCGGAAATCCCCCCGTCCATCCCCAATTAACAGAGGAACAACTCAAAGCTGAATTACTTCAGATCATGACTCAGGGAATATCGCGATCGCAAGCTAGCCGGCAATTAGCAAAAATTACCTCTCTTCCTCGCCGTCAGCTGTATCAACTAGCCCTTTCTCTGGGCAATGATAACGACAATTGATTATACCATAGATTTGGTGATTTAACAACTGTATATTCAGTGTAATTACAATTAATGAACTGAAATACAAATTTAATAAATTGCCCCTAATGCCGACTGTACCTTGGGATGTTTGCCTGAGTTTGAGGCTAAAATTGCAGTGGAAAGTATTGATTATGAGGATGCGGTAAGAATGACCCAAGTCGTTCTAGGAGAAAACGAAGGTATTGATTCAGCTTTGCGTCGGTTTAAACGCCAGGTGTCTAAAGCTGGTATATTAGCTGATGTCAAGTTTCATCGCCACTTTGAAACACCTTTAGAAAAGCGCAAACGTAAGGCGGTATCAGCTAGACGTAAGCGAAGGTTTTAATAAACCTATTTAGGCTTGACCTAACATCAGCAATAGTAAATTGCCTTAATTATTACATAAAATTTTTGGATATACCCCACCACATCTCAGAGGTGAGGGTATATTATTTTCACGGAGTTTATGGATAGACTGGGATATTGTGGCTATTACAACGATTCATCGCCTTTTCTACTCCCTGTTTCAGGCTAAATTCTACACACTCAACCACAAACTGAAGCACAAGAGATATCAGTTGACTTTCATCTGCAGAAAACTTGCCTAAAACATGAGAGATTGATTCAGACTGATCGCTATTACTGCCATCATTGGGTTTACCAATGCCGATGCGTAAACGCGGGAAGTTTTGGGTGTTAAGGTGGGAAATTGTACTCTTCATCCCATTGTGTCCCCCCGCCGAACCAGACAAGCGCAAACGAGTTTTACCCAAAGGTAAATCCATATCGTCATAAATCACCAGCACAGACTCAGGAGGTAATTTATACCAACTAGTCACAGCTTGAATGGACTGTCCAGAGCGATTCATATAAGTTAAAGGTTTGAGTAAGCGGACTTTACCCCTACCCGGGGCTATTCCCTCGCCATACTCACCCTGAAACTTGCGATTTTCCCCTAAAGGAATTTGCCAAGCACGAGACAGTGCATCTATAGCAGCAAAGCCAACATTATGGCGTGTTTGGTCGTACTTAGGCTCAGGATTTCCCAACCCGACAATTAGTTGGGGAATCACCAGAGATGGTTTCGTAACACTTTCTGTCATTATGCCTTAAATCAATTTTTTGGCTAGTCCTTCCCTAACTGATTGGGGAGGAACCGGCCGCATCCTGTTCAGATTTAGTGGCTTCGAGTTGCTTGGGTTCGATTTGTGCGGAAGTTTTCACAGCCTGTTCTATTTGTTCAGCTTCCCGTTTAAACTCGTTTTGAAACTCACTAGAAGCTTCTTGAAAACCCCGCACTGCTTTACCGAGACTACGACCAATTTCTGGTAACTTCTTGGGGCCAAAAATCAACAAAGCCACTACCATAATCAGACCCATTTCCGGCAGACCGATACCAAATATATTCACGCCCTTTCTCCTATAAATAGACAATGCGGTCAAGTGAGGACGGGGAGAATCGAAATCAAAACTCCCCTTATGTATATCATGCTGACTTATTTAAGGATTAAACTAAGCCGGTCAGTCACCTGACCGACTCGTCTACAAAACCGTACGTGAGACTTTCACCTCATACGGCTCCTCAGTGGTATGGTTCTTGTCATGAACACCTATAAGACTTCCATCGCTGGCTGTCTTCTTGTCGTGGCAATGTCTGTGTAATAGTTGTAGGTT
>CAIWDD010000085.1 GCA_903911355.1 uncultured Nodularia sp. | reverse complement strand
TAATAAAGTGGTGATGGATGTGAACGAAGCGTACACATCAAAAACAGTCAGTTGGACTGGTGAAATCATCCCTAACCTTGGTGGTGCTAAATTCGTTAAGTCTCCATCTGATGGGCTGGTAATGAACCGGGACATGAATGGTGCGCGAGGGATTTTCCTTCGTGCATTGGTTGATACGCCCTCTCTTAAAGAGTGTATTTGTTAGTGAATGTTAGCAAAAAAGTATCGGTTTTCCAGTTCCACAGTTGAAAATATAGCGGTTTTCATGGAGATGAGTTACAGAATTATCTGTGTTCATCTGGCGATTTAGAATTGCCAGAAGACCGTAGAATCAGCAATATCTGCTTAATCAGCACTCAGATTCAACACTTTCTATGTTAGCAGGCACAACTTTGCAAGGTGGTAAATATACCCTAGTTCAGGAAATAGGGCGCGGTGGCTTTGGCATTACCTTTAAGGCTAATCATAACTACTTAGGTCAGGAGGTAGTGATCAAAACTATCAATGAAAGGCTGCGTCAACATCCTGATTTTGCTAAGTTTGAGCGCCAATTCCAAGATGAAGCCAGAAGATTAGCCATTTGTATCCATCCTCACATTGTCCGCGTCAGTGACTTTTTTGTGGAAGCTGGACTACCTTATATGGTGATGGAATACATTCGTGGCTATACTTTGGGAGAAGCATTTGTATTACCGGCTATACCCATCCCGGAAGCCACTGCAATTCATTATATTCGTCAAATTGGCTCGGCATTACAGGTGGTACATAACAATGGTTTGCTGCACCGGGATGTCAAGCCAGATAATATTATCCTGCGAGAGGGAACTCAGGAAGTAGTGCTGATTGATTTTGGCATTGCTCGGGAATTTAATCATGGTGTGAGGCAAACTCACACTGGAATGGTTTCTGAGGGCTATTCTCCCCTAGAACAATATTTAACCCAAGCACAGCGCACACCCGCTACAGATGTTTATGGTTTAGCCGCAACTTTGTATGCTTTGTTGACAGGACAGGTTCCCCTGCCAGTATTGTTACGCGATCGCGAGAAAATGTCATCTCCTCGGGAACTGCAACCGCACCTGAGTGCGGCAGTGAATGAAGCGGTCATGCGTGGTATGGCAGTAGAACCTCAATTTCGTCCGGCAACAGTTGCAGAATGGTTGCAATTATTGCCTGGACATACCATGAATACACACAGAGCAGTGACAACTCAGACAGTACCAACTGTACTCTTACCTGTGCAGCAGCGGCAAAAAGTTGTACCCAAACGGCAAAAAAAGCTATCAAGGTCTGAGAACCGGGGTGCTGCTCGAATCTTCGTAGCTCTAACTGTAGCACTTGTTGCAGGCACTGGAGGTTTTGCTATTACTAGGATATTTTCTAATTCTCGGACACAGTTATCTTCACCAGATCTATTTGAACAGCCCACTGTTAAGCCGGAACCAAAAACACCATTGGGTAATGCACCATCTTCATTTGAGAAAGAACAGATGAACAGGAGAGCAAATCCCCGTATTTCTGTACCGCGTCACTCTGTACCAGTGAGAACTCACAGAACAGTCCAGGATGATGTTCCCTTGGTTCAGAAGCAAATTCCAAATACCAGTAACAGCACTTCCACTGAAAGTGCGCCACCACCCATATCTACTCAGCCATCAGCCACACCTAGCACTACTCCCACACCACCATTAGTGGAGAGATTACGAAAAATCCGTGATGATAGTGAGGCTTCACCGCAAAAGGGTTCCCAGGAAAATACTTTACCAACTATGGGTAAAGATATGGGATCACCCCCCCCCGTGAGTCCATCCAATCCCACGAGCAATGATGATAGTGAGGCTTCACCGCAAAAGGGTTCCCAGGAAAATACTTTACCAACTATGGGTAAAGATATGGGATCACCCCCCCCCGTGAGTCCATCCCATCCCACGAGCAATATCCCCACACAGCCAGTGGAAACTCAAGGGTCAAGTCCTCCGCCTGTGGAAGTTCCAACTTGGGAAAACCAGCCGAATTAATTATCTATAAAGAATACAAGCCGAAAACCCCACCAGAAACAGCAACTTAGTTGCCGGCTTTTTGCTGTGGCTACCCTAGGGGAACTATCAGGGGAGGGTTGAAAGCCAACTTACAGCATATTTTGGGTAAATTAAGTACAAATATGCATGATAAAACTCTTGTCGTGCGGGCATCTTAGCGGCTACCAGCTTACCTGACAAGAGATGCAATATGCTGTGTATGAGTTTCACGAACTACTGAGAAATCATCAAGATGATGTAAAAATTAAGGCTATTTTAGACAATTATAGCTGGAGCGGTAAGCAAAGCGCCAGGGATAAGGCTTATCGCCCGCATCAAGCTTGGACTTTTAACAGTTTTATAATCCCCACCTTCTTGATGGGGATTATGGAGAATATCTTGCTATTTGATGGAATTATCTGTAATATCTAAAAATCATCCCAAAATAACTATAACTTGATAGATTAACCGTAGATTAAATTCAGGAGCACAAGGTCAGTATGTCGCAAGATATTTGGAATCGATGGAAACCCACGTCTTTAAAAAGTTTTATTTCGCTGTTTTTAGTAGGAATCAGTTTAAGTGGTGTTATCGCCGCCTGCTCTCCTTCTCCTGATCAGAGTGGTAGCACTTCACAAACAAAAGAACTGACCCTAGTCAGCTACGCCGTCACCCGCGCTGCCTACGAAAAAATCATTCCCCTATTCGCCAAAGAGTGGCAAGAAAAGACAGGCCAAACTGTCAAATTTGACCAGAGCTATGGCGGATCAGGCTCCCAAACCCGTGCGGTGCTTGATGGATTAGAGGCAGATATTGTCGCCCTAGCTCTATCAGCAGATACCTTGCAACTCCAGGATGCCGGATTGATTAAACCAGGTTGGGAGAAAAAGACACCCAACGGTGATGGTATTGTCCATCGTTCCGTGGGTGTGATTGTTACTCGTGAAGGCAACCCTAAAAACATTAAAGACTGGGATGATTTAGCCCGCAGTGATGTCAGTGTTATTACTGCTAACCCCCAAACCTCTGGAGGTGCTCGTTGGAACTATATGGGCTTGTGGGGAAGCGTGACCCAAACAGGCGGCACGGAAGAACAAGCCAAAGACTTTGTGACTAAAGTCTACAAGAACGTGCCAGTTCTACCCAGAGATGCACGGGAAGCTACTGATGCATTCTTCGTACAAAAACAGGGAGATGCACTGATAAACTATGAAAACGAAGTCATCTTAGCTAAACAACAGGGACAAAACTTACCCTACGTAATTCCCGAAGTTAATATTTCCATTGATAACCCGATTGCCGTCGTCGATAGCTATGTTGATAAGCGAGGTAACCGGGAAGTAGCAGAAGCCTTTGTGCAGTTTCTTTTTACCCCCGCAGCCCAGCGGGAATTTGCCAAAGTGGGTTTCCGACCAGTTGTACCAGAAGTAGTCGCGGAATTTGCCGATACTTATCCCCAAATCTCCAACCTATTCACCATTGAGGATTTTGGTGGATGGAATCAAGTTAGTCCGAAATTCTTTGCCGATGGTGCCATCTTTGACGACATCCAAGCCAATATAGCTCGACGCTAGGATTAAAACAGTGCTGAGTGGGTAGGGGCGGGTTTAAGCAGTCTGTCTGTGATTCGTCGAAATCCTTACTAATTGCATATACTGATGCTGCCCTTGGGTTTGAAGTTGATGTACTTTTTGTATTTCTGAAAAATAGGTAATTTTGAATATGGTTACTGACGGTCAGATCATTCACAAAAAAATTCGCCTACGAATTCCCAGAAATTTTCATCAAGAACCGGTAATTTCTCGTTTAGTCTCAGACTACGGTTTAACGATTAATATTACAGCGGCGATTTTGGGTGCAAATGCTGTGGGTGACGGTTGGTTTGAACTGGACTTACAAGGTTTTGCAACACAGATAGATGATGCTATCAATTGGCTCCGGGATATAGAGCTAGAAATCTGGGATGAAAATAGCGTCAGCGATTGGTGATTAACTGTTCTTTTAGTTCCCTAATCCTATGCCACGTAAAAAAATACACCCACTAACTCCCATTTATAGCCGCATCCGTATACCCCTGCATTACCAACGCCAACCTTTGATTTCCCGTTTGGTATCCCGCTATGGTGTCACGGTGAATATCAATGCGGCGATGCTCTCAGCTACAGACAGCTACGGTTGGTTTGACTTACAACTCCAAGGGAAATCTCAACATATTTATGATGGACTGCTGTATTTACATAACTTGGGAGTAGATTTAATGCATACAGGTATTATAGAGGGTATGCAGCGTAATTTAGGTTCTCGGTCATTTCCGCGTCCAAGGACAGAAATGCCTACACCTGCACCAAGTTATACTTACCAAAATTACGGCAGTCAATCCTATCGGATGGGCTTACAAATTTGCATCTTGAAAGATTACTACCAAACACCCATAATTTTTGATTTAGTGTCTCGCTATGGAATCACAGTCAATATTATTGGGGCTTCACTACGAGGAAATCAGCAAGAGGATGGTTGGTTTGATTTAGACCTGTGGGGTAAACCGCAGCAACTTTTTTCTAGTTGCGATTATTTGGAAAACCTGAAGTTACCACTATGGTTAGATGCTTCTTCTTTGCATGGACAGATTATCTAAATCAAATGTAGCTGCATGAAAGTTAGTAGTGCTCCTTGTATCTTCCGCTACAGGGGTGCTTGTTATTACAGGCATCCCTTCATTTTTTGCAGTCCCATGATCTAACGAGGTCTCTGTTTTAGTCTGGGGCTTGGCTCAAACACAAACAAAATCCACCTAAACATCTGATGGTTTGGTGGACTTGTGTTTGGTTTTTAGTGGATCCGAGCAGAGTCGAACTGCTGTCCAAATTGGGTATTGACCCCCCGCTCATTCACAGGTTTAGCCTTTCTGACCCTCAAGGCGGGAATCGTTCATTATCCCGAACGTAGGATGCTCTGATTAAGTCTTAGCTAACAAGCCAACCAGAGAACACTTGTTAGAGCGTCCGTTGGGGGTTGGTCTCTAGTCCTTAACGGAGTCAAACCAGAGACGCTCGAACCTGTAAGAGGTTATTAGGCAACTGCTACTGTAGCAGGCTTACGAGCAAATTTAACGATGTTATTCGCATTTACTTTTGTTTTGAGCCTTTGATTTGCGAGAGGAGACTCACTCTCGACCTGAATCACAGAGTAGCTTTCGCCAACCTGTCGAAACCGTTACGGACCCATGAGGTTTATATTTTAATTATAATACGCCGTTGGGGAAATGTGTTGAGAGGGAAAAATTTTTCTGCAAATTTTGAGATGGTTTGATTGAGGAGGTTCTGGGGGCGTAGTATGACTATCCCCCAGGAGCAGTTAAACATCTCTACTGATTTTCCTGAGTGGCAACTTGAGGGAGCCCCATGCTGTAGTTGGTGACGCGAGCAGAGAGATTATAGCTGATTTCACCTTTTTGCAGGAGCGATCGCAGATAATGCTCCAAGTCTGAGCCAATGCGACGTAAGTTATAATCTGTTAAATCCTGACCGCTGGAAGCTTCCACCAGTTGATCAAACTGACGATAAACCTTTTGTAGAGTATCTTCGTTCCAGTTGAATTCGTTATCTGGGTCAATATCTAAGGTCAAGACCTGATTACTAGGAATCAGTTCGCCATCCCGGTCAATTTCTGCGGCAAAAATTCGGATATGCCGGGTTGTGGACTTAAGCAGCATCGGGTTGTCCATAGCAAGGTGTAAGGTTGGGTTTGATTACACTGAATTGAAAGTCCCCAGCATAAAATACAGGGGGATTGTTGGTTTAAGTGGTAGGGCAGGTTCACAGATATCACTGATCATGAACGGGGATATTAATCAACCAGCCTCCTATCTATCATTATAGACTCATGTCTGGGCTGAAATACCGGCTCATTCAGGCCTGGGTAAAGGTAGTTTGTTGTTGCATGGATGTTCTTAATATATGTGAAGTAACCCACCCTGGGTAATTCGTTGAATTTTTTCCGGAATTTTCAGGTGAATAAAACGTACATGAACTAATTCCAGGTAATCATAGTACAACTAGCTCTATCTTTAAGAAAAACCCACAAATCAGGTATTTATTTTCGGTAAAAATACTAAAAAAACTGTAAAAACTACAACTATTTTTCTAGGAAAAATGAAGTTAATGTAAAAAGTTTGAAAAAGCTTGAATAAGTTCTTACAGAAACTTTATTGTATAAGAGATCAAAAACTGAATAATAGTTATGGTTTAAACAAAAGCACATTTAGGTCAGGAAGATTACGACTTATCCCTGGCAGTGTGTCTAGAAAAAACACAGGAGAGTGAATATAAAATACAAGGGTTGTGGATTGGAGAAAGGCTTTTAACTCCAGCATTATGGATACAAAAAAAATATAAAGAATTGTGGAAGGGGATATAGTTCCTCACCCTCATGACCACCCAGTAACCTAATCCTCAAAATTATGAACTCGAAAGCATTACCGCGCCAGATAAATAATATCGAAGTAGGCGTTTATGAGTGCGAAATTCATCTCAAGTTCCGGTTGATTGAAGAAAAAAGTCTATTAGGCGATCGCGAGCAACTCTTACAGGTATTGCTGGATGCATTGACAGAAGGCTCAGATGAGTTTCTGGAGATGCTGCAAGCATCTGTTAAGGCGCAGGAAGTGTCTGAGTTCAAGGCCTCACCACAAATGCGCCGCCAGTTGATGCGTTTACGTAATGCGGTTGATAATAGTCAATACTCTGAAGGCTAAAAATCTTCGGTTGTAATTGAGTAATTGCAAAATCACCGGTTGAGTATAGATATTTAGCTTGTATAACTTTACTCCATGGGCACAAGCTAAAGTTGACTCTAGTTTTTGAGAAGCCGAAAATAGCATCTACACATAATAAATATACCGTTTGCACTACGGAAACAATGGAGTTGTGAGTACAAGTGCTTTAATCAGGGTTGTGCTTCGATTTTGATCACAAAAAGCGTATTGATGCTGGGGACTGTCAATCTAGGGGCTAGTGTGAAGTCACAATACTAGCCTACACCCCCAATCGCCAGTGGAATTTCTATTGAGCAAGACCGTGTTCTAATGCAAAGCGGACTAACTCAGTGCGGCTGTTGGTACCAGTTTTACTAAACAAACGACTGACGTATTTTTCAACATTACGGACGCTGGTTTCTAAACGTCGAGCTATTTCTTTGTTCATCAACCCTTCAGCTACCAGATTTAAAACACTTTGTTCTCTGGGAGTTAAATCAATTTTAAAAGGGACTGGGGATTGAGAGATGGCAGTTCTTTGAGTTAACAAAGCCTTAATTTGAGCAATCTGATGAGCGAGTTCAGCAATATCAATGGCTTCCCTCTCTTCACCGGTGGTCGTAGTCTTAGTAGCTCGACGGGACAGTAAGTTCTCGACTATCGCCACTAACTCATCCGGGTCGAAGGGCTTGGGTAGGTAGGCATCAACACCGGCTTGGTAGCCCTGAATGCGATCTCCTGTCATACCTTTAGCAGTTAAAAATACAACTGGGACTGTTTGAAACCGGGGGTCTTCCCGCAGTTGCTTAAGGAACTGATAGCCATCCACCTGGGGCATCATGACATCAGAAATCACTAAATCATGTATATTCTGCTGCATCAAATCCCACCCTTCACGGGCGTTACTGGCAACTTGAACGCTAAAACCACTTTCTTCTAAGTAGTCTTTCACGGCTTCCCGTAATCCTGGTTCATCATCGACCAGTAACAATTGTGCTGACATTTAAGTTTCCCTGTGTTGACCTCTTTCCAATTTAGCGAAATTTGGTAGGTATTGGGTAAGATGCTGACACTCCCCATACACATAATCCGGGGCTAAAATTTTAAATTTCTCATACTGGAACCGACAGGTTGGTTAGTTTGGGGGGCTGGAGGTTGAGCGAAGTTGTCGCCCGAAAGTGCGGCGATCGCCCTAGCATATTGGGGATCATTGCGAGTCCCAACTAAATCGGGATTGCTAGCCAGCTGACGCTCTTGTGCTGCTGTCAAACTTATCTTAATATCTGGGACAATTCCTTTTTTATTAATATCTGTACCTTTGGGGGTGTAATAGTGGGCAATAGTCACCGCCAGACCTGACCCATCTACCAGTTCATGAACAGATTGCACCATTGCTTTGCCAAAAGTTTGACTACCAATAACTACAGCCCGGTTATTATCCTTGAGCGCCCCGGTCAGGATTTCGCTAGCACTAGCCGAATTACCATCTACTAATATTGCCAAAGGTCGCCGAGTCAGGGCGGTGCGATTGGCTTGAGTTAGCTCACTTCCCCCCGCACGGTTGACTGTGCGGACAATCCCGCCATTATCCAACCACATCCGGGCAATTTCAATGCTGGAATTTAACAGACCGCCAGGATTTCCGCGCAAATCTAAGACAAAAGCATCGGCGTTTTGACTGTTTAAATCTCGAATTGCTCGACGCATTTGGTCGGATGTATGGCCACCAAACTCTCGCAGGCGGATATAGCCAATGCGGCGATTACCTTCTTGTTGGAGAGTATAATGCACCGTTGGGACTTCAATTATGGCTCGTCTGAGCTGTAAATCAAAAGCACCGCGCCCTATTCTTCCTAATCGCAGGTTTATGGGAGCACCAACTTGACCGCGAATTAACTCAGAGGCCTTTTCTACTCCAATTTTATCAGTAGTTTGGCCATCAATTGCCAAAATCTCATCCCCTGCTTTGATCCCTGCTTTGAACGCCGGCGAGTTTGCGATCGACTCTACAACGGTAAGGCGGCGAGTTTGCTGATTCACTTCCATGCGAATCCCAATCCCAGAGACTTCCCCTGATGTTTGCCTGGCGAGAGATTGATATTGTTGGGGATCCATAAAGCGTGTGTAAGGATCACCCAGTTTTTGTAAAGCTTCGCGAATTGCCACATAAGCTTGTTCATTAGAAGAGTACTCTTTGCTTAACAAGCTCTGCCTAGTGGCTAGCCAATCTTGTTGATTAAAACTGCCATCAACATACTCACGATTTACCAATTGCCATACCTGGTCAACTAACGCTTTCGGACTATCTTCAAAGGCGGCCAGAACGCAGCGAGTCCAAGCAGAGCCAAATACTGAAACAGTGGTAGTTGTGGCGATCGCTCCACCAATCAAGACTAATTGGAGTGGTGAGTAACCTTTCGCAGATTGGTTCATGTATATCAGTGGAATATAGTTGTTTTATTTACACTTTAGCAATCAGACTCTTGAGACGCTTTTCACTCTTTATACTTTATGTTGATTTACATTCCCCGCATCATTTTCTCCTAGTAATTCTTTGATAGTTGATCAACGATGATTGCTGTGATGGTAAGCTTTTTTATTAGTCTAATTCAACACTATCAAGCTTACGCGATGTTACGCTACACTGATTGGAAGACTTTTATGGACATCACCTTTACACTCTATATTCTTCTTTAATAAGATAGCACTTTCCTCGGGTAATTATAGGTTTTTTCGAGATTATTTAAGGAAGCAATGATTACCGATCTCAACTACGCAAACAGTGGCAATTTTTACAAAAATAAATACCTGACTCAAAAATCCCTCTGGGTCAAGTGTTTACACCCAGGCTCTTTAGCGCCGGTAGATGGTCATAATTGTAGACAGAGGAACCTCCGCAAAATAATTTTGCTGAAATTGTTCTTCCCTGATGGCGGCTAAAAATCTTTCTACAGATGGGTGGTTCATAATTTCTGAGTGGGTGAAGGGATTCCAACTAATTTGCAGCTGACTGTCTTGTGTAGTGACTCTGAACCCCAAATACTCTAAAGCTTCGAGTCCCAAGAATAAGGTCTGGTCATGGACACCAAGTTTTTCTAAAAGTTGGGGGTGGGTGACTGGTTGATTTGTCCGACTGAGATATTTAGCAATCCCAACCAAGGTTAGCCAAATTTGCTCGGGTGGTTGATGCTGGGGTTTGGACCAGGCGATCGCTAATTGTTGATGATTAGAGAGCGATTGCTTTAAGCATACACGTAAATCTTCCCAGTGACTAGGACAATCTCTAATTAGATGTGGTGAATCCTGATTATTCAGAATGGAGTATTCCTGATTACGTAAATCTATTACTACATCAGTATTAACACTAGCCATGACTGAGGTAGCGGTGGGACGCACAGCAATTAATCTGATTTCATAACGGTTTTTAAAGGTGTTGTAGTCGAGTTCGGCAATACAATCACACCTATCCGGGGGTAAATCATCTTTATAGTGTCCCCACCAAACACCAGGAAACGGGCTGTTAGTGGACTCATCGCGAATATTAAAATCAGTTTTAATGTACTGTACCTTTTTTCCTCTGCAATCCTCCTGATTACGATGCCAAGCATTTTCAAACCAGCAATTTTTAATTAAAAGTGTTGGTACAGGGTTTCCCATCCCACAGGGTTCTAGTAATTTCAGTTCTAAAAATAACTCTTCGCCTAAATCAGCTACAGTTACTGTCACATCCGCTTGCACAGTAGGTGTAAGAGTTTTTCCCCCTAAAGATTGTCGTAGCTGTTGATTAATTGCCTCCGTGAATAAAGGAATATTCTCCGGTAATAAACTCAACCCAGCAGCAAAGGGATGACCGCCAAAGCTATGTAACAAATGTGCTTGCTTTTTGACTAACTGGTATAAATCAACAGAGTTGACTGAACGGGCGGAACCACGGGCTAATGAGGGTCTTTTTGTGTCTTCACCGAGTATCTGCGTACTTAATAAAATTGTGGGGCGGCCTGTTTCTTGGGCTACTTGTCCGGCGACTAAGCCCAATACTCCCGTTGGCCATTGGCTATCTTCTAAGACAATCACACTGGTGGTTGATAAGTCTATCTCAGAGAGTTTGTTTAATACTTGGGCTTGTACATCTTTCTGTAAGGACTTGCGACGGGTGTTAGCTAGTTCCGTAACTTCGGCTAATTGATCACAATATTTAATTTCTCGACTAGTTAATAACTCTACGCACAAACTAGCATCGCCCTGAATGCGACTAACAGCATTAATCCGTGGTCCGAGACCGAAAGAAATATCTGTAGGGCGATCGCCATTTTTCCGGCATAATTCTAATAATCGCCCTATACCTGGCCGTCGTCGTACCGTCGGTGGTTGTTGGAAGTCTGCGTGTAATCTTTGAATACCTAACTGTGCTAAATAGCGACAATCTCCACTCAGCTGTACCAAATCCGCAATTAATCCTACAGCCACCAAATCCAATAAATCTGTTAATGGCTCTTGGGGAATATCAGGTAAAGTTTGATATAGTGCTTCTACCAACTTAAAAGCTACCGCCACCCCGGACAGATGAAATAACTGATGTTGAGTTGGTAAATACCGGGGGTTAATAATTGCCGTAACTGGTGGGCGCTGTTCAGGTAAAGTATGGTGGTCTGTAACTATAATGTCTATACCCAAGGTTTGAGCATAAATAATTTCATCTATATTGGTACTGCCGGTATCACAAGTTACGATTAACTTACAACCTTGTTGGTGTAAATTATCGATTCCCTGATAATTAAGTCCGTGGGATTCCGTGAAGCGATTGGGAATGTAGTAAATTAACTGAGTATTTTTACTAAAAAACTGTCCCAAACCATCCCATAGAACAGCAGTAGCGGTAATGCCATCAGCATCAAAATCTCCCCAGATAGCAATTTTATCATTGTTCTTTAGTGCTTGTTCCAGCCTAGCCATAGCTAGGTGCATTTCTTCCCCAAACTCCAAAGGACTAGCTGGGTGATAATTCTTATAGTCAGCAAAAGCCGCTAATGTTTCAGGGTTCTTAATTCCCCGTTGCCACAATAATTGTGCTGCATACAATCCCCTTGATTTTGGTGTATACTGTTTCACCATATGGATAAACCAGTCAGGTGGTTGTTCAGGTGTTGAGAGAATCCACTCCATAGAATTAGTTAAAAATTGATAATTATATAACTTGGCAAAAACTTACAATTATGTAAACTAAATTAACAACATCGGGTTTATGTGTGTTAATCTGTGGTTGATTAATTCTGATGATTTAGAGATAAAGCCTTTTTCAGGCTAATGAAGTACACATCAATTGCCTATTCCCTGTTCCCTATTCCCTGTTCCCTATTCCCTGTTCCCTATTCCCTGTTCCCTGTTCCCTGAAACTAAACAATTTTGTACCTCACAAGCATGGGAAATGCTATATCAGAGCAACAATAACATTAGTCTTCATTCATCATTGATCAGAGTTTCATTGACCAGAGGATTGCAGATCACCTTATTCACAAGTCCATCAGGTTTACCAGCGCGAATTGCAGGACGAGTGCGCCTGTAACCGGCTCTTTCGGCCTTTTGATGTTCATAATCAATGAGTCTGCCATAATGTTCATGTTTGCTTAAATTCATCGACAAGAAAATATGCTGGCGGATATTACCAAATCCTTTACGGTTAAAAAACTTGACAGCTGGATTGTTAGTAGGGTCTGTATCTACCAGCATGAAGCGCGCTCCATCTTCAATCATCCTGGCAATAACATGGTCAACTAACTTATCTGCTACACCCCGACGCTGAAATTTTGGATTCACAGCTAACCATAGTATATAACCATAAGTCCAGGAAGCTTTAGTAATAATAGTTCCCAGAATAAACCCCGCTAACTCCCCATCTGTTTCCGCAACTAGACAATATTCTGGGTCTGTATTGTAAAGTCCAATTACCTCCCATTCGTCCCAGGTGCGATATAAATAAGGATATAAATCGCTAGTAAATAACTGTTCTCCCAGGTGGTAAACAGGGGAAATATCATCAATACCTAATTCACGAACATAAATCAAATCAGTTTCATCAAAGCTTTTCATATTACAATGTCCCTATAATTCATAGGGTTACTTCTTGAATATTGGCAAGATTTGGTAAATTCTGTTGATGTTCTGCCCTGGCTTGTGTCCGTTGGCAAAGTGTGGCAAAGTGACAATAATTACAGGTTTTGCTATTTTCCGGTACTTGTGGAAATGGCCTGTTTCTCTGGTAACCTTCTAGCCAATGGGTTAATTTATTTAACAGTTGAGCAAGTTTTTGGGCTGTGCGCTGATGCTGGGGATTGTCGTAATTAAATTGAATATTTTGCGGTTCACCTTCAGACTGGACAAACCAGTAAGTCATGGAAATATTTTTGGGTAAATAGGCGCTTGTTTCACCCAAAACATATAAATAGAGACGTGTTTGCCAATTCTGTTCTAACTTGCGTTTATTTGGTGGTTGAGGATGGGTTTTCCAGTCGAGAATGTGGGCTTTGTCAGCGTCTGCGATGAGTAGATCATAAATGACTGTGAGTAAGTAGTTTTGAATTTGGAGGGTGCGATAATGTTCGCTTTCACGGAAGCTTAGGGATGTGGTGGGTGTTAAAAGTTCTGGTGCTACATTGGTCAAACCTGATATCCAGCTTTGCATTCGAGTATCTGCTTGGAGGAAGCTAGCAATTGGTAAACCCATTTCTCGCTGTTGCATTAGCAGGTGAAAGCGACTACCTAAAACTTGGTGTTCCTGATGTTCGGGACTGGAGGGAGAGTGAAGTTTTTCTAAGTAGGCGTGTTGGAATTGACGCGGACAAGTTTCTAGTAAGTTGAGATGTGCTTGGGATAGGTGTAATAGTGGAGTTGTTTGTGAGGACATTCTTTTATTAAAACACGAGGACACTAAACCAAGAATAAACCAATAATAGATATGGGTAAAAATATTGTGGGTTGCTGTTATCCAGGCTATGTGAAGCGAAAAAAATAAAAGGTGAAGGATGAATTTTGCCTTTTGTTTCATCCCTCTACCTTTTTATATACCTGATGCTTATTTAATGTTAGCCCGTGCGTCCTTCACTGCAGCAAAGAAAAATAATCCCGTGAGTGGAATGCTCAATCCGAGGATAATGGCAGTTACCTGAACACCTAAATCTGGTTGTCCAGAGGTAAGTTCAAATACTGAACCCACGGCGGCGATCGCTGTGATGCAAGCACCACCTAGAAATAAACCGCTTTTTGGAGTATACACTATTATTCCTATGTGAAAATGTTAACAAGTGCTCACTTTTTTATCTTACTTGACCATGGAAGTGCCTAAACTATCCACAGTACAAATTTTTAATTATTTAGTTCATAGTACCATGAATTCGGGGAAGGAAAGATCAGCAAAACAGATTTTGGCGAACCCCTATGCTACTGGTTTCACCGAGTGATAGGAGAAGCCATTTTTCGATAACTCCTGGGCTAAACTCAAGGAATTTTCCACCCGGTCTACAAATACTACCCCATTGAGGTGATCCATTTCGTGCTGAATGCAGCGTGCGAGTAGATCATGGGCTTTGAGGGTTTTGGGACGGCCGTATTCATCTTTATAAGCAACTTCTACGGATTCGGGACGTTTTACGTCTAAATAAACATTGGGAATACTCAAACAGCCCTCTTGGGCGATGCAGACTTCCTTGCTGACTTGTTTAATGGTGGGGTTAATCAATACCAGTGGGGGGTTAGCTGGGTTATCTGGTTCGCAATCAATCACAATGAGTTGTTTATGAATTCCTACTTGAGGTGCGGCTAAACCAATACCATCGCTACTGTACATAGTTTGCAGCATTTCCCGGATAAGTTTACGGATTTCATCGTCTACTTTAGTAATCCGCTTGGCATCTTGACGCAGGACGCGATCGCCCAGATAGTGGAGTGTTAAGGGGGGATTTTTTAACTTTTTCTTCTCGACGGCAATTTCAGAAGGCATGATGATCAATGACTCAGTTGTGAAAATTCCTACTGTTTTAATTCTATCAAAACATAGTGGTAGCGTGATCACCCCTACTCTTTAGAGAGGAGATGAAACTTATAGCACTACGCATACACCTTAGGACATCATAATTGTGGTTTTAAGGGAACAGGGAATGGGGAACAACAAGCAGGGAAATGTCCTAACACTTGTGGTTACTGCTATAGTTTATGGCTTGTGACTAGTAATTTATCCTATTTTATACTTCAGACCAAAGAACAACGACGTTGTAGGGCTTGTTTAAGTAAACTTTGGTACTCCTCATCCTTAATCCCATAGGCGCCAAATCTAGCTAAATGGGGGTTCATCATTTGAGCATCAAACAGTAGAAACTGGTTTTGGCGCAATCTTTCCACCAACTTAACCATGGCCACCTTAGAACCTTCAGGAATGCGGTAAAACATCGACTCACCAATAAAAGCACCGCCAATGACAATTCCTAGGATACCCCCGGCCAGTTGGTCACCTTGCCAAGTTTCAAAACTATAGGCGTAACCATTCTGGTAAAGTAAGTAGTAAATCTCTTGTAACTCGGGTGAAATCCAAGTAGTCTCGCGGTGAGCACACCCAACCACCACCGATGGAAAATCACGGTTAATGCTCAGGGTAAAACGCTCTTGATTGAGAACACGCTGCAAAGACCTAGGGTAGCGAAATCGCTCATCTAAGGGAATCAAAGTGCGATCGCGACTGCTGTACCATCCCAGGCCTTTGTTGTCATCAGCCATGAGAAAATAACCTTGAGCATAACCCCGAACAATAGCAGCGATATCGTATTGCATAATTTAAGCAAACAAGCAAAAAAAACCCTCAGCGTACCTTTGCGTGTCCTTAGCGTTCCTCTGCGTTAAAAAAAGATGACTGAAGCAATCCCACCCATTACCCTACCACCTTCCCACAACCCTGTTCTTGAAGGTCAGTGGTTGCAAGACCGATTATTAAAGTGGCTAGACACAGAATTTTTACCGGAAATAGTCAATCAAAAAATTGCCCAAAGGGCGGCGCAAATTTTTGTCCGACAACGCATGGAAGGAGAGAATGACTTAGGATCTCTGGTTATAGCCATTGTTACAGAGATGCAGGCATTTGATTTTTCTAAAAGTTTCTATGGAGAATTTGCGATCGCCAACGCCGTCAGCGATCTACTCTTAGATAGTCTAGGGATAGACCGTTGCTGCGGAGAATAGTTTGGTCATTTTCTCCTTCCAGGAGAAAATGAGCAGTGACTACCAGCTAGACTTAACCACACCGGGTAAAAGACCTTCATGGGCCCATTCCCGGAACACATTCCGAGACAGACCAAAGTCGCGATACACACCTCTGGGACGACCAGTTACCCAGCAGCGATTGCGGTGACGAGTGGGCGCACTATTGCGGGGTAGCTGTTGAATTTTCCGGTGAATTTCCAATTTATCCAAGGGAGATTCGGCACTTTTGAATTCTGCCAATAATGCTTCTCGCTTTTCACTATACTTTTCTACCAAGTTGGCGCGTTTTTTTTCGCGCTCAATCATACTCTTTTTTGCCATAAATTCTTTAACTGGGTTGCAGACAGCATTTCTTATTGTATCGTGTTTTCGGAATTTATCGAAATAAATGTTTTCTCACCAGTGGGACATAAATCATGGAGATAGCAAGCTTCGCAGAGGGGAGAACGGGCCTTACAAACAGCACGACCGTGATAAATCAAACGAATTGACCAATTTTCCCAATCTGGACGGGGTAACAACTTCATTAAATCTTTCTCAATGCGAACCGGGTCAGAAAATTTCGTTAACCCCAAGCGTTGGCTTAACCGCTTAACGTGAGTATCAACAGTCACCCCTGCATTAATACCATAAGCGTGAGCTAAAACTACATTTCCCGTTTTTCGCGCCACCCCTGGAAGCTGTAATAATTGCTCCATTTCCTGGGGAACTACTGAGTCAAACTCCTTGACAATCATCCGACAAGCTGCTTGAATATTTTTGGCTTTATTTCGGTAAAACCCCGTAGACCTTACTAAAGTTTCCAACTCTTCTAGATCAGCATTGGCTAAACTAGGCGCGTCTGGAAACCGGGCAAATAAAGCTGGTGTAACCTTATTCACTCGCTCATCAGTACACTGAGCAGAAAGAATGGTTGCTACCAGCAGTTGTACTGGGGTGGAGTAATTCAAGGAGCAAGTTGCATCTGGATAAAGACCCTGTAAGCGGGCGAGAATTTCTAACGCCCGTTGCTTTTTAGATGAGGATTTGCGGGTAACACTCACTGGAATAACTTTTGCACCCAATCTAACTGGGAGGTTAACTGACTAGTTTCTTTGACAATCAGAAAAATTCCTAGTCCTAAGAGTAGCATTAAACCAGTTTGCATCACACCTTCTTGAATGCGGTTAGGTATTGGCTTACCTCGTAAACCTTCAATTAGCAAGAATGCCAGTTGTCCGCCATCTAGAGCGGGTAAAGGTAAAATATTAATAATTGCCAAGTTAATGCTAATTAAAGCACCAAAGAAGAACAGACTACCTGTATCATTTTGGGCAATGCTAGAACCAATTTGGACAATTTTAATCGGTCCTGCTACCTGACTGGCTGTTTCGCCAAAGTTGGTAATTAGTTGACCAAAGCCTTGAAATGTCATGGTAACCAGGCGCTGAAATTCACTACCACCAATGTTGAAAGCTTGTGCCAAATTCTTCACGGGACGGCGGATAACTTCACCATTGGGAGCAAGTCCCACGCCAATACTACCTCCAGCTGGCTTCTCTTCAGGAATTACATTGAGGGTTAGCTTTTGGTCGCCACGGGCAATTTCTAGCTGTACAGGTTGACCGGGACTGTTTTTAATAATATCCCGTAAATCTTCTATTTCTTGTAGTGCTGTGCCAAATTCCCTGTCATTAGCCGCTAAAATCACATCTCCTGGTTTAATTCCGGCGGATGCGGCTACAGAACTCACCTCTGGCGCTAGTTGTTGAATTAAAACTCCTGGTTGGCTGCTTTGTCCTATACCAATGAGACTTACCTGACTTACCAACAGGAAATAGGCAAAGATTAAATTGGCGATGACTCCCGCGCTGATGACAATCGCCCGGTCTAAAATTGGCCGGTTACGCAGCAAATTTGGGTCATTGGGGGGAACATCGCTATCTGGGTCATCATCGGGAAAGCCCACAAACCCACCTAAAGGAAAGGCGCGGATAGCATATTCGGTTTGAGATCCTTGGTATTTCCAAAGAACAGGTCCAAATCCTAAAGAAAAGCGGTTAACGAGAATACCTTGAGAACGAGCTGCGGTAAAATGTCCTAACTCGTGTACCAAGATCAAAACAGCCAAGACTGCGATCGCTGCTAAAACTGACATAGAGCTTAGTCAAAATTCGGATATATTATTCTTATTCTAATAGTTAAGGAATGGGTAAGGAGTCTAAGCACTAACGCACTACTTTGTCCTGCTCCAAGTAACCGATATACCAGCCGATTTTCGGTGTTACGTTGTCTTCAAACCCCAGCCAACCTGTTTTAGCCCTGATTGTATAATCGGGAGTTTGCTCCCTAATCATAATATCTTTGACATATGATACCCACAGATCCCCGACTTCTGGCTAAATCATCCTAGACTATCTCTAATTATGTGAGAAGTCGGCGATCGCCCCAAAGATCCCCGACTTCTAGCTAAATCATCCTAGACTATCTCTAATTATGTGAGAAGTCGGCGATCGCCCCAAAGATCCCCGACTTCTGGCTAAATTATCCTAGACTATCTCTAATTATGTGAGAAGTCGGCGATCGCCCCAAAGATCCCCGACTTCTGGCTAAATCATCCTAGACTATCTCTAATTATGTGAGAAGTCGGGGATCTTACCCCCTCACAGATACCCAAAGATCCCCGACTTCTAGATAAATTATCCTAGACTATCTCTAATTATGTGAGAAGTCGGGGATCTAGTAGACTT
>CAIWDD010000084.1 GCA_903911355.1 uncultured Nodularia sp. | reverse complement strand
TAGGTAATAGTTTAGGGATTCCCATTAGTACCTTTTTAGCTTTAGCACCGGGATGGAATACCCGACCGCAACGGGTGGAAGATACAAGACCACGGGGGTTAAGTGGGGGGGAGGTGGAATCTATTCAAAATACTATTCTCTCAATTCCAGTTCCCCAGGGGAATGCTGATGCTAGATTGTGGATTGAACGGGGGAATCAATTGTGGCGGTTAGGTCGTTATGGTGAAGCGGTACAGGCTTTTGATCAGGCGATCGCCCAAAAACCAGAGTTTTTTATTGATTTGGCTTATTATGGTAAGGGTTTGGCTTTAGGGTCGGGTGGACAATCAAAGGAAGCAGCAGCAGCGTTAGAATTGGCGGTAAAGGCTAACCCTGAATTTGTCCCAGCTTGGGATTATCTGAGTTTAGTTTATAGGGAATTACAGCAACTGGATAAGGCGCTGGATGCTATCAATCAGGCGATTAAGCTGGAGGATGGTAATCCTAATTTGTATAATCAGAAGTATTGGGTGTTGTTGAATTTAAAGAGGTATGCAGAGGCTGAGTTGGCGATAAATCAGGCGATTAAACTCAGTCCCCGTCCTGCTTTTTACATCAATCGCGGTGTTGTTTACCTTGACCAGAAAAAATGGGATTTAGCAGTGGCTGATTATAACAAAGCTATTGCGATTAATCCTAATTATGCTGATGCTTACAACATTCGCGGTACTGTTTACCTTAACCAAAAAAAATGGGATTTAGCTGTGGCTGATTTGAATAAAGCCATTGAACTTAATCCTGATAATTCTCTGACTTACACAGGTCGCGGTCTTGTTTACTATAACCTGAAAAAATGGGATTTAGCTTTGGCTGATTATAACAAAGTCATTGAACTTAGTCCTAATGATGCTCAAGGTTACACTGGTCGCGCTTTTGTTTACCTTGACCTGAAAAAATGGGATTTAGCTTTGGCTGATTATAGCAAAGCTATTGAACTTAATCCTAATGATGCTCAAGGTTACATCAATCGCGGTAATGTTTACTATAACCTGAAAAAATTGGATTTAGCTGTGGCTGATTATAACAAAGCTATTGCGATTAATCCTAATTTAGCTCAAGGTTACATTAATCGCGGTACTGTTTACTTTGACCTGAAAAAATGGGATTTAGCTCTGGCTGATTTCAACCAAGGCATTGAACGTAATCCTAATGATGTTCAAGGTTACATCATTCGCGGTCTTTTTTACCGTGAGTTCAAAGAATGGGATTTAGCTATAGCTGATTTTACCCAAGCCATTGAACTTACTCCTGATTTTCTTTTAGCTAACTTTCGTGTTTTAGCTTACACCTTACGCAGTCATATTTACCGTGAGTTGAAAAAATGGGATTTAGCTGTGGCTGATTACACCCAAGTTATTGAATTTAATCCTAATTTAGCTCAAGGTTACATCTGGCGCGGTGTTGTTTACGTTAACCAGAAAAAATGGGATTTAGCTCTGGCTGATTTCAACCAAGCTATTGCGATTAATCCTAATTTAGCTCAAGCTTACTACAATCGCGGTGTTGTTTACCACTCACAACAAAACTATACAGCAGCGCTAGCTGAGTACAATCAAGCCTTGAGCAAAGACAAAAACAACTTACCAGCTATTAATAACATAGGTTTGATTAAATATGAACAGGGAGATAAAACCACCGCTATTAAACAATGGGAAGAAGCCATAAAAGTTAACAATAAAGTGGCAGAACCTATACTAGCCTTAGCTGTGGCTTTATATACCCAAGGACAACAAGAAAAAGCCTATGAGTTAGCTACAACAGTTTTAAACCTAGACAAAACCTTTGCTGATGTGGAGGTTTTGAGAAAGAATCTTTGGGGGGATAAAATTATCAGTGATGCTCAGAAGTTGTTATCTACCCCCACAATCAAAACCCTGTTATCCCAAATCAAGGAATAGTCCATGGTTATTGTGCAGATGTAAGCTCCCCGACTTCTCACATCATGAGAGATAATCTGGGATAACTTAGCTAGAAGTCCGGGATCTGTGGAATGGTTAAGCTCCCCGACTTCTCACATCATCACAGATAATCTAGGATAAATTAGCTAGAAGTCGGGGATCTGTGGGGGGATGCTAAGGGCGATCGCCTTACAGATTCTCACCCACTCCTGTAGTCATAATTTTGCTGTATAAGAGATTATTTCTGTTGTTGATTGCTAAATTATTTCTAGAGGATGTTTGTCAAGTCATGATTAGCGTATCAACTATTGTTTCACCCCAACCTAACCCTCCCCTTGTCAGGGGAGGGGACTAGATTTTATTGTTTTTTGTGTGGTTGGTGTATTCCCTGTTCCCTAAGATAAAAATTATCAAACAACCGCCATACTTTACTTTTGTTGTTCTAACCAGTTGGTTAAATCTGCTAAAGATTCTAGGTCAAAAATTACATCTGCTAGGTTTTCTAATTGTGCTGAAGATAAACTATTAATTTGGCTTTCCAATGTGGGAGTAATATTGTTAAATCGCCGTTTCACTTGTCTTTTAATAATTTTTTGTTCTCCTTGTTCAATTCCTTGTTCAATTCCTTGTTTAATTCCCTTCTCAATTCCCTTTTCCATCCAACTGGTAACAATTTCCATAATTTGTTCCTCTTCAACTAAGTTGGCTTGTTTTAACTCGTTGTTTAATTCTTCTTCTTCCGCTGTGTTTAACCTGAGATAGGTGTCAATAAAACCAGAAATTAGTTCTATTTTAGCAGGATTTAATTGTAAGGTGACTAACATTCTCAAGCATTCTAGTTTAACTCTCACCCTTTCCTGTGGCTGAAAGTCCATTTTGGCCATTAATGCAGCTGCTACGGGGTTGGGTTGATTTAAAAAGTTTCGCCATTTGAGGTTATTTAGTTGAATGGAAACGTAGTTAAATTCCAGTACTTTTCTGTTGGGAAAGTTCACAGTATATTGGCTTTTCTCTGGGCGTTTTGGTTCGTCGTATGAGAAGATAACTATAGGAAATATGGGGAGTAAATATTTAGCATCTAACCGAGCAAAGTAATGGAACATTCGCCGTTCAAATTCTTTCTGATTATAAGCTTGATTTTCTAGGTGAATCAGAAAGTAACTGTTTTGTCCTTCCCATTTTACTTGTGCTAATAAATCTATTTTTCTTTTGTCCCCAGAGGTGACATCGGTAAATATTTCTTCTGGTAAAAATGTGAGGGTGTCTGTTTCTACATACTCTAATATCTCTGGTAAAAACAGTTCGATAAATTCCCAAAAGAAGGTTTGGATTAATTCTTTAAATAGTCTATCGTGGTCTATCATTGGGGGATGTTTAGTAACTTATGATTAGTGTACCAATATTGTTTGACCCCACCCTAACCCTCCCCTTGTCAGGGGAGGGAACTGGATTTAATAAATTAAATGGGATTACGGCTGAAAACTTATCAAACAACCGCCATACTTTACTTTTGTTGTTCTAACCAGTTAGTTAAATCTGCTAAAGATTGTAGGTCAAAAATTACATCTGCTAGGTTTTCTAATTGTGCTGAAGATAAGCTATTAATTTGGCTTTCCAATGTGGGAGTAATATTGTTAAATCGCCGTTTTACTTGTCTTTTAATAATTTTTTGTTCTCCTTCTTCAATTCCCTTTTCCATCCAACTGGTAACAATTTCCATGATTTGTTCCTCTTCAACTAAGTTGGCTTGTTTTAACTCGGTGTTTAATTCTTCTTCTTCCGCTGTGTTTAACCTGAGATAGGTGTCAATAAAACCAGAAATTAGTTCTATTTTAGCAGGATTTAATTGTAAGGTGACCAACATTCTCAAGCATTCTAGTTTAACTCTCACCCTTTCCTGTGGCTGAAAGTCCATTTTTGCCATTAATGCAGCTGCTACGGGGTTGGGTTGATTTAAAAAGTTTCGCCATTTGAGGTTATTTAGTTGAATGGAAAAGTAGTTAAATTCCAGTATTTTCCTGTTGGGAAAGTTCACAGTATATTGGCTTTTCTCTGGGCGTTTGGGTTCGTCGTATGAGAAGATAACTATAGGAAATATGCTCAATTTCGGCTGTTTTCTGGTCTAACTATTGAGCGATCGCCTTTTGTTCTTCCAGTGGGGGAAGAAAAACCCAAAACTCTTTTATTTTGTCTACTCCAGCTTCTTCGTTAGCTTGTTCGTTGAACTTCCACACCAATTCCTCAAACAAATAGCCCATTTGCAAATTAGAAAGCTTGACGGGAGATAAATCAATATCAGGTTTACAAAATTCTTGAATAAGTAGATAAAGCCGATTACTTTCATCTAGGTTTTGAATTTCCGCCTCCCCTCCCCTTGTCAGGGGAGGTTTAGGGAGGGATCAAACAATATTTGATACACTAAAGGGAAAAGGGAACACCGAAGCAATAAAATCAAGTCCCCTCCCCTTAATCAACCGCCAATCCCTAATCTTCCCGCCACACCAGGAGTCAAAGGTAACAGAGTAGTAATCATTAAAAACAGTGCTAATAAACCTAAAGCGGCTCTAGTATCATCTGGTTCCGTAATTTCATTTAAACTCGGACGTTCCAAATCCCTTTGTAACAAGAAAATCACCACCGCCCAGTAAATAGCCAGGGGATTGCCTAAAGAAATCAGACCCAGTAGAATTAAAGTTGCTGTAGTTGCGCGTCCTGCGGTTTTCCGTCCATAAATTGCTTGGACAATCCGCCCACCGTCCAATTGTCCAGCTGGCATTAAATTCAAAGCTGTAACTACCAATCCTAGCCAACCAATCACTACTAGGGGATGGACACTAACCGTAGATGATTGTAAAGCCGAACCCAGAACCACCCGCGCCAAACCACCCACCAAAATAGAACCCTGGAAAAACTGATTAGGTAATTGAAATAAACTACCAGGGTGGGAAAGTAGCAAACCACTCACCAACATTAATAAAGAGAGAATACCACCAGCAGCCGGCCCAGCCAAAGCAATATCAAATAGTACCTTACGACTAGGTAACAGAGACTCAAAGCGAGTAATTGCACCAAAAGAACCTATTTGCACAGCTGGTAAAAAGAAAGGCCAGCTCAAGCGGACTTGGTGACGACGAGCTACTAACCAATGACCGATTTCATGAGTTGCTAAAATAGCAAATATCCCCGTAGCAATGGGTAAAGCCTCTGCAAAGCGTCCGGGATTGGTAAAAAAGTCAAAATTCAGCAACAACCCCGCAGCTTCCAAGCTGGTGGCGATAGTTGCGACCAACAGAATCACCCCAAACAACTTTTGCTGTAATGACATCGGACGGGGGTCATTACGGCTAGGTAAAATAATTACCACCGGTTTACCCTCCGTACCATCCACCAAAAACAGCCGATATTTATCCCCCAATTTGGCTTGTAAACTCGCAGTTAGGGCTTTATGAACTGCTTCCGGTTCCCCCCGCAGATTACCTTTAAAAATCGCCCCCTCTTGATAAGAGATAGTTTCTGTAGTAAAAAACGTATCAATACCAAAAATAGAGCGAATAGCGCTTAAATCTTCCTCCGGAATTGGTACAGCTTCAATTTTCAGTTCTGCTAATACCACTTGTGGGGTATTTTCTCCCCTAGGTGCAGAATCCCCAGCTAACCTTTCGGTGGCCTGTTGTTTAATAATTGCATCTTGTCCAGCAGCGCGTAACTGTCTACCTAAAAAGATATATAACGCCGCAGAGCTGACCACCAAAATCAATATACCAGCTATATTAATGTCAATGCCAGCGGCAAACAAACCAAAAAACAGTAACCAGGGAACCATCAACACGACGGACTGTAACCAGGCTAAGATTCCCAGTTTCCCAAAGGGTCTAGCGCGATAAAAGCCCCAACCTAAAATACCCACAGCAACTAACAAAATTATCCCCACAATGGGAATCTCTGACACAGTAAACATTTGCAAACCCTTCACTGTAAAAAAAATTAGCCTGAACTAGTCAGCCGTTACAGACATTATAAGGAAAATGCCGAAGAGACCGAAAAATAACAACTTTTCCTACTCTGACTCTCATTCTTTGCGCCTCAGCGCCTCTGGGTAAAATAACCCCAAAAAATCAAACAAACAATGAGCCACTTGCAACTTAGACCCTAGTGGAATTTCTACCTGATTTCCTTGTTTATCTAAAAAAACCGCCTGATTATTGTCACTAGCAAAACCGCTCTCAGGTTGATCAATAGGATTAGCAACAATCACATCTAAATTTTTATACTGCAACTTAGCCCGCGCTGGGGTGATTATATCCCCCGTCTGTGCCGCAAACCCGACTAATAGCTGTGATGGTTGTTTAAGCTGTGCTAACTGGGCAATTATATCTGGTACTGGTTCCAAGGGTAAAGAACTGGGGAGCGATCGCTTAGGTAACTTCTGTGTACTATAATCTTTAGGCTTGACATCTGCCACCGCTGCCGACATAATAATTATATTAGCATCCTGTAGGTGAGATTTCATCGCCGCACCCATAGACTCTGCACTTACCACGGGTATAGCTTCCACCCCTAAGGGTACTTCCCAACTAGCCAGACCATGTACCAGCCTGACTTTTGCCCCTCGGTGCATGGCTGCTTGTGCTAAAGCCAGCCCCATTTTACCCGTAGAGGGATTACCAATAAACCGCACCGGGTCAATATATTCCCTAGTTCCCCCGGCACTAATTAAGACATTCTGCCCTGCTAAATCTCGCTTACCACCAGTATGTAACAGAGATTGGATATAAGTTAAAATTTCCTGCGGTTCTGCCATTCTCCCCGCTCCAATGCGATCGCAAGCCAACAGCCCCGACCCTACACCCATACCATGATATCTGGTATCTGTCAATAACTGTTGCCAATTGCGCCGCACCGCCACCTGTGCCCACATATCCGTATTCATGGCTGGTGCTAACAACACCGGACAACTAGAAGCCAGCACAGTATTTGTGAGTAAATTGTCAGCCAGGCCACAAGCCAACTTAGCCAAAGTATGAGCCGTCAAAGGGGCAATTACTAACAAATCCGCCCATTCTCCCAACTCAATATGCAAGGGTCGGGAGTGATTTGCTTGCCAAAAATCATCATCTGTGTATGCACAATGGCGAGAGAGAGTAGCTAAAGTTAAAGGGGTGATAAATTGTTGTGCAGCTTGGGTAAGAATTACCCGGACTTCCACCCCAGTTTTAAACAAGCTGGAAACCAATTCACAGACCTTGTAGGCGGCGATCCCACCACCAACAGCAATGATGACCCTTTTGTTGCGGTTTGGAGTTTGGGGCTGGAGATTGAGCATGGTCAAAAATTAGGAGTTATGTGATAACTCCTAATTATCAAACTATTATGCTTCGTCGTAGGCTTCTAAATCCAAGAGGTAGATATAGGGTTCAACCAACTCAGGACGCTGAAAGGCGATCGCACGCAACAGATGCCAATCATTTAAACCCTCAAAGGCATTACTGTAATTATCTACTTCCAGACGATTAGCCAACTCTTGCACATCCGTAGTAGTCATAGCAGAAATGTTTTTCTGAGAAATGCTTAAAGTTTTCACAATGCTTGCCCCTCCCTTATGCAGAATTCTTACCACAACCTCCGTAACGTGGAGACCCAGCATGACTTGAGTTTTAGCTGTGACGCTGCCACCCAATCTATCTTACTCATTAGAGAGGCCATATTTCCGAAAAAATTCCAATTTTTTTACCATACTGCGGAAAAAAATTGTACCCCAGACTACCCAATCACATTAACCACGAAATTGCGTAGCACATCTAACATCTGGGGCTGAATTTCATGACCCACATCAAACTCATGGTACTGCACCGCCACCCCCAGAGACTCCATAAACTCCCGTGCTTTCACAGCGGCCGCCAGTGGCACAACCTGATCATACCTACCATGCATAATTAAACATGGGGGAAAATCAGATTTAGCCGTGGTTACCAAATCAGGGTGTAAATATCCACTCATCACCACTAAACCCCCTAAGGGCAATTTTAACCCCACATCCAAAGTCATAGCCCCACCCTGAGAAAAACCACACAAAATAGTCTGGGACAAAGGTACACCAGTAATACTCTCCAAAGATTGCAACCAACCCCTTAATAATTCCCGACTGTCGGGTAAACCTACATACATATTTTCCATTCTCAGGTCATACCAAGCCCTCCCAGTAGAAGAATTGGCAAAAGGAAACGGTGCATTAGGAAAGAGAAACTGGTAATCAGGTAACTTAAAAAACGGCGATAAAGATGCTAGATCCTCAGCATTAGCACCCCAACCATGTAAACAGACAATTAAACCTGTCGGTGGTTGAGGTGTGGAACGGGGAAGAGAAATAAACTGTAGAGACATTACTTTTTTGGATATAAGCGCTAGACAGGTTAAAACCTAAGGTAACTTGAAACTTTGTACGAATTAACACGAAACAATCTGGCTGATGAATGCCAAGATCAAAATAAACCAGCCAAGAGTATTGAAATTAATATGCCAGAACTACGCGAATCCATTGCTCAACACTACCACGAACGGACTAAATACGATCCTGAAACCCTGGCCTCTAAATCTCAAGGCTTAGACTGGGCTAAACAACCAGTACCCTTTAAAGAATACAAAATTGGTACCACCTTCGACCTCAAGCCCTATATTCAAGAAACAGCACAAACATTGGCTCATAACCCCGATGCTCAATGGTGGCGGAGACTTTCGCGGTTACTGTTTCGCAGTTATGGACTCACAGCCAGAATGCCTTCCATGGGTAGTGCAGTATACTTACGAGCCGCTCCCAGCGCAGGGGGGTTATATCCGGCGGAAGTTTATCTAGTTTCCCGTGGTACCCGGTTATTACCACCGGGATTATATAACTACCAATGTCGGGATCACTCTCTGATGCATTATTGGGAAAGTGATGTCTGGCCAGCTTTGCAGTCAGCTTGTTTTGACCATCCAGCCATGGAAAATACCCAATTAGCAATAATCATCACCGGGGTTTTTTATCGTTCAGCCTGGCGATATGAGGATAGAGCCTACCGCCGCATTTTTTTAGATACAGGACACTTGCTGGGCAATATCGAGCTAGCAGCAGCCATGAATGACTATCGCCCCCACTTAATTGGTGGCTTTGTGGATGAAGCCGTGAATGACCTACTGTATATTGATTCCGAACAAGAAGGAGCCTTAGCCATTCTGTCTATGGCAGATTTATTAGATATCGAAGAAAATTTACCACCAGGATGTACAGCTTTACCCTCCACCAGTGAAACCAATTATCCCCCCATCCCCGATGGTGAATTACTCAAATACTTTCACTCCCGCACCCAAATTACCGCAGATGCAACTCATCAGACTTATTTACCCACCCTTAAGCAAGAGAAACTTTTAGAAGATAAATACAATTTTCCTTTCTGTCTGAAAATTCCTACCGCTACCTCCCCTATTAACTGGGGCGCAAAACTCTCGGGTTTAGAAACAACCATGTACAAGCGACGTTCTACCCGGGCCTACAGTGGTGATGATTTAACCTTGGATGAACTCAAAAGTTTACTCGATTTCACCTATCAACCCCAAAATTACCTCGACCAAGGTTTAGATAGTTCTCCCGATTACTTTGATACCAACCTAATTGAAACATTTATTGCCGTCAGTGGCGTGAATGGTTTAGAGTCTGGTTGTTACTATTACGCCCCTAAAGCCCAAGAATTGCGACAAATTCGCTTCAAAAACTTTCGCCGAGAGTTACACTTTCTTTGCTTGGGACAAGATTTAGGCCGGGATGCTGCGGTAGTCCTGTTTCATACGGCTGATCTTAAATCCGCGATCGCTCAATATGGCGATCGCGTTTACCGTTATTTACACATGGATGCTGGACATTTAGGACAAAGGCTAAATTTAGCCGCCACCCATTTGAGTGTAGGCGTTAGTGGTATCGGTGGCTTCTTTGACGACCAAGTTAATGAGATTTTAGGCATTCCCGCCGACGAAGCCGTGATATATGTCACCACCCTAGGAAGACCAAGGTAAAAAACCACCGAAAACCCACTTCTGTGAGCTGCTCCTTATTTCTCCTGTTCAGAAATGCAGTTTTCTAACTGAGAAATCAGAGCTTCCCCATCCAAATTTTGACCAATTAGCACTAACTGGGTTTTCGGTGTACCTTTCCATTCATCATCATTTAGAGTAAAGCGTTTACCACAAAGGTGGAAAATATGACGGTTAGGACTTTCTTCAAACCAGATAATTCCTTTAGCTCGGAAAATATTTGTCGGTAATTGGTTATCTAAGAAATACTGAAATTTTCTAATACTAAAAGCCTGGTCACTTTGGAAAGAAACAGAACTGAAACCGTCATTTTCTAAATGGTGGGAATGGTGATGGTGATCATGGTCGTGGTCACACTTTGAGTGGTCATGGTCATCCACTTCCTGAAAATACTTGTCAGACGCAAACAAACCCACACTGAGAATTAAACCCAGGGGAACTTGCGATCGCACCGTGGGGATAATTCTCGCACCTTCTTTAACATCATTAATTTTCCGTTCCAAATCACTCAAAGCCGCCTCATCAACTAAATCGGCTTTATTCAGGATAATGATATCACCATAGGCAATTTGACTATATGCCGCCTCAGCGTTAAATAAATCCAAGCTGTAGTTAGCTGCATCTACCACCGTAATAATTGAGTCCAGACGGGTTAAATCTCGTAACTCCGTACCCAGAAAACTTAAAGCAACTGGTAACGGGTCAGCTAGTCCCGTGGTTTCCACCACCAAATAATCTAAATCATCTTGGCGTTCTAAAACTTGGTAAACCGCATCTACCAAATCATTATTAATAGTACAGCAAATACAACCATTGCTCAGGGCAATCATATTCTCTTCCGTAGAGACAATCAACTCATTATCAATAGCGATTTCCCCAAATTCATTTACTAAAACCGCAGTTTTTAAACCCTGTTGATTACTGAGAATATGATTTAATAAAGTCGTCTTGCCACTACCAAGAAAACCAGTAATAATTGTCACTGGTATTCCTTGCTTTGGTGCATCCATTTTTGTGAATTCGGCAGTAACTAATGTTTCCATAAAGATGTAATCAAATATCAAAAAATAATGTTAATTCCTAAGTGGTGCATAGGTAGAAAGAGATGGTAGATTTCTACCCTGCCGTACTAGCATGAGAATACACAACAGTGATGGCAGCCGTTTTACCCCATTATTACCGATGATCATCACAAAATTCCACCGCCATCTATGGAATTTTCTCATCACTAATGACTACATAATCAAATATGTCTGAACAGCGTAAGTCTATTTCCTTATCTGACATTTTCCTCATTGTTGCCACCTTTTTCGTCGTCGTCCTCCTGTGGCAATTACGGAGCTTATTAGTAATTTTAATGATTTCCGTAGTCTTGGCATCTGCGATCGCCCCCTTAGTCAACGCCGCGGAAAAAATACGTCTTCCCCGTTGGCTAGGGGTAATTATCGTCTATGTTAGCTTAATTTCTGGATTAATTGGCGCAGGCTTAATCATTGGTCCATCGGTTTCTGAACAGATTCAGCGACTAGCTAGTAAACTACCGATGTATTTAGATAATTTGTGGAATGCTGCTGAAAATCTCGCCCTGCGACTGGGAATTACTCAAATAGAGTCAGTGGAAGAATTTTTTGACCTCCAGTCAGTAGCTAACTGGTTACTGCGTTCGAGTCAACAGCTACTTGTACGTTCCTTCGGCTTTACTCGTGGCTTTATTGGTGGAGTAGTAAATCTGATTTTGTCCCTGGTCATATCCGCCTATATGGTAGCTGGAAGTAAAAACTTAATTAAAGGTCTGGTGAGTCTGTTTCCCCAACCTTGGGACCAACGTCTAAGGGAGCAAGTTATCCCTATTTCTCGCCGCATGGGAGGATATATTCAAGGACGAGTCTTAGTTTCTGCCATTCTCGGTGTTGTGATTACCGTGGGATTGAGGATTTTAGGACTATCAGAATTTGCCTTAGCTCTCGGTGTAATTGCGGGTTTTACTAACTTAATTCCCTTTGTCGGTCCAGTCTTAGGAGCAATTCCCGCTTTAATTGTCGCCATTCCCCAAAGTGACTTGACTTTTTTGTGGGTATTGCTGTTATTTGTGATTATTCAAAACGTAGAAACTTATGTCCTTGACCCCCTGCTAGTGGGTTCTTCTGTGCGAGTCCGTCCTTTATATCAACTTTTAGCTGTACTGGGAGGAACGCAAGTTTTAGGAATTATTGGCGCTGTAATTGTCCCCCCTTGGGTAGCGGGTGTAGGTGTACTTGTAGAGAATCTTTATTTACAGCCGAAGTTATTAAGTGAAGAAAAATCTGCTGTTTGCAACTTATCCGTAACTCCAGATAATCAATCAAATTCACAGAAGTCTAGTATATCCGATGCCGTCTCCCCCACTGCGGAAAGTTAATGGAAATTTTAGATTTCACCTTGATATACACTCAGGTGAGCAAATACATTTTTGACAATAGACAATGTGAGGTTTTTGTTAAGTTATACTTTAGGCATAGTGTAAATATGATACCATTTTCGTTGCAGAAAAAGAATAGACATCTCAATGCAACCTCTATACAATCATTACAGTGATGCCATTGGCTTAGTCAGTGTTCACTTGATCTGGATGACCTACGGGCATGAAAGAATATTTGCCGAGAGCGCACTTCTTAAGCAACAGTGTATCAAAGTATTTCAGACTGTTGCTGATGATAAAAAATGGATGATTAAAGCTCTAGAAATCGCGCCAGATCAAGTTTATTTACAAGTTGAGTATGACCACCATCACTCTATTGCTCAAGTAGTAAAAGCCTTTCAAGGTCGTTCTTGCAGAATTCTCCGGCGGGAATTTCCGCAGCTACGCAGACTACCCAACTTATGGAGACCTTCTTATATATTTGATACCACTGGCAAAATCAGTACTGCATTTGTTGCCGATGACAGCCAAAATGGCCATTAAAAATCAACCTATTCCCGCAGCTGTATAGTTTGGTGCGGGAGTTTGGGGTTTAGACATTGTAATTTTATAGTATAAAGAATTAATTACTAATTAACGTATTCATAATTTCCTATCAATATGTGGTCTGAACTTACACAAGCGATCGCTAATCTCAACATTGCAGCTGATTGGATTGGAATTAGAGCCGTCAAGACAAACGCCTCCACTCGTCATGTGCGGGATGGGTTACCCCAAATCAACGGTAAAACCTCCACCATGGGAGCTATGCTAGAAGTTTTAGTTAATGGCTGTATAGGTTATGCAGCCACAACCTCCCTAGAATTACCATCACTACAAGCAGCAGCCCATACAGCATATCAACAAGCACTAGCAGCAAGCAAATGGTGGATATATCCCTTTAACGCCAATCAACGCCCTAAAGTAGTGGGGGAATATAACTCACCCTACCTAGAACCCTTAGATGGTTTGTGTCCTGGAGAAATCAATAATTTCTTGGTGCGTATATGTCAGGGGTTAAAAGTTAATGACAAAATTGTTCAAACCTCAGCCAGCGCCAGCACCACCGAGAGAGAAACTTGGTTTGTCAGCAGCAACGGTTCCCAAGTATATCAAAAAATTGTCTCCCTAGGAACCCATTACGGCGCGATCGCCCAAGATGGTACAATAGTCCAACAACGCAGTAACAACGGTTGGCAAGCACACTGCTATCAAGGCGGATGGGAGCTATTAAAACAAGAGCAATTATGGCAGCGAGTGCAGCAAGTTGGGGAGCAAGCAGTAGAACTGCTAACCGCCACAGAATGTCCCAACACCCGCACCAACCTACTCCTAGCACCAGACCAAATGATGCTGCAAATTCACGAAAGCGTCGGACATCCCCTAGAAATTGACCGAATTTTAGGAGACGAACGCAACTACGCCGGGGGGAGCTTCGTCAAACCCAGTGACTTTGGTAACCTAGCATACGGTTCGCCCCTGATGAACATCACCTTTGACCCCACCGTACCCGGTGAATTTGCTAGCTACGGATTTGATGATACAGGCGCAGTAGCCACAAAAGAATATGTAATTAAACAAGGCGTACTACAAAGGGGACTAGGTAGCTTAGAAAGCCAAGCTAGAGCCAATATACCCGGTGTAGCTTGCGCCCGTGCTTGTTCCTGGAACCGTCCCCCCATAGACCGCATGGCTAACTTAAACCTAGAACCAGGGAACCAAACCACAGCAGAAATCATCAGCGGTATAGAACACGGAATTTACATGGAATCCAATCGATCCTGGTCAATAGACGACCGCCGTTATAAATTCCAATTTGGTTGTGAATATGGCAAACTAATTGAAAACGGTCAACTCACCAAAACCATACGCAACCCCAACTATAGAGCCACCACCCCCGAATTTTGGCACAGTCTCACCCACATAGGCAATGCCGACACCTGGGAAATGTATGGTACCGCCATGTGTGGTAAAGGTGAACCCAACCAAGCCATTTGGGTAGGACATGGTTCCCCCCTGTGTGTATTTGCTAATGTCGAAGTTTTTGGCGGTGGTTAAACAACTGCTTACCCCACCCACAAGAACCCTGCGACTCTTGCTATATTAAACCCCCTCATCCCTAACTATCCCCAGAAATTCCCCCTCAAAAACACCCCATGACTTTAGAAAACAGCTTCAATCAACTTATAGAAACACTACTCATAGAAAAAACAGTCACCGAAGAATTTACCCTCACGCTCAGCAGCGAACACAGCCAATTTACTCGTTTCAACCATGGGAAAGTCAGACAAACAGGTGTAGTTGCTGACGGTTCCATAGAATTGAGCTTAATGGAAAATCAGCGCCGTAGCTTTCGCTGTTTTCCCCTGACAGGAAACAGGGAAATAGACTCCCTCGCAGCACACACAGCATTACTCGAACTGCGCCAAGAATTAAAAGTTTTACCCCTTGACCCCTATTTAGTCTTACCATCAGGCAATAATATTAGTCGCGAAGTCAATTCTGGGCAATTATTACCACCAGATTCCGTAGTTCCAACTATATTAGCCCAGGTGGGAGAATTAGACTTTACTGGTCTTTATGCCGGAGGGTTAGTCATTAAAGCCTATGCTGATTCTCAAGGTCAAAAACACTGGTTCACCACTGATACCTTTACCTTAGATTATTCCCTATTTGATACCTGTGGACAAGCAGTTAAAGTCATCCTGGCCGGTAGTCATTGGGATGACAGCGCTTACATCGCCAAGATTAACCAAGCTAAAACCCAACTAAAATTACTTTCCCGTCCAGCTAAACAATTGACACCCGGACAGTATAAAACTTATTTTGCTCCCGCAGCGGTAGCAGATTTATTAGATATGCTTTCTTGGTCAGCGGTGAGTGAAGCTGATTTACAACAGGGAAACAGTGCTTTGGCTATGCTATCACGCCAAGAAAAACAACTCTCCCCCAAGTTTAGTTTAAAAGAAAATTTTCAACAGGGGTTTGTACCGCGATTTAATCAATTAGGAGAAATGGTAGCTCCTGAATTACCCATAATTACACAGGGGGTTTTAGTTAATACTCTAGTTAATTCTCGCACCGCCAAGGAATACGGTAAAACCGCCAACGGTGCTAATAGCTCCGAAACCTTGCGATCGCCCCAAATCAGTCCGGGTAATTTAGGCGTTGACGATATTCTCAGGAGTTTAGATACAGGACTATATATATCCAATCTACATTACCTCAACTGGAGCGATCGCCCCACCGGGAGAATTACCGGGATGACTCGTTATGCTTGTTTTTGGGTAGAACAAGGGGAAATCATCGCCCCCATAGAGAATTTACGCTTTGATGAAAGTCTCTATCGTTTCTGGGGAGATAATCTTGTAGAGTTCACCAACTTTCAAGAGTTCATCCCCGATGTGGGAACTTACGAGAGTCGCCAATTAGGAGGTAGTCTCGTTCCAGGAATGTTGGTAAATGACTTCACCTACACTTTATAGAAAATTTGAAACCTTCACTAATAATGCCTATGAGGTATGAAAACACACAGATGAATATACTAACCAGCTTCACTCTTATACTCTGAGTCTAGAGCAGCAGTGGCGTCAGATCAACTGAGACTGTCAACTATTTCTGGTGGGGAGAGTGTGAGTTACCGCTAGGAGGTGTATTACTGCGCAACTGCTGGCGACCATTAACAATAATACGTAACATCTCCTGCAAATCCTTCTCCATATTTTCCAGTACAGTATCAGCGTATTCATCCGCGCCATTTTCGATTTCTTGAGCTTGAGCTACAGCAGTTCGTCGCAACTGCTCCAACTCCTCCTCACAACTGCGGCGCTTTTGGTCAATTTCCGCCAGAGTAGCTTGCATCATCGCCTCGCATTCCTGCTCAACTTGTCTGCGCAACTCCTGGGCCTTTTGTTCCGCTTCCCTGAGGATATCACTTTCAGCTAAAATTTGCCCTCGTTTAGCTTGAGCCGCTTCAATAATTTGCCGTCCATACTCTTGAGCTTCCAGCAGAACCTCTTCCTTTTGTTGCAGCACAAAAGTAGCTTCCTGAAAAATCCCTGGTAAAGACAGGCGAATAAAATCGATTTGCTCAATCAGCTTATCTTCATCAACTATAGTGCGTCCCGTGAAAGGAATACAAAAACCATAGAGAATTAAATCCTCTAAACGATTAAGTTCCTCGATAATATTGACGCTTTGCGTTCCGTTGATATACTCCTCTTCAGAGGGGGAATAACTACCGTTGTCATTCAATTGGTCGTGGGATAGGTGTGATTGTAGCATTTATATATATCCAGGGCAATTTCTTGGGGAACAAGATGATCAACAGATCCGCCAAACCTTGCAATCTCTTTTACCACACTACTACTCAAAAAACTATACTCATTAGATGTTGCCAGAAAAACTGTTTCTATTTGAGTGGAAATAGTTTTATTAGTATGAGCCATTTGCAGCTCCACTTCAAAGTCGGAAATTGCCCGTAAGCCTCGTAGTAAAACCTGTGCGTGTCTTTGTTGGGCATACTTAACAGTCAAACCGTCAAAACCATCCACTTCCACATTCTTCAGATGTTGAGTAGTGCGCCGAATTTGATTTAATCTTTCCTGTACAGTAAACAATGGTACTTTATTCGGATTCCGTAGCACAGCAACAATCACCCGGTCAAACAGCCGACTACCACGCTGAATGATATCAAGGTGACCTAAAGTGATGGGGTCAAAGCTGCCGGGATAAATAGCAATCACAAAATTTTCAATATACCAAATTCAATATATTAAAGCTAGTCTAATAACCCTTACTATGATCAGTTTAACACAAAATGACTCAGGTGTAAATACCTCATAGGGTTTTCATACTAGCTTCAGTGGATGTTTGATAAGTCATGATTACTGTATCAATTATTGTTTGACCCCACCCTAACCCTCCCCTTGTAAGGGGATGGGACTGGATTTTTTTTATTGTTTTGGTGTGTTCGGTGTGTTACCCATTCCTCATTCCCTGTTACCTGTTACCTGTTACCCATTCCTCATTCCTCATTCCTCATTCCCTGTTACCTGTTACCTGTTACCTGTTCCTCATTCCTCATTCCTCATTCCTCATTCCTCATTCCCTGTTCCCTGTTCCCTGTTCCCTGTTCCCTAATATAAAAATTACCTGTTTAATACTTTCCAAACATCCTCTCAGTGTTAATGTTAGTTCTGCCATAATAAATATGTCTTACCAGGAACGCAACTCGTAATTTACATGGGACTGGATATTTACACTTTGCCTTTAGCATTTGAATTTACTTCTCCCGGACCAGTGATCCTGGACATAGGGCCTATCAGTATCCGCTGGTATGGATTGTTAATTGCCATAGCAGTCATCATCGGTGTGAGCCTTTCCCAGTATCTAGCAAAGCGCCGTCATGTTAATCCAGAATTGATTGCTGATTTATCAATTTGGTTAGTGATTGGGGCGATTCCCGCAGCGCGGCTTTATTATGTTTTGTTTCAATGGTCAGAATATGAGCAGCATCCAGAGAGAATTATCGCTATTTGGCAAGGAGGTATTGCCATTCACGGAGCGATTATCGGTGGTACTTTAGCAGCTTTAATCTTTGCTAAACTCAATAGAGTTTCTTTTTGGCAATTAGCTGATTTAGTCGCCCCTTCGCTAATTTTAGGACAAGCAATTGGACGTTGGGGTAACTTCTTTAACTCCGAAGCCTTTGGTCGTCCTACTAATTTACCTTGGAAGCTATATATTCCCCCACAAAACCGTCCTTTAGCTTTAGTTAATTTTGAATATTTTCATCCCACATTTCTCTACGAATCCCTGTGGAATTTAATAGTATTCGCTTTGCTGATTACTTTATTTTTCCGGGGTTTATCTGGGAAATCACCCTGGCGCTTAGGGACAATATTTTTATTTTATGTGGTGGGTTACAGTTTAGGCCGCTTCTGGATTGAAGGCTTTCGCATTGATAGTTTAATGCTGGGATCCCTTCGTATTGCACAAGTTGTCAGTTTAATTGCTATTGTGCTGGGACTAGCTGGATTAGCTTGGCTCTACTTATTTAAACGCCCTTTACCTGATTTAATTCCGCCTCCCCATCGGGATCAAGGAATGAGGGATATATAGGGAAAAGGAAAAAATGCCCCAGAGTAAACTCTAGGGCCTAACCAGGGTGCATCTACCATTCATCTCTACTAATAATTAGGGAGCAATCCGGAACTTTAGGGCAAAAATCCCAAAAAAAGGTTTTTCCCATTTATATCTCGCGTAAATTACAGAAAATAAGTCATTATTATTTGTATGAAAAATAATCTAGATATTACCCAGCCAGCAGTTTATATTGTGGGAGCAGGTCCAGGAGATCCCGATTTATTAACAGTCAAGGCCCAGAAACTCCTGTCCCTTGCAGATGTAATTTTATTTGCTGATTCTTTAATACCGGCAGAAATTGTAAATTTATGTCGAGAAGATGCGGAAATTATTCCCACTGCAAATAAGACCTTAGAGGAAATTCTAGCACTGATGATTGCAGCAGTGCGATCGCATAAATCTGTAGTCCGTCTCCATTCTGGAGATCCCAGCCTTTACAGTGCTATCTATGAGCAAATGCAACTCTTAGCGGAGGCTAATATCCCCTTTGAGATCATCCCAGGTATTAGCGCCTTTCAAGCTGCAGCGGCGAAGCTCAAAATTGAATTAACCGTACCCGGTTTAGTTCAAACCATTATTCTCACCCGCTCCAGTGGACGTACCCACGTTCCCCCATCGGAGGAATTAGCCGCCCTAGCAGCACATCAAGCTAGTCTGTGTTTGTATCTAAGTGCGCGTCACATAGAAACCGCCCAAGCCAAACTTTTAGCACATTATCCCGAGGACACCCCAGTAGCAATTTGCTTTCGCATTGGTTGGCCTGATGAGAAAATCATGGTTGTCCCCCTGGGGGAAATGGCAAACTGTACCCATAAAGAAAACCTAATTCGTACCACACTTTACATCATTAGTCCCGCACTTTCACCCGCACAACGTCCATGGGCCACGCCCCTAGTTCGGAGATCCCGTTTATACCATCCCGAACATAGTCATATATTTCGCTCATCTCATGATTAAACATCTGTGAGCTATATCTATTTCACCCGGAGTCCGATAAAGTTAAATATATGATATGCACAATATGCACAAAAACTGTAATTTTAACTCAATACCATGCCTTTAATCAAAGTCCAAACTTCTGTATCTATGCCTCACAAAGCAGATGTTGAAAGCATGCTGAAAAGCTTATCTAGCAAGTTAGCACAACATTTAGGTAAACCTGAATCTTACGTGATGACCTCCTTTGAGTCCGGTATTCCTATGACCTTTGCAGGGACTACAGACCCGGCTTGCTATATTGAAATTAAAAGCATAGGAACTATGAAACATCAGCAAACTCAAGCCATGACTCATGAGTTTTGCCAAAAGATTCACCATTATTTAGGTGTCCCAGAAAATCGGATTTATATAGAATTTGTGGATGTTAAGGCTACAATGTGGGGTTGGAACAACTCAACTTTTGGTTAAGATGCTACCCTGCGAGTTCTGCTTCAGCAGGGTGTACCCACCAGACTAGTTGATATTTTCAACCTGATGTAGGATTGCAGCGAATTTCTAGCATAAACCCGTCGGGATCATAAAAGTATACACCTTTACCTGTAGGACGAGTCACAGGTCCATGGGCGATCGCAATGTGATTTTCTCTCAGGACTGTGACAGCTGACTCAAATAATCGCGGATCTATGTCAAAGGCGAGATGGTATGCTCTGGTAAAGGTCTTTTCTGGATTGGGATCCGGTGGTGATAATTCCGGTGTCCAGAATAAATCTAAAATTGTCCCATCGGGGGTGACAAAGTTAGCGACTTTCCCTGTATTCACCAGTTCTACTAAGGTGGCTGGTACTTCCTCCCCTGTGAGTTCATGCAAACCTAAGATAGTACCGTAAAAGTACCGAGAAGCTTGCATATCCTTGACATTGAGGGCAATATGATGGATAGAACGGAGATTCCCGCCTATAAGGCTGGGTTTGGCGGTAGTGCTAGGTTGCATACTAGAAACTGCTCCTGTTGGTTATAGTTATCGCCGATACTCGTCGCCGCAGTCGCCAATTAATTGATATAAATCCCGTGACTGGCTGCAAATAGAATTAATGCGATCGCTTTCCTGTGTATCTAGGGTAAAACCAAATACTTTTCCATTCTCTTCTATGTGTTCAGATATACCTAATCTTGCGCCAATGATCACACCTCCTACAGATGGCTGATCTAAAATATAACGTGTCGCTACGTTAGAAATACTGACATTATGAGCTTGAGCAATTTGCTTGAGTGTAGATAGCAACTCTTGAAATAACTGCCAATTACCCCAAGCATCTACCATATTTTTATACTTTCTTAAGCTAACTGTAGCTAATTCACTTCCTCGCGGTTCTGATTTACCCAAATATTTCTCTGATAACAAACCACCGCACAGAGAACCGTAAGTAAAGAGTTTGATATCATGGTCTTGACAAAACCGGACCATATTCACTAAGGGGCGGCGGTCAACTACAGAAAATTGTACTTGATTAGAAACTATTTTAATCCCTGCATCGACAATAATTTTCAGGTGTTCCGTATCAAAGTTAGTTAAGGCTAAATGCTTAATCTTACCCTCAGTTTGCAGTTCTGCCATATACTTAAGGGCATCTAGATAATTTGTATCTCGATATTCCCACCAATGAAACTGCATAAGGTCTAAAGATCCTACATCCATCCTTTTGAGGGAGATGTTGATATTTTCCTCTACGAGCTTTTTGGTCATTTTTCCCGGACGAGGTACCCATTTAGTGAAGGCTTGGATCTGAGCTAAAGCCTGTTCACCACGGGTTTTAATCACTTGACGGCGAAACTCACCAATAAAATCTTCCGCCGGTCCATAATGGTCTGCTAAGTCCCAAGTGGTAAAACCTGCATCCACGTATTGAAACATGGTGTCTATTGCGGTTTTGGGGTTAATGCGTCCGTGTCCGCCGGAAACTTGCCACATCCCATTTAAAATGCGACAAATATTTAGGTCCGGGGTGAATTGCAGTCGGCTTTGTGGTGGTAATAGCATATTTTTAATCTTTGATTTTTATACAAACTTGAGATATCAGTTGTGGGTGTTTAACGCCAACCGGTTTCGGCTTGTTGGAGTACATAGTACCCTACTGCTTGTATTTCCTCTGGGGTGAGGCGGTTTTGGTAGGCTGACATATTATTTTTGCCGTTGGTGACTATAGATGTGACTGCTTCTATGGTGTTCATACCATATTTTTCTAGGGCGGGCTTTTTCAAGTTTTTTCCCCGTCGGATAATGTTACCGCCGTTGATATGACATCCGGCACAATGAATACTAAAGATTTCTGCACCATGATTGATGTCTGCCGCCATGGCTGGCACGGTAAAATTATTTATTAACAGGAATATTGTGGTTATTGACAATATCAACAGTCTGTTCACGAAGTTACTCATAATACTGATGTGGCTATCAATATCATAGGGGAGCTTGTCAACCTACGCTAATGAGCAGGTAAGATACCCGCTCACAAAAGGTTTTGCTTGATTTAACGTGTCTTGTTTGTGAAAGTCTTCTCTGATGGGTTCTTGCACCCTACTATTCAGGTATTGATCAACTGCGATCGCTCGCTTCATTTCTCGGTAGCTTATCGAAAAAATGGGTTTTAAACCCCGTTGTTCTACGACGGCTTTTTTTTTGATTCTTGGCAAAAAACTTGCCTAAAAAACAACAAAAAGCTAAAATGCAATAGTCGCCATGGGGCATCGGCACGACTTTAAATGGACAGGGAGTGACTATAAGACTGCTTCGGCAGCGAGTTACTGTGAACTGTCAATAATCACCGATCTTGAATATCGGTGAGTATGTCAAAGAAGGCTTCAGTTTAATTTTTTTTAAGGGTACAATACAGCCATTTCCGTAAGCCATTCAATTTTTTGTTGCAAATTGTGAAGTAAGTCGATAGTTATTTGATAGGCGATACTTTTTCCCTGATTTTGAAAGTATTCCGATGCTTTTTTCATGTCGGCGATCGCCCCTTGATGATATCCTAAATGATATCGAGCCATGCCCCGATTTAGGTAAGCTGGTCCATAGCCAGGCTCAAGTTTGATAACTTGGGAAAAATTGTGGATTGCACCCAGGTGATCGCCATTTCTGCCCTCAGCACAACCCCGATTAAAGTAAGCTCTATAATCATTGGTGTTGAGGCGAATTGCTCGATTAAAGTCGAGCATAGCAGCTGGGTAGTTTTGTAAGAGTAAGTGAGCTAAACCTCTATCATTGTAAATCTCCGCGAGGAATAAACTTGTGGTTGTAGGGATCTGACCTAGGGCTAAATTATAATCAGTAATGGCATCGGAGTATTTTCCCTCACCGGTACGGGCTAGACCCCGATTGTAGTAAGCTCGAAAATCAACAGGGTCAAGGGCGATCGCCCGATTATAATCGGCTATGGCTGCTGGAGCATCCCCTTGTCTATAGTGTGCTAGTCCTCGCAGTAAATAGGCTTCCCTATTATCTGGAGCTAAATTTATGACATGATTGCAATCTATAATTGCTTGGTGGTAATCTTGTAATTGCACATGAGTTTGACATCCATCAAGAGCTAAAGCATCATTTGCCTGAAGTGGCTGCAGTTGGTGAAAATTTTGTGCTGCTGGCTGGTCATTACCACTGTGCATATTATTTACATCCAGCCTAAAAAAAACACTGGCTGTAGGTGTATTGACAATTGGCAAGGAATATGCAATGGTATTTGAACAATTGAGGAGAAAAGCCAGCCCGATAGTCAGGAATAATCGCCAGAAATAAGTCATAAACATCCTGGTTAACAATTTTGGCCAAGTTGGATTTAACGGCGCAAAAATCACCCCTAATTGTTAAATTTCTCACTAAGACTTGAGTGAACTAACACCACAAGCGAGGCACAGCATTTGAGATGCTTGGTTACCAATTGTCAGAAAAGCACTACCTAATCCTGATACAACAAAAGGGATAGCGATCGCAGCCGTTACACCAATAAATTATCTTGTTTTGGGAGTGTCAAAGCTCCCATACTCACCTTGGCTAGGCTAATACCTAGCTGTGTGACTACTTCAGGAGAGCATATGAACGGGTTTTTCACCAAGTGGATGCTTTTTTTATTTTAACTGAAAATGCTTTGTTAATACCTGTTAAAACCTTTTTGTTAAGGATACGACAGGATCAATCCTGTTGAGTCACGTTTCATCCCTACGCTTTAGCGTAGGGGTTCTCACGCTCCCACTATGTTTTGATACAGATAAAACCATTACTCATGGTCACACAATGAAGAGATAACTACCAACCCTTATCTGCTTGTTCTAGGACATAAGCAGATACATCAGAAATCTGTTCTGGTTTTAAACGAGCCTTAAAAGCTGGCATAGCACCTTTGCCATTTGTAACTTGACTAATAATCGCCTCTTGGGAGTACATACCGTATTTTTCTAGATCATCCTTTTTCAAAGTTTTATTAGCTTGAACCAAATTTCTCCCACCAGCATGACAAGCAGCACAATTAGCACCGAATATTTTAGCTCCACTAATAGTATCTGCTGCTAAAGCTGGACTACTAAAGGCAAAGGTGAAGATAGTTATGCTTAGAAGTATCAGAGAAATAATTTTTTTCATCTTGTGTTCTCCTGAAAAACGGTTAATTGCGGACAAGACCTTTCACAATTATTGTGAGTTCAATCAATTGCCCGCGTCAAAAGACAATCTGTCAAACTTGATTGTGAAGAAAATCTATGAAAGAGATTTTAATTCCTACCTTCAACCTCGATGGGCTAACTTTTGCATCCCATCTTCTGTGACCCGACAAATGCGCCAATCATCCAAAATAGCCGCCCCCATACTGCGGTAGAATGCTTGCGCCGACTCATTCCAATCCAATACACTCCATTCCAAGCGTCCACAATTGCGCTCTACAGCTATTTGCGCTACTTTAGACAAAAGAGCCTTACCAACACCTTGACGGCGGTATTCTGGTAAAACAAACAAATCTTCTAAGTAAATTCCCGGTTTAGTCAAGAAGGTGGAATAATTGTGAAGGAAAAGCGCGAAACCAACCACTTTCCCTGTATATACTGCGAGTATTGCCTCAATGTACTTTGGAGAGCCAAATAGATGCTCCTCAAGAGCCAAAGCATTACCAGTGACAGCGTGAGATAATTTTTCGTACTCAGCTAGCCCCTGAATTAAATTAAACAGTACTTTGGTATCAGAGGGTTCGGCAAAACGTAAAATCAAATTCTCAGAACAAGTCATTAATTTATCATGTATAGTCCATAGTCCATAGTCTATAGCGAATTTTTTGATTAGTTGGGTTGATCCGGTGCTGATAACAATTTTGGATAAGGATGCGCCTAAATACCTAAATATATGAGCAACTCAAAAGGAACCAAAGTAGAAACAGACAGAAAGCCTAGCTTAACCAGAATGCAAGATTGAATTGTTAGGTACTATGTTCGCCGTTAGGGGACATAAAGTTTGAGATGTGGGTTACCCTTACCTGATGACTCACGGGTAAACAGATGAGTTGGCTTTCACCCCTGGCCTGATAGCTGGTGTGGACTAGCCATATAGTGAGAAATTGGCAAATACACTGCTGTTGGTGGTGAGGTTTTCTGCTTACCTTACTTATAATTATCGATTAGGAATTAAATTAACCATCCCTTTAAGCGCTTGGCGATATGAGGACGGCGTAACTTGCGCATGGCTTTACTTTGAATTTGTCGTACTCGTTCACGGGACAAATTGAACATATTACCAACTTCTTCTAAGGTACAGGGTTCGCTGGTTGTCAAACCGTAGCGTAAAGATATCACGTCTTTCTCTCTGGGGGTTAGCACATCACCCAAGACATCCCAAATCTCCTGACGCATCATGTTTTCATTCATTTTTGCTTCTGGAGACAGGTTATCTTCGTCTTCTAGCAAGTCCATTAGTTCTGTGTCTTCCTCTTTACCTACACGGTGATTCAGAGAAAGTGCTTGTCGCCTTAATTGTTGCAATTGGCGCAGTTGTTGGACACTAATTTCCAACGCTTGGGCCATTTCGGCTTCGTTGGGATTGCGAGAGAGTTTTTGCTTGAGTTCTCTTTGGGCTTTTTTGAGCTTGTTGAGTTTCTCAACAATGTGAATGGGTAAACGGATGGTTCGCGCATCATTGGCGATGGCGCGGGTAATTGCTTGTCTAATCCACCAGTAGGCGTAAGTGGAAAACTTATAACCCTTATCCGGGTCAAATTTTTCTGTAGCACGATTTAGACCCATAGCGCCCTCCTGGATTAAATCCAGAAACGGGACACCGCGATTCAGGTATCGTTTAGCAATCGACACCACCAATCTCAGGTTGGAGCGAATCATTTTACGTTTCGCGACTCGACCTTGGTATAAGCGGCTTTCTAGTTGCTTTTCTGTCATTTCTAGCCGGGAGGCTACTTGTACCTTACTGGTTGACTGTCCCAGTTCTAATTCCAATGCAGCTTGAACCTCCCTCACTTCCTCGATAAACCTAACTCGCCGGGCTAACTCTACCTCTTCTTCGGGTTTTAACAGGGGATAACGCGCCATTTCTTTAAAAAACGCGCCTACAGCATCATCATGCTCAGTTTTGTTGTATCCTGAAGGCCTGGCTGCAGCCATGTCATCCCCATCACGTTCCTCTGATTCCAGATTTTCGATTATTGGGGGTTCTGACTCTACCATTGATTCTAAAAGTTCCAGTGAGTTTTCTTCATGTTCGACAGTGGTTTCCAGTATTTCCATTGTTCCCAATTCAGCAATGTTCATAGTTTCCTTTAGGGATTTTTGCTTTGTTTGGTACATAATTTCATGACACGCTGCTTCAAGCTTGGTAGTTTTCCCTAACCAACAAATGCACCCCTTTGTCAGAAAAATATACACGGAAAGCTAATTGCTTATTCATTAGTGAAAATCAGCCCCTACCCGCTTTTTCTTGGTTCCTGTTTGATAGAACCTCTAAGAAGTACTGGTTTTGGCCTCCAGAAACTATCTTCTCAGGTTCCAACACAGATATTCCTGAATTTTCCTCAATCCCCGAATCTGTCAAATGCCCTCAACCTTTATCCACCTTAACAAATATAAAAAACTCAGGTAAATACCCCCTAGCGTTAATCTTTTATAAGTTACATAACTTTTTCTGCTTCATCGGTGAGAATTTACTACATAAATCATCATCTTGCTTTGGGTTCGGTGCTGATTTCATCGAGCTTCCTAAAGGACATGGTTTGACTAGTCTAATTTTGGGAAATAGTTTATTTGTATAAAAGCATCTCATATGTACCAAGGGTTGAATATCTATCAAGGGGATGAAAAACACTATATCCTATTCAGTAGTTAGTCAGACCATTTCCGGAATCCCTGGAAAGATAATTGGATTTTTTATAGAGGATTTTAAATATTTATGCCACGAATTGTTAAGACAAAATTGTCTGGTACATTACATAACTGGGAAATCATCAAGTATTATGGAGAGAAAAGTATGATCAAATACATTTTACCTCAGAGAAATAAAAATCTGTGATCAACCTGTGTGCCGCCCAAACAATTAGGTAGAAATCAGACATAAAATTGTTGACAAACTAGCAGAATTATGTATAAAAATCCCATAAAATCGCTGCATTTACTAGTGGCTGAACCTGGAGAAACTTACCAATCAGCAAATGTGAATCGATGGATTGAAGTGTTGGTAGACTGTCCAGGAACTACGGGACTTTTTACTTATAGATTGCCGAGGGAGTTAAAAGTAAAACCAGGTGATATTTTAAGTGTACCATTTGGTACTCAAAAAGTAGGAGCGATCGCCATTCGTTTATTGGAAGAACTAAATATCGACCTACCACCAGAAAAAATCAAGGATGTAGAAGAGATAGTCAGCGAAGGGTTCTTCCCCAAAAGTTATTGGGAATTATTAAATCGAGTAGCTGCATATTACTATACGCCTTTAATTCAGGTGATCCGGGTAGCGTTACCACCGGGATTACTAGGGCGATCGCAACGTCGGATCCGCCTAGTTGGGGATGCAGAAATAAAAAGACAAGTCTCCTCAGATTTAACTTTCCTTAGTCCCCCAGCCCAACAAATTTTAAACCTTTTACAAGGTCAATCAGCAGGAGACTATAGCCTAGTCTACTTGCAACAAAAAGTCAGAACAGCCTACAAAGGTGTGCGGGAGTTGTTGCGATTTGGGATAGTAGAAAGTTATTTAGAAGCACCGCGACTCAATCGCCCAAAACTACAGAAAGCTGTTACTTTGATCGGCACCATTGATGATCATTTAACCGAGCGTCAGCAAGAAATTCTGGAAGTATTACGGCGGCGTGGGGGAGAATTGTGGCAGAGTGAACTATTACAAACTTGTAATGCTAGTTCTTCGACCCTGAAGACCATGGTACAAAAAGGTTACATTGTCATCGAAGAAAAAGAAGTGCTGCGAACAGAACAGGGGCTAGCACTAGCACAAGATCACCCCAAAACCTTAAATCCTCACCAAGCAAATGCATTAAAGAATATTCAAGGTTTGAATGGTTTTGCTCAAGTCTTGTTGCATGGGATTACAGGTTCAGGGAAAACAGAGGTATATTTACAAGCGATCGCACCTCTACTAAAGCAAGGAAAATCCGCCCTGGTATTAGTTCCAGAAATTGGACTTACACCCCAACTAACAGACCGTTTTCGCGCTCGTTTCGGAGCTAAAGTTAGCGTTTATCATAGTGGTCTTTCGGAAGGGGAACGTTATGACACCTGGCGACAAATGCTCACCGGGGAACCCCAAATAGTCATCGGGACTCGTAGCGCCATTTTTGCCCCTTTGCCAAATTTAGGTTTAATCATCCTAGACGAAGAACACGACAGCAGCTTTAAACAAGATTCTCCCATTCCTACCTACCATGCGCGCACCGTCGCCCAATGGCGAGGGGAATTAGAAAATTGTCCCTTAGTTTTAGGTTCTGCTACCCCTTCATTAGAAAGTTGGGTCGGTCTGACAAACCCCTCTACACCAACTCCTAGTTATTACCTCTCCCTTCCCCAACGCATTAATTCCCGCCCATTACCACCGGTGGAATTGGTGGATATGCGGCTAGAGTTACAGCAGGGAAATCGTTCTATATTTAGTAGGTCGCTGCAAACAGCTTTACATCAGCTACAAGAGAAGCAACAACAGGGAATTTTATTTATCCATCGCCGGGGACACAGTACTTTTGTGTCTTGTCGCAGTTGTGGGTATGTGATGGAATGTCCCCATTGTGATGTGTCGCTCTCCTATCACCAGACTGAAGAGGGAGCGCCGCAGTTACTACGCTGTCATTACTGTAACTATACGCGATTGCATCCTCAACAATGCCCTGAATGTGGTTCACCTTATCTGAAATTCTTTGGTAGCGGTACTCAACGCGTCGCCCAAGAATTAGCAAGACAGTTTCCGCAGTTAAGTTATATTCGTTTTGATAGCGATACCACCCGTAATAAAGGCGCACACCGTACCCTACTGACTCGATTTGCTAACGGTGAAGCCCATTTATTAGTAGGAACACAAATGATTACCAAGGGTTTAGATTTACCCCAAGTAACACTGGTGGGTGTGGTTTCTGCTGATGGTTTGCTGCATTTATCAGATTATCGTGCCAGTGAACGCGCATTTCAAACTCTAACCCAAGTAGCAGGCCGTGCGGGTAGGGGGGATGATGTGGGTAGGGTAATTGTGCAAACTTACACCCCAGAGCATCCGGTAATTGGGGCAGTACAACAACATGATTATCAGTCTTTTTGCCAAACTGAATTAGAACAACGCCAAGCACTTAATTATCCTCCCTATGGGAGATTGATTTTATTGCGCTTGAGTAGTTTAGATGTGATTCAAGTCCAGAATACGGCGCAAATCATCGCCACAGCTTTAAGTTCTCAGCCAGGATTTGATATCCTTGGACCAGCACCGGCTAATGTCATGCGGGTAGCTAACCGTTATCGCTGGCAAATATTACTCAAGTTGGCCCCAGATGTGCTACCAAAATTACCTGACTGGGAGTCAGTGCGATCGCTTTGTCCTGATGCTGTGAGTTTAACTATAGATGTAGATCCATTAAATATTATGTGAATTATGTGAAACTTTAAAAGACGTAGCAGTTATCAAACTGCTACACATGGGAGATATCGGGTAGGAAGTGTTTCAATACTAGATAAATTCTTCCCCAGTCCATACTTCATTGATGTGAGTCATCCAGGGTATACCTTCATTCACTGGAGAACTAACGCTAATTTTAGCTTGGTTGGCAAATCGTTTTAACTGGTTGGCTAAATAAGGAATAGTAGTCATGATGTGCTGATAACTTTTAATATCATGACAGACCAAAATTAACATGAGAATGCCGCTATTGACCTTGAAATACCAGTGACAGCTGGATAACAAAATGCGTACTGTAGGCTTACAAGCCAAGAAAAAGCTTTTTTTGGTGGCTTCTTCTAGTTGACTCAGCCAAATGCCGCTCATTTGCATTGTTTTTGGGGATGGCAAATCATCGGGAGATAAATATGGTTGATACATAGTAACTCTGGCATTATTCAAAAGATTAAAAACCTAAATCCAGCTGAATGATCTGTCAATAATTACCTAAAGACCAAATCCAGCCAGTAGGCTCCAGACTCCATGAAATTTTGATTTAAGCTCCGTTCACCCCTTTACAAACTTTATATAATCCATCAGATATTATTGCTAATTTTCCTCATATTTCCTTAGTATTTAATCCATATAAGTTAATATATTGCATACTAATACTATTTTGATATGAATAGGTAGCTGAGTTGTTGTGGCGTCAGCATTTGCTCCTGTTCCTCCATCCAGGGTTGAAGCTGTGGGTGGTTGAGACCCCCCGAACATTGAGGTGGGTGAGTTAGAAAAACAAGTTTTTTAATCTCCATATCAGAGCAGATTTTCAGTATTTTTGACGGAAACTTGAAAAAGAATATGAAAAATAGTAATAAGGGAGAAACCAAATCATTTCGGGTTATATATTAAGAGACCGGGGAGTCATGGGTTTTATATGTATAAAATCTATCATTGAAATTGAGTTGGGTGCGAAATAGATGGGACAAAGTTTTTTGCAAATCGGCGTAACGCTGTGTATTGTGATAGCGATCGTGCCAGTTTTGGGAAGGTACATGGCGCGTGTTTTCCAGGGAGAAAGAACGCTGCTGGACCGGTTAATCAACCCTATAGAGCGTAGCTGCTTAGTTTTAATCGGTGTGGGTAGCAAAGATGATGCCTACGGCGGTAAGCCGCAGACGGTTGGGGAATATATTCGCGCAGTGCTGTACAGCAACCTGTGCATGGGTACTTTAGTATACCTGATAATATTTTATCAGAGATTTTTACCTTGGAATCCCAATGATTTTGATGCGCCTAGCTGGGATATATTGCTGCACACAGTTGTCTCATTTGTGACTAATACTGGACAGCAACACTACACTGGTGAAACAACCTTAAGTTATTTTAGCCAAGTAGCAGCTTTAGGCTTTTTGATGTTTACCTCAGCCGCCACAGGTTTAGCGGTGGGAATTGCTTTTATTCGGGGGTTAACAGGCAAAAAATTAGGGAACTTTTACGTTGATGTCACTCGTGCCATCACGAGGATATTACTACCAATCTCAATTATAGGAGCGATCGCTCTAGTTTTCTGCGGTGTGCCGCAAACATTAGGTGGAACCCTGGTTGTAGAAACCTTAGAGGGAAGAACCCAATATATTGCTAGAGGGCCAGTAGCCTCCTTTGAGATAATTAAAATGTTGGGTGATAACGGCGGCGGTTTTTTTGGCGTTAACTCAGCCCATCCCTATGAAAATCCCAATGGGGCTGCTAATTTAATCGAAACCATAGCCATGATTGCCATTCCGGCATCCTTAATTTACACCTATGGCATATTTGCCAAAAATATGAAACAGGCCTGGCTGCTGTTCTGGATGGTATTTGTAGCCTTGATAATTCTGATTTGGGTGACAGTAACCGGAGAACAACAGGGTAATCCCCTGGTAAATGGCACATTGGGATTAGAACAGCCGAATTTAGAGGGCAAAGAAATTCGATTGGGTTGGGTAGAAACAGCACTCTGGGCAGTGATGACTACAGCCACCATGTGCGGTGCGGTGAACGGGATGCATGATTCATTGATGCCCGAAGGATTATTTTCCAGTTTATCGAGCTTATTCCTGCGCATTATCTGGGGAGGTCAGGGAACTGGGACAGCTTACCTATTTACTTACCTAATTCTGACTCTGTTCTTAGTAGGGTTAATAGTGGGGCGCACTCCACAATTTTTAGGGCGGAAAATTGAAAGAAGAGAAATCATCCTTGCTAGTGTGGTGGTACTGATTTATCCCATTGTGGTTTTAATTCCCAGTGCCATTACATTAGCTTATCCTCTTTCCCTGTCTGGAATTACTAACCCTGGATTTCACGGCATTTCCCAAGTAGTTTATGAATATGCGGCTGCTGGTGCCAATAATGGCTCTAGTTTACAGGGATTGGATAATAACACCCTGTGGTGGAATCTAAGTACCTGTTTAACTATGTTTGCCGGGCGTTACATTCCGATTATTGCCATTTTGCTGTTAGCTGATGGTATATCTCGTAAACCAAAAGCAGTAGAAACCGCTATTACCCTCAAAACAGATTCGCTTTTATTTACCGCAGCGACGGCTGGATTAGTGGTGATTTTGGCAATGCTGGCTTTCTTTCCAGTATTGGCGTTGGGCCCCATTGCCGAGGGTTTCAAACTAGCTGCGGCTAGTTAGAAGATTGGTTATTAGTCAACATTTCCTGAATATGAGATCAAATGAACGTTGCACCTACCTCTGAAGGTAAATCATCACGTTTTCGTCCTGGCGTGGAGGGAACTTTACCTAGTCATCGCCGCCCCACCCTCAAAAAAGCTAAGATAAATCGCAAAAAACTGTATATCAGAGCCATGAGGGATGCTTTTATCCAGATGCATCCCGGGTATGCCGTCAAAAATCCAGTCATGTTTTTGGTTTGGCTGGGGACATTTGTCACCCTAGTATTCACTATTGCGCCCAACTTATTGGGTCCATCCCCAGAAAATCACCCACATCTTTTTTACGGCTTGTTGACAGGAATTTGCTTTCTCACAGTTTGGCTGGCTAATTTTGCGGAAGCATTGGCACTAGGACAGGGGCAAGCCCAAGCAGATATATTGCAAACTACAAAGTCAGAGGCGATCGCCAAAAAACTGGCTCCTGATGGCACAATTTGCCAAGTTCCTGCCACCAGTCTGAGAACAGGAGACACCATATATTTGGTAGCTGGGGATATGATTCCTGCTGATGGCAAAGTGATCATGGGTGTGGCCTCTGTAGATGAATCAGTCATTACCGGTGAAACTGTACCAATACTGAAAGAATCAGGGACTAATGTTGCCAGTTCGGTGATCGGTGGTACGCATATCATCTCTGATGAACTGATTGTTCGCATTACATCCGACCCAGATCAAGGGTTTATTGACCGGATGATTGCTTTATTAGCGGGAACAAAACGCAGTAAAACACCGGGTGAAATTACCTTGATGATTTTCCTCGGAGTTTTGAGTTTAGTTGCTCTGTTAGTCGTGGCTACGTTGCCGGCATTTGCTTACTATGTGGAGAGTCCGGTCAGTGTACCTATTTTGATCGCCCTGTTGGTAGCGCTGATTCCCACCACCATGGGCGGACTATTCAATGGCATTAGTATTGCTGCTATGAATGGGGTTGCCCAATTTAACATCATTGCCACCTCAGGAGAAGCCCTAGAAGCTTGTGCTGATATCACCACCCTGATTCTTGACAAAACAGGGACAATCACCTTTGGCAACCGCTTGCCACAGGAGTTTATTCCCCTCAATGGCCATTCATTAGAGGAGATGGCTAATATTGCTTTGGCTGCCAGCGTATTTGATGATACATCTGAAGGGAAATCAATTACCCGAGTGGCACAAAGCTTAGGCGGACAACTTGACTTTGACCTCAACCAAGCCCTAGGGGTAAAATTTTCTGAGGACACCCGCATGAGTGGCACAAACTTCGAGCGGGGACATAAAGCTCGCAAGGGAGCGGTAACAGCAATTAAAGAGTTTATTCGTTTGGGTAATGGACAAGCACCTCCAGAATTGAATTCTGTCTGCGAAAAGATTTCCCAACAGGGAGGTACACCGCTGGCGGTTTGTCTAGATGAGGAAATTTATGGTGTGATTTACCTGAAAGACATAATTAAGCCGGGTATCTGCGAGGCTTGTCAGCAGTTAGGCTACATGGGTATCAATACCATATTACTGACTGGGGACAACCTGATTACCACATCTGTAATTGCCAACCTTGCAGGAGTTAATGACTTTGTTGGTGAAGCGACAGCAGAGGATAAAGTCAGTATTATCCACACAGAACAAACAGCAGGTAAAGTAGTAGCAATGATAGGAGACGGCTCTAATGATGCTGCTGCGCTCCTCAAAGCCAATGTCGGCGTGGTCATGAATACAGGTAGTCAAGCTGCTAAAGAAGCAGCCGATATCATAGATTTGGACTCTGACCCCACAAAGGTGATTGATCTAGTGAGCATTAGTCGGCAATTAGTAGTTACCCGTGGTGCTCTGACTACATTTTCCCTTGCGAATGATATTACTAAATACTTTCTAATTATCCCATTCATTTTTACCGCTGCTCATCTGCAGGGTTTAAATATCATGAATTTATCCAGCGCGAATTCGGCTGTCATATCCACACTCATTTATAATGCTGTGACGATTCCGGCTTTAATTCCCTTAGCTTTGAGAGGTGTACAGGTAAAATACCTGCAAACTAATCAACTGCTCCTGCGCCATCTGTTGATTTATGGTTTGGGTGGAATAATTGCACCTTTGTTTGCTATTAAATTCATAGATATGCTCATCGCGACCACCGGTTGGGGATAGAAAAGCCCCAACCTTCTGACCCCATTATCCGTGTTTATCTGTTTACCCTATGGGAAGCCGCTCAGGGGTCTACATCTGTGGTCAACTAATTCTTTTCTGAACTAGAAACTCACCGCCGATAAATTTTTATGAATTTTATTCGTGAAACTATCACAGCTTTTCGCATGACCTTAGTGGTTTGGTTACTAACGGCAATCATCTATCCTCTGGGGATCTTGGTCATGGGTCAAGTCTTCTTTCCTTTTCAAGCCAATGGCAGCGTTATTGTAAATTTAGACACTCAACCAATTGGTTCAGCTTTGATTGGTCAGACATTCACATCTGAGGGTTATTTTCACGGTCGTCCCAGTAGTGTGAGATACAGCCAAGGAAAACAAGCCAGCCCCACTGGGATATCAGGAGGGAGTAATTTTGCTCCTAGCAACCCAGCACTGTTAGAGCGAATTTTGGAACGAGCAACTCAATTACAAGAGGAAAATATTCAACCCCTGGCTGATTTAATTTATGCTTCTGGTTCTGGCTTAGACCCACATATTTCTTTGAGATCAGCCCGCCAACAGTTGAGCCGAGTGGCTCTCGCCCGGGATGTGGAAGAGGATGAAATAATACCTTTAATTAGCCGATATACTGATAATAGATTTTTAGGGGTTTTTGGTGAGCCGGGTGTCAATGTTTTGCGATTGAATTATGCTCTTGACTTGCAGGAGATTAACTCTCAATAGAACTAGGTGATGGGCCATTGGTCAGCCCCTCTCCTTTATCGGGAAAGGGGCAGCGATGAGATTGGGTAATTGATTCAATCCGCAATCCAATGACTCGGGAAAATAATTAGGCTTGACGTGAGTAGTATTCCACTACGAGCAGCTCATTGACTTGTAATGCTACCCATTCTCGTTCAATAACGCCGTTAACCTTGCCAGTTAACTTAGCTTTGTCAAATTCCAGATGACTGGGGAGATTGGCTAATCCAGGATATTGCAAATTGGCTTCTACCAACTTCCGGGAAACTTCGCGGTCTCTGACTGCAACGACTTCACCGGGACGACACTGATAACTAGCAATATTGACTCTGCGACCGTTAACTGTTACGTGACCGTGATTTACCAGTTGGCGGGCTGCTGGAATGGTGGGAGCCATCCCCAAACGAAAAACGGTGTTATCCAAGCGCATTTCTAGCAGTTGTAGCAGCACTTGTCCGGTGGAACCAGTTACGCGTCTAGCTTTACGCACATAGCGCAACAGTTGCTTTTCGGTTAAACCGTAGTTCATCCGAATCTTTTGCTTTTCTTCTAGACGAACTGCATACTCAGAGCGTTTTTTGCGGTTCTGACCATGCTGTCCTGGTGGATAGGCGCGTCTAGCACTTTTACGACTTAATCCTGGCAATTCGCCTAAGCGACGTACAATTCTGAGGCGTGGCCCTCTGTATCGGGACATGAGTTTCCTTAATCTATTCCTGTTAACTTTTAACTAGACATTGAATTTTGACACTTTCCTGATTATACATCAGGAAATTCTTGCCGATCTGAAACTGGTGACTTTGATCTTGGTAGATTAGCTGACGTAGTATTCCAACTCGGAAATACTTTTAACTTTGTGCAATTTTTAAGCTCATCAAAGCGATTAAACTCGGTTAACTACGGCATCCGTCAATTCTGACGAGTCAGAAAGCACGATAGAATCACGCGTCACGGTGAAGGCCGTTGCTTGCAAAGCACACAATGAAATATTGCGCGCACCATTAGCATCACGAGAAATCTCAGTTCCGCAATGTGGGCATTTAAAAACTTTGTTTCTACCTAGCTTATGGTCTACTTGTTTGATATTTTGAGTATATTACCATTATTAAGATCTAGATTCATCTCTGCGCCTAAAATCAATAGGACTTACCCAACTGGTACAGGCCATCTGCTGCAAGCTGGTCTGGGTTGAAAAATTCCGTTTGATCCTACAGGGGAGCCGGGGGTTAGAAACCCCTGTCTCGAAGCTCAAGTCAGATGAATCTGACTAAAAGATCATATATTCGATGCTCTTGACGGGATGCGATCGCGAAGCCCTGCTGCAAGCAGATCGCGAAGCCCTGCTGTTAAAGAGTAAGATCCCCGACTTCTTAGATAATTGGCATAATCTCATATAATTTGTCCAGAAGTCGGGGATCTGTGTGACTCGAAGATCATGTATTTGATTATCTTGACGGGATGCGATCGCGAAACGCTGCTGCAAGCAGATCGCGTAACACACAGGAAATTTACCCAGATATCATAAATATTGAACCCAGTACCGGCTAAATAGTTTTATATTCCCAAAAATCTATCTTTAGATAGATGACAAGATTACCTAAATAGTATCACTGATGCTTAGGTATCAAAAAAATATTTATTTACATATGATTTGAAATCAAATGTGATATTATTGGTCTAATTTGATTCAAAATACGTTAAATATCGACTAGTTTTCAGTAACATTGACGCTACGCACTGTTACTAGATTTATGGCTGCGCAGTAGTTGTAAATTCCCAATCATCCCACGCAATAAATGGTATAAATTATGGCGACTATCAAGCAAATTTTGCACGGATTCCCAGATGCTGCTACATCTCAACAGGATTTAGGTGATAAGTAAGTTTGAGAGGATGTTTGTCAAGTCATGATTAGTGTATCAACTATTGTTTGAACCCACCCTAACCCTCCTTTTGTAAGGGGAGGGAACTGGATTTTATTGTTTTTTGTGTGTTCAGTGTGTTCGGTGTGTTCCCTGTTTCCTAAGATAAAAATTACCTATTGAAAACTTATCAAACATCCTCTGAGAGATAATTGTCAAATTTTCTGATCTGCTTGCTGTGTAGGCATTTCAAATGCTACCAGTCAATCAGAATAGTTTGTAAATATTCTGATTTGGTCGATTGTTGCTTAACAATTGAGATGGCAAATTCTACTCAAATATACCTGAATCGCCATCTGGGTAGGCAACCCACATAAAGTTAATTTTGTCAAGGATTGTTAATATGCCCTTACCCTGGTTAAACTATACCCTCACCGGACATTCAAATTGGGTTTGGTCAGTAGCCTTCAGCCCGGATGGTCGCACCTTAACTTCTGGGAGTGATGATGGCACCATCAAACTGTGGGATGTAGCAACCCAAGAGGAAATCGCCACCCTCACCGGACATTCAAGTTTTGTTTATTCAGTAGCCTTGAGCCCGGATGGTCGCACCTTAGCTTCTGGGAGTGGGGATAGAACCATCAAACTGTGGGATGTCGCCACCGGGAGGTTAATCGCCACTCTCACCGGACATTCAGATGGGGTTTGGTCAGTAGCCTTCAGCCCGGATGGTCGCACCTTAGCTTCTGGGAGTGGGGATGAAACCATCAAACTGTGGGATGTAGCAACCCAAGGGTCAATCACCACCCTCACCGGACATTCATATGGGGTTTTCTCAGTAGCCTTGAGCCCGGATGGTCGCACCTTAGCTTCTGGGAGTCGGGATAACACCATCAAACTGTGGGATGTAGCAACCCAAGAGGAAATCGCCACCCTCACGGGACATTCAGGTTCAGTTTGGTCACTAGCTTTCAGCCCGGATGGTCGCACCTTAGCCTCTGGGAGTGGGGATAGAACCATAAAACTGTGGGATGTAGCAACCCAAGGGTCAATCGCCACCCTCACCGGACATTCATGGTGGGTTTATTCAGTAGCCTTAAGCCCGGATGGTCGCACCTTAGCCTCTGGGAGTTGGGATGGAACCATTAAATTGTGGGATGTCGCCACCGGGAGGTCAATCGCCACCCTCACGGGACATTCAGGTTCAGTTTGGTCACTAGCCTTCAGCCCGGATGGTCGCACCTTAGCCTCTGGGAGTGGGGATGAAACCATCAAGATTTGGCAAATGCGTTTAAAGTCTGACAACAATGATAAAGGTGATGAAGAGGATGATGGTTATGAAGAGGATGATGAACAACCACCAGTTTTGTCACCTGAAGAAAGAAAAAGAATTAAAGCAGAAAATATTAACAATCTGCATAGAACAGTAAAGGAAACTCCTGAGTTATCTAAGCTAAAAAATGCAGCAAATAATGATGCTTGGGAAGATTTAACAGAATGGATTGCTGAATCTATTTGTGATATTAATTTCAACGCAGCTAGTAAATCAGTTACAAGATTAATCACAAGAGTCCGACATAAAACTCCCCGTGAAATAGCACAGAGACTAATTATTCATAAATCCTTACAAGCAGCAGGATTAGAATTAATTGGAGATGTGGTAGCAACGGTTAATAATATTTTAGATGGATTAGGAGCAGAGGGGGTTGATCTACCACAAATAGCCAAATTAGGGGCAGAAATGGTTTATCAAATCGCAGATATTTATGGATTTAATATGGATGATCCCGAAAGAAAACAAGAAGCTTTATTTATATTTGGCTTTATTTTCTTAGGAGAAAAAATAATAGATATAGGAATAGATTGGTTAAAGTTGGGTTACATTAATAATAAACTCCTAAAAGTGGGTATTAAAGCCTTAATGATTTATGGTCTAGGTCATGCGGCTTGTTTCTATTATGAATATAAAGCTAAATCTGAATTTAGTCTCATTCCTCCAGATAATTTACTTAATAAATTGCGTCAAGAAAGAGATGATTACTTCCCCAATGATGTATCAGAAGCAACTGTCAAACAAAAATTAATAGTAGAAATTTCCATTGCTTTCCCTGAAATTAACTATAAACTTTTAGAGTGTCTACTAGCAGAAAAGAAATGGAGAGAAGCAGATGCAGAAACAGAATATATAATTTCAGAGCTATTAAATAGAGAGATTAAAGACGACACTAGCAAGATATTTGCCAAAGATATCAATCAAATTGATGAGTTATGGTATCATTACAGTCAAGGTAAGTTTGGTTTCCAAGTGCAAAGAGATATTTTTCATAAATCTGATATCAATAAAAAAATTGGTAAGTTTGGACAAGCATTAGGTTGGCGTGGAAAAGCATTTTTAGGTATTGGTGCGTTTAGTTGGAAAGACTATGATAAATTAGTTTTTGAACTTGATAAATCACCCAAAGGACATCTACCTGCTTTTTGGTTTGATAAATATGAAAAGCACAAAGGTTTTATTGTCAAATCTTATTTGAAACCAATACTAGAAAGAGATGATTGGCACAATATAAAAGCTTTACCTTGATCTGAAGATGTCAAATTAGCACCAACACCTGATGATGGTGGGGTTAGCGGGGTTGCTGATATCTATATCTATTATTTGCAATCCTGCACGCTCAACAGCGACATAGGCGTAGTTACCAACTACTTGTACATCCCAAGCCCAGCCAGAAGTATCGTCACCCCCCGTGCGGGTGGGGTTAGCGGGGTTGCTGATATCTATTATTTCTAATGATTCCACCCACCAAGCGATCGCCCCTAGAAGCAGCAGAAATCAGAGCTACAGAAAACCACTCAAAGATGAAGTAGTGTTAAACTTCAAAAGCACCAACACCTTAAACTGGGTATACATGATGGGTGGGTAAAAATGGTCAAAATCACTGGGCGTAAATTTGTAGGTCGAGAAAATGTTTATGATATTGGGGTTGAGGGTGACCATAATTTTGTGATTAAAAATGGTCTGATAGCCTCTAATTGTTTCAATAAGTCTCATTCCACTGCCTATGGATATGTGACTTATCAAACTGCGTATTTAAAAGCTAATTATCCACTGGAGTATATGGCGGCACTGTTGACGGCGAACAGTGGCGATACGGATAAGGTGCAGAAGTATATTAACAACTGCTCTAATATGGGGATTACAATAGATGCCCCGGATATTAATCGTTCTGGTCTGGATTTTACACCGATAGATGGAAAGATTTTATTTGGATTTACAGCGGTGCGAAATGTGGGACAAAATGCGATCGCCTGTATTTTGTCAGCCAGAGATGAGGGGGGTGATTTTAAGTCCCTAGCTGATTTTTGCGATCGCGTGGATCTCCGTGCCATTAACCGGCGGACTGTAGAATCTTTGATTCAGTGTGGAGCTTTTGATAAAATTGAATCAAATCGTCACCAATTAATCTGTGATTTAGAACTAGTTTATGATTGGGCGCAATCCCGCGCCAAAGATAGGGCTATAGGTCAGGGTAATCTTTTTGATTACTTAGGTACTAGTAATACTACCAGTAAGCAAACAGGGAATAATAGTTTTGAAACAGTTCCCAAAGCTGAACCTGTGGCTGATTTGATGCCCCAGGAAAAGTTACGTATGGAAAAAGAATTACTGGGTTTTTATGTATCAGATCATCCATTAAAGTCCTTAAAGCCAGCAGCATCGCTGCTCACTCCCATTAACCTTTCACAATTTAAAGAACAAACAAAAGATACGAAAGTTTGTGCGGTGGTCATGCTGAATAATGTCAAAAAAGTGATGACCAAAAAAGGCGACCAGATGGCAATTTTACAAATAGAGGATTTAACTGGACAATCGGAAGCGGTGGTTTTTGCCAAAACCTATGAACGCATCAGTGACCAACTCCAAGTTGATGCGAGGTTAATTGTCTGGGGTAAAGTAGATCGGCGAGATGATCAAAATCAACTGATTGTTGAAGATGTAGAAAAAGTTGAGCAAGTGCAAATGGTGATGGTGGAACTCAATCCGCAACAAGTAAGTGACATCCAAACCATGCATAATTTAAGGACGATTTTACAAGAACATTCAGGGGACAAAGAAAAGGCAAAAACCCCTGTAGTGGGAATTATACAATCAGAAAATTCTCGGGAATTGGTTCGCTTCGGTTGGCAATATTGCGTCCAAGATTCTCGCGGTACACTGCAAGCCTTGCAAAATGCTAGATTTAACGCACATCTTAAATCCCTCACAGGTAGTTAACATCTAGGGGATTTTGAGTTGGAACTATACTTTCTCTTGAGGTGGCTTTGCAATACCTTGCTTGAGGAGAGTGGCCTCAATTTCCCTGATAAATTGCATATCTTCGGGTGACAGGGGCTGGTTGTAGTTTCCCGATAAATCCTGACTGCTAGGGGTTTGCTTGTGGAGAAAATCGAATGCTTGGCGGAATTCATGGGGACTGGCTTTAATAGGGGAATCAAAATGACAAGCAATAATCTGGCGAAAATCCCAGGTGGCTACTTTTTCAGCCCACATTAAGACTTGTTGAGGTGCTTGGGGTAAAATGAGAACTTGGAGGATGGGGGCTACAAACGGCCGTCCATTACCTTGGAGCATATAGAAAGACTTTTGCCAATCCTCTCGCCACCGAAAGGGAAATAAACCAAAGTAAGCTTTTGGTGAATGGTCTGGTGCTTGGAAAGCATCCCGTAACATTTCCCCTAATCCAGTGGTTTCTAAGGAATGAGGACTAAAGTAGACTGCAAATAGTGAAATACGTTGCCATCCTTTGCGGCGATTTTCTGGATGATCTGTGATGGCTTCCCCTCCATGATCCCGACCATGGAATAGTAAGGGGTAAGGGTCTAATTGGTTGATTGGGGGTGGTTCTTCTGGTATGGACAGTATGGAGTCAGTCAGAAGTAGGGTGTGCGATCGCTTGTGAAAAAATGCCACTTCTACAAATGAACCGCGTCCCAAGTTGATATCCAGCACCTGATAATCGAACTCATCAGCAAAAGGACTGTGACTACTATCTTCTGGAAGTACCTGAGTGCGTTCTGGGGGAAAACCCAGCCAACTCAGGGGTAAATTGATGGGGAAACTCCATTGATGGGGAGCAACAAAAACCTGTGCTTGGGGGAAGCGGCGAGCAAAAGGACCAACAAAAACCTTATGTTCTAGACCGGAGCTAGTGGGGAGAATAATGTATTTAACATGGCCGTGTTGTGTGACTAAGTTGTTAACCAGGCGGACACATTCAGGAGTGGGAGCCACTGGGGCGTAAACCAGAAGTCCACCCCCTGCTAGTTTAACCACGGTCATCCGAATGGGCACAACAGTGTAGAGAATGCCTTGAAGCTGATCGAATGTCCAGATAGTATCTTTGACTATTTCTGAGCAAATTGTCCGCCGTTTACCGTAGGGATATAGTGGTACAGCGGGCCAGAAGTGCCATGACCAATCCCGGGGATGAGTACTGGATTGTTCCATTTATGTGCGTGGACGTTGAGGTTTTACACTGTTAATGATGATCATTGCCACTAAGGCGATGGCGAAAATTAGTGCCAGGCTTGTAAGTAAAGAATTTTGCCAGTGCTTGACTGCGATCGCCACCAATGCCCAAACCGTGACTCCTGTATAGGCAAAGTCTTGGTATTGGATGACAATGAGGGCGGCAACAGTAAAAGCCGCTAATAACATGATAGCAGTCCATATTTCAGGAGAAATCCCCCAGCCTTGCCAACGGTGAAAATACAAAGCAGAGGCTACATTAACAATAGTTGCCACACTAATCCAGCCCAGATAAATACTGATAGGGAAGTGAACACACCACCTCTTGCTTTGAGACACAGGCTTTTTGCCAATGCCTAAGCGCAAATAGATAGCAATTAGTGGTATGAGAATTAAGAGTATGGCGATCGCAGACAGAGTAAACAGTTGGGAGAGGAAAAGATATACCCAGATAATTTGAGCCACAGAGGCAATCACCAACAAGTACCCGCTTTTGCGTAAATCGTCATCATACCTGTGGTTGGGGAGAAATTGATAAATTCCGAAAGTGAATAAACCTAGATAAATCAGTCCCCAAATAGCAAAAGCATAGTTAGCGGGGATAATCAGGACATTAGCGAAGAAAGTATTAGAAATTTCTCCTATAGTCAATCCCTTGAGCGGAAAAAGATTGGATACTACGTTGACGACAAAACCGGCAATAATCGCGCTCAAAGTCGCAACTTGCCTGATCAAATCCCCATCATTTCCAGATGTAGAATTCTGCATAAGAGAATCATAAGATTTATGTCCTGGTCTACTTTTAGTTTACCGCTTTATGGACTAGGGGTTGATTTTGACAAACTGCCTCATAGCAGAAGTATATAAGAGTAAAAAAATATCAAATATAAATAGGCAACAAACCATCAAAGGAGGTGTGTCAGTGGATAACACATCTACACAGAAACAAAATTTAGTATCAGTGGCAGCAGGTGAAGTAAACTTAGAGGGAAATTTGGTGATTCCTGACGGGGCCACAGGCATAGTAGTATTTGCTCATGGCAGTGGTAGCAGTCGCCATAGTCCCCGTAATCGATATGTTGCTGGAGTTTTACAACAGGCTGGACTAGGAACGCTGCTAATTGACTTACTAACTCATGAAGAGGAAGCAATTGACCTGATCACAAGACATTTGCGCTTTGATATTGAATTATTGGCATCGCGACTAGTTGATACCACCGATTGGCTCACACAGCACCCAGAAACTCATCACCTGCAAATAGGTTACTTTGGAGCTAGTACAGGGGGCGGTGCGGCTCTGGTAGCGGCGGCGAAACGCCCTGAGTCTGTGAAAGCTGTAGTTTCTCGCGGCGGGAGACCTGATTTAGCCGGTTCGGCGTTACCTGATGTCCAAGCACCAACACTGCTGATTGTTGGTGGATACGATAGGCCAGTGATCGAGATGAATCAGGATGCACTGGAACAATTACGTACACAAAAGCAGTTAGAAATTATTCCTAGAGCCTCCCATTTGTTTGAAGAACCGGGGACATTGGCAGCAGTAGCACAATTGGCGAGTGACTGGTTTACCCGTTACCTGACACCGGAAAGCTCATAAGCAAAGCCCTCAGATAGTCTCTGGGGGCTTTGATGGAAAAGAATATTGTCCTGCCCTTTGCTGGGTAGGACTGGCTATCTATTCCCACGCTATAGGCAGATGGGAAACTCGGCAAAAGAGGTTAATTGCGGAAACGTCTCTTACTTTGCCTGTGTTTGGCAATTTCTTTGCGCTTGCGTTTTTCCAGAGGGGTTTCAAAGTGACGATGCTTCCTCATATCTGGAAAAATACCTGCTTTAGACACTTCTCGCTTAAACCGGCGTAAAGCTGACTCGATAGCTTCATTTTCACCCACTATGATTTGGGTCATTATCTCTCCTAATAAGTTGATTTAATTGATCGTTCGACAGTCGTAACTAATTCAGTTACCTAGAGTATACAAAAAACAGACCTTTGTGATTGAAAGCTTAGTAAGGTTTACGGGAGCCGCTAACCTATCGGCCATTCTGTAAAACCTAGCCAACGCTATACAATTGCGGGAGAAGCTGACCAAAACCAGAGTAAATCTGTTGCCTGAGCAGTTCCAAACCATATATCATCTTCGGTGTTTACTCACTGTTTTAAGGTGGTCTTAGTATGACTACTAAGGGGTTTGTCCACTCCAGAGGCTGACATGGTAGAACTTACCGCATCTAAAAGGGTACACCGACCGCCGGACAGCGTTTGATGCGACATTTAAGGAAACTGGTGCTAAGACTCCCACATTTGTATAGGATTTAGGATTTTTGCCACCGGGTTTCTAGATGTCTTTGAAAGGCAGTAGCAAAGCCCGGCTTACAGGAGTTGTCCACGCTTACCTACTTCGCTTTTTATATATGAGCTTTACCGCTATGGAAGTAGTTTAGCATTTGTAAACGTCCTATGGGAATCGGGTTTGATTTTCCCACGGGGAAGGTAAATTAACTATCAATATAATACGGGAGGGTTAGCCAAAGTCAGTGCGCCAAATGTTAACACTCTCTCACTACCGATTTAAGCAGTTTCTCAAGCATAAGGCTTTTGAGACTAATAAAGTAGTGATGGATGTGAACGAAGCGTATACATCAAAAACAGTCAGTTGGACTGGTGAAATCATCCCCAACCTTGGTGGTGCTAAATTCGTTAAGTCTCCATCTGACGGGCTGGTAATGAGTCGGGACATAAATGGTGCGCGAGGGATTTTCCTTCGTGCATTGGTTGATACGCCCTCTCTTAAAGAGTGTATTTGTTAGTGAATGTTAGCAAAAAAGTATCGGTGACAAACCTTAGCTTTGAGGTAGCGGGGGAAACGCGAGACGAAGCGTTTTAACCCGGAGTATCTCTTATTTACGACGTTGATTGTCAATTGACCGAAATTTTGTTTACCTGTAGTCACAAATATGCTTATAAACAAGATATGACAACAAGTTATAGAGAACGATACCACTTAAAGCCGGGTTTACTGGGGAAGATGACAACTGTTGAGAATCGACTCTCTCTCAAGGATGGGAGATGTTAAATCTAGTGGCTTGTAGCTGATTTTCTAGGTTTGCACGTAAGCGCAAGTCTGCTATTGACCAAACCCACAAGTTATTTGTAGACAACATAAAATCTTCTTGTTTATGAGTGACAATTGCATCTAATTGCCAATACTTAGCACAGCATAACTCTACAGCAGATTCAAAATCCCTCAGGGGTAATGAACGTGCCTTTTGGAGAATGTGCGGATTAACCTGAGAGACTCCAATTTTTTCCTGTAACCAATATAAGATTGTCTCAGCAATATTACTACCATTTAAGCATTTGGCATAGGCGGAAATTTTTTGCGCGCCGAGATTTGTCAGGTACATCTGAATAGATGGATTTACTTGGTCTAATAATTGACTAATATCTTCTGTAAATTCTTGGCGATTCATCAAAGCTTCTAGTATTAAATCAGCATCCAATAAAATTCTGATCACTTGATATCCCCTTTATAGTCTAATAAAGATAGCGTCAGAAATCAGCTGAGAGCCATTAATTTTACATTCCTGATCTGGATAGTTTACGTACTTACTTTTGGAAGAATCAATTAGTAAGAGTGTAATTTAAACAACTCAAGTCGTAAGTATAAATGGGCTTTAGCTATCTCAATTGGGTATGAACATAATTAAATACAAGCTGAACCAGCAAGATTTCAGATAAGGTGTGAAATTGGGCTTGAAGTGATGTTCAGCCCAATTATCTGCAATTGAGATCAAGGGAAGTTGTTTGGAAAGTATTAAACAGGTAATTTTTATCTTAGGGAACAGGGAACAGGGAACAGGGAATGGGAATAGGGAATAGGGAATAGGGAATAGGGAACAGGGAACAGGGAACAGGGAACAGGGAATGGGAAGGAACACCGAGCACACAATAAACAATCAAATCCAGTCCCCTCCCCTGACAAGGGGAGGGTTAGGGTGGAGTGAAACAATGGTTGATACACTAATCATGACTTGACAAACATCCTCTCAGAGGATGTCTGGTGTGGTTTGATTGATGAGTTGATTCCTTGATGCGGGGAATGGGGAAGACAAACGGACGGCTTTTAGCCGTCCAAGTCTTGGTTAAATCTAAAAATTTAAGCTCGGCCAGTCTGGTTGACGATAATAGTGGGTCATGTCATCGAATTTCCGTAGTTCCACAGAGTGGATCAAAAATTCTGGAGAACTTTCCAGCCATTGCTGATTCAATTCAGACAGCATAGTGGTGAAATTTGTACGGTCTAAATCTGAGGAAATGTCGCCAAAATAGCCCAATGTAATGTGGGCTGTCAGGTGATAATGCTGTTCAACACCCAAAGCCATTAACTTGGGATTTTGATAGATTTGGCGGCGAAATTGAATAATCTGCTCATAACAACATTGGTCTTGAGGGACTAAACAAACACCTAGGGCTCTCGGCATGACTATCAGCCCGAGCATTTGCCATTGAATCGGAGGGGTTCCGTTTGTGATGGATTGTTGATATTGCTGCAATATTTCAGCACAACAGGAACGTAACTCTTGTTCAAATTCCGGGTTTTTTTCGCAGGTATGAAGATAAGCACTGTCCCAAATCAAGTCAGCTAAAGTCAAATGAAAGCTAGTAGGGGGTACGGGGACAATCAAATCACTATTGACAGGTAACTGTAAAAGTTCCTGCTGGTAAGATTGTAATTTTGTATAGAAGGTAGAGTTTTTCCCATCTTCGTCCCCCGGTGGGGTAATGAGTGAATACCCAGGAAAAGGTGTAGCTTGTCTGAATCCAGAATGTAAATGAAACTTACCAGATTCCTGAATATGCTGAATTTGGGATCTGTAAGCTTCTGGTAGCGTCATTCTTGCTACCCGATTTAGGTAAGTTTGATAGTTGTCGTCCAATCTTAGTAGCCTCGCGCTCTCACTTGATAGATTTTAAGGAAATTTACTCAGATTATGCAGAGTGATTTCAAAAGTGTTGAACTTTTTTTTCAATGTTTCTATTCTTGGGTTATAATTTTTACAAAATAATAAGTATAATTTACGTTTCTTTGTGGAGATGCTAGCGCGGACGGTTAGCTGGTTCAGGTCTGCATGGTAACCCATTCTTGGCATATCAACCATCTGCCACAAGAGTCAATTCTGTGTTTGGAGATATGAACAGCAATTCATCCCCTGAGTTGCTGTGAGTTTATGAGTGGTGATGCCTAAAATAAGTAGGTTAAAAGGCAAAGGGACGCAGGGTTAATATAGCATTGGGGGTTAAGGAGGTCAAAAATACGACAAGGCAAAAGGATATATAAACTATGACAAAAATATTAGATACTCTGATTAACTCTCTCTCAGGTCTAGAAATTATTACCGAACCTAGCCACGTGGCGAAATTATCTCAGGATTATCACACCTTTAGCCCAGTTCTAATACCAAAGCTACAAGGAAAAGTCGGGGATGTGGTTGTGCGTCCCAGCAATGAAAAAGAGGTAATAAAAGTTGCCCGGGCTTGTGTAGAATACCAAATACCTATAACTGTGAGAGGTGCGGGGACTGGTAATTATGGGCAATGTGTGCCTTTACATGGCGGCGTAATTTTAGATATGTCGAAGATGCAGGGGATACCTTGGGTAAAACCGGGGGTAGCACGGGTAGAAGCTGGGGTAAAGTTGGCGGCCATAGATAAAAAAGCTAGGGAAATAGGCTGGGAAATCCGCATGGCACCCTCGACATACCGCACAGCGACTATTGCTGGGTTTATTGCTGGTGGAAGTGGGGGGATTGGGTCAATACAATATGGGTTGTTAGGCGATCGCGGTAATATTTTAGCTCTGCGAGTGGTAACCTTAGAAGACCAGCCCCGTGTAATGGAATTACGAGGTGATGATGTCAGTAAAGTAACTCATGCCTGGGGTATCAATGGCATTATTACTGAGGCGGAAATTCCCTTAGGGCCTGCTTACCCTTGGGCGGAAGTGATTGTTACTTTTAACGACTTTATCGCAGCTGGGAGGTTTGGGCAAGCCTTGGGTAATGCGGATGGGATGATTAAAAAATTAATTGCGGTGTTTGCAGCGCCCATCCCCGAATACTTTCACCCACTACAAGAGTATATTTCCCAAGGTAGTCACTCAGTCTTGTTAATGTTGGCGGAACCGAGTTTAGAATTATTACCCGGTTTAGTGCAGCAATATGGTGGACAGATTACCTATAAAAAACCAGTTGCAGAAAAAAGTCTGAACTTGGGGGAATTTACTTGGAATCACACCACCCTTCACGCCCGGAGTATAGATCATTCAATTACCTACTTACAAAGTATGTTTCCGCCTGATCCTAATTTGGAATTGGTAGAGCATATGTATCATTACTTTGGCGATGAAGTGATGATGCATTTAGAATTTTTCCGAGTGAATGGGAGGGTAATTCCAGGTGCTTTACAGCTGGTGCGTTACACCACAGAAGAACGCCTAAATGAAATTATTCGCTATCACGAAGCCAAGGGGGTATCTATTGCTAATCCCCACACATATATTATTGAAGATGGGGGGAGAAAGGTGATTAACCCTGAGCAGTTAAAGTTTAAGGAAATGGTTGACCCTTATGGGTTAATGAATCCTGGCAAAAGCAAGGTTTTAGAATTTAAGAAATGAAGCTGTGAAGATGATAAGAGTATTGATTCGTGTGCAAATAACTTTTTACAGAATTTGCTAAAGCCTTTGCTAATAAAGGAGGTACAGCATTACCAATCTGGTTAAACTGATTGTTTTGGGAACCTTGAAATTGAAACCAATCAGGGAAACTTTGTAGACGCGCGCCCTCACGAACTGTCAGCCTTCTTCTCCGTCCATCTGGTAAACGGATGCGTAACATATCACCGGTTGGACTGGATAAATTTCTACAAGTGACTGTTCTGACAGGGGAATCCAAATGAATATCTCTAGGGTTGATGCATTTAGAAGCTATCTCATACTTTTTAATATATTCATCCATGCTAGGAGTCAGAAATTTAGAATTAGGTGGTGCTAAATATGCTAATTCTCCCAAGGCTTCCCCAGCAGTGTAAGGTGAATATAAATGTGTTTTTTCGGGCCACTCCCACCCGCCTTTATGTGCTACACAAAACAGTCTCTCTCGTTTTTGAGGTACACCATAGTGGGCGGCGTTTAAAATTTCCCATTCAACTATGTAATTAAGTTCTTTTAAGGCTAAAACAATTTCTGCAAAATATTTCTGATTACGAAATAGCATTCCCCTGACATTTTCAAACAAAGCTAGTTGAGGACGATAACGCTCAACAGCAGCAAGAAAAGTTGGGAAACCATCACGACTATCTTTTAAGCCTAATTGATGACCACTGACGCTAAAGGGTTGACAAGGGGGACCGCCAATTATAACTGTAGCTCCCTCAATTAAATCAGATAATGGTGTTAAATTAACCTGATGACAGACACTCGGCAGATTATGTTGATATGTCGCGCAGGCATCTGCTAAAAGTTCGTAACCAATTGTTGGAAAACCTGTAGCTTCAAAGCCAAGGGCTAACCCACCACAACCGGCAAATAAATCAATGACTAAATGTTGAGTTTTATTTGTTTGATGTAGTTGTAGTTCTGTTTCTAGAAAGTTCAGGTAAGGCGGTCTGAATGTCAAGGTTTGAAATCAAATCTTAAAGAACTAATTAGATAAAAGTAGGGCACAAGCCCTAACTATAAACCTTTAAGGGGTGAAAATCTATGGTGTGAACACCTGAACAGTATCATTTGGGACAGATAATTGTACCCGTGCGCCGATGGGTAGGGGGATATCAGCGATGGTGCGAGCATGAATTTCTTTCCCAGAGGCGGTTTTTAAACAATAGAGATACTCTCGGCCTAAAAATCTGCGGCTGTGAATAAATACAGGGGAATCAGTGGCAGCTTGTAATGTTAAGCCTTCCTGACGGATCATGATTTCACCCGTATCGTTGCTGAGGTTAACTGGTAATTCAAAATTACCTACTTCGGTTTCCCAAATATTACCTTGACGGCGGGCGGGAAGGAAGTTAGCCTGGGTGACAAATTCAGCCACAAACCTGGATGCAGGATGAGTGTAAATTTCTTCTGGTGTGCCTATTTGTTCTAAGTGTCCTTGTCTCATGACACCTACTAAATCTGAAATAGCTAGTGCCTCTTCTTGGTCATGGGTAACAAATATGGCTGATGTACCTGCGGCTTTGAGGATGTCTCGGATTTCTTCGCGCAAGCGCAACCGCACTTGTATATCAAGGTTGCTTAAGGGTTCATCTAACAGCATGAGTTGAGGTTGGGGTGCTAAGGCGCGGGCGAGGGCGACTCGTTGCTGCTGTCCGCCTGAGAGTTCGTAAGGGTAACGTTTTTCTAAGCCTTGCAGGTTGACTAGTTCAATGACTTGGCTGATACGTTTTTGTATTTGCTGTGGTGTGGAATGTTTTAAGCCAAAGGCGACATTTTCGGCGACGGTTAAGTGGGGAAACAGTGCGTAGTCTTGAAAGACAATACCGATGTCACGGTGTTCGGGTGGAACAGAAACAGAACCGTCACCAACTATTTTACCGCCAATTTTAATTGTTCCCGATTGCAGCTTCTCAAAGCCGGCAATCATGCGTAACAGGGTAGTTTTACCGCAACCAGAGGGGCCGAGTAATCCCAATATATCTCCTTGTTGGAGGGTTAAGGATACGTTATTGACGGCGGGGGGGACATTTGGGGAAAACTGCTTGGTGATATTTTCTAATTGGACAATTGCTTGTTGCATGGTGGATAAGAAATAAAGCGATGAGGAAATTAAAATTTGGGTTGTGTTTTGGGGTTAGGTATGACTTTGTCTTCTTTAACGTTTTCTTGAGATAGTACTAATAAGGTTGAACCCATAGAAACTATGAGCATTGCTAGGGAGGAGGCTGCTGCGTCTGCAAAAGCTACGTTTTCTGTGGCTTGCCAAATTTGTGTGGCTAGGGTGTTAAAGCCTATGGGTGCTAGTAACATTGTGGCGGGTAATTCTTTGATGGCTGTGAGGAATACTAATACTGCACCACTGATTAAACCTGGTTTGACTAGGGGAAAGGTGACTTCTTTTAGGGTTTCCCAAGGAGTTCTACCTAGGCTGCGTGCTGATTCTTCTAGCTGGGGATTTATTTGTAAAAGACTAGTGCGTATTCCTCCCATTGATTGGGGCAGAAATAAGACTAAATAGGCAAATACCAGCATTGGTAATGTTTGATATAGCCAGGGTAAGTAGTTAGCACCAAAAAAGACTAATGATAAAGCGATGACAATTCCTGGTATGCCAAAACTGATGTATGAGCAGCGTTCAATGATGGCGCTGATTTTAGTGGGGAATCTGACTGATAGGATGGCTACAGGTAAGGCAAATATTGTAGCCGCGATCGCAGCTAATCCAGCTGCTAAAACTGAGTTGAGGATACTGGGTAACAAGTTGGGGAAGTTGTAACCGCTGTTGATCCCCCGAATTAGCCAAAACAAGGTGATACCTACTGGTAACACTACACCGAAGCTAGTGATCAGTAGGCAAAAGCCCAGAGCGGGCCATTTCCAAATTCCTAATTTGACAATTTTGGGGGGACGCAGGGAGGCGGATCCGCGAGTGTAATATGCAGCGCGCGATCGCATGCGATACTCTAGCCATAAAATCAACAGTACCAGTGTTACCAACATTAAAGATAACACTGCGGCTGTGTTGCGGTTAAAGCTAGCTTTGTATTGCATGAAAATTACCCTTGTAAAGGAGTCAAACTGCATTAAAGAGGGTGTACCGAAATCGCGCAGAGCATACAAAGCTACTAACAACCCCCCGGCAATCATTGATGGTTTCAGTTGAGGTAGAACCACCTTAAAAAATGTTTCGTGACTACCATAACCCAGACTGCGTCCAGCTTCTTCTATAGAAGGGTCTATACCTTGTAGTCCTGAACGTACACTCAGGAGTAAGTAAGGGTAAGTAAACAAAGTAATTGCTAAAACCGCACCGGGAAAACCATAAATAGAAGGTAACTCTTCTACTCCCAAAGGTTGTAATAGTAACTGTAAAAAACTCCCCCTTGGCGCTAAGGTGGCAATCAAAGCAAAACTGCCCACATAGCTAGGAACTGCCAAGGGTAAAGTTGTGGCAATTAACCAAAATTTCCGTCCTGGTAAATCTGTCCGCACTGTTAAAAAAGCTAATGGCACAGCAATCACTGCGGAAAATACAGTCACTGTTGCCGCCATAGCAGCACTCTGTAAGAATACATCAATATTACGGGGACGAGTGATTAATGCCCAAAACTCATCCCCACCAATACCAACTGCGCGAATCACTAAATATACTAACGGTAGGGTAATAGCCACAGCTACCACCCCCGCCGCTAATATAAGAAATAATGGAGGGCGAACCGATGATTTCAATTTTTACAAAACTCCTGCCTCTTGTAGCAATTCTAAGGTTCCTTCTAAATCTTGTAAATTAGTCAGGTTAATATTTGGCCCCTGAATCTGACTTAATGGTACTTGATTTGCTGGCCCTGCTACTCCTTTGACTAAAGGATATTCATTTGTTTGTGTAGCAAAGTATGTTTGTGAACTTGGTTTGAGTAAGTAGCCAATAAATTTTTCTACGTCTGATTTTTTCTTGGTGGATCCCATAATTGCGACACCTGCGATGTTAATCATCGATCCTGCGTCTTTATTAGTGTAGTGAGTCGCCACAGGGACATTAGGATTAGTTTTTTTGAAGTTAGCTAAGTAGTAATGATTCACTAGCCCGATGTCAGCTTCTCCGCGTCCTATGGCTTCGACAATTGTAGTATTGTTGCGGTAAACTTTGGCGCCATTAGCTCTCATAGCTCGTAGCCATTCCAGAGTTCTGGGTTCTCCTTCCAGGGTGCGCATGGCGGTAACAAATGATTGGAATGAACCGTTAGTTGGAGCCCATGCTACTTTACCGCGCCATTGTGGTCTGGTTAAGTCCCAGATGGACTTTGGTAGTTCACTCTGTCGGACGCGATTCGTATTATAGTTTAATACACGGGCCCGTCCAGAAATACCCATCCAATTTCCCCGGGGAGAACGAAAGCGCGGATCTACTTGGTTGAGTAAGTTAGGTGAAATAGTTGTAGTTAGCTTGCGTCTTTCTAACGCGCCTAAAGCACCTGCATCTTGAGCAAAAAATAAGTCAGCACGGGTATTTTTACCCTCTTCGACAAGAGCAATAGCCAACTCCGCAGTATCACCATAACGCACTTGGATATTCATACCCAAGTCTTTTTCGGCTTGTTCCAGTAAGGGCGAAATCAGTTTTTCTCCTCTACCCGAATAGATAGTGATAGTTTTTGTCTGTGCATTTACACTCAGACCAATTCCCCAGCTGAGCATGAAAGCTAAAGCTCCGGCTGAAACTTGCTTTAATGACAAAGTTTTCAATTTTTTACCCTCGATTTTTCCTTAACAGAAATATTTTTCAATAGAGTTGACTACTTATAAGTATTATCATTAAGTACTCCTAGTAAGCAAGAACAATTCTCAACTTTTTTCTAAGCAGGTTCTGCTGGTGTGAGCTAACCAAGAGCCAGATCGGCTTAAATGACTGCTACTTCCTGCATGATTTGTAGTGTTTTCTCCAAATCATTGAGGTTACTCAAATCAATTTTTTTATTTTGTTGGCGAATTTCAGTGAGCGATTTCAAATTCCCTTGGGGAGAAATTCCCGAAACCAGAGGATACTCATAAGTTTGATTAGCAAAATAGTTTTGAGCATCTTGACTAAGCAAAAATTCTGTAAACCTTTGAGCTATATTAGGATGCTTGGCAGTATTGACAATCGCTACGCCGGCGACATTGACTAAAGACCCAACATCTTGAGTGAAATGATGTGCCACTGGAACTTGAGGATTATCTTGTTTAATTCGTTCCAAATAGTAATGATTAACAAGTCCTACAGCTATTTCACCACGACTTAAAGCTTCCACTATTGATGTGTTGTTAGGATACACCTTTGGCTGGTTAGCTTTAATACCTTTTAACCATTCCCTTGCTTTCTCGTCACCCTCGGCAACTCGTAACCCAGTGACAAAGGATTGAAACGAACCATTGGTAGGTGCCCAGGCGATTTTCCCTTTCCATTTCGGGTCAGTAAAGCCAAAAATTGAGGATGGTAATTCCTCTGGTTTGACTAATTTAGTATTGTAATCTACTGTACGGACTCGACCCGTAACACCTACCCATTTACCCTCTGGAGAACGGTAAGCACTATCGACCTTATCCAGGAGGGAGTCGGGTAATTTTACGGCTCTACCGGCTTTTTGCAGCGCTCCGAGAGCCCCTGCATCTTGACCAAAAAATACATCTGCGGGACTATTTGTACCTTCTTCCAAAATTGCTGATGCTAATTCAGCCGTATCACCATAACGGACTTGAATTTTAGTATTAGTTTGTTGTTCAAACTGCTTGATTAATTCACCGATGAGTTTTTCGTTGCGTCCTGAGTAAATTACTAGTTCTGATTCTAACTCTGTGGCGCTTTGATCGGAATTCCCGTTGCAGGCAACTACTAATCCGGCGCTAGCAGTTGCTATTCCTAAATAAATAAATTGGCGACGTTTCATGCTTTCCCTAAATCGGAACTATTACAGATTTTGATCAAATAATCAACTGCTATGGTTACTTGAGAGAAGAATTGTGCTCCTCCTAACAATTGGATGCAAAGATGACTGATTTTGCGGTAATGCTGTTTTTTTGGTTGGTATTATTGACAATAAGTTTTAATTATCTTTCCCTAGCTACTTGAGAGTAATTTCTATTAAATCAGAATTTTGCTCTAAAAGCAATTAGATCCATATAGGAATTATTCTCTAATAACTAGGTGGGTGGGAGTTTTACGGAAAAGGTTTAGTTTCTCAACAGTTTTCGGCCATCAACCATTTTGCCTGTCCCTGGGGTGAAATACATTGTCATGGAAATTTCAGGGATAGTGGGGCGATCGCACAGTGAGCCTAGGAAACGGACGTATAATCGAGGTCTATAAGAGGTCTATAAATTGATCTGTCTGTAGTTACTCAATTTAAGGTACAATCAAAAGCCTGCTAATTAATGACAATGCTGCTGACAGGAGATGCATATGGCCCGGATGTATTATGACGAAGATGCCAATTTAGACCTTTTGGCTGGAAAAACTATTGCCATTATTGGCTATGGTTCCCAGGGTCATGCCCACGCCCTGAATCTAAAAGATAGTGGTTTAAATGTGATTGTGGGACTATATCCGGGTAGTAAGTCAGCAGTCAAGGCGGAAGCATCTGGTTTAACTGTGAAATCTGTAGCCGATGCTGCGAAAGCTGCTGATTTCATCATGATTTTATTACCGGATGAAGTCCAAAAGACAGTTTACAAAAACGAGATTGAACCAAATCTAGAAGCTGGTAATGTTCTGGCCTTCGCCCATGGCTTTAATATTCACTTTAGCCAAGTCGTCCCACCTGCTAATGTAGATGTGGTGATGGTTGCACCCAAAGGACCGGGACATTTAGTACGCCGTACCTATGAGCAAGGACAAGGGGTACCGGCGCTGTTTGCAGTTTATCAAAATGCTAGCGGTCAGGCACGCGATCGCGCCATGGCTTATGCTAGAGGTATTGGTGGTACAAGGGCTGGTATTTTAGAGACCACATTCCGGGAAGAAACCGAAACAGATTTGTTTGGTGAACAAGCGGTATTATGTGGTGGTTTAAGCGCCTTAATTAAAGCTGGATTTGAAACCTTAGTAGAAGCTGGTTATCAACCAGAGTTAGCTTATTTTGAATGTCTCCACGAAGTCAAACTAATTGTTGACTTAGTTGTGGAAGGCGGACTAGCCCAAATGCGCGATAGTATTTCTAACACTGCTGAGTATGGCGACTACACCCGTGGACCTAGGGTAGTGAACGAAACAACCAAAGCGGAAATGAAGAAAATCCTCAGCGAAATTCAATCTGGACAATTTGCGCGGGAATTTGTCTTAGAAAACCAAGCTGGTAAACCAGGATTTACCGCTATGCGCCGCCAAGAAGCTGAACACCCCATTGAGGAAGTTGGTAAAGATTTACGCGCCATGTTTAGCTGGTTAAAGAAAGTGTAATTAAACTTGGATAATTCCCCATGGCTCTATAGCCTGGGGATCTCAGCAATATTATGATGTCCTTGGTGTTTCTATACCAAATTCGGTCGATGTTGAATCCAAGGGTTGGCTGCTTCTAATTGGGCGGCTAGACTAATTAAAGTGGATTCCGCCGCGGGTTTGCCAACTAGCTGTACACTAATAGGTAACCCATTAGTATCAAAACCCACAGGAATTGCTATGGCGGGTTGACCCGTGGCGTTAGCAGCGGGACAAGGTGCTACCCAGTGAATAATTTTTGGGAATGTCTCTTCTGGAGTTAAATCAGCCCATTCCCCCACCCGAATAGGTGAATGTAAATATACCGGCAACACTAGTACATCTACGGTATCGAAAAACGCCACGATTTGCCTGGCTAAGATTTGCATTTGGGAAACCGCCCGGAGATAGTCACCCACAGAACCTATGCGGGAGAAGAGGAAGCGATTCACCGGCTGTAATGCTTCCGGTGGTATTCCTGATGCAGCTACAGCACTTTGCCACACAGTTTGAAATGGTTCTACTAACCCACTCAAATCAAGGGACTTCTCTTCTATAGTATGACCTAATTGTGCTAATAATTCTACTGTTTGCATTACCCCTTGCTGACAGTTAGCATCAGCTGGTCCCAGAGGGGGAATACTGGTAC
>CAIWDD010000083.1 GCA_903911355.1 uncultured Nodularia sp. | reverse complement strand
CCTGTGGATAACTATAAATTATGTCTCCCGTGTGGATAACTATAAATTACCGCTCCCGTGTGGATAACTATAAATTATGTCTCCCGTGTGGATAACTATAAATTATGTCTCCCGTGTGGATAACTATAAATTACCGCTCCCGTGTGGATAACTATAAATTACCGCTCCCGTGTGGATAACTATAAATTATGTCTCCCGTGTGGATAACTATAAATTACGGCTCCCGTGTGGATAACTATAAATTATGTCTCCCCTGTGGATAACTATAAATTACGGCTCCCGTGTGGATAACTATAAATTATGTCTCCCCTGTGGATAACTATAAATTATGTCTCCCGTGTGGATAACTATAAATTATGTCTCCCCTGTGGATAACTATAAATTATGTCTCCCGTGTGGATAACTATAAATTATGTCTCCCCTGTGGATATTAAAAACTCTTGACAGCCTGGACAATTATTTCTATTTGTGAACTTGTTAACTCTGGAAACATGGGTAAGCGTAATAAACAATCAGACAGAAGGTTAGTATGATCCATCTTCCCGTTCACCCGTCCATAATGCTTACCACCAGGAGAGCTATGTAAAGGTACATAGTGAAACACCGCATTAATACCTTGTGATTTCAAGTAGCTAATTAGCTGGGTACGGGTTTGTAAATCCTCTAGCAGGATATAGTACATATGTCCATTGTGCTCACACTCAGGGGGAATGATAGGACGGCGTAATTTACCAGCTTTTTCTAAAGGTTCTAGCAGTTGATGATAATGGTTCCATACTTTGAGGCGGTTGGTAATAATTTGTTGTGCTTCTTCAAGTTGTGCATAGAGAAAAGCAGCAATTAATTCTCCTGGTAAGTAACTAGAGCCTTTCTCTATCCAGGTATACTTATCTACCTGTCCCCGAAAAAATTGACTGCGGTTAGTGCCTTTTTCCCGAATGATTTCCGCTGATTCTGTAAATTGGGGATTGTTGATAATTAAAGCACCGCCTTCACCGGCGATAATATTTTTAGTTTCATGGAAACTAAAGCAAGCCAAGTCACCAAAACTACCAAGGGGTTTTCCTTTATAGGATGACATCAGTCCCTGGGCTGCATCTTCAATTAACAATAGTTGATGTTTGGTGGCAATGTGTTGCAAGGTATCCATTTCACAACCGACCCCAGCATAATGGACGGGGACAATGGCGCGGGTGCGGTGTGTAATAGCTGTTTCTACTAGGGTTTCATCTAAATTGAGGGTGTCGGGGCGGATATCTACAAATACGGGAATAGCTCCCCTGAGAACAAAGGCGTTGGCGGTGGAAACGAAGGTATAACTGGGCATAATTACCTCGTCTCCCGGTTCTAAGTCGGCTAAAATAGCTGACATTTCTAGGGCTGCGGTGCAGGAGTGAGTCAGGAGGGCTTTATGGGAGTGGGTATGGTTTTGTAGCCATTGATGACATTTTTTGGTATAGTTACCATCCCCGGCGAGTTGTTCTGCGTGGTGAGCTTGGCTGATATACCATAGCTCTTTACCGGTCATGTAGGGTTTGTTAAAAGGTATGTTATTCATGGGTTATTGTTTATAGGCAATTACTAACAAAGATCCGCCCCAGGGAAAGGAAAAACCTAGTTTAATCAACCAGCGTTCTACATCTAAAATTTTCTCTAAGAGGTAATTTAAGCTGCCACTAATTTTTAACTCACTGGTGGGGTCATAATTCTTTGATGAGCGCTGATTGAGTCGAGAAAGTAGCATTAAGGGTAAGAGAAGAGAAACAAAAGAGGTAACTTTTACTACTTTAAATCCTGTTTGCTGTAATTTGGTGATTAAATCTTGTTTGATATAGCGCCGGACGTGGTGAGCATAGGTATCAGCTTGACTCCATAACCAGGGATGTTGGGGTACAGTCAGTATTATACCCCCGCCATTAGGAATAGCTTGATACATTTGTTTAAGTACATCCTCATCTTGTTCTATGTGTTCCAGAACGTCAAAAGCTCCAATAATATCAAATTCCTCCGCAAAGGGGATATTACGGGCATCCATTTGAAATAGGGTGGTTTTACACAGGCGGTCTGTGGCAAATTCTAAGCCGGTAGTAAATATTTCACTACCGGAGGTGATGAGGTGGGGGAGGTGTTTTTCAATTCCCTGAAGGACAAAGCCAGTTCCGCAGCCAATTTCTAGGAAGGTTTGAGCGTGGGGAAAGTAATGTTTAATGGCGTAAATGATTAAGCGGTTGCGGGCGCGAAACCAGAAGTTTTTGGCTTCTAGTTTTGCTAGTATGGGGAAGGCACAGGCCTCAAATCCTTCGCTGGCTTCTGCGAGTTGCGGTGCAAAGCTCTGGTGTCCATCTAATATTGGGGGTGTGTAACCACAGGCGGGACAATCCCAGTTAGGTTGGTTAAAATGATGGTGACATTGGGGGCAGATTTTCATTTTTTACTACCCTTTGCTACCAATGATAATACCTAAAATAATTAATCCTAACCCTAGGGATTTGGGAATAGTCACGGGTTCTTTAAAGAAGATGGCGCTGAGAAACAGGACTAAGACAAAGGCTAAACTCATGAATGGGTAAGCATAGCTGAGGTCAAATTTAGTCATGGCGGCCATCCAGCTAATTGCTGCTAGGAATGCACCAGCAAAGCCACTAATTACCCAGGGGTTGAGTAGTAGTTTAATGATGTATTGTAGTTTGGCTATGTTGTCTGGGGGAAATGCTCCCGCCAGTTGCACTTGCCATTTAATTACAATTTGTCCGTAGACTGTAAACAGGATGGTTAACAAAATATACAAGTGATTAATAAGCATCATAAAACCTTTTGATTTATTTATTGCACTTTTATTGATGTTTGATTGAGGAGCTAGATGTAATATGATCAAAAATATTTTCTTGTTTGACGAACATAAGAGTATCTATAATACTTACGGCATCCTGAAAATTAGGTAAATTTTGGGTATACCCTTTATAAGGTCCATAAGTTTTATAAACTAACTTAATATTATTTTGATTAAATATTTCTTCGTTTTGATCAATGTAATTTTTTGCATTCATACCCGAAATATATTCAGTTCCACCCATTTGCTTAATTAGGGAAATTATTCTGTCAATCTTATTTGACTTTAAATGATAATCTTTAGAGGTAACAATTTTCGTTTTTATGCCAATAAAGTTACATAGGTTTTTGATAATATATTGATTTAATTGCGACAATGATTTCCATTCTTGCTTCAAATAAATATCCTCTAAAAATGGTAATAATTTATCTAATTCCGGAGATTTACAGTAGGTGTTTACTATGGATATATAGTGTTTTTTTTGCCAACAAGAATTTTCTAAAATTACTTCGCTTATCTTAAGATTTACAGCTTTCTTGCTAATAGGTATAGTCAGCCAAAATAACCCATTTTTGGAGTATAGTTTGTTTCTATTTCGCCAGTCATTTTTAGTATATTTAACTTCATCTAAAAAGCAAAAAATATCTGCGTCATTAATTAAGTCAAAGTATCCCTTCCAAGGAATATAATTTGATTGAAGAATTACAACTTTCATCACTTTTTATCACTAACTTAGCTTAAAAGGTTTTGTTAGAAATTTTTGTGGGTTACCTATTACCCAGGCATTGTCAGGTACATCTTTGCTAATTACAGTGCCTATACCTACATGAACATTGCTACCAATAGTGACATTGTTGGCAATAACTGTACCGCTACCAATAAAGGTTCCCTCACCTACCTTAACATTACCAGACAATATTACTCCGGGACTAATATATACTCCCTCTCCAATTTCACAGTTATGAGAAATAGTTACTGAATTATTAAGTAATACACCATTACCAAGATAAACCTCCTTATCAATGTTACACATAGGATACACAATTACACCATCAGACAAGTTTGCAGAAGGAGAGACGTAGGATGTAGGATGAACCAAACTCAACAACCTTCCCAATTCACGAATCTCCTTGATTAAGGCAACCCTTGTTTCCATGTGTTTATAACCAATACAAACGAGCCAATAAAAGTCTTTTAAGTGCCGCTTATAATCCGAAAAATATAAACATTCTGGTGAAGAAGATGTAACTGCGTAATCATCGAAATACACTTTAGGGCAACTAGAATAGTACAAATTAACCATTAGTTCTATTTGCTTACCTAACTCCCCAAACCCCAAAAATCCTATTCTCACTACTTTATTGCAATAAAACCAACATACTTAAATACGTGCCTGGTGAGCGGCAATCCTTTGATAAGGTAGTCGCTCATGATACTAGCATGTTCTAATCGCAAGTTTTTATCAATGGAGTTGTCATTAATAAGTTGTGCCTGTCCTAAGTACCAATGATACAGGAAATCAACTTTTTGAAACCCCACATCTAATAGTTGTTGTTTGATATCCTCTTCTCTTAGTCCTCCCTTGATATGTTTTTGGAACTCTGCTTTGACAAATAATCCTTTTTCTATGCCAAATTGCTGCTCAATTTCTTCAGCTTTTTGGTTAATTGCTTTAATTTCCCTAACTATAATAGGATCATAAGTTTTAGTGCTATCCAGTTGCTTGATTTGATCCCAGAAATAGGCATTAGGACTTAGATCTGCATAAAATATGCCACCTTGTCTTAAAAATCTATATGTATTCAAGAATGTAGGTGACATATCGTATAGATGATCTAGAAAACTATAGGCGGTAGCCATATCATAATAATTGTCTTCCAGTTGAACACTGCCAGTATCTTCATTGATCAATGAAATTTTTGCAGTTCCTGTTTTTTCCACCTTGTCAAGCATTGGTTGGGTAATATCAACTCCTATTATTTCTTCAACATATTTCTTAAGTATGTCGATCATAAAACCAGTACCACAACCAAGATCAACAACTTTTCTCACCTTATGTTGGGCTACAATTGATTGAACAATGTGTTCAACTCTTGCTACGCTTTCAGGACGGAAGTGCGGTTCCACACAATTATACTTCTCGACCATAGCAGAGTGAACTGCAATATTTGCCTCAATAGCTTCCTGATAATTTTTATCTTTTTTACTAATATTCATCATCATTCTGTCTTTTGTTTAAATTTACGATGTTCTAGAGGTACATAATACTCCGAATAATTGCTGGGTACTTGGGCATAAAAACCAAGCTTTTGTTTAGCACGATCCGAAATATTATTTAAGTCCATATGTTCCATTGCTCTGGGAATATCAATCCTTTGCTTCATCCAAGAACGAACCATATTAATTGTTAAGGCATGTCTCCACTCATTTGTCAAATTTTTTCCTCCTGCATGCCAAAGTGTTGCGTTGAAAAAGAAGATAGAGCCTGCCTTTTCAATTAGTCTCAAACTTTCTTGATAAAACTCCTCAGACTTAGGTGGTGTAAATCTTTCCTGGCTATACGGTAAGAACCAAGTAGCTCCATTTTCCTCAGTGAAATCATCAAGTAGTATTGTAGCTCCTAAGTTAGTAATATAACCAGGAATTATCCTCGGACAATCGGTATGTATTCTTTCACTGTAGTTAGCTGCATTTGGTGGCATAGACGAAGAGGTATAAGCATAGACGATGCAACCCTCCCCTAAAATAGCATTAAATGGCTCCGTTACTAAATCTATTTCAAATAGATCACAGAATACCTTATCATACAAGCTACAAAGTAAGACCATCCCATAGTCCAAATATTTTTTGGTTCCATGGTATTTAACTTCACTGTTAATTGCTTGAAATAATTCAAATTTAGCCTTACGAATAAACAACTCAGGTAGAGCATTTCTCACAATAGAGTAACCTTGAGTCTTAATCTCATGTATGAAAACTTCTGGTTCAAACATATCTTCAAAAGTTATGAGTTTCTTTGACAATATAAAGGGGTCTATTTTGTACTTCCCGTAAAATTCTTCCGACATATATGGCAGAAAGACCCGTCAGGAATATTTGAACTCCACCAATAAAAATGATTATGCCAATAGTCGAAGTGTAACCTGGTTGATAACTCACTAAAAAAAATTGTGTTAGAACCAGGAATAACAAAAGAACAAATCCTGTTATTGCCAAAATAAATCCTAAAATAGCTATTAAGCGTAAGGGTAAGTCCGAGAAAGAAATGATCGCCTCCACAGCCATAAACAAGCGTTTACTTAAATTATATGATGATTTACTATCTCTTCTTGATTGATGTTCAGTTACTACATATGTTTTGGTAAAACCGAGCCAATTTTCTAAACCCGGTAGATAACGCGAATTTTCACTTAGTTGATTATAAGCATCGACGAATCTTCTAGACATTATCCTGATAGTAGCTATATTTAAAGGTATATTTTGTCCTGTTAGTTTGTTTAATAAAATGTTGAAAATATAGGATGTGTATTCCTTGAAATGTCTATCATTACGTTTTTTCCTCAACCCATATACTACATCACAATCACCTGTTAAAATCTGAGGCAAAAGTACAAGTATATTATCTACGGGATCTTGCTGATCTACATTCATCATACAAATTAAATCACCTTTGGCAAAGGCATAACCAGCAGAAACCGCTATATGTTGACCAAAGTTACGACTTAAGGCAACCATTTTGACTTTGACACTGTGCTCCCCTATTTTTTTTATTTCTTTCTCATCTTTAATGCCACTGCCATCTACAACAAAAATAATTTCTATTAAAACGACTTCTGGAGGTAACTTCAAATTGAGGACTGATTTAACAAAATCATAAGCAAGATAGCTATCATTATAGATCGGGGTAACTATCGAAAGTGTCATTATCGCTTTTCTTTTGTCTTTATCAATCATATAAGTGTACTTTTTGAAATTATCAAATCAATTCAGTCTTACTTAACTCCACAATAATATCCCAAGAGCGATCGCCCCCACAATCCTCAACTAAAATGATTTCAAAATCCTGTGTAATCTCAGACAAGGAAACCTTGAGCCTGTCATAGAGAACATCAAGGCTTTTTTCTGCTTTATATACAGGGATGACAACAGATATATGAGACATTTGATAATGGTTGAAGTAAATGCAATTTTAGACTTGAGTCATACCCCAGAGAATTTACTTCTGGTCGAACTCCTTACAAGAATATGGTTGAACTTGTTGCTCGGTAAAATTCAACACTTTGTCAAAACCTAATTTAGTGGACTTGGTGCAGATATCTTTCGGAGAAAGTGGACGATTCCAAGACTCTGAACTATAGTCCTTCATACCATAACTTTTGGGTAACTCACAGTTGTTGATAGGACCGCGTACACCATTAATCAGAGGAAACCCAGTCATAGCCGGGATGACAAAAGAGTGATCCCAACAACTTCGTGTTCCCTGGGGTTGCCAAAACTGTGAGAATTGTGGCGAAATATAAATCGCCAAATTTTTAGAACTATCCGTTACATTTAACTTAACTAGGGCAGTCTCTACTAAGCCCAATACAGTGTTTTCTAAAAGTAAATTTTTATTAATGACAGGGGGAGAAATTAACAAGCCTAACCTTTGTGATAATTTCTTTGGTTGACTGATGCGTTGAGCATATTCCGCAACTGAAGGGGCAGAATATATATCCAGTGTGTGAGTCAACTTGTTGGCAAAACTTAATGCCCTTGTTTGGTAACTAGGATGATTATCGGGTCCTGACTGGAAGGCAAAAATCACAATCAACAACATCAAACACCACCCCAACGGTCGGGAAACAGGCTGCAAGGAATAGTCAATGGGACTTACAAAGGCTACTAAACCATTTCTACGGTTTGCTTGCCAATAATCTCCTAACCTAGCCATGCTAAAACACAAAGTTGTTAACAGGGCAGTCTCAATAAAATAATTGGCTGAAGGTCCACCACCGAAGTCTAATAAAATACCGGGAATTTCTGAACCCAAAAACATTACCGTTAACATCGTCAGTTGCGATCGCTGTTTTAGTTCCCCTTGTAATTTACTCAAAAAGTAAAAACTGATAGTTAGTCCGATAAAAAAGACTATTTGCCAAATAAACTGGCTCCTGTATTGTCTGGCAAATGCAAAAAAAGAAAATGTTGTCACTTCAATCGCATCCTGACTAAACCCCCAAGCGAAGGTACAGAGGCAAAAAATAGCCCCAACACCGATCACAGTCAATATCCTCCGCCAGTTAAACTTGTTTTCCTGCCAAATTTTCGGTATAAAGACACAGAGGACAAGAAATAAAGCCAGCATCGCTGCAGAAGAGACCTTCATTGTGGCGCAAGCTAGAATTGCTATCACTCCCATAGTTACGGCTACTGGATGAATTGGTAACCACCGATGACTTTCATCAGCCTTGAGTAACCATGATTTACCAACTGGCAACATCGCCATGAAAATAACCAGTGATAATGTCTGGGATTCGCTATTGACATAGTGCTCCCAAATGCGGCTACCTAAAAACCATAAGGGTAAAAAGGTAAAACCACAGGCAGCTATTGCCGATAGTTGACTGGAAGCCAACAAACTCACGGTTAAAACCGTCGTAAATAAGAAAGCTGGCAAGAAAGCGACCTGTTGGCAAATAGTCAATAAAAGGGGTACATTACCACCCACAATCTTATAGTTTGCTGCTGTCCAACTATGTACACCCACGTGATATGAAAACTCTTTTACTCCATCTAATCCCAATGATGAAATGTTAAATTTAGCCAACATCTGAATGATAGCTGAATGAAACAGAGTATCTACGTGAATTAAACTAGTATAACCATCTATATCTGATAGTATATTACCAAACTGATACCGCCAATCGAGTACATAAAAGCCATTGACTATAAAAAAATAGATCACGGCAAGAATCGTTGCCACTCCAGTCAATAGCAGCGTTTTCTGAATTATTTGAGATTTAGTAGTAGATGATATATATAGGTATATAGTTGTCCCCACACCAAATATCCCCAGGGGTATCAAACTCCACCCCCCCAGGAAACCCACCACAAAGGGCAAACCCATAAATACCAGGCTACCTATGGGTAGTATCCACAGTGTTTGACTCACATATCTCCATGCAAGAGCCACACCCCCAAATAGCACAGCAGGATAGACACACACACCCAGCACCTGGCGAGTGATTTCACCATCCCATGCCCGAAAGTGTAAAATTAGCAACGCCGTGATTACAATGTAGATGGTAAACAGGAAAGCCACCTCGCTCACCACTTGATGGGATACCGATAAATGTTTAACTGATGTAGGATTTTGCTGGCTCATATAATTTTATAGATAGTATGTTATGTTTCTAGCCTTTACTGCCAATAATAATACCTAAGACAATCAACCCCAGTCCTATAGATTTAGGGATAGTTACTGGTTCTTGAAAAAAGATGGCACTCAATAATACAACACAAACAAAGCCCAGACTAGTAAAGGGGTAGGCATAGCTGATGTCAAATTTAGTCATGGCGGCCATCCAAAATAAGGAGGCTACAAAGGCTGCTAAAAAGCCACTGAGAATATAACCATCTAAAAACAAACGGAGCAGAAACACAAGGCGATCGCCCAAATCTTCTGGCAAGGCACCGTATTTACCAATGCGCCACTTGAGAATTAACTGCCCATAGACTGTAAACATTATGGTTCCGAATATATAAAGATAATTCATATATTAGGTATATTTAATGACTCTTCGGTGATTATACCATTTCCACCCGGATAAGACTAGGCATATTTTCAGTTTTATTTAACATCTCTGTCATAGAATCAAACTCTAAAAACATAATCCCTAGCTTATGTATCAAAAAATAGTTCACCTCAGTACCTGGTTGCCACCACATAAACTTGTCAATGACATTTGTTTGTACTGATTCATCAATCACAAGACTCTTAATTTTGCCATTGTGGGGGGGCATGACACAGTGGCGGGTAAAATATCCTTGTGGTTCCACTGGGTGTAAATCATCACAACTCATTCCCACAGCAGCGCGAACAATAAACGACGAGTAGTCAACCCCTGTGGCGTGTTGGACAAACTTAATATACAAATCCCCCGGAGCGCGGCGACAGATTTCAATAATCACTGGCTCATCCTGATGCAGAATATATTGAATGTGGAAAATTCCGGTTTTGAGTTGGAGTAAACCAGCAATTTTTTCCGCTGTTTGGCAAAGATTGGTGATAACTGCCCGGGGTACATCAGCCGGAGTAGATGCTGCCGCCACCATATAAGGATTTTTATAGTAATGCTCATTATCATGAAAATAAAACACCACTCGCCCATCCCGGATAAAGGTAGATAAACCGTGGCGAGTACCTTCAATAAATTCCTCCACTACCACTCTTTTAGCCCGGGATATATCAAAGGCAGCTTGTAATTGTGCTTTAGCCATTTCCATAGTGGTAATTTTGGAGATACCTTTACCACCAGTTAAGTCTACTGGCTTGACAATCACGGGTAATTTAAAGCTGTTTAGGTTTTTCATTGCATCCTCTACAGAAGTGAAAGCCGCTGCATAGGGTGAAGGGATGCTATTTTCCCGAGTAAATTGCCGATATTTGTCCTTATGATGAATCACTAATGCTACTTCGTAGGGATCATGCCCCGGTAATTGCAGTTTTTCAGCTACATAGGCAGCCGTCAAGGCAGAAAAATCATTACAAGCAGCACAGATGGCATCAATGTTCAAATTCTCTGCCAATTTCAACATTGCCTGTTTGTCAGCAAAATCCTCTAATCGGTACTCATCAGAATATTGATGGCCGAGATCCTCTGGACGATTACCACTGGTGATCACATAAAAACCTAGTGCTTTAGCAGCCTGAATCAGGGTAATGTCGGCATAGCCTCCACCTGCAACGAGTAGTTTTTTTTGATTATTTAACATGGAAGTGTATTGTTGATTAGAGATATGCGGCTCATGAATAGCATATCGGAAAAACGATTTTCATTGTTTGATGCTTATTGAGGTACAAAAAATAATACAGTTTCTGTCACCCCTTCAGTGTAGTGTCTGAAAAAGATTTGATAATCATCACGATAGGACAAAACCAATTCCGGAATCCGCCAGAAATCATCATGTCGGTGGTAGGCGCTAATGGCTAACCGGGGATGGTGGTTGATGATGGCTTGTTTAGCCCCTGCTAGGGCAAACATTTCTCCCCCCTCAATATCCATTTTCAAAAAGCTAAAGGGCTGGGAAACCACTTCATCCAGGGCTTTCACGGGAATTTCTGTTTCCCCATCGGCAGTAATACGGGATGCAGAACCATTGACAAAAAACCTGAGGGTTTGAGAACAATTAGAAAGTCCGTAATTGTGAAAGTGAACTCTTGGTAACTCTCCCATCTTGTGTTGGATTACCTCCATATTCTTGGGTTCTGGCTCAAAAATATGCACCCCGGCATGGTCTGGGCAACGCTTGATGAATTCCAAACTAGTGTAACCATCAAATCCCCCCACATCTAGGAAGGTTTCTCCCCAGGGCTGCAATGCCAAGAAATCTTCAAAGTACTGTCGATATTGGGCATCAACAAAGCCATCCATGTATGATAGGTGACTAGAGAGGCGGAAGTTGATAATTTTGGTAAATTCTTGTTTAGATTGCTCATCCGCCAGTAGGCTATATATCCACTGGTATTTATCAGCATGCGCTTGAAAGTCTACCAGAAAATCATCCCAAAACCAAACCGGTGATAGTTTTTTACCTGAATATTTCCTAAAAGCAAAATAATCAATGTGGCTAACTTTTTGTTCAATAAGTTTTTTCTGTGCTGTAATGGGGATAACTCCCACTACTGTAGAAACCACCATGGCATCTGGAGGTAAATCCTCTATTTTCAGAATCGGTTTACCTACAAATTCCCGTTCAGTGGTAAAGTCATCAATGAATCCATCCACATCCACCACATCCGCTATACTCCTAGCCCACTGATTACGTCCTAATATGTACCTAGGACTACTACCCTGGAAAAAATCATCACAAAAGGCTAGGGCATTTTTGTCATTGGGGTAAGAATCAATTGACAATTGATCCTGTGTCATGTGAATTTCTACTCCTAACTAAACTATTAAATATTTTGAACTACTTGCCAACGGTGATTTTGCGATGAATTTGTCATCGCTTCTAACATCAGTAAACCCTCCAGAGCATCATCAACAGTAAAAACATTATCCATAGGTGTTTGTTGCCCCTGTTGTTGATAAGACTGGAGACTTTGACCAATATCCCAGTACAGATTAGCAAATGCTTCTATAAAACCTGCCGGATGTCCAGCTTTAAATCGGTTATAACGTGGTAATTGTGCCATACTCACATCCACACTAGCACGATCAATGACCATATTATGACCGTAATTATCCTGATAAATTAAAACCTCTGGTTCCATTTGATGCCATTCAGCAGAGCCTAATTCCCCAAATACCCGCACTCGTAAACCATTACGATAACCCAGGGCTGACTTACTAAACCAAATACTACATTCTAAATCATTAGTATAACGAGCTATACATATAGTATTATCTAACACCTGGCGAAACCGCCCCCGGCTACTCTGCATTGCCACCACTTCTAGGGGTTTTTCCCCCGTTACAAAATCTATGATGTTATGGACATGAACCCCCAAATCCAATGACAGTGTTGGTAAATCACCGTCATGTAATCGCCAGGGCTGGGGTAGCATGGGCTGGCCCTGTCGATTGAGGCGGATAAAACCCTCCTGGGGCATTTCTATATGTAATTGCTCAATACTGCCTAACTTTCCCTGCTCAATTAAGTGCTTTAATTCCCTGAGCATGGGGTAGCCAGTGTAATTGTAAGTTACAGTCAAGAAACCCTGGTTTTGAGCTTGTATTTCCTTAATTAATAGGGCATCAGCGCTATTACTAGCCAAAGCCTTTTCACAAATTACCGGGTACCCCTGTTTTAGGGCTTGGATTACCGGTTCAAGATGCTCCGGTGTGGGAGTGAGCACAACCACTGCATCCAGATTTCCTGCCTCATGCACCAGCAATTTTTCCCAGTTGTCATATAACTTGGAAGGGGAAATGTGCCATAATTCCGATGTTTGATGGTTGATTTGAGGATGACGGCTAAAACAGCCGGCTTCCACCACAAAACGCCCATCCATTTGGGAAGCAATAAAGTGGGTATTCCCCACGGCTGAGTTAATACCACCACCAATGAACCCCAGTTTAAATCTTTTATTCATGTTTTGAACCTATCTGAAATGTGGTGGATTCAATAATATAAAGTGGCCTTCCTTTCACTTCATCAAAAATCTTTCCTATATATATACCTACTACACCAATGACGGCAATAATTAAACCTGCTGTTAAATAAATAGATACAATTAGACTTGTCCAACCTAGTAATTGCTCACCACCAAAAAAATATTTAATTAGTCGCCAACAGGCATAAACCAACGATATAGAAGAAATGGTAAATCCCAAGGTGACAAAAATACTTAACAATTTGTTAGAATGGGAAATGATACTATTCATAGCCAGTTTAAACATGCGGGAAAAATTATAACTAGACTTCCCATATTGTCTCCGGCTATGTCTTATGGGTATTTGTACACGACGAAATCCTACCCACAGAGCAAACAGGCCAAAGGAGCGATGCTGTTCTTTCATATGAGTAATACTACGAATTACTTTTCGGGAGTAAATACCAAAACTACTAGTTTGATTATCAACCTCTATATCAGCAAAATAGGTAAATACGGTGGAAAATAATTTTGATATTAGTTTTCTTAAGAGGTTGTCTTGTCTTTGAATTCGCAAACCCACCACTAAATCATAACCTTCCAAAGCCTTAAAATAAAGCTTGGGAATTTCCTCTGGTTGATCTTGTAAGTCACAATCCATGACCACTACCCAATCACCCTGGGCAAAATCAAGCCCGGCGGTAATGGCGTGGTGTTGTCCAAAATTCCGAGACAAGTTTATACCCTTAACTCTAGGATCATTTTGAGCCAATTTTTGTATTAAATCCCATGCACAGTCAGGACTAGCATCATTGACCATGATAATTTCAAATCTTTCTGTGATGGTAGATAGGCTACTACATAACCTTTCGTACAGTTCCACAAGAACCTGATCACACCCAAAAACCGGCGTAACGATAGTAATATGGGGATTTAGGGTCATAAATTTTGACTGGACACAGAATAAAGGAAACCTTGAGCCTCTCATAGAGAACATCAGGCGTTGCTGAATCCAACTATGAATCATGGGATAGGGAAGGGCTGCTGTAAGCAGATAAATTCAAGTTTGCGGGCGCTACGCGCCCGCAGCGCCACGGAACCCACAGAGAATTTACTTCTGGTCGAACCCACTACAAGAATATAGTCGAATTTGTTTCCTGGTCACATTCAACACTTTGTCAAAACCTAATTTAGTGGACTTGGTGCAGATATCTTCCTGAGAAAGTGGACGATTCCAAGACTCTGAACTATAGTCCTTCATACCAAAATCCTTAGTTAAATTACAGTTACTATTCTCACCTCTGACTCCATTCACCAGGGGTGATCCAATGATTGCAGGAACTACAAAAGATTTATCCCAACAACTTCTGGCACCACGGGGTTGCCAAAAGAATGGAAAGTCATGTGAAATATGAATAGCTAACTTTTTGTCACCTGGTTCTAATTTCTTTGATGCAATTAATTGAGCAAGTCCGGTTTGGATGTAACCCAACTCTGTGTTGGTGTTGTAGATTTCCCAGTTAATACTGGGAGGAAAGAGTAACAACCCTAACTGACGTTGGAGTTTACTTAAACCTTTCAAATTAGTTAATGACTCTGAATTAGTTGATGAATTGGACTGAGCAGAAAACACATCTAGAGCAGTTACCAACTCACTAGCAAACCCGAACGCCCTATCCTTATGACTACCACGATAGACAATTCCCGTTCCACTGGACAATGAAAAAATTAAAACTAAGGCTATCAGTCCCCAACCAATAGTTGGAGACAAGGGTTTGGTTTCATGGCCTCTAATGAATAGAAAACCAGTTTTGCGGTTGACTGACCAATAGTCAGCTACAGCAGCCAAGGTAAACAATAGGGTGACTAACAGAACTGGTAAAACGAAATAATAAAGCGATGCATCGGACTCGAATAAAGCTCCTGGTAGTTGAGATGCTAAAAACAGCACTGTCAGCATGATCACTGGGGATAAACAGAGGAATTTTTCTTGATTCCTTTGCGACCAGTAAAATGGGATGATTAACCCTAAAAACACGATATTTTGCCAAACAAACCGACTTGTGTAGATTCGTGCATCGTGAAAAGGATAGAAGATGTTAGTCAGATTTCCCCCACTAAAGCTAAAGGCTAGGGCTAAACATCCCACAAAAAAAGCGATCGCTAAAGCTAATAACAGTCCTACATATTGCCACTTCAGTTGATTTTTTTGCCAAATTTTCGGGAGCAACCCACAGAGGATGAGAAACAAAGCCAACATTACCCCGGAAGAAACCTTGGCTGCGCCACAAGCTAGGACTGCTACCACGGCCAATGTTAAGGGTAAAGGGTCAACTGTGAACCAGCGATTACTTTCCCTAGCTTTCACCAACCATCTTTGCCCTACTGGTACCATGGCTATAAATACAGGTAGGGAAAAAGCATAGGATTCACCGGCTAAATACAAATCCCAGGTGCGAGTTCCCATCAACCATAAACCTAAAAAAGTAAACCCACAAGCCACTAGTGTAGAAAGTGGAGTCGATAGCAAACACATGAAGGCTAAAACTGTAGCAAATAAAACTGCCGGTAGAAAAGCTACTTGTTGGCAAATACCTAATAGTAGAGGTACTTTTCCGCCTAAAATGTTGAAATTTGCCGCCACCCAACGGTGTACGGCTACATGATAGCTTAAAGGTTGTACACCATCTAATCCTGTTGATGGTGTATTAAACTTAGCGATCATCTGCACAATAGCAGAATGAAACAGGGTATCTCGGTTAACGGTATTAGTATAAGCAGTTAGGTCTGCGAATATATTGGCATAATTATAACCATTGACCACGAAAAAATAAATTACCGCGAGAATCATTCCCGCCCCTGAAAGTTGCAGGGTTTTAATCACCGGTCGGTCTTGTGGGGATAAATATAATATGTAAACAAAGATAGTGGCGCTAATACCGAATATACCCAGAGGAATTAAACTCCATCCCCCTAGGAGGGTTACTACAAATGGTAATCCCATAAACACCAAGGAACCTATTGGCAATATCCAGATGACATGGGAAACATATCGCCAAGCTAAAGCAACGCCACCAAATAATACACTGGGATAAACAAAGATACCCCACACCTGGCGACTGATGGTAGGGTCCCAGGTGCGGAAGTGTAAAAATAATAGTGCGGTTACCAGAATATAAATAGTAAATAGCAAAGCTACTTCGCTCACTATTTTACTTTTGACGGCAAAATGTTCTACTCTAGGTTCGGACTGTGACATAGATGCTTATTTACCTGCGTACCAGATGATTCTACATTAATAATGTATAATTAGTGCAGTTGTATAATAAATTATTATAGGGTGATTGGAATTTATCAAGAAGAAATTCGGTGTAAAATTTGCTGAAATACCATGGCAGCCCAATCTACATCTAATTGGCCAAATAGGCGATCGCCCCAAGATTACCGCTATGGTAGGGATTGAAAATTGTCTGTCCTGAAGGTAGCCAGGGAATGAAATTCCCTGTCTGAAAGCTGAAGTCGGTTAAAAACCGACTGGTTTTAGGGTGGGGTGGATGTTGTTATAAAAGCGGCTTAATTACCTTTGTCAGCGATCGCCCCAGGATTATCGTTATGGTAGGGATTGAAAATTGCCTGTCCTGAAGGTAGCCAGGGAATGGAATTCCCTGTATGAAAGCTCAAGTCGGTTAAAAACCGACTGGTTTTGGAGTGGGGTGGAGGTTCTTATAAAAGTGGCTTAATTACCTTTGTCAGCGATCGCCCCACGATTACCGCTATGGT
>CAIWDD010000082.1 GCA_903911355.1 uncultured Nodularia sp. | reverse complement strand
GCAATGGTTGTCAAGGGAATTTATGATGTTATATGTAACACTAAGTCGGATTAATCCGACTTGGACTTTTAGACGGGGGTTTATAACCCCCGGCTCCCTAGAGAGAGCTTCATGGCGATCGCCCTTCCGTCAACAGTCAACCGTCAACCGTCAACAATCTATGGCTGTCAAAACTTTGACAATTAATCAAGAATTAATTAGCGCCCGTGAAGAAGAGACTATACTCCAAGCAGCCCAAGAGGCGGGGATTCATATTCCTACCCTGTGTCACCTAGAAGGGGTAACAGATGTGGGCGCTTGTCGCCTGTGTTTAGTAGAAATTGCTGGTACTAATAAACTTTTACCAGCTTGTGTAACTAAGGTGGCTGAAGGGATGGAAGTTCAAACCCATACCCAGCGCCTACAAAATTACCGGCGCACTATTGTAGAAATGTTGTTTGCAGAAGGTAATCACATTTGCGCGGTTTGTGTGGCTAATGGTAATTGTGAATTGCAAGATTTAGCCATTGAGATGGGGATGGATCATGTGCGGTTAAATTATCATTTCCCCTCTCGGTCTGTGGATGTTTCCCATCATCTGTTTGGTGTTGACCACAACAGATGTGTTTTATGTACTCGTTGTATTCGGGTTTGTGATGAGATTGAAGGAGCCCATACTTGGGATATGGCGGGGAGGGGAACAAATTCCCATGTAATTACTGACCTAAACCAACCCTGGGGGAGTTCCTCTAGTTGTACTTCTTGTGGTAAATGTGTTAATGCCTGTCCTACCGGCGCTCTGTTTAATCGGGGTTCTAGTGTGGGGGAAATGAAGAGCGATCGCCAAATGTTAGATTTTTTAGTCACCGCGCGGCGGAAACAAGAATGGAATCGTTGACTGTTGACTGTTGACTGTTAATTCCCCCCCTCAAAAATTCACCCATCCCCTGAGAAGTTATGACTCTTTTAAAACTAGCTACGGTTTGGTTAGGTGGTTGCTCTGGTTGTCATATGTCCTTTCTGGATTTAGATGAGTGGTTGATTGACTTGGCTAAACAAGCAGAATTAGTTTACAGTCCCTTTGCTGATACTAAAGAATACCCTTTAGGTGTGGATGTTGTCTTGGTAGAAGGGGCGATCGCTAACCAAGAACACCTCAAGATGATTTACAAAGTCAGAGAGCGTTCCCAAATTCTAGTATCCTTTGGTGATTGTGCTGTCACCGGTAACGTTACGGCTTTACGTAACCCCATGGGAGACGCCCAAACAGTCCTCCAGCGTTGTTACATAGAAGCCAATGCGCTTTACCCCGCCATTCCCTCCGATGCTGATATAGTCCCCACCCTACTAGACCGGGTAGTACCAGTACATCAAGTAGTCCCTGTGGATATTTATTTACCTGGATGTCCCCCTGATGCTAATCGCATCAAAGCTGTATTAGACCCCCTACTTAAGGGTGAAATACCACAACTATCAGGGCGAGACATGATTAAGTTTGGTTAAACTGTGTGATTCCTAGATCCCCGACTTCTCACTTTTACCCGCATCCACTGAGCTTTTACTGTGGAAGTCGGGGATCTTCCTTCTAAGTTACTCCTAAGTTACCGTTGATGATTCCTAGATCCCCGACTTCTCACTTTTACCCGCATCCACTGAGTATTTACTGTGGAAGTCGGGGATCTTCCTCCTAAGTCACCGTTCAATATACTAGTATTAATTCTGTCTAAATCATGTCTAAAAAAATTATCATCGACCCCGTAACCCGCATAGAGGGACACGCCAAAATTAGTATATACTTAGATGATACTGGACAAGTCAGCGACGCTCGCTTTCATGTCACTGAGTTTCGCGGCTTTGAGAAATTTTGCGAAGGTCGCCCTTTTTGGGAAATGCCGGGAATTACAGCCCGCGTGTGTGGAATTTGCCCAGTTAGTCACCTGTTAGCTTCCGCTAAAGCCGGGGATAACATCTTAACAGTCAAAATCCCCCCCGCAGCCGAAAAGCTGCGGCGGTTAATGAACCTAGCTCAGATTATCCAGTCCCACGCTTTGAGTTTCTTTCACCTGAGCGCCCCGGATTTGTTGTTGGGAATGGATGGCGATCGCCCAGACCGGAATATATTTGGTTTAATTGCAGCAGAACCAGAATTAGCCAGGGGGGGAATTCGCCTCCGTCAATTTGGACAAGAAATTATAGCTCAGTTAGGAGGACAGAAAATACACCCTTCTTGGGCGGTTCCCGGTGGTGTGCGGGATGCTCTGCGACCAGAGGGACGTACCCACATTGACAACCGCATCCCGGAAGCACGTAGTACAATTTTAGATGCTCTGGGTAGGTTCAAAGGAATATTAACAGACTACCAACAAGAGATCCAGACCTTTGGCAACTTCCCCACCTTATTTATGGGTTTGGTTACCTCCGCTGGTCTGTGGGAACACTACGACGGATATATCCGGTTTGTAGATAGTGGGGGGAATATTATCGCCGACCAACTAGACCCCAGCAACTATCAACAATTTATTGGGGAAGCAGTACAACCAGACTCTTATTTAAAATCTCCCTACTATCGCCCCCTAGGTTACCCCGACCAAAGTAACCACTGTCGTTTAAGTAGTGGTATCTACAGAGTCGGACCCTTAGCCCGGTTAAATATCTGTAGTCACATTGGTACACCCTTAGCTGATGCAGAATTAAGGGAGTTTAGAGACAGAACTAAAAATACCCCTAACTCATCATTTTTCTATCACTACGCCCGCTTAATTGAAATCCTAGCAGCAATTGAACACATAGAAAAACTACTAGATGACCCGGACTTACTTTCAACCCGACTGCGGGCCCATGGGGGTGTGAATCAATTAACAGCTGTAGGAGTGAGTGAAGCACCCAGGGGAACCCTATTTCATGAATATCAAGTTGATGAAAACGGGTTACTCCAAAGAGTAAATTTATTAATTGCTACAGGTCAAAATAACTTAGCTATGAATCGCACAGTCGCCCAAATTGCGCGCCACTTTGTCAGTGGCGCGGAAATCTCCCCCGGTATGTTAAACCGCGTAGAGGCGGGAATTAGAGCCTTTGACCCTTGTTTAAGTTGCTCAACCCATGCAGTGGGGCAAATGCCGTTACATCTGCAACTAATAGCACCAGATGGGACAATTGTCAATGAGGTTTGGCGTACCCAGTAGTCAAGTAAATGTACTTTTGGCTGCTGACGGTTGACGGGTGACGGTTGAGTTAAAATTGTCTGTGCAGCAATTATATAAAAAAGTTAATTTCACCGAAAATATAGATTTATAGTCAATTGCTCCGCCTATACCTCCCGGATTTTCTAAATAATGCCCTACCCTAAACGCTTGATTGAGGTTGACCTACCTATTAAACGTATTTCCGCCCACGCTAGAAGGGAGAAATCAATCCGCCATGGACATATTTCTACTTTACATATTTGGTGGGCGCGGCGACCTTTGGCGGCTTGTCGGGCTGTTCTTTGTGCGGCCTTATGGCCTGACCCCGTTGATGTAAACTGTCCCCAGTCCTTTCGCGAT
>CAIWDD010000081.1 GCA_903911355.1 uncultured Nodularia sp. | reverse complement strand
TTTGTAGAGTTTGAGTTGTTGGAAGAAATGCTGTCTTAACTCTGCCAAATTTTCTGGGTTGATCTGTCCTTGCTCTATCCCATAGCGATTCATAGCTACTAATCTTTGTGGTGTTCCCAGATATGTAGTCAAGCGATCGCTAATTTGGCGTATTCTGGATGATATCACTGGGATTAGCAATTTATTCACCGCTCTTTCCCCAGTTTCATAAGAAAGATAAGTGACAGTGCCAACACTCAGCAGAATGATAGCCATATAAGGTACAATAAATAACGTCTTTAGAGGAATTCTGCCGATAAATTTCAGCATCAACTGGGAGTATATAGGGAATAGTTTCATTATTTTTGCTAACTGGGATAATGAGTGAAAATGGGTAAGAATGAAGATTTTATTAATAGATGATGATAGTTATTTCAGTAAATTACTCACAAATATTCTTATTTCCTACCGCTATGTAGTCGATGTGGCTACAAATGGTCACATTGGTCTAGAAATGGTAAATCAGTTCAATTATGACTTAATTTTGCTAGATGTACTCATGCCAAAATTAGATGGTTTGAGTGTGTGTCGTCAACTACGTCAGCACGGTTGTCAAGTCCCCATCTTAATGCTCACCGCCAAGGGCGCAGAGGAAGATGTGATTAGAGGTTTAGATGCAGGAGCGGATGATTATGTAGTCAAATCCTGTGAGACTCCTCAATTATTGGCGCGAATACGAGCTTTATCCCGTCGAGTACACGAATCAAGTCTAGTGACTTTGGAATGGGGTAACTTATCCCTTAATCCCCAGTTGCTAAAAGTGCAGTATGGAGAGGAATTAATTCAACTCACTCCCAAGGAATTTGGGTTATTAGAATTATTTTTACGCTCCCCCCACAGGATTTTGACCCGTACAGATATAATTGACAAATTATGGTTAGCAGATGAGTTCCCCACAGATAATGCTGTCACCAATTTAATCAAAGACTTACGACGTAAACTCAAAGCCGCAGGAATCAAAGAACAAGTCATTGAAACTATTTACGGCTTGGGATATCGTCTTAAACCTAGAAAAGAAGAGAAATCTGAGTCTCCAGTGGCAACACTTGACGATATAGCCGAGGGAATCGCGGTTATTGAAGAAATTAAAGCAGAATTTCAAGCTTCCTTACCTGAAAAAATAGCAGAACTCAACACAGCAATCAATCAACTCCAATTAAGAACCAACAACTCGCAACAGCAACAACATATCCTAACCATAGTTCATCGTTTAGCTGGTAATTTGGGTACTTTTGGGTATCCCGAAGGCTCAGAAATAGCACGGGAAATAGAAGCCCTTCTCACACAAGAACATCTGAGCAATGCACATATTACCGAAGTCAGTTTTTTATTGGAAGCATTATCACAAGGATTTAGCCCATCAGGAACAACACTACCGCTGAATGATTCCAACATCAGAGAGCATATACCTACTCTCATACCTCCCGATGATTTTAGTCATACTTTAAAGCAAGAATGGCAACGGCTGCGTACACAATATATCCCTCTTGGCTTAATTTTTTGCGCCATTGATGATTTTGAGAAACAACAGCAGAAAATTTACCTTTTACAGCTTGGGCAAACTTTACAAAAGTACCTTACTCCTCCTAGTTTTATCACTTACTACACTGGAGGAAAATTTGGTATTCTTCTACCCAGTATGCCGTCAGATAGTAGCTTGCGTCTTGCCCAACACTTATACCAAGCTATCCTCAGCTTACAAAAATTTACGATCAGTTTAGGTATTACTGGCACTATCCCCAGTTCTACCGCCACTCCTGAAGAATTATTAACAACAGTTGACCAAGCCCTGACATCTGCTCAAACCAGAGGCGGTAATACATTGTGCTTTTATCTCTCCGCTTGAAATCCTCTATCCTTACATGGTGATTATTTTTCTCTTATAAGTTCCTTATAACTAAATGATATATTATCCCAACATATCCTTCTAAAGTTACTTGACAAGTCCATTGACTTGTCAAGCTAAGGATATGTCTAACTAATTTTGTAACCTTTTTGCCAAGCAACTATGATTATCAAAACCAATCGTAATCAGCACTATTCTGACTGTGGCATTGAACAAAAAAATTATGAAGGACGTTTCGGACTACATAGCTTAAAACTAGTACTGAAATATATTGATCTCTACCTTGAGCAAGACCTTAAATTAGCTGAAATAGCGCAGCAAATCAATTTCAGCAGGTCATATCTATGTTATCGCTTCAAGCAAACTACGGGAATTTCACTCCATCAATACATTATTCGGCAGAGGGTATACCGAGCTAAAGGCTTGTTAGAGTCCTCGAGTATGTCCCTGAGCGAGATTGCTCTGTGCTGCGGATTTTACAACCATAGTCATCTGACTCGAGCCTTCAAGCGACTATTAGGAGTCTCACCCAGTGCATTTCGGGTACGTATGACAAACACTATGCCAGCCCCCGAGGGAGACTGGTCTTATACTGTGGATAGTACAACCATAGCCTTCTGAAGCCCACCTTCAAGGGAGTACTGTGAGTCCCGCCAAAGTACCTTTGGGTGAAATTAACAACTAAGGATAAAGACCCCTATCAGCCAGCGCCTGTGCAACTCTACCAACACCCAAAGTGTAAGCTGCTAATCGTAGAGGAATTTGTCTGCTCTTTGACTGCTGTATTACTTGGTGATAAGCTGCCAGCATTAACTGTTCCATTTCATGGTTTACACGGTCCTCATCCCAAAACACATAAGAAAGACCCTGCACCCACTCTAAATAACTGACAACAACACCGCCAGCATTGGTCAGGATGTCCGGTAGCACAGTCACACCACGCTCCTCTAGGGACTGATTCGCCGCTAAAGTCACTGGTCCATTAGCCGCTTCGGCGACAATTTCCGCTTGCACCTCATTGACATTTTCCCGAGTAATTTGATTTTCCAAAGCCGCTGGAATCAAGACATCGCAAGGCAAACTGAGTAAATCTGCATTGCTAATTGGTACTGCTTGGGAAAAACCCACAACACTCTTGTGATTTTTCGCCGTATAAGCTTTCAATGCTGGAATATCAAGCCCGTTGGTCGCCAAAATACCCCCAGCCCCTGTGGAGACAGCGATGATTTTAGCCCCCAACTGATGTAATAATTCCGCTGCTGCACCCCCCACATTACCAAAACCCTGAATTACTACTCGCGCTCCTGTCAGGGGTTTACCTCGTTCCGCTAATGCCTCACGGACAATAATCATTACACCTCTGCCCGTTGCCTTTTCTCGCCCTAAAGAACCACCAATAGAAAGGGGCTTACCAGTGACGACTCCAGGGACTGCATGACCCACATTGACAGAATAAGTATCCATCATCCAAGCCATCTCACGGGCAGAAGTACCCATGTCTGGGGCGGGTATATCTACTGATGGTCCAATGTCTTTAATTAACTCACTGATATAGCGGCGACTGATTCTTTCTAATTCGCCCACACTATAACTTTGAGGATTTATGGCTATACCTCCCTTGGCACCGCCATAAGGTATGCCCAATAACGCACACTTCCAGGTCATGAGCATAGCTAAGGCTGATACTTCCCCTAATGTCACAGCCGGATGGTAACGAATTCCTCCCTTATAAGGGCCGAGAATATCAGAGTGCTGCACCCGATGTCCAGTTAGCACTTGAATTTGACCATTATCTAGCTTCACGGGGATAGAAACTGTCACCACTTTACGGGGATGGCTGAGGATTGCCAATACTCCCTGATCTAGGTTTAATTCTTTACCTGCGGCTTCTAAGTAACGACAGGACTGGTCTAATGGGCAAATGTGCCCTGGAGTCTCAGGTTCTATGGGCAAGGGAGATTTTGAAACCATAACATCTTCTCCTAGTCGCATTATCTTTGCGGACTGGATATATATATGAGTAATATCCCTAGCTTATCCTGTTTGTCTGAGAATGGTGGAATTTTCTGGTTTTTGTGACATTTTGCGGGAATGTTACCTCGATTTTCTCCCTTTTTTGGGGGTGGGATATCGCCAAAGGCTCAACGGAAGCGGTAAGGGATTTACCATCATTGTACTTTAGGGAGTGTCAAAATCAAGTCATCAACCTAGGTGGGTTGGAATCTTGAGAAAGGCCACAGAGCGGCTTTGGTTTTCCTTCCTCACCCCAACCTACTGGTATTATAAGTGTTTAAATGAAAACTTCATCTGTGAAGTTGCCATGTAGACCATAGGGAACGTGATGTTTAAGATGTAGTCTGGCAATGGCACCTTGATTAAAGTCACTGGCATCTAATATGACTAAATCTGAGCGGTGATGTGTGGCATCATAAACCAATACTAGCACCCAGCCATCATCTTCTTGTTTAGCATCTGTCCGGGGGACAAAAATCGGCTCCCCAGTAAAACCATGTGGTGCAGCACTCCAGAATTGTCTGTCTCCTGAGTGCAAGTCAATTTTCAGCAATGCTTGCAAGGGCGCATTACCAGTCTCCCCGTGAGATGCACCTAAGTATAAATATTGGTATTTTTTTCCGACAACTTGGGGATTTATACTAGGAAACTCACAACAACGGCTTTCCATCATCTGTTGGCGGACTTTCCCAGTCTCAAGATTAAGATGGAATCGCCACAGTTGACCAGGGGAAATTGCGGCAAAATTAACTTCTCTAAAATCGCTTTCCGGCTCGACTTCTGGGAATGATGCGTAACAAATAGAATCAATGACAATTTCATCACCCGCCTCAAAAGCATTAGCGTGGTGGAAAACAAAGCCAGATTGAGTTTCTAAAGTTCTTACCTTTGTTTCTCCCGGGTGACGGGGAATCACTATAATCCTAGTGGGTTGATTTTGCTGAAATTTGATACACTCTCCAGCAGCACGTATTCCTAAAGCGAAGGGTATGGGGTTAAAGGTAACGGGATTTTGCCAGAAGATACAGTAGTTAGGAGTAATGACAAAATCATGAATGAAACAGAAACCGGGAATACTATGAGTTTGTTTTCTCACAACTTCACCGTCTGGGTTGAGTTCAAATATAGTAATGGTGGTGGATAGTCCCGGTTTAATCGAGAAATTTACCAGACAAGGTGCGCCACCATCTTGGTTACAACTGGGGTCAAAGCGGGGATGTGCGCCAAAGGCTTCACCGGATGATAAAACACCATGGAAATATTCTTTCCCCAAGGTTTCCAATGTATAGGGATCAAGACAATGGGGTTCTGCTGCTTCCCACAGTGCCAAGAGTTTATCACCCCAATAAATTACATTGGTATTGGCAATATTTTTCATTTTGAAGTCGAAAATATTAGCTAACCAACCGCCGGGTTTTTGAGTACCAAAGACACCCCGATAAAGGATTTTCCCCGCTTGCTGTTCTGCTAAATAGCCTTCAGTCCGAACAAAGCGGTTACGGAAATGGGCGCGACCATTGACAAAGCTGATCCGGCTAATCATCCCATCGCCATCAAAGGGGTGATGTATTGGTTGTCCATTGATATCTAGCAAGCCGGGGCCATTTCTAAACAATGTACCTTGTAATTCTGGGGGAATTTGCCCTTCAATATCATCAATCCAGTAGTCAAATTCTTGGGTAAGGGATTTATATCCTCCCTGCCAATCTGCAAGGGTATAAGATTTTTCTGGATTTGGGGTGTCTTCAATTTTTAATGTCTGCATCTGCTGATATTATGGTTTTTTGGATTCCATGGTTTGTGAGTCTGATTCCCTCAGGATTAATTCGGGCATCAAGTGAGATATTTCTGCTGTCTGCCCTTGTGGGTCATCGGCAGGTAACCAATGAATGAATGGCAGTGGTAATAGTGTACTGAGGTTAGTAATAATTACTAATAGCCACATTAGTTCAAAGTTGGTTTCGCTGATGCCTAGCCAATGCATGATGATGGCTCCAAGTTCATAGGAAACCATTGCGGCTAAGTTGGAAACGGACATCAGTAAGGCAAATAATGTCGCTTCTACTCCTGGGGGACATAATCTGGCTGCAAGTACCAAAACGGGCATATAGGCAATTTGTCCAATGACGGTCAGAATCAGGCTATCACCCAAACTAAACCAGTGGTCATCTATACCTAAAGCTCTGTTAGTATGGGTGACCAGCAGCAGCATTGTCATTCCCAAGGCTGATGACAGCACTGTACTCCAAGTAAAAATGGCGCGAAATGAAATATTTTTGAGGAAGCGTTGAAACATCCACACTCCTATCAAAGAAGCCCCACTGGTTACCAGTCTTACCCGTCCTAGAAATTCTGGTTGAAAGTGTAGTTCATTGGTGCTGAAGAAGAAGAAGGCAGAATCGGCTGTTGGGGTGGCTAGCCAGACAAATACAAAGGCTGTGGGTAGCCAAATGGATTTTTGGGTAATTGCTTGGCGTAGTTGCTTGAGTTGATACTTGATGCTTAAAGGGTTCTGGCTATTATTGCTATGTGGGGCATTTTTACTAATGGGGGTTTCAGCAATTAACCAAGCTACTGCGGAAACTATCAGAGGAAATGAGGCGGTAACCCAAAATACAGTGCGCGTGGTGAAGTGTTCCAGCAGTATTCCGCTCAAGTAAGCGGTGAGTAAACCTCCCAATGCGGAAGCACCCCAGGATAGTGATTGTAGTGAACCTGCTGCTGCTTGGGATTCTCCCCTGGCTCTTTCTACTACTAATGAGTCAACTATGACATCGCTGACCGCAACGGATAGAGAACCCAGGGCGATCGCTAGGGTAGCGGCCCAGCTAGTATGAACTATGGTCGCCAAACTTATCCAAGATATTGCTCCTAATATCCCAGATAGCACTAAATAAGGCCGGCGGCGGTAGCCGAATATGGGTAAGCCATCAGAAATAAAGCCGAATACCGGTTTAATTATCCACGGTAAGGCGACTATTCCCAATAGAGCCGACACTTGAGCCGGACTCAGCAGCAATTCATCTTTGAGGAAAAAACTTACTGCTAGACGGGCCAAGCCTAAAATTCCTTGGACGAAGTAGACGCTAAGAATGGCAATTAACTCGGCGCTGGGTTCATGACCGAAGAAAATTTTACTTTTCACTGAGTCTTTAACCTGAGACAAGCCAGGGGAGTCAATCAGCATTTGATAAATATTTTTTAAGTTTTATCTACTTTTCTATCATATCGATTTCTCAGAATCTAGTTTTAGCTAAATATTACTCAAGGCGATGACCGCATTTTGACCACCAAAGCCAAAGCTGAAACATAATACCTTCCGCACTTGGGTTTCACGGGCCGCCATGACCAAATTTAAATCAAATGCTGGTGTTTTTAATCCTACACAGGGTGGTATGATTCCCCTGTGCATAGCTAAGAGGGAAAATGCCACACCTAAGGCCCCAGATGCTCCTAATGTATGACCTGTGGCACCTTTGGTGGAACTTACCGCTACTTCCTGGGGAAACAAATTTTGGATGATTTGACTCTCTACTCTGTCATTCAGGACTGTGGCTGTGCCGTGAGCATGAATGTAATCTATATTTTCTGGTGTTAGGGAACTCCGTTTTAAACATTGGTGAATCGCGGCGATCGCACTTTTGCCTGTAGGTTCTGGTTTGTTACCATGATAAGCATCTGTTGTCAAGCCAAAGCCAAGAATCTTACCATAAATTTTAGCTTGACGCTGCTGTGCTAATTCTGGGGATTCCAAGACCAACACCGCCGCCCCTTCACCTAATACCAACCCTTCCCGGTGCAAATCAAAGGGATAAGCCCCGGTTTTGGCCAAAGCCCCCATTTGCTGAAACCCTGACAATGTTAGGGGCGTAATTGGCGCTTCTACAGCACCAGCCAGAGCGCGTTGACATTGGCCGGTTTGAATCAGTAAAGCGGCTTGAGCGATCGACCAAATACCAGTAGCACAAGCTGCCATGGGTGCTAAAACTATACCAGATGCACCGATTTGGCGAGCGGAGGCCATGGCGTTGGTATGAGGCAAAAAATCTAACCAATTTTCTATAAGTGCTTTCCCTTTATTCTCCGGGGGATTATGTCCATATATTTGCCGCCCCAGCAACTCCCAAGTACCTTGATGACTGCGACTTGATCCAATGACCACGGCACAATCGGGTAAGGGTGAAACCAACCCAGCATCTTTTAATGCCGAGGCCACTACCAGATGGGTTAAAGTTGTTAATTCCGTAGGTTGGTTAGCAATCAAACCTAGAGGACGGGCTGCTAGTTCTGAAAATGGTTGATACCATTGCAGACCAGATTTACCCGCGATTAACTTCTGCCAGCTATGCTCTAAGCTGGTTCCCAAGCAGGAAACTAAACCAATACCAGTGATGACAACCATTTGGGAATTAGGAATCAGAGGTGGGGAATTGGGAATTTTTTTCCTTACTCCCCTACTCTGGAGTTAATCGGGTGTTTTCAGATTTTCTGCACCTTGAGTCACTTTAGCGGATTCAATGCGATCGCCTTGCTGAATTTTGTTCACCACATCAAAGCCGTCGGTGACATTACCAAATACAGCGTAGTTACCATCGAGGAAACCTAAATCTGCTAGAGCAAAGTAAAACTGTGAGGAAGCTGAATCTGGCATTTGTGATCGCGCCATTGCTACCGCACCCATTTTATGCTGTAACACAGGTGGTCGCCGGGTAGTTTGACCGTAAATTATTGGTTGTTCTGCACCCATGGGCTTAATTTCTAAAGGTATGCGACGTTCACTCCCCGTTTCCGGGTCAATGTAACCACCCGTCCCCAATCTATTTGCGGGAAATTTGGGGTCTTTACCTTGGGGATCACCCCCTTGAACTACAAAAGGTTGGGGATCGCGCACCACTCGATGAAAAACTAACCCATCGTATACACCTTTTTGGACTAAATCAACGAAGTTGCCAGCTGTAATTGGGGCATTGGTGCCGTCTACCTCGATAGTAATGGGTGAACCGTTAACGGTCATCACCACAGTAGCTTTACCTTCGAGGCGTGGTAAATTTTTCATTCCCGGAATATTCTCACTTATGATTTCAGATACAGTGCTTGTTGTGTTGCCCGTGTTTGTCTCAGTTCCTGCTGAGTTAGAAGTAACATCCTGTGTGGAACATCCTCCCAAAGTCAAAGCACCGACTATCAAAAACGCAACTAGAAAATTTGAGACTTTTAACCGCATAGTCAGTTACTGATTTAACCTGAGTATGTTATCTGCTTGAGTAATTTTTGAGATTTGGTACAAGTTGAAATCCTTCCCCTTCCTTAGAGTCCTTCGAGGGGTACTCTCAAAAATCGGGCTAATTCCGCGCCTGTAGTTTCTAACTCGGCTAAAGATAATGGTTGACCTACCCGTGTTAAAGGAATGTCTCGCCGACCCTTAACACGTAGGTAGAGGGCGCGACGGGGATTCAGACCTTCTTTAATATCGATGCGCACAGACTGCACGTCTTGAGTATAGGTGTCAATTTCAATGCGACGATTTTTACCGGGAAATCCCCAACGAAAGATTTTTATCTTGCCAGTGTCCTGATTAAAATCGTTGTAACCGCCTCCGACATCCCATAAAATCATGAGCCAGAGGTATAAGGCTAACAGTAAGCCGGCAGTACCATATAAGCCCATGACTAGTCCTTGGGGTACAAATATCAGTTGAGTTGGGTCGGTAACTAGGAGTAAATTTACTTTCAAGTAACTAGATACCCCCGCCAACAAGAAGCCTGTGGCGCCCATGGTCACGATGGTTGCCCACCAGTAATTGCTAAACCGACGAGAACCCAGAACACTTTGATGCAGGATACTGGAAGGTTTGCGATCGCCGTTAGGCGAATCACCTTTGTTAATTGTTGTTGATGCCGTCATTGAACTAACTTTGGCCTGTGAGTTCTTCCCGATCCAAGTCTGCCATTTCAGGAGCTTTTCTTGCAAGTTGCAGCAGTGAGACTTTTAAGATTTATGAGAAAACTTGTGTCAAATTATTAAAATTCTGATATTGATCAGAAGTAATAGGTTTGTACTGAACAAACCCTCACCGCTAGGCAGGGATAAAGACGGGGCCATTGGCCCGCTCTATGGTCATTCATGAGGTTACTGTCTGTGTATTCGTGTAGTAAAATCTAGTCATGTTGAGAATTAACTACACCAATTTTTCTGTGCCGAGGTAGCCTCTACATTCATGTAGTGGGAAAGCCGAAATCCCTTCAGGGACTAAGCAGGAAAGCCAAGAGGTGATTCTTGGCATACCCAGGCCTTTATAGGGTGGCAAGAATGTCAATAAAGTCAATTGGGCAAAAACCCAAACTAATGTGATAAGTTAAGAATCATTAAGTCACCAGAAGTTAATAAATCATTAGCCCATGGTGCGTGTAATGACATAATTCTGAGAAGCTCCCTCATTAAAAGGGCAAGATCTCAGATTCTCAGATGCTTTCGGGCTGCTGAGATTGTCAAAAAAACGTTAATTCCTCGTTGAAGTCGCACAAAGTCGGCACAATAGCCGACAGAGTTGCTTCAAAAACGGTGCAATTTTAGTAAAAGAGGATTTTAGTTCAATGACTATCGCAGTTGGACGTGCCCCCAGTACAAGAGGGTGGTTTGACGCCTTAGACGACTGGTTAAAGCGCGATCGCTTCGTATTCGTAGGCTGGTCAGGGATATTATTATTCCCCTGCGCTTACCTAGCACTAGGCGGTTGGCTTACCGGTACAACCTTCGTCACCTCCTGGTACACCCACGGATTAGCC
>CAIWDD010000080.1 GCA_903911355.1 uncultured Nodularia sp. | reverse complement strand
TTCCCTGTTCCCTGTTCCCTGTTCCCTGTTCCCTGTTCCCTGTTCCCTGTTCCCTGTTCCCTGTTCCCTGTTCCCTGTTCCCTGTTCCCTGTTCCCTGTTCCCTGTTCCCTGTTCCCTGTTCCCTAATATAAAAATTACCTGTTTAATACTTTCCAAACATCCTCTTAGATAGAGTGCAACGTAAACGCAATAATCAGATGCGTAATGCTGTTAACGAAGCAGCCCGATTTATTATTAATCGATGTCTTAAGGACAGAATTGGTAATCTGATTATTGGCTGGAATGATGGACAAAAAAATGGCTCTAAGATGAGTAAGCGGGGGAATCAAAATTTTGTGCCCATTCCCACAGGGCGACTGATTGAACGCCTTAAACAACTTTGTCTAGAATATGGGATAAAATTAACAGTTACTGATCGCCTCTACAAACATGGTGAAAAACCCAACGGATGGAAACCGTCAGGTCAAAGGGTAAAAGGGGGACTGTACAAAACTTCTACTGGGATACTGGTAAACGCTGACTGTAACGGTGCCGCGAATATCTTAACAAAAGTAGCCACACAGCTAGGTGTTAGCCTAGCCAAGGTGGGTAGGGGAGCCTTGACACTCCCAAGACGAGTTGATTTATTTAAGGGATTAAGTAAATCATATCGTCAACGTTGCGTAGCAAGGCTTGGTCCTGCGTAGCAACATCGGTTTAGAATCCCCTGTGTTTCAACCAGGGGAGATGTCAACACCAGATGTCAGCAAACAATGATCACAGAAATACTTTATTTAGAAATTCCCACACCCGAAAGTACCCCTGTACTAACTTGGCTGCAAACTGACTTTGAACCAGGTTTTGGGGAAAAATTGCTCACGCCCGATGGTTTTCGCTTGAAAATACTCACAATCAACAAAAATCCACCAAGGGAAGATACAAAAAACATACCGCCCGAACTTTCTGTATTCCTCTGGTCAGTACAGCGAACCACTTATCTCAAAGTGTTTCGTTGGGCAAATCAGCCGCCCTATGGACTTTCAATCAGAGAAAAAGAAATTGTGCAACGTCTGACTAATCAAATGCGGGAAAAATTTCCGCATCAATATCCTGAACCTCCGGGTATTGATGCCCAAACATCGATTTTTGAGGCACTAGCAACCTCTTACCCCCTCACAGTTAAATATTTTCAGCGCATGCCCAATGGCGAATATGATCTCAATCGTGCTTATTGGTGGGAGCAAAAATGGCGGGAAGGAGTACGTAATCCTCAACAACCCCGACAGGTAGTTTTTAGCGGCTCGCCAGAGTCGCAGGGCGTGACATCTTCCTCCTCCCCTATGTATGACTTAATCTACATCGGCGGCGCATTAGGCGTAATTCATGCCGCTGTCATGGCCAAATTAGGATATAAGGTCTTGCTGGTGGAACGTTTGCCTTTTGGGCGGATGAATCGAGAATGGAATATTTCTCGTGATGAACTTGAAAGCTTAATTCATTTGGGTTTACTAACACCTAGCGAGTTAGAAACTTTAATTGTCCGGGAATACAAAGACGGATTCAATAAATTTTTTGATGGCAATAATCCCCCAAAATTGCGATCGCCCATCTTGCATACACCCACAGTATTAAATATAGCCCTAGACTCCGATAGATTACTGCAAATGTGTGGGCAAAAACTACGAGACGCTGGCGGTGAAATCTGGGATGAAACAGAGTTCATACGTGCCGATATCAACTCAACCCAAGTTGTGATTACAGTCAAGGATTTACCTAGTCAAAATCAGCAGCAAGTCAGCGGGCGATTATTAATTGATGCCATGGGAACCGCATCCCCCATCGCTTGGCAATTAAATGGCGGCCGTGCTTTTGACAGTGTATGTCCGACAGTGGGAGCAGTCATCTGCGGGGGATTTGACCCAGGGGTTTGGGATTCCCAATATGGTGATGTACTTTACAGCCATGGAGATATTTCTAGGGGAAGACAGTTAATCTGGGAATTATTTCCGGGATCTGGCGACGAATTGACAATTTATTTATTTCATTACCATGAAGTCAATGAATCTAACCCTGGTTCCTTGCTGGAAATGTATGAAGACTTTTTCACCATCTTGCCAGAGTATCGGCGCTGTGACCTAGATAAACTAGAGTGGAAAAAGCCGACATTTGGATATATACCTGGGCATTTTAGTATAGGAAGTAGCGATCGCACCATCGCCTTTGATCGATTAATTGCTATTGGTGATGCCGCATCCCTCCAGTCTCCTCTAGTGTTCACGGGTTTTGGGTCCTTAATTCGCAACTTAAACCGTTTAACAACACTTTTAGATACAGCCCTCAAGCATGACCTGCTCAGTTTCCGCCATTTAAACAGAATTCGCGCCTACCAAAGTAATGTTGCCGTAACTTGGCTATTTTCTAAAGGAATGATGGTTCCCACGGGGAAATTTTTGCCCCCCCAACGGATTAACTCCATGCTGAATACCTTCTTTGGGCTGTTAGCAGGTGAGCCACCAGAAATAGCAGATAATTTCATTAAAGATAAATGTGATTGGTGGACTTTCAACCGACTAGCACTCAAAGCAGCTCGCAAAAATCCAGCCCTGCTGTTATGGATTTGGCAACTAGCTGGATTCAAAGATCTAGTCCGCTGGATGGGTAATTATTTTAATTTTGGTCTTCATTCCTTAGTCAGTGCTTTACTGAGTGGATGGTTCCCAAACTTCTTGCTGCAAACTCAACCCTGGCTGGAATCAAGCCATCCTGCACTATGGTTCCGGCTCTTGGCGATTAACTACGCCATCGCTGCTGGTAAAAAAGGAACAAAAAATCAGTTAACACTGAATAATTCAGATGCCATTATTCCAAAATCAGAAGCAAAAATTCTGTAGCTTGGGTGGCAAAGTGATGTAAACCGGGGTAAAGCCAATTCACAAATCTGATTTTGCTCTATTAGTGATAGTTATTATCTTGACGATTCTTAGATAAATTCGGTAGTTCTACTGTTAATAAAGACCTGCGCACTTTTGGATCGCGCTGGCGATTAACCAGGGGTGATGGTGATTTCGCGTCGTTGGCGTAATCTCCAAAATCATTTGAGGTGGAATCGGGTTGATACAATCGTGAGTTTTCTAACAAATATTTTTCCCATTCTATGGGTTGCCTAGGGGAGCTATCAGGCAAAGTGTAGGACTCTGGGGAATGTTCTTCTGTTGGAAGTATTTCCAATTGCTCATTGTCCTTTATGGGATACTGGGGGCTATCACTTTCCCCGGTTGTATCCATACTCTGCCAGATAGGTCTCACAGTTTCATTGCTGTCTACATTCATCTCAGCAGGGGCCAGTGAGGCAGATTGTGGCTCACTAGTAAAAAACAATTGGATTAGAGTATCCAATTGAGTATCTAGCTTTGATGAATCTACAGATGAAATACTTTCTGATGTACTCGCAGAGTCTTCCAGTGGAGCAGATGGTTGTGTGGGCGCTGGTTCTTCTAGAGAGGGAGCCAGCCTGTCTTGCTGAATTGATGGAGAATTATCACTCCTAGATGGAGATGAGGCAGATAGATTGCTGTAGGGGTCTATAGATTCATTCCCAGAAGAATCAAATTGGTCTGTGAAAGATTCTGATTCTGCTGACCAAGGTCGAATCGGTTGGACATTAGGCAACAAAGACCGAGCCTTTCGGGAAAATCTCGTTTGGTGGTTGGCTGTATAGTCAGATGAATCATTAACTACCGGTGTCTCTAGGCATTTTTCGAGAGCGGCTTTGAATTGCAGGGTCTGGCGTTGTTGTCGCATCAGCCTACTATGTAGCTCTCGACAAGCATTTTCCGATTGTAATACCTGTTGAGACTGTTCGTTATAGTTAGTTTGCAGCAGCGCACATTCTCGCTCTAATTTAGCCAGGCGTTGTTGGCTAATGTGTAATTCTGCCTTATAAGTTTCAATATAGTTTTCTTGGCGTTGAATGGTTTGTAAAGCCGTTTCTAACTCTTGGAATAGAGATTTAATTTGTTGTTGAGCCGCGGCCAGTTCTTGCGTGTGTTGGTTCAACATTGACTCGGCGACACTAGAACGCCTTTTCTGCCACTGCAAAGCCTTTTCTGATTCAGCCAGCTGATCTTTGAGATGCTCTACCTGCTGATACAAGTCATTATTTGCTCCTCGCAATTCTTCATTCAATGCCTGTAGAGAAATTGTCTGCAACTGCTCTACATTTTCACCATCGACAAGTATTTCTTGTTGACTGTTAGGCGTCTCCACCCAGTTTGAGGGGTTTTTATTTGTCTGGGAGTCAGGAGTGTGTACTTCTGGCTCTGCTTCTACCGCGGGTGTGAGGATCTGCAATTGTGTATTTGCCATATTGTCAGGAGGTACAATGGGGTAAAATGGACAGATTAGCTGTTATGGCTACGCCACGCCAGCTATCGGTTGTCGTGAATTATCAAAGTTTAGGGATTCCATTTCAGCTATGACCAATTCCTTCAGGGTTAGGGTTCCTATGGTCTAGTCCACGCAAGCTATCAGGCACGGGTTAGTGACAACATTACCTCTGGCTAGGCCACAAAAGCTATTAGAATCACGGCAGATTTTAGTGTAAACACTACCAATATACAGGGTTGATGACAGATTGTGAGAACTGATTTTCAGTTACTTGACTTTTATTCACATTTATGAATGTTATTTATTTTATCCTTCAAGGCAACCAACGGGGATGAAATCCTACGAAAGGTAGTTTCTCTGGTTTGATTGTAGTCTGTGACGTATCATCAATAGGCAATAAAGGCATTAACCACAGGCTACTAGTAGCGATCACTTCTCCATCTTGTGTTTTGAGTACACTTGCAGATAAAGGCTGCTGATCTATTTGTGCTGTTACTTGATCAAAGAGCAAGCCTAAACCATCTGGTGCTAAACTCATTTGCACGTTCCGCTGTTCAGTGGGTAGTAATAATAGTGGTTTTTGTCCTCCAGTTTTCAGGTCAATTGCGACTACATAAGGCTGTTCTATATATTCTTCATCAGATATGAGCTGTGTCAGCAAGCAATAGAGAGTTGGTGAAGCTGGGTCAAATTGGCAGTTGTGAATAGAACCCGTGGTTTTTAACAAGGGTTTCTGGATGCCTTGATTGGTTACCAAAAATAAGTCCCTTGTATAATCTGTATTGAATTTGACCATTGCTGCTTGAGAGCCATCTTTGGAAAAAGACTGTACTAACCCAAACTGCGGGAGGTAGTCCAAAGGTTTGCTGGCATCATTTTGTATTGGTAAAATGGCAGCCCCTTGACCTTGAGCAACTGCGACGGCTTGACTATCAGGAGTGATCATAAAGTCTCCCCCTGGTTCACTTTTGAGGCGTTGGGGGGTGGGTCTTTCTCTGGTATTGCTAGTGCTGGGCATAAACCATAACCCAAAATCGCTGGGATTATTTTTATTGCCGCGTTGAACCACAACTGTTTTACCATCTGGGGATAAGTCAAATTTGAGGTTTTGATATTGCTTATTGTCTAACAGCAAGTCCATTCTACCTGGTGGTTCTGCAGGTTTTTCAGGTTGTGCAGAAATACCTGTGCTTACAGTATATAATTGAGCCGAGAGTAAGTCTGGGTTATTTTTGGTGCGAGCCAAAAATAAGATTTTTTCCCCATCTGGAAATGGCTTAAAGTCCATGACAATCAGGTCTTTGGGGGTAAGTATGTTTTTTTTCTCTTGAGTTAAGTTGTAAAGAACTAACTGACCTTGATGTTCTGCATCGGCCCCTATGTAAATAATCACGCGATCGCGGGATCTAAAGTTACCAACAAAGGGGTGGATAACGCGATTTTTCCCTTCTTGTATAGCAAACCTATCTCTGGCATCTTGCAACCGCACTTGATAATTTGTACCATAGGGTGCTGGTGTGAGCAGTGTATAAACCATGCGCCGGCCTGCCCAACTAATTTTACCTGCTAGGGGCGGTTCAATTCTCAAGTTTTCCTCGACGCTTTGAACGTCCATAGGGCGGCTAAAGTTGAGAGTGAAGGCAATATCATCTGCTCCGATTTGTTGATTTTCCCAGGTAAATTCCCGGACACTAGCTGCCACCAGATCACCTTTAAGTATCATGAATCCAATCAGGAGACTCACTAGCAGCATCAGTGAAATCGCCACGCGATCTAGTGGTTGGATCAATGTCTTGGATGTAGCCATTCTTCAGTGATTAAGTATTAATAACTATAAGGATTCCGAGGTTGGGGAATTTCTTTAATGGAAGTAGCAGCAATAGTCAGGTTACGTTTACCAGCGAGAGTTTCTGTGATCATTTTTCCTTCTACTTCCAGCCAAGTGTCAGGGGGATAGCGCTCTTGATTTTCTGGTAGTTTGACTGGCAATCCTACAGGATAGGCATCTGCGGCACAACAAGTAAGCACAAATCGCGCCAGAAAAATATAGTTTTCTCCTATGTTGGGTGGATGAACCACAAATCCCTGAACTTTGGCATTTTGACCTGTATATGAATCTGGTTCTGGGTAAACGTTAAGTGTCCGCGCCCAATCCACAAGTGAGCGATCTTCTGGGCGAATAGAAGGGCGAAAGGACTGGGGTTGAACGCGTCCGGTGGATAATAAATCAGTCACACCCAGCTGAATGGCGGTGTCGCTAGCAAAAACCTGGGGTGTAATCATTAAACCCAAAATCGCAACTGTTAATAATAAAGCACTACCCCATCCAGGGGGAAATAAGTTCATGTGCTGAATATTCGATGTATTAGCCAGGTGACGTTTTCGCCAAATCTCTCGCATCTTCAACAACCCAATAATCAGGAAAGCGATACCACAACCAATCACTAAACCAAAGAAATTGGGGTGAATCAACAAGTACAATTTACCTGATAGCCAGTATTGCAGCATCAAAATCCCCCAACTGGTGATCGCTAAAGCATCTAGCCAGGGGAATAAGATATTTTGCAGAGGAATTTTGGGTTTTTTAGCCATTTTTCAACATTGATAAGTCAGTAGTCAGTGGAGAAGAAAAAAACCTACTGACAAATTAATAAAGTACAAGGTTCAAAGCACATATAAGTTCATGAACAGGGTGAACAAAAATGTCAACTGTGCGGCTAAAGCAAATAAGTAGAATATAGTTTTGGGATGAAAAACAGTTAACATTAATCCCACACTTTTAATGTCAACCATAGGGCCAAATACTAAAAATGCCAACAGGGAACCACTACTAAAAGCCGAGGCGAATGACAGGGCGAAAAATGAATCGACGGTGGAACAGATGGATACAACTGCAGCTAATATCAGCATGACTACAATTGAGCTAACCTGTCCCGCACCCAGGCTGAGGATTAATTCACGGGGAGCAAATACTTGCACAGAAGCGGCGATCGCGCTGCCTAAAATCATGACGCCGCCTAGCTCTCGCAATTCTTGGATGAGATTATCCAAAACTAGTTGTAGTTTATCCACCACAGATTTACTGGAACTGACAGATGGGTTCGTGGCTGGTAATAAGTTAGAATCTAACCGTGTGGTAAGTCCTGCTTTTCCTCCTAAAATATAAGTTCCGGATTTCAACGCACCGGTGAATCTGCTTGGTTTTACGTAACCTCCACCAGGGATTTCAGTGTCTGATTTCCCTGGTGGGTTAAATTTGAGATAACGAGCGATCGCTGGCTGAACAAACGGACTTATATCTTTTTGAAAACTGAAAACCATGCCAATAATTACGGCGATTAATAGAGAAAATACCACTCGTAAAACTACTATTTCTGGCTGGTCTCGAAAGGCTAACCAAGTTGCCCAAATCACAATTGGGTTAATCGTCGGTGCTGCTAGTAAAAAACCAATAGCCACGGGTGTGGGGACTCCCTGCATCAGCAACCGCCGTGCTACGGGGACATTACCGCACTCACACACCGGAAACATAAAACCGATGAGACTACCTGCTAAAGCGCCTAGAAAGGGGTTTTTAGGCATTCTGGCTACTAATTGCCGCTCGTCAATAAAAATTAGCAGCACACTGGAGAATAAAACTCCCAACAGCAAAAATGGCATCGCCTCGACTAGCAAACTCAGAAATATAGTGAAACCATTGTTCAGTTGATTCATGGGTGTCGCAGTCAACAGCGTTTGAAAGTTTTTAGGTTATGTTTAAACATTCTATCGGAATGGGGATCAAAAGCATCTATGGGTAAATCAGGCTTATGGGAACAGGAAAGTAGTGTTTTGTTTCTAGTTACCCTTAAGGGATGATGAAGGCTAGGGAGTTGTGGATAGTTTTGCTCAAATGTGTGCATTTACTGATGCTGACTGATAGTCAGATTGTCCCCTTGCTGAAATTGTTCCGAGTTTGGGGGAATAAATATCTAGCAGGGTGAGATTTCATGGACTGATGTTTATACTTGGTTTGAGCTACTCGCTCAGGATGTCATCTTACCTGAAATTTCATAAACTGTTCATACTGTTTAAATATTCCGCGTTAACATCTCCCCTCCTTGAAAGCTCTGGGGTGTACACACAAAAAATTAAATTACTTCAAATCCTCGTAAAACTCTTGTGTGGTGGGCATACTTCCACAAAGTCAGTACAAGTCATACCCGCGGTTGTCTACCTTAACCACATGAAATTAACGGTAGGTCTTTAGACAAGGGGGGTGTCAAACCAAGTCGGGTGAATTATCAGAGTCACAGAGCATTTGCACCAAGTTTTCTCCCCTTTGGTAAATATTACGCGCATAGTCTGTCCATGAACCTTGTCCCCAGTAGCGAAAACAGCTCGTTTGTAGCAAAAGGTTATGTAAAAGGAGATTACGGTATTCCACTGAATTAGTGGGCAATATATTCTCAACCTTTTGATGAAATAAACTGCTTAATTTATGCATGGGTGAGAGCACATTTTCATATCCTGTTACCCAACTAATATGATTAGTCCATGAGGCTCCATCCATGTGAAAGTTAGGATTGATTTGCTTTAATTCTTGAATGGCAATTTCTACAGTTATGGCTACGCCACGCCAGCCATCAGGTTTGCAGTTTTCGGGTGAAAGTCGCTGCCAAATTTGATGTTGTCCTAGTGGCTGACAGGTGGGATAGTCTTTGGTTTGACAACCAGCGGCTGCTAATAATTCTAAGTATTCTGTACCACAGACCCCAACAACCCCAGATTTACCTCCTCCTTGATTTACCATATCTTTCCAAGCTTGTTTGAAAGCACTGGGAAATTCATTCATCATCACACCACCATTTTCACCATCGCCAATTTGGCTAACTATTGGTGGTATTATGATATTTGCTACTTGTTGTTTAGCTAAAGTTTTGGCTTCATAGTAAGGCTGCATCTGAGCCACTAATTTGGTATCTGAACCTTGGGTTTTAATCAGGGCTGTAATACTAATTGTTTCACCTTGAGAATTGCGGGCTATCAGACGATGTGGTAAGTGCTTATGGGTGAGAGATTCACCGCTAATTGTTTCTACAGAATGTTCTTGTACAAGTAACCAACGATAGCCACATTCCTTGAGAGCTTTGACAAATGCAAATAAAGTATCCGGGTGATTTGGTAGGTGCATTTCTGGGGGGGAAAATCCTTTGACTCTTGCTAATGCTGGCCAGCCAAAGATGGCAGCAAAGTGATGTTGCCATGCCAGGATATGCAATTTAATATCGGGTATGGGTGTGGAAGGAATGACAGCATGACCCCACATTGTCCCGAGCCATTCTACATAAGGTTGATAGGTGGGATTGCAGGTGATTCGTTTGAGATTATCCAAAATATCCTTACGTCCCATTTGTCTGAGTCCCCACAAAAGATTACCAGAGTAATCCAACATCACACGGGGATTGCAACCTTGATGGACAAGTTCGGGGATCATGTCCCCCATACGGCTGTAACAATAGGCGAAAGCTGCGGCGTTATGGTTATCCCCTTCGTGAGAATGTTCAAACATATATTGCAGATTGCTGATTAATCCGCCATCGGGTCCAGCTGGTATGGTTGGCTGGTGCATATGTAGGGCGATGGCAAAGACTGCGTTTACATCCTCTAAGCGGATATTTGTTGAGGGTAAAAATACAGGCGCATCATGGTTAACTACAGAGAAGACTTCTGTTTCCCAACCAGAAATATTGGGCAAGTCGTCTATGATTTCCGGCACAGAAGTAAGTGTGGTAGGCAATTTCATTTTCCCTGAACAACTACGAGATGGGCAACAATGCGCTAATTATCATCGGTGCGGTCTTACAAAGATATTCCCATCTTTTTGTTTGAGTCGGTTATGAAGTTTGTTGCTCTTCTGCGGAAAATACGAATTATTGGTGAGCTTGGGGTAAATGAGCGCGAATTGCGGTCAATAGGTTCTATTTTTGGGAATGTTGGCCTTTTGATCTCAAAGGTAAAATTTATTGACCGCAGTATGAAATTGTGAGAATTTAACTGGAGAGATAATTTATGTTTTTGACCATAATAAATCGCTAAAACGATAAATTTTGGTCATGAAACTGGGTTTTGCCGGAGGCTGTGGTTTTGTCAAGGTTGGCGGAGTGGCGATTTGTAAAATTATCTCTAGTAACCAAGGGGCCAAGCGTTGACACCACACGGCTAAATGACTTTGCCAACCTACTAAAATTTCTGGTGTATCTTTTTGCAATCCAGAGACGAGTACTTGTGCTACTGCTTCGGAACTCATAGGGATCACCCAGCGAAATAATTTTAAGTCCCGCGCCATATCTGTGTCTGTGAGGGAAGGTAATAAGGCGAGGACTCGGATGTTATGTTCAGCCAGTTCGCGGCGTAAGGCTTGGGTAAATCCTAAGATGGCAAACTTGGTAGCTGAGTAAGTGGCCATTGTCGGTGCTGCTACTTTCCCCATCAAACTTGACACATTAACGATTGTTCCTTGTTTTTGGCTGACCATCCGCCGGGCTATAAGGCTGGTGAGGTTGTACATTCCCAATAAATTCACCGAGATTTCTTCTTGAACTTGGGGCAGCTTGGTCTGTAAAAATGAGGTTTGATATGCTACGCCCGCACAATTAACCAGGAGATGAATTGGGCCATAGTTGCGCCACAATTGGGCAACGGCAATATTAACTTCAATTGTTTTTGTTAAATCAATGCACAAAATTTCGGCTTCTACGCCCATGGCTTCGATTTGGTTAGCGACGGCGGTTAATTTTTGCCCATCGCGTGCTACTAATATCAACCGCTTGATGCCTTGTTGGGCCAGCCTCAGAGCGATCGCCTTACCAATACCACGGGAAGCCCCAGTAATCAGAGCGACTTTACCTCGAATATTCATCGGTTATGACCTCCAAAATGGTGTCTTACCCTAGTCTTAGTGATTGCGGATAGACACAATCAGAGCTACTAGCTTGGACAGGGTAAGACAAATAATCAGTCGTTGGTAAATAAGCTTGTGGCAACGAAATATTCCTGGACTAAAAGGCACAAATACCTGGGTTTTCAGTCAGATTAACAATCAAAATTTCACACAATTGCCGGAGTGAATATAGCTCATAGGTTTTTCTCTCCTAAATCTCAGAGCGTTCATCAGCGTTGTTGCCATACACACAGTAACAAATAAATCAAGTTATTGCAATATTTTTTAATAAGAATTTCTTAATAACTCTTAAAGAAAATTATATATTTGAGGGGTAATATCCGAAGTTGACAATTAATTTCCTAGGGTATGGAGAAGAGTCAAAACTAGGAAAAGGTGTTCTTGGTTAGCCCACTTCCCACTCCGGGTCAGTTTCTAGATCAAAGAAGCAACATATCAAATTTTATACTAATCAATATCCTTTAAGCTGGGAATTATTACGTACACATCAAGTGAATTATTTTAAAAAATAAAACATCCCCAAGATTTTCTCGGATAGTCCAAAAAACGTCTTAAGGATGTTGGTGTTTGACTTGCTTAGTGACCCGGGCTATAGAGCCGAGGGAAATTACAGGTAATTATTTAAAAGTCATCCAGAAACTGACTTAGGCGTTGGAGCACGGGATCAACCTCTTCTGGGGGTTGATGCTCATCAGTAGTATATGATACTGATATATCTGGTGTGCTTGGAGACTCAATCATTGAACGCTCACTAAGCATATTTACTACATATGCCATTTGTTGCGTAAGTTGCAAAATATGACATTCCATAGTCTCCAAACGATGAGATTGTTTTGCGAAAAAACGTTCCTCTAGCTCAGCCACTTGAGTTTGCAACTCATCGATTTTTTTTTCTAGTGAATCTGTTGCTACTGTTTTTGGACTAGGTTTTACAGTCTCCGGTATACACAAAGATTGCCATAGAGCCTGCTTACAGATGTCGCTAAAAGTTTTATCAGGCAATCTTTCCAGACAATCCTCTACAACTGCTAACAAGCTTTCATCGGCAACCGATGGGTTGAAGGTGACCGATTTAACTACCTTTTTTGGCCATTGGAACATCAGTTTTAAGACCTAGCAGATCGACCGGACAATTGCGCCTCTCCATAAATGTATTGCCCCAAGCTATTAGCCTGGCGGGAAGGGGCGGATAAATGGGCATTTATTTGGGCTTCCTTGAGTAAACGTTGAACGTCGTCCCAGAAAAATTCACCACCGCCTCCAGTGATAATGACATCAGTGACCCGCTCTGGTATCCAAGCTAAGACACGATGACAAATATCTCGAGAAAACATTTCTATGAGGTTAGGTAGAAAATCATCCAGGTTAGTGGGCTTGCTGGCACCTTTAGGACGATAGAAGCGTTCACCTTTGGGTTTATTGACAGCAGAAATCAGGGCTAAAGATTGACTATCAGATCCCTCTATTTCGGCGGCTACCATTTCATAGAACTTGTTCATGCCAAATTCTTCACTTTGAGAAGCAGCGCGGGCAAAACGGAAGTTATCTACCATTAACATATCAATGGTTTGATGTCCGATATCAACAATTGCGACGGAGATTTTGGTGAAATCTGGAACCCTAGCGCCTGTCTTAGGTTGAGCTTCAGACCAGAGGAGACTACCATATCCTTCTGGCATGACCCAAACCTTGTTAATATTGAGCGATACGGATTCCCCTCGGAAGTTCATCACATGAGGTCCAGTAACTTGACTGGTTAACTGAGCTTTTTCCTTTTCAAATTGTTCTAAAGACAGGAAAGGCAGACCCATGATGACGGAGATTTCATCTTTGAGTTTAAAGTAGCCAGCACAGGCCAAAACCTTGACTAGTGCATCTTCTACTTTAGACTGGCCAACACCTAAATTGGCCCCAAAGTCCGCTGCTAGCTGACCAATAGCATATCCATTACCTTGATACTCCAGCCATAAATCCATGAGAGGGTCAGTAGCCTTGGCTTCAAAAACGCCGCTTTTAACCTCTTCCATAGACATTTTCTTAACGTTGGCAGGTATGAAAGCTACATCAGCTGGTTCACGGTTAATACAAGTTTTAGTAGAAGTTCTACCTAAATCAACACTGAGAATATTTTTGCCGCTAATACTTGACCTATTAGCAGGAGGGTTGGTATTCATCGGGGTAGATGCTGACACCTTATTTAAAGGTATGGCGGCGGCATTCATTGGGGTAGCTGCGGAAGGTTGGTCTGTCATGAAAGCTCCTAATCCTGATTTAACTTTTACTAATGCCTGAGTGACAGAAATTAATGTGCGGACTTGTAGTATAGAGAGAGCAATATTAATTGCTCTGCTACCTTGCCTATGAAATCAGTGTTTTCCTGATCTCCTAGGGGGGTTGAGTTAGTCAATTCCCATAATTCATTGTCAGCTATACTTTTCTCGACATTTTTACTCAACAACTTTCCTGGATAGTAGCAGATAAATGGGTCAACTAGAGAATCGTTACATGAATCACATTGACTTTGTTACTTGGTCTTTGATGGGTTGGCTTTAAACAGTCCAAAGCCTAACTTTAGTTTCATGGAGTGAAGACTTTTGAGAAATTGCTGGTTGTATTCTACTCAAGTAGACGATGAAAGGCTAGTGTTACTAGGTGAGTTTTTCCTTGTTGGTTTCCTGGGGAGGGCACAAAGATCAGGGGAGAGTTTGTTTTCCTATGCCCCATGCCTCATGCCCGTTCCCGGTTTAAATTGTTGGGGTCAATGACTGCACCCGTGTGTGAGATTCCCAATCTAATGGCTTTAAAACCCGATCTTCTAATGCCATTTGCTCAATTAAACTTGCCAATCTCAGAGCTTTCAGGGCTTGTTCACCACCTACCGAAGGTTGATTACCGCCGTGGACGCAATTAATAAAATGCTCTAGTTCTGCACTCAGAGGTTGAACATTAGTGGTGTAAACTTTCTCAATCAAACCATCCTGCCTGTACAGGACTTGTCTATGGTCAGTCAGACTATTATTATTAGTTTGTCGGTGAATTAAAATTTCATTTTTGAGGAAATCTGCTTCTGTAAATGAGTTTTTGCAATGAGCCACTATGCGGCGGATTTTCCGGTGGGTAACTTTGCTGGCAGTTAAAGTGGCAACAATACCATTAGCAAAGCCCAAGGTGGCAGTGACGTAATCCAAATAACCGGAATTCACCGAATGAGTACCGCTAGCGGTTAACTTCACCACTGGAGAACCAGCTAGTTCTAATAACAGGTCAATGTCGTGGATCATTAAATCCAGCACCACCGAAACATCATTGGCGCGGTCTGAGTAAGGACTCATGCGATGCGCTTCTAGAGCCAGCAAATTTTCTGTTTTTAACACTTTACTGAGTTCTTTAAATGCTGGATTGAAACGCTCAATATGACCCACTTGCAGAATACACTGAGAATCAGCTGCCGCATTTACTAGGGATTCGGCCTCAGAAATGCTCGCAGCAATTGGCTTTTCAATCAAGACATGAATTCCGGCCAACAAACAGTTGATACCTACTGCGTAATGCAGGCGGGTGGGGACAGCGATACACACTGCTTCTACATGGGGTAGGAGGTCACAGTAATCTTCAAAAAAATGTCCCTTGTATTTACTAGCTGTTTCTAAACCTCTTTCAACATTAATATCTGACACACCTACGAATTCAACATCTTTCATTGAACTTAGTATGCGAGCATGATGTTGTCCCATGTTGCCCACTCCAATTACGCCTACGCGAATTGGTTTTGTTTGATTCCGCTGTGTATATGAAGGTTCTGCCACTGACATGCTATCTTGCACTATTATTCTCTCCTCAACCACCAAATCTAGAGGCGCTACCGCCGTTAGTATTTATACGTGAAGACCAGTTATGATCTGTTGAAAACCATCCAGATGGTAACATAGAGGCTACATTTATGAAGAATTTCCCAGTTTTTTATGAGTTCCCGCAATTTACCTTTTCCTTGTGTGTTCAGGTGGCAATTGATCAATATTTTTTTACTAACATAAGATACAATGTGTCTTTTTGTTGACTTGATAAACCAATGAAGATGTAAGTAATAACTTATAAGAACCCTGGGGTAATTAATGAGCGGGATCGCTCTTTAATTAGGAATCATTCAAAAATAATATTGTTTTGTTATCAAGAATACAGAAATTTGCAACTAATCCACTTAACCCTTTACTTTTGGTATGTTTTACGCAATTGCCACCGCTGAAATACTCCAACAATTCTTGCACAATTATCTATTTTTTTTACACATTGAGCCGTCTAACTTTTTTCAGGCGCTGGTGTAGACATTTGTTTGGCTGTGGTGAAAATAGTAAAAGCTCGACCAAGATGGCTTAAGGAGGACTGTAACATTATTCGTGGAATTTTATGGAAGTGTGATTTGGCAATGGAAAACCCAAAAGTTGAGAGTCGGATGAAGGCTGTAATTCTATTATCTGGAGGATTAGACTCTGCCACAGTTTTGTATCAAGCCAAAGCTGATGGTTATGAATGTCACCCCATTTCCTTCGATTACCAGCAGCGACATCGGCGAGAGTTGGACTCGGCCTTCCGTATAGCTCAAACAGCTGGAGTAGTCAAACATCAAGTGGTCAATTTTGATTTACGACAATGGGGCGGTTCAGCACTTACAGATGACACCATTAATTTACCGCAAGAGAGATCCCTCGAAGAAATGTCGCAAAAAATTCCAGTTACCTACGTACCTGCACGTAATACTATTTTTTTGAGCTTTGCTCTGGGCTATGGGGAAGCGATCGCAGCCCAAAGGGTCTACATTGGTGTTAACGCCCTAGATTACTCTGGATATCCGGATTGTCGTCCCGACTATATCCAGGCGATGCAGAAAGTATTTCAACTAGGAACCAAACAAGGACGTGAAGGCAAACCTATCGAAATTGTTGCTCCTCTAATTGATTTAAAAAAAACCGAAATCATCCAACTTGGCAATCAATTGGGAGTTCCCTGGGAGCTAACTTGGTCTTGCTATGCAGGTAGCGATGTAGCCTGTGGTGTTTGTGATTCTTGTCGTTTACGGCTAGCGGCCTTTGCTGAATTGGGGTTGAAAGACCCACTACCTTATGCTCAAGACTAAAGTTGTAACCTACCAATGACCAGTGCAATTATTTAGCCTCCAAGGGTCGCACTTGAATTTGATGCAAGCGCGGTCCGAAGGTTGAAACTATAGTAAATTCGAGATTTTCATAGTAGAAGATTTCGCCTGTTACGGGTATTTTTTGGAGTTGATATAGCACAAAACCGCCCAGTGTCTGGTATTCCTTTGTCAGGGGTAAATTGAGATGTAAAACTTCGTTGAGGTCTTCGAGGTTAACTTGGGCTTGCACTAAAAATGTTTGATTGTCTAACATTTCCACCAGCAAGTCATCCATGTCCTCCGGTTCCCCTGCATTACCAATAATTTCGGCAATGACATCTTGAAGGGTCACCAACCCTACGGTACCGCCAAACTCATTGACTACTATGACCATGGCCGGCTTCTCTTGCTGCATCATGGGTAATAGTTCACTCAAGGGTGTTTGTTCCGGCACAAAGCGGGCGGGACGCATCCAAGGTTGGATATTTGTTTCTGGGATGAGTTTCGCCATTGCCAAGGGTTCTGCCAAATCTTTAAAATAAACTATGCCGCGAATGTCATCTAAAGAGTCTCCCATGATGGGGTAGCGTGAGTGACCACTAGAGGTCATTTCTTCGAGTAAAGTCTGGAAAGTTGCATCTTTTGACAAAGCGACAATAGCAGTCCGGGGGGTCATAACTTCAAAGGCTCTGACATCGCCGAACTCAAAGACATTATTCAGCAATTCTCGCTCTGCAAGCTGTAAACCAGTTGATTCTTTTTCTGTAGAGATGATGATCTGTAATTCCTCTGGAGTCACTGGCGATCGCCAACTTTGTCCGGTGTATTCTATACCAAAAAGCCGCAACAAAAACCGGGTTGATTGGTTAAGAATCCAGATAAAGGGGTTAAAAAAGCGGACGATGGCTTTTACCGAAGGCCCCAAAAATCTCGCCAAATCCTCTGAATACAACATAGCTACTGATTTAGGACATAGTTCACCTAAAACAATTTGCAGATAGGCGATCAAGAAAAAGGCAATGGGAATTGATAGAGAATGAGCCATAAAATTATTCATGTCTATGGGTAAAGTCCAGGATTTTAGCCATGACTTCACCAATAGGACAATGGAACTTTCACCAATCCATCCCAGGGCTAAACTAGAAAGGGTAATGCCTAATTGAGTTGTAGATAATAACCTTTCAATACTAAGTTGTAGTCCCTCCACAGCGATGGCCGGAATATCACCAGCTTTAACCAGCTGATGAATACGCGATCGCCTAACCGTCACCATTGAAAACTCTGCTGTCACAAAAAAAGCATTAATAGCGATCAGCAATAACACCGTCAACAATCTCAGCCCCACATCAGTCGGAATTAAGGTAGAAAAACGACTCACCGCCAAAGCTCGTGTAAAAATCATGTCCCCATTTTGGGATTAAATAGCGGGAATTTGATATCAGGTATTGAATAATCATCTTCCCGAGTCCATATTCTCATTTACCTTTCTACAGGGATATTTAAAACTTCTAGCTTCAGTCGTTGAGCGGGGTAATCTGTCAGAGACAGGGATATCCGATTCACATCATCAAGCAAAGCCGTAGGAATAATCACCGTACCTGAAGCTATGGGACTATCAGGATCTAATTCTGTTGGTAAACCTTCTGTGGTAGCACTCAGTGTCCGTCCTTTTTCGTCCCTAACATCCAAAAAACTATACAAAAAGCGCACAGAATCATTACCTTTATTCTGCATATTTACTCTCATGAGTAAATCACCCCCAGAGTAGCGAACAGATTGGACAGCAAAAGTTACACCCTGACTCTCAGCAACCACTGGAAATCCCGGTTGGAGTTTTTCAGCGACCACAGATGGGGGTTTTTCCTTTGAGCTTCTCTGCCTACTAGTTCTTGCTTCCTCGTCATCTTCATCTAATTTTCCTGATTTAGCAGCCTTGGTTTTACCCTCAATTCGAGCCTGGACAGTTTTGAGGATCTCATCTTCTTTCAATAGTACTACTCCTAGCTGTTGAGAGTTATTAGACCTACTGCTAATAAACTTATTCGTGGGGCGGCCATCTGGTGTTGTTACACCTCTGAGGGCCGAGGTTCCCATCTCAAAACCTAAAAACGCACTCACAGAACCTGCACCCAGCATCAGGACTAATAAGATTAAAGTGAGAATTGCCGTGGAATTTACTTTCATTGCTGACAAGTTATTGCGTCAAAATTTTGCCTTATTCTAAGCGTATTCAAACCAAAAGTATTGAAGCTGTCTGCCTCAATCGTGAAAATAACTTAATCAATACCAGGTTGCACCATTTTGGACTTTACACAATCTGTAAAATTACGCTATAATGGAATTCCGCCAGGGTTGGCCGAGCGGTTGAGGCAGCGAACTCATAATTCGCCCAAGGCAGGTTCAACTCCTGCACCCTGGATTTTTTTGAGTCCTGACCCAAGACTCCATTCAAACCCATATTACGCTGATTCAGAACTCTGATCAGGTCTACCTTTGGTGTAACACAACTTTGCCTGTTTTGTAATGACGGATACTACTCGAACCTTTACTCAATCAAATATTTGTGCGGCTACTACTGATTTAATCACCCTGCACCACCAGCTACTAGATTTATTTTGTCAACTCGCTTATCAAGAGGGTGATTTTATTCTTTCTTCTGGACAAAGCAGTTCTTACTACATCAATGGTAAGCAGGTAACCCTTCACCCCCAGGGCGCTTTAGCCATTGGCCGCATTCTTTTATCTGTATTACCTACAGATACCCAAGCTGTGGCAGGCTTAACTTTAGGTGCTGATCCCATTGTGTCAGCTGTGAGTGTGGTTTCTGCTTATGAAAATCGCCCCATACCAGGGCTGATTATTCGCAAGGAAGCCAAAGGACATGGAACAATGGCTTATATTGAAGGTCCGAATTTACCTCCGGGTGCAAAAGTCATAGTTTTAGAAGATGTGGTGACTACGGGGAAATCAGCGATGAAAGCTGTTGAGCGTCTTCGGGATGCTGGTTATACAGTTGATACCGTAATTTCACTTGTGGATAGACTACAAGGAGGGGCTGAGTTTTACCAGTCAGTGGGGTTGAACTTTCAGGCGGTATTTACCATCACTGACCTCCAAGAACGATATCAAGCATTAGCTAAATGAACTACCCACAGTTGGCTTCGCCTTCAACAGTCCATTTGATTGCTGCACTCATTGATTTTTAGGGTTAAATTTTGATATGAGTATGGAGATTGATGACCATTGATACCGGAATTTAATATAGTTACCAGTTGGTAACTATATTAAAGGATAATTATCTTAATTAACCCTGAGTCACGGGTTCCTTAGCCAAAAACTTCTCAAGTTCAGTCAAAGCATCAGCATCAACCTTGGTTTGCATCGGGCAGAATTTAGGGCCACACATAGAACAGAACTCAGCAGTTTTATAAATATCTGCTGGTAGAGTTTCATCGTGATATTCTTTGGCTCTTTCCGGGTCTAAAGCTAACTCAAATTGACGATTCCAATCAAAATTATAACGGGCTTGAGAAAGTTGATCATCTCTGTCCCTAGCACCGGGGCGATGTCTAGCAATATCCGCAGCATGAGCGGCGATTTTATAAGCAATCAAACCATTGCGCACATCTTCAGCATTGGGTAAACCCAAATGTTCTTTAGGTGTGACATAACACAACATAGCTGTACCATACCAGCCAGCCATAGCTGCCCCAATGGCGGAGGTAATATGGTCATAACCGGGAGCAATATCTGTTACCAAGGGTCCCAAAACATAGAAAGGAGCTTCCGAACACTCTTCCATTTGCTTGCGGACATTGAACTCAATTTGATCCATGGGGACGTGTCCGGGTCCTTCGACCATGACTTGTACGTTATCTTCCCAAGCTCTGCGGGTTAGCTGTCCGAGGGTTTTTAATTCTGCTAATTGTGCCGCATCTGAGGCATCATGAGTACAGCCAGGACGGAGGGAATCACCTAAACTAAAGGATACATCATATCTCTTGAAAATCTCGATGATGTCGCGGAAGTGAGTATACAGAGGGTTTTGTTTATGGTGATGTAGCATCCACCGGGCTAAAATACCGCCACCACGGGAGACAATACCAGTAATGCGGTCTCTAACTAAAGGTAAATGTTCAATTAAGATCCCGGCGTGGATGGTTTGATAATCTACACCTTGTTGGGCGTGTTTTTCGATGACATGGAGAAAGTCGTCGGCGGTGAGCTTTTCAATGGTGCCGTGGACACTTTCTAAAGCTTGGTAAACTGGTACTGTACCAATGGGAACAGGTGAAGCATTGATGATCGCTGTGCGAATTTCATCTAAGTTACCGCCCCCTGTGGACAAGTCCATGACGGTATCAGCACCATATTTCACTGCTAGATTTAACTTATCTACTTCTTCTTGAAGATTGGAAGAGTTAGGAGAAGCGCCGATATTAGCGTTAACTTTACATTTAGACGCGATGCCAATAGCCATCGGTTCTAGGTTGGTGTGATTAATGTTAGCAGGGATAATCATCCGTCCCCGCGCCACTTCCTCACGAATGAGATCCGCGGGAAGATTTTCCCGCTGGGCGACGTAGTGCATTTCTTCGGTAATAACACCCTGGCGTGCGTAGTGCATTTGAGTGACATTAGTCTGTCCACGACGCTTGGTAACCCATTCTGTCCGCATATTGAATTCCTCGATAAACAGCTTCCCTCCGCTGGTATTAGCCAGACTCAGGTGTTAAGGGTGTGATCTCAGCCTGATTCTTCAGGCACCCCTAGCATGAATGAAATTGTACCATCTGGGTTAGGAATACGGGTGAGACTGTTTACAATTCCTTTTGATCGACCGCACCAGCTAGGGGAAGGGGGTCAAGGCACTAAGAAGAAAGAGTATGGTTATACTGTAGGCGATCAGTCCCAATATGATCTAAGCATTTATGGCTAACCATTACAGATATATTATTTTTTACAAACCTTATGGTGTTCTCAGCCAGTTCACTCAGGAAACACCGAAACATCGTACATTGAAGGAATATATACCGGTTCCTGATGTATACCCTGTAGGACGTTTGGACTGGGACAGCGAAGGGTTATTATTACTAACTAATGATGGACAATTACAACATCGTCTCGCTCATCCTCGCTATGGACATGAACGCACTTACTGGGTGCAGGTGGAGCGCGTTCCTGATGTAGATGCGATCAAGAAGTTAGAAACGGGTGTAAATATTCAAAATTACTGCACTCAACCTGCCCAAGTACGACTGTTGTTAGAAGCGCCCCATTTACCTGAACGCCACCCGCCAATTAGATTTCGCCAAAATATCCCCACGGCTTGGTTAGAAATGACATTGACCGAGGGAAAGAATCGTCAAGTGCGGCGAATGACTGCGGCGGTGGGATTTCCTACTTTGCGATTGGTGAGGGTGAGCATAGCCCATCTGAGTCTGGACGGTCTACAGTTGGGTGAATGGCGCGACCTGATGCCATCAGAACTCAAGTTTTGGGATAATTTGCCTAAAAATCACCAGCCTAGCTGCCAATATCTGATATAATTACGGAAGTGTCACGCCAAATAATTTTCTTTTGGTAGTAATTGCTCTGGTGGGAACGGAAATGAAGGAACTTTCATTATGCTCATTTGCCCTCAGTGTACATTTGAGAACCCTAATGGTAACAAATTCTGTCAAAGTTGTGGTGCATCGCTAACTCACAGGGTTTGTCCTGAGTGTAGTACTGAAGTACCTGTGAATGCACGACTTTGTGATCACTGTGGTGCGCAATGCGGCAAGGTTTGGCAGGCAATTATCAGTGTCACCAAGATGGGGAATGAAGATGGGAAATTGATTCGCGAGGAAAAGGCAGAAAATGAGCAAGAAACATCCCCAACTCCTTGGCTCTCAGGGTCACATCTCACATTAGGTTCTTATTTAGACAAAAAACAGCGCTATCAACTTTTAGAACCACTATCAACGGTGAATGAGTCCGAAATGTGGGTGAAAGTCTTGGACTGTCAGCCATATCAAATATCTCCCATTGAGGCCATACTAGCTAGTCAGAGACAGGGATTGGTGATGCCATCAGTGGAAATTACTGGAGTTTCTCCCCTGGCTCAAGCTTATATTTTCTTGCAATCTCAAGGTCACCTAGGTATACCAGCTATTCATGATGTCTGGGAACAAGATAATATACAGGTGTTACTCATCGAAGACCGTTCCCATTGGCAGTGTTTATTCGACTTCTGGGAAGCTGAAACCACATCTACCTTAGAGATTTTACATTACCTAGATCAGATGAGCGGACTCTGGGGGGCATTAGAAACGGTGAGTTGTCGTCAAAGTTTATTGAACTTAGACAATCTGCGCTTAAATGCAGACAAAAAACTAGGTCTGGAAAGGTTGTATGTAGAATCCCTGAAGGAACTGCCAAATATAGTATTCTTACATCAGGGAAAAGTAGAAACATTCACCATCCTAGAGCATCCTTTAACTATCCAAGCTTTGGGGGAAGTTTGGCAGGCAATATTTAGACAGACCCAGAGGACTTACTTTGGTTCTATAGTCAGGATTTTAGAAGATTTAGAACTAGGTAAAATTGAGACAGTTGAGCAGTTGCGATCGCATTTACAGGAAATTATCGCGGAACTAGAAACACCCATCAGCGGAATAGCTGATCCCATAAAAGAAAATGCCGCAGCACCGACTATTTTACAATCCCATGATTTGCCAAATGTTCTACCCTCAATGGAATTGAGTAGTTTAGAAAATGCAGCGGGTACTGATGTAGGTAAGAAACGTAACTACAATGAGGATTACTTTGGCATTCAAACCAAAATCAGTGAGTTGGAATTGCCAAACCAACAAATTCTTGAATTCCGTGGTTTATATATCCTCTGTGATGGGATGGGTGGCCATGCGGGGGGTGAGGTAGCCAGTGAGTTAGCAGTTAACACACTCAAGGAATACTTTGATCAACATTGGACTACTAACCAAATACCTACAGAAGACCAGATTCGTGAAGCGGTATATGTAGCTAATCAAGCAGTTTATGAGTTAAATCAACAACAACTGCGTTCCGGGGTCAAGCGCATGGGTACTACCTTAGTTATGCTGTTAATTCAAGGTACTCAAGCAGCAGTGGCCCATGTAGGAGATAGTCGCCTTTATCGGCTGAGGCCTAACAAAGATTTAGAACAAATGACTGTAGATCATGAAGTAGGTCAACGAGAGATTTCTAGAGGGGTGGAAGCCAGTATAGCCTATAGCCGCCCTGACGCGTACCAGCTAACTCAAGCCTTGGGACCGCGAGATCAAAATGGCATTAGTCCCGATGTCAAGTTTTTCACGATTACTGAAGATAGCCTGTTGCTGCTGGTGTCTGATGGTGTATCAGATAATGATGTCCTAGAAATTTATGGGCAGAATAACTTAATTTCCCTGTTGCATTCTGACTCTAATCTAGAACAAGGAGTCACAGAATTAATTGATTTAGCAAACCAATACAATGGTCATGACAATATTACAGTCATACTTATCCGGGCGAAAGTGCGTCTAAATATGAGCGGTTAAAAGTATTTAGGAATGGTAGATTAATTCCCAGTGGCTAATTGTTGGCTAATTGTTTAAATTGATGCAGGTTGTTGTATTGTGGTTATTCTGACTTTGTTAGAACCCCAACAGAAAACGCCACTTCAGCAGTGGTATTTTGAAAATTCCTCGGTAATTCGCATTGGAAGAGCGGGGGATAATGATGTGGTTTTATCTGATATTTTGGTTTCGCGACACCATTTAGAAATCAGAGAGGTTAAGTTATCCCAAAATAATAATCTCTCTTGTTGGCAGGTAATTAGTCAAGGTACTAATGGCACTTTTGTGGATGGTATCCTTGTACGTCAGTGCCCTTTGGCGGACAATTCTCTATTACAACTGGCACAGGGGGGGCCAATATTACAATTCCAATGTCAGCAAGTTCCAGGTCTTTTGCTCGGACATGTTGCGGGTGGTGAAGCTGAGGCTTTAGCCTCGACTTGCAACCACGAAGGTAATTCGCCTGGGAATCTGTTTTGTGTTCATTGCGGTCAACCTATTTCAGTCAAGCAGAAAATTCGTCAATATCAGGTTTTGCGAACTCTGGGACAGGGCGGTATGGGTACTACTTATCTAGCTTGGGATGCAGGGGGTCTGACTTTAGGAAAACCACAATTGTTGGTTTTAAAGGAAATGAACGCCGACATGGCTAAAATTGCCAAAGCCCAAGAATTATTTGAACGGGAGGCGCATACTCTCAAATGCCTTGATCATTCAGGAATTCCCAAATATTACGACTTTTTTGTGGTTGGGGGTAAAAAATACTTGGCCATGGAGTTAGTTCATGGCCAAGATTTAGAAAAAAGAGTGTATGGGAGAGGTCCGGTATCACCTAATCAGGCGATTGTCTGGATGATTCAAACCTGCAACATCTTAGATTATCTCCATAGCCAAAATCCACCACTAATACATCGTGATATCAAACCTGCTAACCTGATGGTGCGAAGTTTCAATAATCATGTCGTGGTGTTAGATTTTGGTGCTGTCAAGGAGATTGGGACTAGACAAGGAACCCGGATTGGTGCTGAGGGTTACTGCGCCCCGGAACAAGAGCGAGGACAACCCTTAACTCAATCTGACTTGTATGCCATTGGTCCTACTTTAATTTTTCTCCTCACCGGCGAAAATCCTTTTAAGTTTTATCGTTACCGAGGACAAGGTTCGCAATTTGATGTGGAAAAAATTCCCACAATTAGTCCTCAACTCAGGGAAATTATTGAACGGGTCACGCAGTACATACCACGGGACCGATACCAAAGTGCTAGAGAACTGGCTGAAGCATTAGCTGCTTGCCAAGTTTAGGGAGTGGGGGGTAGTCAGAGAAATACTCCCCGCATTTAGCATCTATTCCTCGTCCCAAGCTTCTACTGCTAGCAGTTCGCCAATTGGATCTTGCATACTAAAGCCAAAGTCTTGCAGTTCCCGTTTCCAGTGCTGCCAGTCATCGCCGTAGAGCAATGCAATTTTCCAAATGCTATCAGTTGGTTTGATAATATTAGATTCGATGAGTGATTGCACTTTACGTTGCAATTTCACCATTGGGTGAATCACTTGCTGAGTCATAGCCTCGATTCAATTTGTGATTTTGTTTGATAAATACTTAATCAAAACTGCTTTCCGGTTTGCAATTGTCATCGATGCGTGGAGTATTGTGGTTGGTAAAGCTAGTCTTAACTTCTTTACTATACCATAACAAACCCTACTAGTCAGCCAGAAAATTCGGTTTTATACGGTAATCACCACTAAATAACTGAAAATTCCGCCGATAATTCATCTTAGATCCCATACCAACAACCTATGCACCCGATAAATAACATAGAAAGATTAATGGAATCTGTTAACTTTTTTAGTTTTATAGTCACCACAGTTTGTGTGTCTATTCAAATATGAGCTAAATTGGGGGCTTTTGATAATTTTCGCCTCTTGATGCGGGAAAAAATTTATTACTTACAATTGACCCTTATATAACCTATCGCAAATATCTGGGAATTAACAAACTTCTTACAAATCTTTATATAAATTTAATTTTTCCCTGAGGGCTACAAAGGTTCTTTCTCCAGCAACAGGGACAACACGCATAGAAAAACCTATTCAAGCTGAAAATTAAAGGGTAAACGAGCGTAAATTCCCTGAGGGTCATTCATTTTTTGGAGAATCACCAATTCCTGTTCAAGTTTTTGTAATTCCGCTATCAGGGGATGAGATGGCTGAACGGATACTCCCAGCATGTGTAAAATAGTGCTGATTTCTTCAACTGCTCTGCCAAAAAAGCGTTCTTCCAAGGTACTTGCTTGAGGATATTCTTGTAATTGCCAATTGTTATCTAGTTTAGCTTCCTGGGCGGCATATTCAATAGCAGCATTTAAACCACCTATTTCATCTACTAAGCCGATTTCTTGGGCTGCTATTCCTGACCAAACTCTTCCCTGGGCAATTTCTGCAACTTTTGCGGCTGGTAAATTCCGACCTTGAACGACTTTATCCAGGAATAGATTATAAATCCTGTTAACACTGCGCTGAAAAATTTCTAACTCCTGGGGTGACTTGGGGCGCGTCGCTGTTTGAATATCGGCATAACTTGCAGTTTTCACTGTGTCCCAGGTTATCCCATTATTATTGGCCAGTTTTTGCCCATTCAACAGCACGCCAAACACGCCTATAGAGCCTGTAATTGTATTTGATTCGGCAAAAATCCGGCTGGAATCGCTAGCAATCCAGTAACCACCGGAGGCGGCCACATTACCCATGGAGACTACAACAGGTTTTATCTGGCGGGTCAATTGTACTTCCCTGTGCATGACCTCGGATGCTATGGCGCTCCCTCCGGGACTATTAATTCGCAACACCACAGCTTTGACATCATTATCTTGACGTATTTGATTCAAAATTCTGGCAAAGCGATCGCCTCCTATTTGCCCATCTTCGCCTTTACCATCGACAATTTCGCCTTCTGCATAAACCACAGCAATTTTGTTGGGTGAGTTGCGTTCTAAACCTAGATTTTTGCCGGAAACTTGAGCGTAGTTTCTGAGGTTAATTTGTCGGAATGTGCTATCTGTTTCATTGCTGGATGTGATTTTCTTCAGGTTGGCGACCACCTCATCCAGGTATGCGACCTGATCTATTAAACCATTAGCTTTAGCTTCACTAGCTGTGAGTAATACCTGAGTATCTGCGATCGCTTGCAACTGTTGAGGAGTAATTTGGCGACTAGAACCGACTGTAGTCCGCCAATCTTGCCAAACATCATCCAACAATTTTTGGATTTGTGCCCGGTTTTCTGGACTCAATTGCTTGAGAATTAATGGTTCGATTGCTCCTTTAAATTTCCCCTCCCGCACTACCTGAACACCGATCCCAAACCTTTCTAAAGCCCCGGAGAGAAATAATGGTTCACTGCTCAAACCCTTGACTGGCATAAAGCCCAGAGGATTAAGTATGATTTCATCTGCCACTGAAGTTAGGTAATATTCCTTTTCACTCAAACCCACACCATAGGTGACGATCTTTTTACCCGATTGGCGGAACTTCTCCAGGGCCTGACGGATTTCCCGCAGGGTAGCAAAGCCTGTTTGATTAATGATGCTGGTACGACTTGCATCTAAATAAATACCGACTATGCGGGGATCCAGCCTGGCTTTTTCCAGGGTATCCAGAACACTACGCAGGCTCATTCTTTGTACTTCTGCACCCGATAATGCTTGTTGTAGCAATTCGCCCGAACTCGGGGAGCTATCAGTGATATTCATGGATAGGTCGAAAACCACAACGGAGTTATCTTTAACTTCTGGAGTAGTATCCCTAGAGGAGGTAACTGCAAATAGCAGTAGTAATATTCCTGTTGTGCTGACACCGAAAAAAATCATCAGCCCCAAGACAGTACCGAGTAAGCTGGCAAAGGTTTGTTTGAAAAAATTACGCATTTGAGTTATTTAGCTTATGGTTTTTTTACGTAAACTTCCTGATTGATATAAGTCATTTAATGTAGGATTGCCAGTACAAAATAGTACTGTATCTATTTCCGCAATTAACACTTGAACTAAATCATACAATGCCGCTTCCGATACCACCGCCGCTTGCAGGAAAGGCATAGCCAAACCGGCTATATCTGCTCCTAGAGCGATCGCCTTCGCCACATCTAGCCCATCACGTAACCCCCCGGAAGCAATTAAGGGCACATCTGGAGAGATGGCGCGGATACTGGTGATACACTCGGCTGTGGGTAAACCCCAGTCAGCAAATGTTCTACCTAAACGCTTTTGCAAAGCATTTTCCGCCCGCTCACTTTCCACCTTTGCCCAAGAAGTACCGCCCGCACCAGCCACATCAATAGCCGCCACTCCAGCCCCTAAGAGTTTCTCGGCCATGACCGCAGAAATGCCATTGCCCACTTCCTTAGCAATCACTGGCACAGATATGTTACTGCATATAAAGCGGATTTTGTCAAGTAACCCCCGGAAATCAGTATCACCATTGGGCTGAATACACTCTTGCAGTGGATTAATGTGTAAAATTAGGGCATCAGCTTCTAATATATCAATAATCCGAAGACATTCATCTAAACCATAGTGATAATTCAGTTGTACCGCGCCCAAGTTAGCAAATAACAACACATCGGGCGCGTACTTGCGGATGGCGAAGGTATCAGCCACTTGGGGTTTTTCCACCGCTACCCGCTGGGAACCAACACCCATAGCAATTTTATACTGCTGCGCTACTTTTGCCAGACGTTGGTTAATCATTGCAGCTTGTTGTGTTCCTCCAGTCATAGAGGAGATTAACAGAGGTGCTCCCAGGCGCTTACCCAGGAAGGTTGTACTGATATCAATATCATCGCGATTGATTTCTGGTAAGCAGCAGTGATTAAAGCTATAACGTTCCAGTCCACTGGTAAGGCTGTGGAATTGAACATCTTCTTCTAAACAGATGCGGATATGATCTGCTTTGCGTGACTGGGTGTATTCTGGGTTTTGGTTGGGAGAACTCATTAATATTTTGTTATATTAGTTACACTACATTGTGGGCTGTCAAGTACAGATTTAATGATAAAACTTTTGTGGGGTGGGCATCTTGCCTGTCCTTGTACTTACTCAGATGAAATGTGCTGTATATGTTTTTCGTTTTTCTCATACAGGATTCTGCCATTAAATATCTACTGATAGGTTTTACATATCAAGTAGAATACATTAAGACTAACAAACTTAATAAAACTTCATTAACTTCCTCCCTGCATTTCTTCAATATTAAACATACTAATTAATACTCCAGCGATAGGAATTGACAGAAAAATTCCTACTAAACCTGCTACTGTGGCTCCTACTAAAAGAGCAAAGAACATGAAAACTGGATTCATATTGATTGAGCCTTGCATAATGCGCGGCATAAGTAAATTTTCTTCTATTTGCTGTAGGACAACACAAGCGATTAATACTTGCAGACTCAACCAAATGCCTTGAGGTAAAATAATCAGAGCAACTAGGGTAATACCAATTGTAGCGCCAATTCCCGGAATTAAATCAAACACTCCGGCGATCGCCGCTAAAAATAGGGCATAAGGTAGTTGGAGGAAAATAAATACTAAAAATGCGGAAACAGCGAAAAATAAAGATAGCAACAAACGCCCCCAAAAAAATCCTAAGAAATTTTGCTGGATAGCAGCAGTCAGATGATGACCAATATTTGGCGGGAATATTTTCATGATAAAATTCCAAACCCTTTCACCATCTAACAACATAAAAAAGGCAACAACTACAACCAAAATTAAATCAACTAAGTTAGTTAATAGCCATTGAAAAGTTGCCCATCCTGTACCAATACCTGATAAAATCTGATTGCGTAGCTCCTCTTCTAGTAATTCAAAATTCACCTGAAAATTAAATCTAATGAGAATATTTTGTAACGTATCTAATAGAGAAATAGCATACTCAATGAATTGAGGTGCTTGTTCAAGTAATTCTTGAAATTGAGATAAGACAGAAAAACCCAGAGTTGCTATCAAACCACCCAAAATAAATAGACTGAGTAAAAAAACCACAATAACTGCGATACCATGTGGTAGAAACAGTTCAGACCACTTCACAGGATAATTCAGCAAAAATGCCAAAATTCCAGCGAAGATAAAAATGATAATCACCGTAGAAAAATAAGCTAAAAACTGCGCAATTGCCCAACCAAGAACCAATAATAATAGATAGCGAATCAACTTGCTATTACTGAGGTTTTCCCAAAACCTGCGGATACTAAAATCATTCATATTGACAAGTTATCATATAATAATTTTGATAATTGTGTTAACTAATTGTAGATAATCACATCTACCTATAGAGAAGAGTTTACGGTTTAAATCATTGCTGGTCGAGTTACAGTCATGACAACCCGGTTATTCATCTGTAATGTAGCAATACCACGTTGGGGATCTGGTACTAGGGAAACTTGGCTATCAGTTTGGCTGCGTACTAAAATACTAGCAATGCGGCGGTTGATAATTTGTGCCCGTTGAGCAGCACTGAGTTCTCCCAAGCTACCCACTTGAAACACGGGTTTTCCCCTAACGATTATATCGGCGAAAAATAGCCCAGTTGTAGGGGTTTGTTCCGGTTGAGATGGCTGGGATATCACAGGTGTAGGGGAGATTTCCTGTGTTAGCCCCGTTTGTGTAGGTAAAATCACACCCAAGAAGAAGATCACAACTAGGAACTGACGGGAGCCAAATCTGCTATTACCTTTGGGAAAAAAACTCACCATTATCTTGAATCAAGTAATATTGCCAGTAAATAAATTTACCCTTATTCACCTTAGATTCTGGGTTACTCCCGTCACAATCAATGATTTTAAATTACTTATATTTTTGAGTTTATCAAAAATGTGACACTGGTGTATTTGTCAAATATATCCAATTTTTCTAACAATAGCCAGAGCGATCGCCTGACATTCAATAGTGATTTTTGTCTCTCTCAAGTATGAAATTAACTTACTAATGGTTCTATACTGTGAGGTACAGAATAATAAACGTATCTAACAATACCTAGCCATGACCAAGATATGTTGTCTTAATCCCGAATGTGATAACCCCTCAGTTACCGAAAATACGAAGTTTTGCCCTAGTTGCGGGATTCCCTTGGTAGTATTGAGAAACCGTTATCAACCAGTTAAACCTTTAGGTGGTGGAGGATTTGCCAAAACTTATTTAGCGGTAGATATTGACAAATTAAACTCAGAGTGCGTTATTAAACAACTTGCACCCCAAACCCAAGGTACAGCAGGTTTACAAAAAGCCACAGCATTATTTTTACAAGAAGCACAGCAATTACAACAGCTTGGTGAAAATCCTCAAATACCAGCTTTACTAGCATACTTTGCGGAAGATAACCGCTTGTATTTAGTACAGCAGTTTATAGAAGGGGAAAATTTACTTACAGAATTAGCCAACCAGGGTATATTCAACGAGGCGAAAATCCGTGAGTTATTACAGGATGTATTACCAGTTCTGCAAGTAATTCATAGTCAAGAGATTATACACCGGGATATTAAACCAGAAAATATCATGCGTCGTCGCAGTGACGGTAAGCTGATATTAATTGACTTTGGGGCATCGAAGCAACTCCAGGGAACGGTGAAAACCGGGACAAACATCGGGACATTTGGTTATTCTGCTGTAGAACAAATGCAAGATGGTAGAGTATATCCATCCAGTGATTTATATAGTATTGGTGCAACTTGTTTTCATTTGTTAACAGGGATTCATCCTTGGGAATTGTGGCGGGAGGATGGTTATGGATGGGTGAAACAATGGCGTAACTATGTCAAGCAAGGAGTAACTCTAGAATTAGGGCAAATTTTAGATAAGTTATTACACAAAGATGCACAATTTCGTTATCAGTCTGCTGAGGAAGTTTTACAAGATTTAAATTCGGTCCCAATACCCCCAACGGTAGCTTTAGAAAATCCACAAGTATCCCTACCCACACAAATAATCAAACCATCTCCCCCGCAGGGTTGGTTACAAATTGCGGGTTTAGTTTTGGGAGGATTTCTGATAGTTTTAGTAGGGGAAAGTCTATTTAGAAATAGTCCCCCCCCAATACCAGAACCAATTGCAATACAAGAAACTCAACCCATAGCAGAACCTGAACCCATCGTAGAACCTAAACCCATCGTAGAACCTGAACCCATCGTAGAACCTGAACTAATATCATCTGTCGGTATCGACTATAGGAAACTACAAGATTTACTCGCTGCGGGAAGGTGGAAAGAAGCAAATGACGAAACAGTGAGAGTTATGTTAGTGGTAGCAAAGCGGCAAAAAGAGGGTGTATTAGATGCTCAAAGTCTTGATAATTTATCCTGTAAAGACCTGAAGACTATTGATAAATTGTGGGTAAAATACAGCAGGGGAAGGTTTGGTTTTTCTGTGCAAAAGCAAATTTATCAAAGTTTGGGGGGAACAAGAAATTTCAACAGCATCATTACAGAAGCTTTTGGAGACAAAATAGGATGGAGGAAAGAAGGAAAATCGAAAAGTTATAGTGAGCTTACTTTTGATAAAATAGCGCCACGAGGACATCTTCCATCTGATAGGTCAGCAGGAGGCTTTCGTTGGGGTGGTTTCAGAGGTGTTCTTTTTGAGCGCATGGAGACTTGTAAGATTTAAATATCAATTGGTTTCCAGCAAAGTCGCACAGACGCGAAGGAAAAGAGAATACCCAGAGCGATCGCCCAAGAGCAAATATTGATTTTTTTCATTCTTCCATATTTCTTGAAGTATGAAATTAAATCTCCTATTATAATAATCCCCGCCCTTTTAGCCTGGGGATAATTCTTATTACTGAGGTTTGACAAAGAAAGTCAAATATAGGGGGTTTATGTCTTACTGGTATTATCCTGTACAGCAAGGCGAACAGCTTCTACTTTAACATTGAGTTCTTGGGCAATCTGTTCTACACTCATACCTGTCTTTAATAGTAGGGGAACTGTAACTTTGAGTATTTCAGCTTCCCTTTGTTCGCGACCTTCTTCGCGACCTTCTTCGCGACCTTCT
>CAIWDD010000079.1 GCA_903911355.1 uncultured Nodularia sp. | reverse complement strand
CCGTGGCTTGGGTGTGTTGTTCATATAAACTCTTTACATCTTCTAAAGTGAAATTACTTAAAGTTAAAGATTCCACCTTGATATTAAAAGGGCTAGAGGTATTTAATCTATCACTACCACCAGAAGCTACCTTATAATCACGTACATCCCGCATCCCAATTAAGGCTACACATTGGGGGAAACCTTGGGGGCGATTGGGATAACCATCGCGAATTTGTCGTAATATAGCAATTAAGGTTTCATTAGCTAAAGCATCGATTTCATCAATAAACACTACCAAAGGAAGGGATGAAACCTTTGCCCATGATTCTAATGTTGCTCCAATCCGTCGCCCTACAGGAGCATCAGGCCATTTAGGGGGTTGTAATTCATCAGGTAACCTGTAACTAATAGCACCCCGCCAAGCGTCTAAAATGGCTAGTTCGGCGATATCTGGTTGATTTGAAAAAGCTGCCCCTACCTCTACAGATACCATGACAGCAGTATATTTACCACTAGCTGTTAATTCCTGTGCTAAGGTGAGCATGGCAGTGGTTTTACCGGTTTGTCTGGGTGCATGGATGACAAAGTAATTGCGCTGTTCAATCAGGCGTTTTAACTCTGGTAACCGTTCACTGGTGGGTAGGGTATAGTGTATATCTGGTTGACAAGGACCTGCTGTGTTAAACCATTTAGTCATGAAAGTTTAGGTATAGGTTGACTGGTGACGGTTGTAACAATTTTTGATAAATATCACAGGGAGCGAGTGTAGTTTTAGGGGTATCTAAAATTTTTGATCCATCATGAGGGACTTTGAAAACAACCTCTAACTAAACCATGTTACCCTAACCGGTTTTTAATTTCTCCTGCTAAGTTATCTAGGGTGACTTCCACCTGTTCACCGGATTTTAAATCCTTGAGAGATGACCTTTGGGCTTTAGCTTCCTCCGAACCAATAATTACACAAAATTGAATACCTTGTTTATCAGCAAGTTGGAATTGTTTACCTAAAGGGCGCTGCTCAAAATTAGTCACCACATTAATTCCTGCCCGGCGCAGGTTTTGAGATACATTTAAATAAATAGGCATTAAATCTGCTTGCATATTCACCACCATCACCTGCGCTGGTGTTGCAGATAAAGTATTGAGAATACCAGCCTTAAGCAAACGACTAATTAAACGAGTTAAGCCAATAGAAATACCCACACCGGGCATTTTTTCCCCTAAAAAAGTCCCCACCAACTCCTCATATCTACCCCCAGAGCAAATACTACCTAAAGCCTCATGACCTAACAAAGTTGTTTCATAAACCGTACCGGTATAATAATCAAGACCACGAGCAATAGATAAATCAATACAAAAGCGATTTTCAGAGACTCCCAAATTACGCACACCTGCAATCACAGTTGCTAACTCCGTCACCCCCAAATTAAATACCCGGGCCTCCGGGAGATTTTCCGCCAGATGCTTGAGCTTATCTAAAACCTGATCAACCGAACCATGAATATTAATAAAATCAATAATTTTTTGGGTATATTCAGTATTAATACCTTCTGCTGCCAAAGCTTGCTTAACTTTAGCCTCACCGATTTTTTCTAGATTGTCAATTATACTAATACAGGATTTAATTTTATTTTCAGGAATACCCACAGATTGAAAAAAGCCTGTAAGCACCTTGCGATTATTGATGCGAATCAGAAAATCACCAATATTAACTTTCTCAAAGATTTCGCTAATAATTGCCGGCATTTGAGCATCATATAGTAAACTCAGTTCACGACGAGCCACCACATCAATATCACACTGACGGAACTGACGAAACCGCCCATCCTTGGAGCGTTCACCCCGAAAAACCACATCCATTTGGTAACGTGCAAAAGGAAAAGTTAACTCATTGAGGTGACGAGCAATATAAGCAGCTAGGGGTACAGTTTGGTCGAATTTTAAAGCCCTAGCTTCGGAACCTGTTTCCCCTGCCTTTTCCTTTTGAGCTTGCAGATTTGGTGGTAATATAGGGTCAATGCCATAAATAATATTATCCCCCTGATTGCCCTTAGCTTGCAAAACTTCTAAACGTTCCACTGCTGGGGTTTCAATGGGAGTAAAGCCATAACTTTCAAACACCCGGCGAATATTATCCAACAAATATAATTCCAAGCGTTTTTCACTGGGAAGAAATTCGGGGAACCCGCTGGGGGTAGAAAAATTAATTTTGTCACCTTTGGCCATACTTACACCTTATTAAATATCAGATTCAGCAATTAAGAAATTAAATTATAACCCTTCTCATATAAATAAAATCCACAGCCACTCTACATTAGTGTAAATCGCCCAAACCCCGATCAAACCACCAAGGGTCGGGAGTGGAGTTAGTTTTAATCAAAAATGCTTTTTTTCTGAGGAAGCGTTGAATTAACCCTCTTCCCAGGGGTGACCCTCCCAGACCGGAGAATTTAAAAGAATTTTTTTCTCCCTCAGACACAATAGCAGTCAAAGCCGCATCATTAATACTAATAGCACCAGCATCAAGTTTCCCCACAGCTAAAGCCTCCTCCTTGGAGAGTGCAAACACCGCAGCACTCAGTCCATATATAGAATCATTTGCTAAGTATACCGCTTCCTCAACGGTGGTAAATGGCATTACCGGCATAATGGGGCCAAAAGTTGGATCTGTCATCACCTTCATAGAATGGTTGACTTGAGTAATCACCGTGGGACGACACCACCAACCCCCCCCTAATTGTTCCACCTTACCGCCACAATGTATTAATGCTCCCTTTTCCATTGCATCTATCAGATGCTTGTTAATAATTGCGGCTTGTCTTTCGGTGATAATAGGGCCAATTTCTCCACTGTCAAGCTGGGGATAGGCTAACTGTAAACTACTAGCTCTAGCTATGAGTTGATGATAAAACTCTTCAAATATTGTTTGGGCTACATAAATTCTTTGAATTGAAACAAATGACTGTCCAGCGTTGAATACCGAACCCCACAAAATAGCTGAGGTGGCTAATTCCAGATTAGCTGATTCTAAAACAATGGCGGGGTCTTTTCCCCCTAATTCTAAATAGGCGGGAATCAGGCGTTGAGCTGCGGCCTGAGCTACTTTTCTCCCTGTGGTTAAACTCCCGGAAAAGCAAACTAAATCTACATTCTCTATGAGGTTAGCGCCTGTTTCTCCTCCTCCCTCCACAAAACTTAACACATCACGCAAGTCTGGTACAGTCTTGAGAGCTGTAATCAGGGGGGTGACGAAGCGGGGTGAAATCTCGCTAGGTTTGACAATGACGGCACAACCTGCTAACAATGCGGGGATAGTATTCATTGTAGATAGCAATAGGGGTAAGTTCCAGGAACTAATTACCCCCACTAAGGGGTAAGGTACTGATGTTTGCTCTAGGGCGATAAATGGGACATCTGTATTTTTAGCCCAGTCTCGCAGTAATTCTGGGCTTAACTCACACCAACGGTCAATATTATCTAGGAAATTGTTTATTTCTAATATTGAGGTGGACAGTCTCCCGGTATCAGTTACTAAAGCCTGTGTCAGCTGTTCCCGACCAGAGACTATTGCTTGTTTCCATGTCTGTAAAGCCTCAATTCTGGCTTCTAAACCCATCTGATACCAGGGAATTTGCGCCCTGCGAGCGCGCTGGCACTGGTATGATAATAATCTAGAGGATGGCGGCAGAATTACATAGTCGTACTTGCCATTTCGAGGGTTACGGACTTCGATGGGTTTATTCATTAGTATATTTTTTACATTTAAATTAAGTAGCGATCGCCAAGGTTACCTCTCATATCTGTCACTGAGAAAAAAATATGTTAAAAATGGAATTAATTAAGTTGAAATGGTGTGTATTTACCTCCCAATGCTTCCACAATGGTGCGAGTATTAGCTACCATCATTTTGATATAGGAATCGGTATCGCTACCTTTTAGACCAATGGAATCAGAGTATAATTTACCCGGTGCTAATTTTACACCGGCTTCTTGAGCAACGGTAGTAATTAAGGCCTTGTTAATTGTAGTCTCAGCAAAAATTGCGGGTATACCTGTCTTTTTAATAGATTCTACTAAATACTTAACTGTTTGGGCGCTGGGTTGTTCTTCTGTACTCACACCAATTAATGTCCCAGTGATCGCCATCCCATAGGCTTGAGTATAATATTGAAAAGCGTCATGGGTTGTCACCAGTTGGCGGTTCTCTGGGGGGATAGTTTGAATTTGTTGATTAATCCAGTTATGTAACTGCTGTAACTCATTGGTTAACTCAGATGCTCTTTGAGTAAATTCTGTAGCATCTGCGGGGGATAATTTAATCAACTCATCCCGAATTATATTTACCATAGCGATGGCATTTTCTGCACTTCCCCACACATGGGGGTCTGGTATAATTTTCCCATCACCTTGATCTAACTTCAAGGCTGAGACAACTTCCCCCACCGCTACCTTCTGGGCCTTTTCACCCACCGCATTCATTAACTTAATTAATCCCGGTTCCAAATCATAGCCATTATACAAAATTAAATCAGCCGTTTCTAAAACCCGGCCATCTGCTGGAGTCGGTTCATAAACATGGGGGTCTACACCTGCTTGGAGAATACTAATTAACTCAATGTCCTCTCCCCCAACTACCTCAGCTAAATCAGCAATAATAGTATTAGTTGCAACTACTCGCGGTTGTCCATTCATCTCCCCTGAGATGTCGTTACTGTCTACTTGGTTGCATCCCCCTATGGCCAACCCTAACAATACTCCTACCACACCCGGGCAAAATAATCTAGCTATTGATTTCATCGAGTTACACTTCTTCTCATCTTCTTCTCATATTTAAGGTACACTATTCTCATATTCTTTTCATTTTTCTGGGAAGTCGCCAAAATGCTCACCCTAGACCCTGTGTACCCCATGAACCATGCAGTCACAAATACAAGTATTAATATTACCCATGTTGGGGTGCATTACCACACAGCAGCAGCTTTAACAGATGTTAACTGTATCATTAAATCAGGGAGAATCACAGGGATTTTTGGCCCTAATGGTGCTGGTAAAAGTACTCTAATGAAAGCCATGCTGGGGTTAGTCCCCCTTAGTAGTGGCAGAGTTTTGTATAAAGAGAAACCATTAATCCAGCAACTAGAAAAAGTTGCATATATCCCCCAGCGGAATCAAATAGACTGGAGTTACCCTGCTACAGTGTGGGATGTGGCGATGATGGGAAGGGTAAAAAAGACCGGTTGGTTACGTAGCTTTTCCCCAGTTAGTCGTCAGGAAACTAAAAACGCCCTCCAACGAGTGGGAATGTTAGCATATTGCGATCGCCCCATAGGACAATTATCCGGGGGACAACAACAAAGAGTATTTTTAGCCCGTGCTTTGGCACAGCAAGCAGATATATACTGCTGTGATGAACCACTAGCGGGTATTGACCAAAAAACCCAAGCTGTGATTTTTACCGTCTTTCGGGAATTAGCCGCCGCTGGTAAAATTGTTTTAGTAGTTAACCACGATTTAGGCGAATCAATTACTCACTTTGATGATTTAATTTTACTCAATCGGGAATTAATCGCTACAGGTGTACGAGAGCAAGTTCTGACAGCAGAAAACCTGAATCGCGCCTATGGTGGTCGAGTTATGTACTTTAATGACGCTGCTTAAATTCTCCCTATCTCTGTTTTGGTATAAATACCTATGATTGAAGCATTAATTGAGCCACTACAATATACCTTCATGCAGCGATCGCTCATCATCGCCATTATAGTCGGTTTGCTGTGTGCCGTGGTAGGTAGTTACTTAATGGTACAAAGACTAGCATTACTGGGTGATGCTATCAGTCATTCAGTCTTGCCAGGACTAGCGATCGCCTTTATACTAGGAGGAAACATTTATCTAGGCGCATTTATAGCTGGGGTAATCAGTACAATCGCCATCACCTGGATAAAAACCCACTCCCCCATCAAAGAAGATGCGGCCATGGGTATAGTCCTCTCAGCATTTTTCGCCACGGGTATCACCTTAATTACAGTCATTCAAAAAACCCAAAAAATCGACCTCAGTCACTTTCTGTTTGGTAACATTCTGGGGGTAACATCCCAGGAAGTGCGAGACACCGCCATTATTGCCGCTATAGTTTTAATAGTTGTTTTCTTATTATATAAAGAACTATTATTTTACACCTTTGACCCCCTAGGGGCACAAGCTGCGGGTTTACCAGTAAATCGCTTAAACTTTGGCTTAATGGTGCTGATTGCTTTAACAATTGTCGCTAGCATGAAAACTGTAGGCGTTATCCTAGTCTTAGCACTCTTAATTACACCGGGAGCGACTGCTTACCTGTTAGTGAAACGGTTACATCAAGTGATGATTTTAGGCGCATTCGCTGGGTGTATCTCCAGTATTAGCGGAATGTACCTCAGCTACTTTTTTAATTTACCCTCTGGTCCAGCCATAGTTTTAGTAGCCTCAGGCTTATTTCTGTTAGCATTACTCTTTAGTCCTAAAAACGGGATTTTTACATCAAGAATGAATCGGAAAAATACATAAATGATTAAATACTGACAAAAATTACAGCCTAGTTGAAAATTCTTCGCTAATCTAACAAAAGCAGTTTATTTCCCAGCAAAATGACCGGAAGCAGTCCCACAATTTTAGCCCTAGACTTTGATGGAGTAATTTGCGATGGACTAATAGAGTATTTTGAAGTCGCATGGCGAACCTATTGTAAAATTTGGTCTCCAGTAGATAACACACCCCCAGATGATTTACCATTAAGATTTTATCGCCTCAGACCAGTGATTGAAACAGGTTGGGAAATGCCAGTTTTAATCAAAGCCTTAATAGATGGAATTCCCGAAACCTCAATTTTTCAGGAATGGGCGAAAATCACCCCCCAGATTTTATCAGCGTATAATCTGCAATCCCAAACAATTGCCCTCAACCTTGACAACTTGCGGGATGAATGGATCAAAACTGATTTAGAAGGTTGGCTAAACCTGCATAGATTTTACCCCGGCGTAATAGAAAGAATTAAAATCACCCTAGCAGGTGAAACAAAAATATACATTGTCACCACCAAAGAAGGACGCTTTGTAGAGCGGTTATTAGCAAGGGAAGGAGTGAACCTACCCCCTGGGGTAATTTTCGGTAAAGAAGTTAAACGACCCAAATATGAAACTTTGAGAGAATTAATTGCTAACGCCACCGAAAAACCAGTTAAACTGTGGTTTGTCGAAGATAGGCTGAAAACATTGCAATTAGTCCAACAACAAACAGACCTGGAAGATGTGAAACTTTTCCTAGCAGACTGGGGATATAACACCCAAACAGAAAGGAAAGCAGCCCAAACTCATCCCACAATCGGACTACTAAGCCTCTCCCAGTTTACTAAAAACTTTGCTGCCTGGCAATAACCCCTCAAATCCCAGGCACATGATCATCTGTGTTCATCTGTGGTGATTTCTTCCACTCACAGATGATTGAGTAAATCTAAAAATTGTGCTATAAATGCTATAAATTTATATCAATATAAAATAACTGTGGTTAACACAACCAACCAGACCTAAGTTATTTTATGCTAGATATTACAAAATTAGCGCGACAAATGCAGGGCTTAAGTCAACATCTGACCTTAGAAGCTGCTGCAAGTCGCCATAGATTAGAATTAGCCCAACAACATCTCCAAAAAGCTTATGAGTCCCAGCAAGACCTCATAGAGCTTGAGCAACAATGGCGCGATCGCATTCTCTTTCCTCATGCTACACCCATAGAACCCCTAGAAACCCGCATTAATATCCCAGTTCCCCCCAAAGTACATACAGTCATCGCCACCGACGGGTCTCAAATTGCGCCCAACCATCATGAAATTGCCTACTGTTACCTGTTGAACATTGGTAGAGTAGTGTTACACTACGGACAAAATCGCCAACCACTCCTAGATAGTTTACCAGAAGTATTTTATCGCCCAGAGGATTTGTATATATCTCGGCAATGGGGAATTAAAACTGAGGAATGGATGGGATACCGCCGCACTGCTTCCGAAACCACAGTTTTAGCAGAATTAGCTTGTGTAGCCAAAGGAGAAGCCCCAGCCTTAGCAATGGTGGATGGTTCTTTAATTTACTGGTTTTTAGAGCAGTTACCTTTAGATGCACGTGATCGCATTTTACCACCAATCCTGGAAGCATGGCAACAGTTGCATCAGGCTAAAATTCCCCTCTTAGGATATCTCAGCGCCTCTCGCCACATTGATTCTACCAACTTTTTAAGATTATTGACCTGTCCCCATCACGTCCCCGACTGTAAAAGTTATTGTCCAGACCCAGCAGAAAAATCTCCTTGTCAAGTTTTTGACACATTGAGAGATACCACCCTATGGGGAACCACATTACAACCAGGACAACGTGGTCCGATCTGGCGTAGTAATAACCGAGTTTTAGAACTTTATGAACAGCAAATAATTTACTTTTGCCACGTCCATGTAGGCAGTGAAATTGCCCGGATAGAATTCCCGTCCTGGGTAGCTGAAAATACAGATATGCTCAACCAAGCACTGGCGCTCATGCTGTCCCAGGTGCAGAAAGGCCAAGGCTACCCCGTAGCGATCGCAGAAGCCCATAATCAAGCAGTAGTCAGAGGAGGAGATAGAAATCGTTTCTTTGCCCTCTTAGAAAGACAAATGATTAAAGCCGGTTTGAGAAATGTGGGAACTTCCTATAAAGAAGCTAGAAAACGAGGCAGTATTGCGTGATACCAGACCTATTTGCCCCAGTATTAGGACAATCCCAAGCCATCGAACTACTTACCCAAGCCGTTAAACAAGACCGAGTCCCCCCGGCTTATTTATTTGTGGGCATAGATGGTGTGGGCAAAAGCCTAGCTGCCAGGTGCTTTGTAGAACTAGTTTTTTACGTAGAAACAATTAACCTGACTACATTAAAAAATCGGTTGCGTCAAGGTAATCATCCTGACTTGTGGTGGGTAGAACCAACCTACCAATACCAAGGGCAAAGATTCACCGCCGCAGAAGCAGCCGAGAAAAAACTTAAGCGCAAAGCACCCCCGGTAATCCGACTAGAGCAGATCCGGGAAATTAGCGAATTTCTCAGCCGTCCTCCCTGGGAAGCACCCAGAAACGTCGTCGTCATCGAGTCAGCCCATACAATGGCAGAAGCAGCAGCCAATGCGTTGCTTAAAACCTTGGAGGAACCCGGAAAAGCCACAATAATTTTAATTGCACCATCCCCTGAGTCTATTTTGCCCACATTAGTGTCACGCTGTCAACGCATCCCCTTTTATCCCTTAGATACACAGTCCTTAACTCAAGTCCTCAGCCAAACAGGACATGAGGCAATTTTGACAAATCAGGCACTATTAAATATGGCAGCTGGTAGTCCGGGTAGTGCGATCGCATCCTATGAGCAATTACAAGCAATTCCTGAAACCTTACTTCAAGATGTCAGCAAAAGACCATCATCTTACCGCCAAGCCTTAGAATTAGCCAAGAAAATCGCCCAAGAGTTAGACACAGAAGCACAACTATGGTTAGTCGATTATCTGCAACAATCCTACTGGCAACAGTGGCATCAACCACAAATCATGCACCAACTAGAACAAACTCGTAAATCCTTACTGTGTTACGCCCAACCGCGGTTAGTTTGGGAATGCACATTTATAGCCATGCTCCCCCGAAGAATGGAATAACCGCCCATTTTTATGAATCCATCCAAGACCGGGACTTCTCCCCCTGAGAAAAGTTCTTTTTGCATACCTAATTCACACCTGTAATTATCCCATACCTTAGCTGATCAGATGCCCCCAAATATCAACGAGTAAATAACTTGATGTGAAACTGTTCGTAGAGTAGGTTACATAACTTTACAGATGGGTGAAATCCCGGATAAATTTCACTCTACCACTGATGCGGAAGCACCCTCATTGGATTGAGGTAAGCTGGGCAACTCTAAACAATATCCCGCCCCATACACTGTTTTAATATAGCGAGGGTGACGAGGATCTGGTTCTAGTTTAGTTCTCAAGTGGCGGATATGCACCCGAATAGTTTCAATATCATCATCTGGGTCATAACCCCAAACCTCCCGCAAGATTTCACTGGGGGAAACTGTCTGACCGTGGCGTTGCAGCAAACAGTGCAATAGTTCAAATTCCAGATGAGTCAGTTTCACCGTTTGATTGAACCATATGGCCTCAAATCTTTCTGGAACCAGAGTTAAATTCCCATAGTTGAGAATTTCGCTATGTTTTGCCGCTTGGGGGATGCGGTCAGTACGTCGCAATAACGCCCGCACCCGTGCTAACATCTCCTCAACCTCAAAGGGCTTAGTGAGGTAATCATCCGCCCCAGCATTGAAGCCTTCCACTTTGTCATGAGTTTGACTTAAAGCCGTCAGCATCAAAACCGGAATCTCCGCCGTGCGGTCATCCCGCCGTAGGCGTTGGCAAACTGTAAACCCGTCCACTCTGGGTAACATCAGGTCAAGCATGATTAAATCAGGTTGTAGCTGTAGCGCCAGCGCCTGACCTTTGATACCATCTTCCGCCTGGCTGACATCGTAGCCAGCCATCTCCAAATTGACGGCCACTAGTTCTGAAATGGCGGCGTCATCGTCTATGACAAGAATCCTGGGCATTATTTAATAACTTATTACTACTTCATTAAGGATAAATAAGAACCTTTGATAGATACAAAGATTTTTATCTTGATTATAAGAAACACTTAAATCTAACATAAATGTCAAATTACAAGATGGTGGCATCAGAAATAAAGTACTCTAAATCCTATATGTGTTGTGTTCTTCTGCCTACAATTCGCCTCGATTCCTGCAAAATGCTGTGCAGGGAAAACGTTATTGAGGGAGTTTCAACCCCGTTACCCGGTATAAACGCAAATTAAACTAATTATTATCCCACCTTAATGTTCCTCGAATAAGTTCCGATAGTGCGATCGCGAAGCGCTGCTGCGTACAGGGCGATCGCGAAGCGCTGCTGCGTACAGGGCGATCGCGTATTTAGGTAAAGAGAAGAACAACACAATGCAAGTCTCAAGACGTAAATTTTTAACCTTAGCTGGCACAAGTGCAGCTACCGTGACCATGCTGTCACCATTAGAAGCCTTTTATGCCCAGGTTGCCCGTGGTGAAATGCCCACAAGTAGCGGTTATGGACAACTTCAGGACAAGCTACCTTTAAACACAGCTGAACTTCCTGATAACTTGAAAAACATACCCCTGTTAAAACTCCCTCGGTCATTCAACTACACGGCCTTCCATCTTACTGGTCAGCCAATGAGCGACGGGTTCACAGTACCATCCAACCATGACGGGATGGCCGCATACCCCGGAGCCAACGGCACAACAATTCTAATTTGTAACCATGAACTGGGCAACACAGCTGCCAACCCTGTTCGTGGTGATAATCGCTACTCCACAGGTGCTCAGGGCGGAACTAGTACCATCATAGTTGGAGCAAACCGCAGACTCATCAAAAACTTTAACTCCTGCGCAGGTACTAGTCGTAACTGTGCAGGTGGACCCACACCCTGGCGGACATGGGTTACTTGTGAAGAAACCTTCTCTACAAGTCCCAACACCACTGGGACTGCTGGTAGTGAAACCGCCAGACACGGTTACAACTTTGAAGTTGTAGCTGACCCCAATAGCGGTTTAGTCACCCCAGTCGCCTTGAAAGACATGGGACGCTTTAACCATGAAGCTATAGCTGTAGACCCCAGAACCGGCTATGTCTACGAAACCGAAGACCGTGGTGATAGCTGCTTCTATCGGTTTGTACCTAATGTTAAGCCTACCAAAGTCGGGGACTTGGCTCAAGGCGGTACTCTGTATGCTCTCAAAGTTAGAGGTGCAGAAAACTTTGCTCTCAATACCATCAACAATCCTAATTTTGGTGGTGTGCCAGGAAAGGTTAAGGTTGGTCAAAAATTGCCAGTAGAGTGGGTGAAAATTGATAATCCCGACCCAGATGCTGAGAATGCTACTACTGGCGTTGGTGTGCGTTACGAAGCTCAAAGCAAGGGTGCAGCCATTTTCTTCCGGGGTGAGGGCGCTTGGTATGGTAATCAAATGGTTTACTTTGTTGCTTCTCAAGGTGGTCCACCCATATCTTCTGCTGCTAACGCCAGAGGTAATGGTCAAGTTTGGGCGTATGACCCCGCGAGAGAAGAATTAACTTTAGTAGTTGAAGGTTCTCCCACCGGTCGATTTTTAGATTCTCCAGATAATATCACCGTTGCTCCTTGGGGTGACCTCTTCCTATGCGAAGACGGTAGTGGAGTAGACTATATTGTAGGCGTTAACGGCAAAGGTCAAGTTTATCAATTTGCCATGAACAACCTCGGTAGCAGTGAGTTTGCAGGCGCTTGCTTCTCTGCTGACGGTAGAACGATGTTTGTCAACATTCAATCTCCCGGTATCACACTGGCTATTTTTGGTCCATGGAATCGTGGCAGATAAGTATTAAGTAGTTCTGAAATGACAGAAAAAACTGGGTTTTCCCAGTTTTTTTGCATAAATACACCACTTAAAAATCCAACTTCACACCCCGAATGGCATAATCTAATAACTCCATAGGGTGCATCACAGAAATGCTTTTACCCTGTAACTGTAAATGCTTGGTAATTTGCAACGTACAACCGGGATTAGCAGAAGCAACTAACTGTGCACCGGTATTTAACAAATTCCGCACCTTTTGCTGACCCAACTCCTCAGCTACCTCTGGTTGCAGCATATTATAAACCCCTGCACTACCACAACACAAAGCTGCGTCTATAGGTTCGGTTAACTTCACCCCGGGAATTTGTCTTAATAATTGACGTGGTTGCACACTAATCTTTTGTCCATGCAGTAAATGACAGGCATCTTGATAAACTAAATTTAAAGGCTGATCACTTAAGGGGGATAATTTAGCTGTCAATCCCACCTTGACTAAAAATTCTTGAGCATCTTTCACCTTAGCAGCAAAAGCCCGCGCCTGGTCTCGATATTCCGGGTCATCTTGGAGAATGTGACCATATTCTTTTAAAGTATGACCACAACCAGCAGCATTGATAATGATAAAATCTACATCTGTATCCGCAAAACTATCAATCATTTGTTTTGCTAAACTTTGGGCTTGTTGGGTTTGTCCTTGATGTTCCGGAAGCGCCGCACAACAACCTTGAGATTTAGGAATTACCACCTCACAACCATTCGCAGTTAACACCCGCACAGTGGCCTCATTAATCGGGGAGAAAAACAACCGTTGCACACATCCCAAAATCACCCCCACCCGGTAACGCTTCTTTCCTTGGGGGGGAATAATATCTGGTAAGTTGTCTTGAAAGGATTGCAAGGTAATTTTTGGTAAAATTGATTCCATCGCGGCTAAACGCGGAGATACTTTCTTGAGTAACCCTGTAGTCCTGACTAATTTTGGTAAACCCAACTTTTGATAAACCAGCAAGGGAAATAAAAACAGTCGTAATAAATCAGGATTAGGAAACAAAGAAAATATCAGTTTACGAATCAACGTATCTGGTAAACTGCGGGTATAATTGCGTTCAACTTGGTGACGAGTGGCAGAAATCAACTTATCATACTGCACACCAGAAGGACAAGTACTTACACAAGCCAGACAACCCAAACAAGAATCAAAATGTTGTACTGTGGCTGTATTCAGAGCTATTTCACCCTCGTTAATTGCATCCATTAAATAGATGCGTCCCCTGGGTGAGTCCATCTCTTTACCAATCACCCGATAACTCGGACAAGTGGACAGACAAAAACCACAATGTACACAACTATCAATCAACTTGGGATCGGGCGGCTGATTGACATCAAAACTTTTTAAATTCTTAATCCTAGTAGTATGATTCGCGGAATTGTCAGAAACTTGCATATTTAAATTCTTCCCCTCTCTATCTGGTGTGTCTTGGTAGCTTTGTGGTTGTTTGCTTAAATCCCACCCACAAACCGACCTGGACTGAAAATATTCTTACTATCAAACTGTTTTTTAATTTGGCGCATCACCTGCAAAGAATTACCACTATATCCCCAAACATCTATAGCTTGTTTAACTGTCTTTGGTGCTGTTAAAATACTCAAGAATCCCTTGTGAGACTCACAGCGATCGCGCATTTTTAAAACCTGATTCTCATCTTCCAATTGCCACCAACCCAAACCACTAGACAGATGAATCAAACCCATACCTGCTTGACTCAAAACCTCCACAGATGCACTAGGTAATACTCCTATTTTGCAGGTAATTGCCGAATCTGTAACCCGATTATCCATTATTTCTCGTAATCTTTGCCATAGATGACCGTCATGTTCATCCATATAAATTGTCCCTTTTAAACCCAATTGCTCCCCCACTGCTAACAGTCTACCTGACTGTTCTTGGACACTTTCACTAATACTTTGGAAACGCGCCATTAATCCCAACCCCTGATCCCAGCCTAAGGTAGAAACCATTTGTGTAGAGAGCAAATCAGCTTGAGTTGGTGTTAAAGCACTATTGCGTAGAGTGCTTGCAGCTTGGGATATAGCATCTGCTCTACCCGTTAGCACCACTGTAGCCGATGCTGCGGGTAATGGATATACCCTTAAAGTTACTTGACTAATAACACCTAATGTGCTGTAGGAACCGGTAAATAATTTCATCAAATCGTATCCGGCAACATTTTTCACTACTCGCCCCCCTGCTTTGGCAATTTCCCCATCAGCACGGACAAAGGTAATACCTAGTAACTGGTCGCGGACACTCCCATAACGTTGTCTGAGGGAATTGGTATCAGCTGTGGCGATTATACCGCCTATGGTTGCTAATTCCGGTTGACTGGGGTCAAGGGCAATAAATTGGCGGGATTTGGCTAAAATTTCCTGGAGATGGCAAAATTGCATCCCAGCTTCTACTGTGACGGTTAAATCACCGACCGCGTGGGCAATTAGTTGATTGATGCATTCTGTACTAACTACGATGTCAATATCTGTAGCTAAACCACCCCAGTTGATTTTACTACCTTTACCTACCGGCAGCACCCGCCAGTTTTGACGGTGCGCCTCGGCGATGACTGCTGCTAGTTCTCCCTGGGTGCGGGGATAGACGATACAATTGGGAGGTTTTGCCGATGAGATCGCCTGTTGGATGTGTTTTTGCTCTTTGGGTGGGAGGTTTTCCCAAGGATGGATGGCGGTTTCTTCGATGATAGATGCAAGACAAGAGGCGATCGCGTTCATCAGTTTCTTTGTTTTTGGTCTCCGTATCTTAATATCTATCAAAATAATGCACCGGGGGTGAGAACCCCTACCCTTTCAGGAGAGGATTAAACCGGAGACGACGGGTTTTAACCGGTCATATTTCTGATTTTCCCCTCATACTTAAGCAGTAATTGCTTGTGTGACTTTTCATAACGATTTTTGTCATACCCCACCAATGCTTGTCTTTTGTGTCATACTGGGGGGAAGAGAATTGATTCGGTGATCAGATTTTGTTTTTATTATTGACGGGCTATTTCCTTTTGGTATTTACAGGCTTTTCTCCGAAACCGGAATCTCTACACTCTTACGATTTTGGAGAAATTTTATGTCAGTTTACGTAGGTAATCTATCTTATGAGGTTACACAAGACACACTTAATGCAGTATTTGCCGAATATGGTTCTGTAAAGCGCGTACAACTGCCTACTAACCGCGAAACTGGACAACTGCGCGGTTTTGGCTTTGTAGAAATGGGTACAGATGAAGAAGAAACCGCAGCTATCGAAGCTCTTGATGGTGCTGAATGGATGGGACGCTACCTCAAGGTAAATAAAGCCAAACCCAGAGAAGATAAAGGTTCCTTTGGTGGTAACCGTGGTGGCGGTAATTTCCGTAGCCGTTACTAGATCAAATAGATTATACCTTTTTAACTCCTGAACACCGGCAGTAAAAAAAGGTCACGGTCTCGTATACATCAAAATGGACTCGGCTTGAGTCCGTTTTGATGTGAAAACATTAACTTAACTGGGAAAAGTCATCACTGGAGTTTGACTTTAAGCCCGTAATAGCGCCTTCTCCGCAGCTTGAATCAGATGTTCTTGGGAACGCTGTTGTAATTTGTACATATGCTCAAACAAACTCCAGCAGTATTCCTCTGGTAATCCGCAGGTAACAGCACCCCGCAAGACAACACTAGAATACCAGTCGTTGGGTGCGAGTTCTTCTGGGAGCTTGTTAACCACTATATAAGTGCGAGTATTTTTGTAGACATTATTTTGGCAATGAATCTCTACTGTTTCCCGACGGTATAAACTTTGGGAAACACCTTCGCGTTTATCTAAGTTTCCACTCAAGCGCCAGGGTAATTGATAAAGCACACCTTTAACATGAGCTTGGTCATCTGGTAAAACATCTAAAACCCCACACTTGCGGGTGGGAGAATAGGAATAGAACCCTAGGCGGTAACCCTTCAACACCGCCGGGCCGATAATATAATCATGGGTATTTTCACCCAGCGATCGCTTCAAGTCTACCGGACACATACAAGAACCATAGGCAAAATAGTAAAACATTGGCTCTTTTTGTGCCTGTTGTTGCAGTTTCAACTGAGGCTGGGGCAGATTATGGGATTGTACCCAACGATGGTGTGAGCGATCGCTTTGATGACTCATCTATCTTCAGAAGTATTTAACAAAAATTCTATCATCAATTTCCTCAATATACAACTTTATTCCGATAGAAAAACCGTAGTTTAAACTTATGGGTGTATCACCCCAGTAAATAATATGATAATTAGGCTTAAATTTAACTGCAATCCTGCGTAATTTTACCCGCTTCTTGATTTAGCCTGACAGCCGAACCCGTTCTATTAGTGTGATAAACTAAAGTTTTGTCAACAGCATCGACAGTTACTCGCCACCCTGGGACTAAAGCCTGAGTGCAGAATTCATCAGCACCAGCTAAGTTTAAACAGCCATCATTCCAGGTCTGTGGTTGAGCTTGAATAATCTTGAGTTGAGAAATTGGTAACTCTAAATCTTCAGAGGCCGCTTGTAAAACTGCATTTTTCACCGACTCCGGTAGATTCATCACCTGGTTATCTGTGGGAGTATCAGTAGCTGCTAAAAGTAAAGAACCCAGGTAGCTGTGTGGGTTATGAGCAACCGTCGCAGCAGCAACGCTGTTAATGATTGTCAACCCGCTACCCAGAGAAAAAATGCCAGTTAAAATCACCACAGTGATAATTCGGGCTTTATTGGTAATATAATTATTCTTGTGCGTCATTTTGCTCATCAAACCCCAATATTTATTATTAGTCCATTATGGCAATCGATGGCAGCACCAGCCCTATAGTTCCCAAAGCAGATATGACAAATATCTGCACCCAACATACAGCTATTCTCACCAGCGAAAAATCATGCAACTTATTTGCCTATGGACTGGTCATAAATCATGATTCAGGCCGTGCATAGCCAATATGAATAAAAAACTCAAACTTTTTCCCCATCAAAAGCAAGCCTCACTTGCGGTGATACTTTCCTTGAGTATAATCATTACACTAATTATATCACTACCTCTCAATGGTCAAACCATACCAAAGGTAGAATTAAGAGGCGTGTGGCTGACAAACATTGATAGTAACGTACTATTTCAACGCCAGCGCCTGGAAAAGGCCTTGCAACGGTTGCATGAATTTAACTTTAATACAGTTTACCCCGTAGTGTGGAATTGGGGATATACATTATATCCTAGTCAAGTTGCGGCTAAAGTCATTGGGCGATCGCTAGATCCCGAACCGGGACTACAAGGAAGAGATATACTCAAAGAAATTGTCACCAAGGGACATAAAAACAGGTTAAAAGTGATTCCCTGGTTTGAATTTGGCTTCATGGCTCCAGCTGATTCCCTCCTAGCGAAAAATCGTCCCCAATGGCTCACCAGTCGTCAGGATGGTAGTAAAATCGTCAAAGAAGGCATACATAATCGCGTTTGGTTAAATCCCTTTCACCCAGAAGTACAGCAATTTATCCAAAATCTCATCGTGGAAATCGTCAAAAACTACGACATAGACGGCATTCAATTTGACGACCATTTTGGCTTACCATCAGAATTAGGTTACGACCCCTACACAGTGGCATTATATAAACAAGAACATAATGGTCAAACTCCCCCACCAGACCCCAAAAATCCCCAATGGTTGAGATGGAGAGCCGATAAAATTACCAACTTCATGGAGCGGGTATTTACAACCATCAAAGCCAATCAAAAAGACTGTATTGTTTCCGTCGCACCCAATCCCCAGCGTTTCTCCTACGAATATTATCTCGCCGATTGGCACAGATGGGAAAGAATGGGACTGATAGAAGACCTAGTATTGCAGATATATCGGGATGATTTAAATGTATTTATCCAAGAACTAGAATATCCAGAAGTGAAAGCCGCCCGTAGTCATATTCCCGTAAGTATAGGTATTTTATCTGGATTGAAAAATAGAACCGTCCCCATAGAACAAATTCAAACACAAGTACAGAAAGTACGCGATCGCAACTTTGCCGGAGTATCCTTTTTCTTCTATGAAACCCTGTGGAATCTCAGCCAACAACAGCCACGCAAGCGTCAAACAGGCTTAAAAAAGATATTCCCCACCCCAACCACCTATCCTAATTTACTCACAGGCTGGCAACCGTAGACAAGGGAGTGGTTAAGCTTCCCCACTTCTCACATCATCACAGATAATCTAGGATAAATTAGCTAGAAGTCGGGGATCTGTGGGGCGATCGCCCTGGGTTGAAAAATTCCGTTTGATGCTACACGGGGAACCGGGGGTTAGAAACCCCCGTCTAATAGCTAAAGTCAGATAAATCTGACTAGAAAATCATCTATTTGATTATCTTGACAAGATGCGATCGCGAAGCGCTGCTACAAGGCGATCGCTCTGACGGGATCTGTAAGGGGATGTTAAAGGCGATCGCTCTGACGGGATCTGGGAGGGGTGCAAGATCCCCGACTTCTCTCCCAAATATTCAATAACTCCCTAGGTTATGGAAGAAGTCGGGGATCTGTGTGACTGTGGGAGGGGATGGTAAGGCGATCGCTAGTGGGAGGGGATGTTAAAGGCGATCGCTCTGACGGGATCTGGGAGGGGTGCAAGATCCCCGACTTCTCTCCCAAATATTCAATAACTCCCTAGGTTATGGAAGAAGTCGGGGATCTGTG
>CAIWDD010000078.1 GCA_903911355.1 uncultured Nodularia sp. | reverse complement strand
TAGCCACTAGGGTATTGGCGTTCCCAGACTTTTGATTGCGGTATTGCTGGCGTAATCTCTCGATGTCGGCTTCTAGGCTATTGGTTTGACCCTGAGAAACAGGTGTGGGAGCTTTTTCTGGTTCTGTAGCCACTAGGGTATCGGCGTTCCCAGACTTTTGATTGCGGTATCTTTGCCTTAGTCTCTCGATGTCCGCATGTAAGCCACGGAGACCTTGATGATCTGTTGTGCTGGCCCCTTCCTCAGAGGACTTTTGAGCCTGCTGCGGTTGCTGCGAGATGGTTGGTATAGGTATATCGCCACCTAATCCCTCGGCATTAATACTAGTAGATTCCGTCTCTGTATATAATTTTTGCTGCTGATTGGCAATTACTGGTATGGGTATACTCACACTGTCGTTATTGGTATATACTGGTAACTGTGATGAAGCAACAGGTAGACTAGGGTAGATACTGGGGGTGGTGACGGGGGAGTTGCCTGGCTGGGGCACAGTAGTAGAATAGGTCCTATTGGAGTTAAGTACAGTTGGTACCTGAATGGCTCTAAAGCTCTTAATCTCAGAGGCAGGAATAGTCAGCCTTTGGCTAATTTTGAGATCGTCTGGATTGATCAGATTATTTGCCTGGACTAGTTCTGAAATGGAAATATTGTACCTACTGGCGATCGCAGCTAATGTGTCTCCAGGTTTAACTTCGTAATTTCTATGACCAGACAAGGCTGTAATTTGCCGGGGTTTTGTTAACCCTTGCGAGTTCGACTTATTTGTTTCTGGTCTTTGTGTAAACTCGGATAATAAATCTTTGTTATTGTCATTATTGACAGTGGATAACTCTTCTAGGTTTGCTATCCCTTTCGGCTCTGTGGAACCTCTGTCAGTTTTTGATAAATTTTCGGTCTCCTCAGACCGCAACTCCGCCAGACTCTTTCTTAAACGGTTCGATTTTTCTTGTAAGCGATTTAGGGCAAATTCTTGCTGCGCCTTGAGTTGAGCATTATTTTCATCACTGGTATCTGTGTTTTTCAGTACTTGTAGTTGTGGTTCGCCTGTGAGGTTCGCTGTCTCACTTGATAATCCCTGTGCTGCTGGGGATTGTGACTTCCAGGATGTAGAAACAGTAACCGGATCAGACATTTCGCTCTCGGTAACTTGCAATCTAGCTTCCAGTCCGGGTAACTGTGAAATCGCTGTTGGTTCGAGGATGATAGAATTTTTGGGGATCCTTGCTGAGACGACTGTTTGGGTCTCCGGCTTTATGGAAGCAAATTTGACTGTGGTGTCAGACGCAGCAGGAATTATTGAAGTTACTTTTTGGCCACCCACAGAGGCTGCTGCGTGGGCTTCATCGCTTTGTCGAGTCACCAAAAGGCTGGTTGCTCCCATTGAGATGGCCAAACCAATCATGGCCGCTTGTTTACCTACCCGGCGGTTAACCTTGGGATTAACTAAAGTATTTAGGTTTTCTATGTTTTCCACTGGGGTATCATCACTGCCGGGGGTATTTTTCAGCACAGCCTCTTCTCTTTTTTTCAATGCTCGTTTCAAAGACGACCTCCTATGATCACTAGTGCTTAACTGATCTCGATTTTTCAGTCGGATACTAGTCAATGATTTAGATCACATCGAAATGATAGATCAAGATCAACCTCACCAGAGATACTTACGCAAGATTAACTTGCTTCTCTGATTTAGACAAGTTCACACATGGAACCGAAAACTTTCAAGTTGCTGTGCTCACTTGTCCAGTTCATTTCTACACACCATAGAACTTTTGCTTTTGACCGTTGTCTTTACTGCTTGTGTGACCTTTGCTAGGAGTTAGTGAAGAATATTTATTATATGTTCACCCTGCCAATTGTGGACATGAGCAATATAGAGGCTCGGACTTTTGGAAAAGCTATGCCCTATGTTGTAGATATATTCAAGGTTTTTCTACTCGATCCGCCTTATCAATAGGAAACTTTACGTTAATTTGTCCCTAAAAATCAACCGTACACACTTCTAACTACTTTTCTAATCCTCGCAATTACTTATCCCACATAAATGTCTCAAATCAATAAACATAAAGGGTTTGAGCTTCTTTGAGATCCTCCTCATGCTGCCTGTATCTTCATCAAAATCTATGATATAAGTTCCGTATACTCGCGAATTCAATATACAAATTTCTTATATAACTATGTTAATTTTGGTGAGTATTTATTCCTAAAACTATCCCTAAGAGATTTTTGTATAAAATTTCACTATATTTTTCTCTTCCCAGAGTGTGTTTGGGTGGGATAAATTACACTCTGAGATCAAGATTTGCGATCGCATCAGGATTGTTAGAGTAAATAGCCCAATTGACGATGAGCTTCAAACAAACTGACTGCGACACTGACGGAAAGATTCAGGCTGCGAACATGAGGCTCTGACATTGGAATATACAGTTTCGCATCGCAATCTGACAGCACTGTGGATGGTAACCCTGTGGTTTCGCTACCAAAAAGCAACCAATCATCGGCTTGAAACTGAAAGCTGGCATAATTAAAATTACCTCGCACAGTGAAGCCTAAGCATCTGCCTCCACGTTGTCGATGTGTGGCTTGAAAGGCTGCTAGGGATTCGTGATAGTGTAGTTTGACATAAGGCCAATAGTCTAAACCAGCTCTTTTGAGGTAGCGATCGCTAATTTCAAACCCTAAAGGAGCCACTAAATGTAATTCCGTACCCGTAGCGGCACAAGTACGGGCAATGTTACCTGTATTTGGTGGTATTTGCGGATAAACTAAAACTATCTGGGGCATTGTCTGTAAAATACTTTTTGTATACCTCTATACTTAAATCCTTATAAGTCTATCATTAGATAGAGTCGATTCATAGGTTTTTCTAATAAATCTTCAGTAACACCTCGATATTAATTTCTTTAAACAAAAAACAAATTCCCTAAAACCCCAGACACCAAGAATCTTGGGGAGAGAAAATAATTCTGGGGTTTCTCTGTCCAAATCTACCTTCAGGATGAAGACGGAACCATTAAGCCACCAGGGGCGAACATAATTTGTTTTCTAATTCAACTTCCCGTTCTTCAGTGGCGACAATAGCTTGAGTCAGGACACGCTGAGAGTCAAAACCCACTGCGTGCAGTTGTAACCATTGTTGGGCTTCGTTCCCGGCGCGGAGAATTTTCTGCACAGGAGATAAGAAACAGCTAAAACCATGTTCTTTAGCCATCCCCCAAACTTCTTGATATAATTGGTTAATCCAGTCTCTGGCAAGGATAGGTCTACCGTCTTGCCAATGATGTAATTGAGCATCAAGACTAGCACTAGCTGCAGCTGCTTCGTTGCTGGCGGTGATAGTCAGCAATTCTTCGGGGGAAAAGCTACTTTGGGTTAATGGGTCGAGTTCGGGGTTTGCCATTAACTGTAACAAACGCGCTTCCAGCAAAGCACTAATGGCTAGCAAAGCAATGGGGTCGGTAACTAAGTCACAAATACGTAATTCCAAACGATTCAAGTCATAAGGACGATCATCGCCATTTGGTCTAACTGATGTCCACAAGTGCCGGACATTTTGCATAGTTCCCGCAGCTATTTGTGCTTCCATCCATTCAATATGATGGACATGACTAGTAAATAAGGGCACATGGGCGGGGGTTTGAGGAAACACCGCCCAACGGGTGGAATGATAACCCGTAGCCTTGCCATCCAGGAAGGGGGACGAGGCGCTTAAAGCCAGGAATAAAGGGGCTTCTAAACGAATGAGCCGACAAGCCCGCATTAATACATCGGGGTCACTGATGCCGATATTAATATGAACGCTGGCAGTAACTACTTTTGTCCCGTAGGTATTTTCAATGTATTCATGATATGGGTTATTGGGGTTGGAACGAAAAAAGCGATCGCCGCCGCCCAAGGATAAAGTGCTACCAGGAATCAGAGTATAATTACCTAACTTATGCAGGTAGCGGCGCAAGTTGCGGCGGGGGCACAGCAAAGCACACAACAATTTCTCATAATCACTCAATGGCTGGGTGGTGTATTCCACATTACGGCTATCCGGTTCCCGCACAAATCCATCCAAAGAGTCTACAATTTTGTCGGAGAGACCGACTATTTCACCTTGAGGCGTACCAGTATACATCTCAATCTCAAAGCCTTTTAATAAGACCACTTTGTTCTCCTCGCCTCTCCTAATGTAAGAATTGTATCGAATTAGACGAATTTTTGCATCTACATTTAAGTTAACTTATAATTTACAATTATTTAATAATAATCTCAGGAAGCACAAAGACAGCAAGTATAAACAATGCAGAGGCTGTTTAATACCTATTTCCGGGAATTTTTCGACTTAACCCCAGAGCGTGAGACTGATTGTTTCTTCTGATCCGGTAAATCTTGTGGTATAATGAACCTGTCGGGTGAATCATCCTCCTGAGCAATATTCAGGCGGATAAAATCAATCCATACTTGATTACTGAGTAAGTTTAAAGCAGTTTCAGGTTGATAATATGCTATGGTCTTGATAGTTTTACGCCATCCCTGCTGTAAGGATTCCATAAAGGTTTCCTCCCCAGAAAGCTGATTCAACAGGGAAAGCGCCGAAGCTATAGAATCATTTAGTAAATTCTTTGAATTTAAATCTGTAATTACAATATTTAACCACTCTGGCAGAAGTTCCAACCAGTTGCTTGTTTTTATCTCCCTGAGTGCGATATTCTGCATACCCAGGAAACCCCACACAGACAAAGACTCTACAGCTAATTGCAAATCACGGTTTTCTAAAGCTATACCCCATTGAGTTTGTGCATGATTTTGGCAACGAGCAACCAGAAACTGATATGCTTCCTCAACTTGCTGGGGAGCAGTGACTTTATAAACAGACTCACCCTGTGGTAAATATTCCCCACCACAAGAAACCCAGTCATAAAATCCACAAAAATAAGTTTCTTGATCGACTATAACCTCTTTGACATGGGAATCAGCCAGACAGAAAAGTTTTACAGATGATAAACAGTGAGGTGTTTTGAGAGAGCTTAATTTTTCTAGAACATCTGCTGGTGAAATTCCATATGCGATTAAAATCCGTACTCCATCATTAGTCAACTTTTGCAACAGCGTTACAAATTCGTTATTGATAATATCTTGACTCAAACAAGGAGAATAGATGATAACTTGCCGTTTAGCAGAATTTAAAATTTCCCGAAAAGTGGGAGTAATTTCCCCATCGCCTAACTTTAAAGCTGTTGGGGTAAGTTTTTCTAATCGAGATTCTATTTGAGTATTTTTATAATTAAGAGTAGCTTCACGCTCCTTAACGGATTCATCGGATAATTGACATAAAGCAAGATACGGTATTTTACCTTTACCTTGTAATACTTCCATGCGTTGTGATGCTGATGCTAAAATTTGCTTACCGCTTCTAATTTCGATCCTGAGTTTTTCTGTGACAGCATCGCAAATTACAAACAGTGATATACTTTTCCAGATAATTTGCGCTGGGGCTAAAACTTTACAGTGAGTAACAATTTTACCTAATTCTGGGACATGAAAATCTAAACCTGATAACTGAATACATTTCTGGATTTTTTCAATGCTTAAAGCAGGTATATCATTAATTTTACGGGCAATTTTGATAAAATCTGCTAAATCAGGTAAATTTAACGAGACATCATCCCAGGGTTCAGTAGAAAATATCAGCTTTCCTTCCAAAGCATCGGAAACAGCATATATTTGTACAGGATATGCAGGTTGTGGTACAGAACCTTGGGAGTAAAAAGTTCGGCCTTGATTTGTAACTGTAATGGGGGATGTTGCGGATAAGGTTTCCAACCTTTGCAAATTGGCTGCGGTACTGCGGACAAATATAGGGTCAAGTCCTAATATAGATGCTAATTCATCTTCTGTGGGTGGAGGTGAAAACTCAATTCCAGCACGGATAATAAATTCTTCGAGTACATTAAATTCCCGGGGTTCCTGGATAGATATTTCTACAGGAGTTTGATGTAAACTATAGCGAAATTCATGGGCTGCTAAAACTGATAAGTGAGGATTTTGGGCTGTGATTTCCTCTACTAGATTTATGAGTTTTTTTTCAATAGGTTTAGCCGCAGCACCTAGAAACATCAACGAAACCTCCTTGACGATTTACAGTACGGGAAATATCTAAATACATATCTCCAACTTTTCCACCTTGACGGGTAAATAAATCATGACAACCTACAATTACTAGTAGTTCTTGGGCGCGAGAAAAAGCTACGTTTACCCGTTCTGGTTTATTCGCAAAACCAACATCACCTTGATGATTATTCCGAACCATACTCACAATGACCACAGGGCGTTCCATTCCCTGGAATCTGTCCACTGTCCCTGTGCGAATTTCCAAAGAAGGAAATAGTTCTGGTTGTAAACGTTGCTCAATTTTTTTTAGTTGTGCGCCATAGAATGTAATGACTGCAATTTCCTTTTTGGGTGCACCATTGGCGATTTTAGTAGCCCAAGTATGCTCGAATTGCTGACACAGGCGTTCGATTATATCAACTTCGCGAGGATTAAAATAGGAAGTATTTTCCCGTTCTTCTTGGAATTCCAGAGTCCTAGGGATGTTTACCCAGATAAGATGGTGATTTTGGTCGATAATTTCCCCTGTCAAATTATGGGCGCGTTGGCTGTCAGGTGCTAAAAGCCCACATTCTAATTTACCCTGATAAAATTGATTGATAGCCGCCATAATGGAGGGGTGCATTCTATATTGGGTAGTCAACATTTGTTTAATGCTTTTGTCAGCAGCTTCAAACTGAATTTTAAATAATGATTCTTCTAAAAATTGCAGTTCTGATTTTGTGCTCCCCAGTGATTGAGCAACTTCTGCTACTGTGCTAGTATCAAGCATGGGTGGTAATTGGCGATGGTCACCTACCAAGACCAACTTTTTGCCTTTTAAAGCTGGAATGAGTAACTCTGGTGGGGTACATTTACTGACTTCATCGATGATGACCACATCAAAGGCTTTAAATTCTTGGGTAAAGTTGTAATTTGCAGCTTGGACACAAGTAATACCGACGACGTTAGCGTTATCTAAGTAAATGCGTTTTAAGTCGTTGCGATCGCGCTCTGAGGGATTTTTGACTTTAGCAATCCAATCTTGGGTAAAATCTTGGTAGCGGTTGAGATAAGTTTCTTCTTGACTCAGTTGGTTTTGCCAAGCATCAAACTGGGCTGTGATAGTCTGTAAAAATTCCCGATCAAATAAGCCTAAATCAAGATTTTTTGGCTTAAATTTATCAGGTATGGTTTCCCAGAACTGTTTCCACCAGTTTCTGGATAAAATTAAATCCTCTGTGGGTTGTATTTCGGGTTGTTGATTTAATTTTTCCAGTTGGCTTTGGGTTTCTTGCAGTTTCTGTTGAGCCTGTGTGTTTTGTTGTTGTATAATTAGCACTTTGTCATCTAAAGATTTTTTAATTACCTCTAAGACTGCAATAGGTTGAATGGAACTGATGACAGTTTCTAAATTGTGGAGATGACCCAACCCAGTATTGACATGAGTAGCAAATTCTTGAGGATGTTGCCAAATTTTTGCTGGTGTTGTCAGATATTCTGTCACCAAACCGCGTAATTTATCAGGGACATTTTGCTGTTGGTTGAGTAACTGCAAAATCTTGATCACCTGTTCTACTTTTATTTGAGATGAAGTAGGGGATATTTGCTCTTGGGTGGTTCTCTCCAGTTGAGTTAGTTGCTGTTGGAGATACTCCAGGTGTTTTTCAGTTTCAGTTTTAACTCGTGCGACACATTGACGCGCATTGGTGAGAATATCCGCGAGTAATTCTTCACTAACCCGCTTCAGGGTAGAGTCGAGGTGATTTAATTCCCAGACTGTACCATAGACTGACTGCATTCTCAGCAAAAACAACTGGGTGTTTTCCACCAGTAATTGGCGCTGATGTAGGTTCAGGAGTTGATAGTTACTAAACTCTTCGTATATTTTACGCCATTGAGTGCGATCGCTCCCAGATAGGATGATGGGAATTTGACTAAAACTTTGCTCTACAAAGTAACTAAAACTGTGCCGTTTACCGATTCTATCAACAAAGCCCCCCTCCGTTTCATAAATAAAGGCTTTTGCTAAAGCTGACAAATCTGGCAAATTAACCTGATATTTTTGAGGTAATATAGGTAACTTTAACTGCTGGGCAAACAGCAACAAACCCAGTGGTAACTGTAGCAATTCCGGCGTTAATATTTGTCCCGACTGCTGGCATTCTTTAATTATTTGATATAATACCATAGGTGCTGTAAACTTCCATTCTTTAACAGCTGCAATTACATAATCAATCTCGCGTTTGCGGTTTTGCCAACCTTGAATTGTCTGCTGTAAATTTTGCTGTTTAGCTAGAAATTCCTGCTCATTAATGGCTGTTGAAGAATATTGGGAAATCGGAGATACTGCTGTGAGAACCTCCGACATCGCCACAATTATATCTTGGGCGTAATGGAATGCTGTTTTAAAATCAGCTAATTGACCAGCTACATTTTCACACAACCAAAATGCTAAACCAAATGCACCATGAGCAGGACGGACTAAACCCAGTTTATCAGTCCACTTGATAGCTTGAGCCACATTTGTCAAAAAAACTGCGACCGAACTATTATTTTCTGTATATAAATGAAGCTGTGGTAAATAGTTTTTAACTTCTGGTGCTTCCCAATTAATATTTGGCGCATTGTTGAGTACATAATCTAAGCCTAATCCAATGGATTGTAGCTGATTTTTTTCAGATAAACTTTCCTGATAAATCTCTGCTATATTTTTACAGTTTTCTGCTAAAATTTGCTTTTGCTGATTTAATTGACTTTGTTGCTGATTTAGTTCTTCTTCTAACTGTAAATAATCTGTAAATTGTGGTAATGCTAACAATAAATCAGCCAATATTTTCACATTTTCCCGACGTTTAGCCAGACTATTTTCACAGTCATTCGCCGTATTTTCTAGCCATGTACCAATAACTTGCTCTTCTAAAAATGGCTGTCCTTCTTCCCCCACTTTGTGGGCGCGTCCTTTGCGCACCGCGCGGATAACTGGGTTGTGAACTAATCGACTCAGAGCATTATCCACCGCTAAATTAGCTTGAGAAGCGATAAGAGTACGTCCACCCCGTCGGGCTATTTGATAACAAATTTCTGCAATTACAGTAGTTTTACCAGTACCGGGGGGACCTTGGATGAGAACTAAATCTTCAGCTGCTAAGACTTTTTCTACAGCTGCTTTTTGTCCAGCATTAGCAGAAGATAATAATAAATCATCCCCTTGCAGTCCTACGGTTTTTTTAATACACCTGGACTGGGAAGCATCGAATAAAAAGTTACCCAAGTAAGGATTTTGAGTGTGTCCCTGCTTTAATTGTTCTAAAGCTTCCTTCTTGCGCCTAACTTGTTGAATATCACCAGCAGCATCAAAAAATAAAAATCCCTTCACTGGTATTTGATAACGTTGTGTAGCGATATATTCCGCTACTTCCCGTTCTAATTTGACTTTGATTAAACAATTTTTCACATCAACTTGATCAATTGTACCTAGTTGAGGAATTTTGTAAGTGAGTTTTCCTATAGGAACAGTTTCCGCAAGTTTAACTTCTTGGTTTTTGGAACGTTTTACCCGTTCCCAGAAACTGGAGACATTTAAATAATTTTGTTCAGCACCATCGAGAGTAGCCGAGGTAACATCTACTTCAAAGGTAATATCTCTGCTATTCCGCCCATAATTATTACTGACAAACGCCACACAAAACTGACGGGATTTAGCAATATTTTCCTCAACTTGTAAAAATGCTTTCCAGGCTTGTAACTGTTCTTCTGTGGGTATATGCTCACCGCAAATAGGCATTTTTTCCATGCGTGCTAATGCAAGTTTAGGAATACCTAAACGATGTTGAGCATGAGACAGCAAACGTAAGGTAAAAGCAACAGAGTAACCATCAGCCTGTCCCCGGGAAAGTGGCAAAAACCGAATTGATAAAATTTTTAAACCGCCTATTCCATCCTGAGAAATAGCTGCAATTAAACTTAATGTTTTACCTTGTTTTTCCAGGTTTTTATGTAAGCTAAAATCTTCTCTATCAGTGGCAATTGTTAACTGCCAAATTTCTTCATCTTGATGTTTTCCTGCACCTTGACGACGCACATAAAACAGACAAACTTCCTCACCCAATAGATCAATTATCTCATTTTGAGCCACTGAATTAACACATTTATAGCTCCAGGTTTGGTAATTTTGCTTGTGGGAAAAAGTGGGCATAGATACAGTGGAATTTACTGATGTGTGAGATAATATAGTTTAGCACCTGGGAAAAAAACAAAGAACCACTGCGCCAAGGTGGGGAACTAATTTATAGCCTGTACTGATGATAAACCTGAGTAGCAGCACGATGTAACAAAGAGTGTCGCCAAACCAGAGACCTCATATCATCGGCGTAACCCCCTCCAATAACACAAGCTACAGGATAACCAGCACCCACGCAGGTACTTAAAACCTGCATTTCCCGGCGGAAAATTCCCGTATCACTCAGGGCTAATTTTCCTAAGCGATCGCCGATATGAATATCTACCCCTGCATCGTATAATACTAAATCAGGGCGAATGTTCGACAGCAAATCTGGTAAATAATTCGCCAAAGTCTGTAAATATTCGTCATCTTCCATTCCCACCCTCAGGGGAACATCCAAATCACTGGTTTGTTTAGTACCAGGAAAATTAACTTCACAGTGCATGGAGAAAGTAAATACACTCTCATCTGTTTGGAAAATGACAGCGGTACCATCCCCTTGATGCACATCTAAATCCACAATCAGAACTTTTTGCACAAGTCCGAGTTTTTGTAACACTCGACAAGCGATCGCTAAATCGTTGAAAATACAAAAACCAGAACCATAACTAGGAAAAGCATGATGAGTACCACCAGCTGTATTACAAGCTAAACCCTGACTCAGTGCCATCTGGGCGGTAAGTATTGTACCACCAACCGCGACGCAAGTACGATTTACCAGTGCTGGACTCCAAGGTAAGCCAATACGACGCTGTGCTTTCGGTTCTAGTGTTCCCTCGCAGTAAGCTTGAACATATTCTGGAGTATGAACCAACTTAATTAACTCGCGGGGTGGGGGTAATGGTGTGTGAAATTGTGCTGTTTGCGCTACACCGTCAGCTAACAGCAATTCATAGAGTTGTCGGAACTTGGACATCGGGAAGCGATGCCCTGGTGGTAATGATGTAATATAATCTGGATGGTAAATAATTGGCAGTTCCATAATCTAAAATTACCAGTAAATCAGGCAAATAGACAAGCTAGAATTTAGCAAAAATATAAAACTTTAAATTAATTATGCAGCAATGGATTGTACCAATAGTATTTATTCTCCTTGGCTGGATGGCTGGATTGATTGGTGAAAAAGTTTTTTTTAAAAAACTCAGAGAATTTGTTCTTGAAAAGCAGATACCAGGCGGTGAAATCATATTTACAGCTTTACACCGCATGACGTTTTTTTGGTTTTTGCTAGCAGGTTTCTCAGGTGCTTTTTTGTATTCTTCCCTGAATATCAACAATGATATTAAAATTATCCTGCAAAAAATAATTACCATTTTATTACTTTACTCAGTCACCTTAGTCTTAGCTAGATTGACTGCTGGTTTTGTAAATTTATTCATACAGAGAACAGCAGGAGTACCTGCATCTTTAATTTCTAATTTAGCTAAGATTGGTGTTTTCATCTTGGGAATACTCATCCTCCTGCAAACTATAGGTGTGCAAATTACACCCATAGTCACAACTTTAGGAGTTGGTGGTTTAGCAGTTGGTTTGGCGCTCCAAGATACATTGGCTAATTTATTTTCTGGTTTTTATCTGATTATCTCTAAGCAAGTGAGAACTGGAGATTATCTGAAATTAGATGATCGATATGAAGGTTATGTTACAGATATCAATTGGCGGAATACAACTATTAAAGAGATTAAAAATAATATTATTGTTGTTCCTAATTCTCGCCTAGCATCAGCGATTTTTACTAACTATCACCTACCAGCTAAGGCAATTACTTTAATCATGGATATCGGTGTCGGTTACGAAAGTGATTTAGAAAAAGTAGAAATAGTGACTGTAGAAGTAGCCAAAGAAGTGATGGCAGAAATTGCCCCGGAGTTAATAGAAAATGAACCTATTATTAGATTTCATACCTTTAATGATTTTAGTATAGATTTTAAATTATCTATGCGGGTAAATGAATATTTTGACCAGCGCATTGCGAGACACTTACTAATTAAGAAATTACATAAACGTTATCAACAAGAAGGAATCCAAATCCCCTTTCCTGTCAGAGAGGTTTATTTCCATAATCAGGGATCTGAAAATTCAAATCTTGATGTAAACTAATTCACCGCCATCAAAAATAATACTTTTTTCGTTGTCGAAAATTAGCTACCGACTGCACTAAACCCAAAGCAATGAAATTGGTCAACATGGCCGAACGTCCGTAACTCATCCAAGGTAGGGGAATTCCTGCTACAGGGGCTAAACCAACAGTCATCCCTATGTTAACAATTAGCTGAAATAAGATCATTGACAAAACCCCAATAGCTAACAATGAACCAAAGTTATCTTTAGCAGTTTCAGCTATACGTAATAGGCGAAAGCAGATCAAACAGAAGACGAAAAGCACCACTAAACAACCCACAAAACCCAGTTCTTCCCCCACGGCGGAGAAAATAAAGTCTGTATGTTGTTCGGGAACAAAATTTAGTTGTGTCATCGGACCTTTAAACAAACCCCATCCCCAAACTTCACCAGCACCTATAGCGATGCGAGACTGGTGTTGATGATAGCCAACTCCAAAAATATCGTGTTCAGGTCTGAGAAATACAGTTAGGCGGTTTTTCTGATAATCCCTCAATAGATGCTCCCAGATAAAAACTCCTAATTCACCACCTAACAAGTTGAGAACTGACGCACCAATACCATTGAGGGCAGATTTCCGCCAGGGGAGAGTGTACCACCCCACAATACCCATAGCCACTACCCAAACTAACCCTAAAACTCCTAAAGGTAATATGTTAAATACATTTATCGGCTCTGACAAAGGCCAACTTATACTAAACAGAATAGCAGAAATTATCGGCGAAATCATCAGCACCAGCCAGCCAGGATTAGCATTTGCCCAGTACAGCATTCCTAAGACGATGGCACCAAACACCAAAGATGTGGCCAAATCTGGCTGTAAAAATACTAATCCCCAAGGAATAGCAGTAATTGCCAAAGTCCGAAATACACTTTCCAAGGTAGACGCTGTGCGCTTGTGTAATACAGCCGCTAAGGTGATAATCAGCCCTACTTTGGCAAATTCCGAAGGCTGGACGTTAAAGCCTCCAATGCTAATCCATCGCTGCGCTCCTTTCGCGCTGGTACCAATGATCATGACCGCGATCAGACTGAGATTTGTGATTGCGTATGTTACCCAATGCCAGTGCATCAGATTGTCATAACGGCTACGAGCTAAGAACAAGGCTATCACAACGCCAATAGCTGCTATCAACCAGTGCCAGAACCAGTCAGTTACTGGTTGTCTTAATTCCGTACTCAATATCATTAAGCCACCAAATGTACTAATGCCTATAGTCAGCCAAAATAGCATCCAATCGATTTGCTGCCAGGAATTCAGCCAATGTTGCCGGCGAATTTGGGGGATAAAACGTTTGAAGATCATGTGCAAATTTATCTTTAATATTGAATCTGCATTCCTGGGCTATTACCCAGGAATCAAAAAAGAACTACTTGATTATGTCAGAGCGGCAACTGATATTTTACCAGCAATATTTAGAGCGATCGCTTTTAATGCTTGTGCTGAGGCTGAATCTGGATCTGCTATAACTATTGGTACACCACTATCACCACCTACTCTGGTGGAAATCTCCAGAGGAATGCACCCCAGTAAAGGTACTCCCAACTCAGATGCTGTCTTGGAACCCCCACCGGAACCAAAGATGTCATAGTGCTTATCTGGCATATCTGGGGGAATAAAGTAGCTCATATTTTCTACGATTCCCAACACAGGGACATTCATTTGCTGGAACATTCGCAAACCTTTACGTGAATCTAATAGGGCGACATTTTGTGGTGTAGTAACAATTACAGCCCCTGACATCGGCACTGCCTGGGTTAAAGTTAATTGAGCGTCACCGGTTCCCGGTGGCATATCGACGATTAAATAATCCAGTTGTCCCCATTCCACTTGATAGAGAAACTGGCGAATCACACCATTAAGCATGGGACCGCGCCAAATCACTGGTTGGTCTGGGTCAATCAAAAAGCCCATTGAGACTAATTTGACACCGTGATTAAAAGCAGGTTCGAGAATGTCACCTTTGTCTGTGGACCGCACAACAATTTGTGCATCAGCTAGCCCCAGCATAGTTGGGTCATTAGGTCCGTAAATATCGGCATCTAGCAATCCCACTTTTGCCCCTGTTTGTGCTAAAGCTACAGCTACATTCACCGCTACTGTGCTTTTACCAACACCGCCTTTACCACTGGAAACAGCCAGAATATTCTTCACCCCAGTAATTCCAGTCCTATCTGGTAAGCTTTTTTGTTGGGGTGTTTCTGCAGTAACATCTACACTTACCTCTGTAACACTAGGTAGCTGTTTAATCGCTTTTTTGCAATCTTCAACGATAAATTCACGTAGGGGACAAGCTGGTGTGGTTAACACCAAAGTAAAGCTAACCTTGCCATCCTCAATTTTGACGTTGCGAATCATATTCAGTTCCACCAAACTCTTGCGGAGTTCTGGGTCTTCTACTGGTCGCAAAACTGCTAAAACTGACTCGGAATCAAGAACATCGTACATACTCTTGTAAAAAAATTTAAGAAAATTTTAAGATCATCTAATATGATCTTAACTTTGTTTGGGAAGTGGTCTGGATTCCCTAATAATCAAAACAACTATCATGGAGTTATTTTTTCTTCCCTGAGACTGTTGCTAATCCAGCCTTTTCTACGTATTGCACTAAGGAACGTGCTACACGATCTGCATAAGGGCGTGATAATGACCAAATTAGGGGGGACAACCAACCCCGGAGAGTGACTGAATAAGATAAACAAGTACCACAAACTGTAGACTCTACTCGATAAGTAACTCGTTCTTCGATACCTGGAATCGCCATGACTCGGATACTTAACATTTCATGAGGTTTAACACCCTCGACAAAAATCCGGATGGGAATAGGCGAAAAGCGGGTGATGGCTTGGTAAATTAATCCCGGTTTGGGTACTAATCCATAGGGTACGTTAGTACTCTTGAGCAGGGGATGCCAGGAAACATCTGTTAAATCTACTACCTTTAGCCACATCTCATCTACGGATGCAGAACTAATCTCTCGATACGTTCGCACCAGAGAAGCGCAAAACTGACGACGTTTGCGGTGGATGCATTTGGATAACCAACTTCGCATTTGCCTCATCCTCCTTCCTATGCAGCTGCTGATGACTCTGGTATGGTGAATCAGATTATCTCAAAGTAGAGATCGCTCATAGAGTCATTCACCAGAGTCTGGTGTTGATACCAGAATGTTTACATCAAGAAGTACAAAAAAAACTCAGTTAATATACAAGCCTATACGCATTTGAGGGAAAATAACTCTAGTCATGCCCATCAATCTTGTAAATGCTGACAAGTAAGACAAAAGCAGATTAGGCAAATTAAGCCGATAAATTGGCTGGATTTGTCCACAAATTTGAGAATTAACAAGTTTGTGGCTTTTTAGAAAATGTAATTTAAGTCTCGGAATCTATGTTGACTAATTCGCAAACGCCAACTGTAGACGCAACACCATCCCAGTCTTTACCTCCAACTGATTCTCAGTCGAGGGTAAGTCAGTTTATGAAACAGTTACAAGATGAAATTACCCAAAAACTGGCAGCAGTAGATGGTGTAGGTAAGTTTCATGAGGATAGTTGGGAACGTCCGGAAGGAGGTGGGGGGCGATCGCGTGTGCTGCGTGATGGTGCAGTATTTGAACAAGCTGGTGTAAATTTCTCCGAAGTTTGGGGTTCTCATCTACCCCCATCAATTTTAGCCCAACGCCCAGAAGCCTCAGGACAGGGTTTTTATGCTACAGGTACTTCACTGGTACTACACCCCCGCAATCCTTATGTGCCCACAGTTCACCTGAATTACCGCTATTTTGAAGCCGGACCAGTGTGGTGGTTCGGTGGCGGTGCTGACTTAACTCCTTATTACCCCTTTGCTGAAGATGCTGCGCATTTTCATCACACACTTAAGCAAGCTTGTGACCAACATCACCCAGACTATTACCCAGTGTTTAAGCGCTGGTGTGATGAATATTTTTACTTGAAACATCGGAACGAAAACCGTGGTGTCGGTGGGATATTTTTGGATTACCAAGATGGCCAGGGTATGTTATATCGCGGTCCTGACCCCAATGGCCAAGCGGCTATTTATAGCCAACAAGTGGGGGCACCATCAACCCGCAATTGGGAAGATTTATTTGCTTTGGTGCAAGATTGTGGCCGGGCATTTTTGCCGGCATACACGCCCATTGTGGAACGGCGACGGGAAATGGAATATGGCGATCGCGAACGGAATTTCCAACTTTATCGTCGCGGTAGGTATGTAGAATTTAACTTGGTTTATGACCGAGGCACTATTTTTGGACTCCAAACCAACGGACGTACAGAATCTATTCTCATGTCTTTACCTCCTTTGGTCCGTTGGGAGTACGGTTACGAGCCAGAACCCAATACTCCAGAAGCCGAGTTGTATGAAATTTTCCTCAAACCGCAAGATTGGGTCAACTGGACAACTAAAACTCAATAAAACCACTGCTAATTCCCCATCTAGACTCATGTCAGATGGGGATCAACGTCCAGGGATGGCGAGCAGAGTGTCAAATCAATCCCCCTGCGGTTTTCCTGTATCCGTTTCAAAATCTCAAATCTTTGTGGGATTGTCAAAATATTAGCTGGCTCGCCAAACAAGGGCTAAAGATGTCCATAGACAAACCAAACTCAATACTTACCCAAGGCAATTAAATTTGGACAAAAACTTATAAATGATACGGATCGGAAACCTGAACTTGGCAAAGTCACCTTTAAGCGACAAAATGTAATAACGTCGCTCTTAACATTCTTAACATTTTATTCGTGAATAACGTCCGTACTGTCTCAGATACAAAACGAACTTTTTACTCGCTGCACACCCGACCGATTAACACCATTTATCGTCGGGTAGTTGAAGAGTTGATGGTGGAAATGCATCTGCTATCAGTCAATAGTGGTTTTACCTACAATCCAATTTATGCCCTGGGTGTAGTCACCAGCTTTGACCGCTTTATGCAAGGCTACCAACCAGAACGCGATCAGGAATCGATTTTTAATGCCTTATGTCAGGCCGTGGAACAAGAACCGCAACGTTACCGGGAGGATGCCCAACGGCTGCAAGCTTTAGCCCAAGACCTACTAGTAGAGGATTTAATTGCTTGGTTAAGCCAAACCACTCATTTAGATCGAGATCCTGATTTACAAGGACAACTCCAAGCGATCGCTAACAATTCCCAGTTTAAATACAGCCGCTTATTTGCGGTTGGTTTATTCACATTATTAGAACAGTCGGCTCCTGAGTTAGTCAAGGACGAAAAACAACGAACCGAAGCATTAAAAACCATTGCGGCTGGTTTACATCTATCTGATGAAAAACTTACTAAGGATTTGGAACTATACAGTTCTAATCTAGAAAAGATGGCTCAAGCCCTGGTAGTTATGGCAGATATGGTATCTGCTGATCGCAAGAAACGCGAACAGCGTCAACAACAAACTACTACCCCAGTTGCTCCCCCATCTGTAACCGAATAGTCACTATAATTCGTAATTCGTAGTTCTTGCTCAGGAACAAATTTGATTGTTTCCATTCACAAGTTGAGGATTTGCTACCTCAATTAATTAGGAATTACGAACTACGAATTAATCCTTTTTTCCTAAACACCTAATAATTTGTAAATCAGGCTGTTGATCATAGTCAAGGCAAAAGCTCCTAGTACAGCACTCCAGATGCCAAAACGTAAGCGGAACCCCTCTACTAACCAAGCCGCAATACTAAAACACACAACGGCAATCATAAAGGTGAAAATGCCGGATAATAAGTTGAAGGTCAGTAAATCGGGGACTGTAAATATGAGCCTTAAAATAGGTCTCACTACTGCTGTGACAATACCCAGAACTGCGGCGGAAAAAAATGCCTTTTGTGGAGAGTCAATTTCAACTCCCAAAGGGAGCTTACTAATAATCAATAAGCTGATAGATGTTACCAACCAAACAATTAAAAGCGTCACAATATTCATGCCACAACCCTTGAAACGTGAACGGTGATCGGCGCTAAATTACTAAGTCTGACCAGGGATAAATTTTTGAAGCTTAACCAATTATTTATAAATTAACAGATATTTTTATCTAAACATACTTTATTCCAGATATCTTTAGCTTTAACCCCTTCGAGTTGGGCGGAAAATACACCCTTCTCCTTAGAGGATGTTTGATAAGTTATGATTAGTGTATCAAATATTGTTTAACCCCTCCCTAATCCTCCCCTTGTAAGGGGAGGGGACTGGATTTTATTGTTTCGGTGTGTTCCCCAATCCTTCCCAATCCTTCGTTGTTCCCTGTTCCCTGTTAAGCAAGAAGAGGAGTTAGGGGTGAGGTTCCATATTTAATTAAAACCTCACGTTCAGGGGAATTGTATTACCTTTGAGGTGTGGGAGTAGTTTCAGGTGCTATGGGGACTTGGGGCGCTAGTTCATTGGGTAACACTGGGGATTGGACATCAGGATTTACCCCCGGAACTGGTGCCATGGGAAAATTAGGTAGATTAAATGAGTCACTGGTTAATGGGGCGGGTCCTGGTATAATTCCCAGAGAAACGCGATCGCCACCTACTTGCCGCATCAAGTCTAAGATTGAAATTATATCATTATAGGTTGCTGTACGAGATGCATTTAACACCAAAGTTCCACTAGGGTTAGCTGCGAGATATTGCCTTAAATTTTGTACTAACTGATCTCGTTGTACAGGCTGCTTTTCTATGTAAAGATTACCTATAGCATCAAGAGTGATAATACGAGTGGCACTCTGTGAGGTGATACCAGTGGCTGTACTTGTACTAGCTTTAGGTAAATCAATATTAATCGCCTGTTGTCGAGTAAATTGCAAAGCCGCCAACAGAAAAAACGTCAGGATGCAAAAAACGACATCAATTAAGGGGAGGATTTGAATTTGTGTTTCTTCAACTGGACTCTGTAAATTAATTTTCATACCTGGGTTGAGTGTAAAATTTTTAACTATTGCTCAGAATCTAACGACTCAGTGGGATTGGGGGGTTGAGGAACTTCATCAAAAGGGTTTTTATCTTCCCAGCGGGGAGGAGTATTACTGTCTTGTAAAGACTCGGCAACCATGAGAGAATGAATTTTTTCATAGTCAGGGGGAGACTGGCGATATAACAATTCCATGTCATTACCCGCTTTACGAAAAATTTTCACCTGGTCAACTACAAAACTTTGAAATAGGCGATAAAAGACCAAACTGATAATGGCCACTATTAAGCCAGTAGCGGTACTAATTAAAGATTCACCAATACCAGTAGTGACACCAGCCGTAGATTCGGTTCCTAAATCACCAATGCGAATTGAACGCAAAGATTGGATCAAACCCAAAACCGTACCCAGCAATCCCAACAGAGGAGACAGGGCGATGATAACTTCTAAGAGTTTTTCACCCCGGCGCATCCCGGCTAATTCATCTTCGGCGGTGGACTCCAATGCTAATCTAAAGGTTTCCGGATCACTTTTGTGTAAGCTTAAGGGGGCATAAAGAAAGCGTCCAATGGGTTGATGGCGGGACTTTCTAGCAATATCCGCCGCTACTTCCCAATTATCTTTGGCAGTATTTAATACACGATCCACAATTTGGTTTTCTTGGGTCATAATTCGTAGCCAGAACCACAGACGCTCAAAAATCACACTTATAGATAGAATTGACAGCGCCAGCAAAGGCCACATAGCCGGGCCGCCCTTTTTAAACAAATCTAAAATATCCACTGTTAGGGTTCCCCTTTCGATTTCAACAGCAACTATCCTAAAGCACTTTAATTCTCAAGATTAATGCATAATTACATATTCCTCTACAAAATCTTCCGGCAAATATTTAGCCCAGGAAAATTACTAGGGTCTTCCATACTACCTGGGACGGTTATTCCTACCGGTGATTTATCTGGGGGTTTGTCAAAATTAATAATAACTGGAGGGTAAATACATGAAATTTCCAATCCAATTAGTATACGATTGGTATCGTAATTTGCTTCGTAATCCTATTTATCGGTGGTGGGTGATTTTAGCGACAGTGGTTTATATTCTCAGCCCTATAGATATCTCTCCCGACTTCATACCCATTCTCGGACAAATTGATGACTTTTTACTTCTGTCTATAGTTTTTTCCGAGGTGTCTGGGTTAGTGCTCTCAGGTTGGAAGGCGCGTCAGGGTTCTGAACAACCTAGTACTGAAACTGTTGATGTTGATGCGGTGTCTGTGGATTGAAAAATTTCAACGCCAAGGTACGCAAAGACGGATATTTCTCTGTGACTCCTTGGCGTGAATCTGGATTTAAATATCTTTGACAAATTCTGTTAAGAATCTTAAGGCTTTCAATATATAACTTACACAATCTTGAGGAGAGGTATTATAAAAGCATTGCCAGGCTGAAGCTTTATCTTCATCATAGTGATCGCCTCGTTCGGGATGTTGTTCTAACCATGCTAATCGCACCGCATGGCCAATTAATACATCTAAAACTATATACTCCTCAATTTGTAAGCTGGGATTATTGGCGACAATTGTGGCTAATTCCATCAAGGCTTCAACATTGACTTGGCGGTATTCTGGAGCCTCAATTTTATTGAGTAAATGCTCAACTCTCAGGGCAAAGTTCTTTTCCCCGGCTGTCATTTCTGATAAAATTAACTCACTATCTAAACGATTGCGACGCTCTAGTTTATCGCCAATCACAATTCCTTTACAATGTTTCATTAATAGCCAAACCTGCTGGAAGAAGTCTTTAGGGACTCGGTTTAATGCTCCTTCGGCTTGGCGAAATCTCCGCCAACCACCAGGGGGAACTGTGCTTTGTTCTTTTTCGTTTGTCGGTAGCACTACCCAAGCAATATCGCTTTCTTTTTGCTTGATGTGCAGTGATTCCTGTTGGCGTAATAATTTACTAATACCTGTATAACCTCTTAATACTTGATGCAAGCGCATTTTCACTTCAAAGGGTGACAGTTCCATCAATTGTTCATAGGCTTCATCTTGGGTGACACCCAACTCTTGTGCTAATTCACTGGTAATTAATAGGATCAGATAGCCGACTCTCAGAGTTAGCAAACCTTTAAACAGTTGAGGTTCCGATCGCATTAACACCCCAAGATAGATAATAATTTCTTGTGTGAGGACGCGATCGCGGATATCTTCCCGACAGAAATGATTTATTTTCTCAGTAATTTCTCGGTGGGACATAGGCACTATCATCAGTGATGACTGACTGTAAGCTCTACCCACGGCAATTTGTTTACCTCTGACCAAAATACTCGTGACTGTATCTGATAAGCCAATATCAACCATTTGTCTTAATCCCGCAGCGCGACGTACCACCGCCCAAATACCTAAATTACCGGCTTTGGTGTAGACTTCATCCAGTAAATCAGCCACGGTGACAGTATGCTGTGGACCCCCAAGACCTGTATCAAAAGTTAATCCCTCCAAGCGAGTTAAAGTTTGTAATAATTCGATTTGTTCATAGATATTTGAGGATGAGCGCAAGGAAGCCAGCAAAAATCCCAAGTTAGTCTCGCACTCCATCTGAAATTCTTGGGTATTTCCTAACCGTCCCCCAGGATGATAAGCCAGATAATAGCAAGGGGGGGCAGCATTTTGCATTGGCGATTGGGAGAAATCTGCATCTGGGAGAAAATCAATCCTTTGCATCCCCGCTGTTAGCATCAGTTGATTGAGTCGTCCCAATTTTACCTTTACACCATTACACACACCATCTTTAAGTTCCTGCATCAGTTCTAATAAAGCCTCAGAACCGATTTCTAACATACTATGGGTTAACATTAAAGTTAGAGTAGGACGACCTAAATCAATCCAATAATCTCGAATATAAGCGAGTTCACTTCTGATTTGATCCAGTAAAAAATGATAATCAAGGGTTAAATAAAACTGTTGGGAATCTAAAAACGAAGGTAAAAATACAATTGTCTCTCCGTGAATCCGAAAAAATCGAGATGTGTTCAAACTCCGTAACCGCCGCACAGGACGACCAGTTAAACCCAGTTTATCATTACGTCCAATTTGAGTATAAATAGCCGAAAGTTCCTCGGCTTTTCTGACTTGAATTGGTTCTACTTGCTTAGGTGTTTGAGTTTCAATTCCATGGACTTCTAGTTTAGCTTGTAATTCTTCATCCTCAGCTAGTAAGGCGATTTGTACTAAAGCCTCGCGTTTTTTACCTATACATAAATGTCTTCCTAATGGGTCAATATCCCCGACGGCGATTAATCCTTCATCTAATAGTTGACCGAGCAAATATAAACTTTGCGCCCAGACTAAGGGGATGTTTTCGTTAGGTAAGCGAGTTTGACTGTGGGGGGTTAATTTTTCCGCTGCTACATTTTCCGCTGGCACATAATACAATTCTGGTAATAAACCCACGCCATCACGTTCAATGAGTAATGACTCTAAACGTTCCTGGTACTCTTTGACTTGCTGAGTGTCACCACGGAACAACCCATCGAGAAATAAGTAAGTAAAAAATAACGGCCACTCGCATTCAATATGCTCAAATTGTTTCAATTCCCAAGGTTCATAGTGTAAGCGTTGGCTGTCTTCTAAAACGGTTTGGTGTCCATCCCGTAAGAAGCGTTTGCAGCCATATTTTCCTTGGAGTTTACGAATAATATCATTTAATGTGCGATCGCGTAATTGCACATTTTCTACTGCAAAAGCAGGATAACTAATAATACTTAACAGTGCGCCATCAATTTCTTTAGAAGCTGATTCTCTAGGCAATAAAGATTCTAAGGTAATTCGAGCGCGAGCAATTTCATCTGGTAGAACATGAATAACTGATGCTTCACCACCACGCACACCAAACAAATTTAGACCATTGATAGCTTCTAAAGCAGCCTTAGCCATACCGACGGAACTAGCATTGAGTTCAGCACTACCATGATTAATTTTATTACCTCTTTCCCAAATGCCATAATCTGGTGTGCGGTAAGCGCGCCCAATGTAGTAAACCAGGTTTTGGATAAAATTTACTTCATCGATGGTGTAAATAATTTGCAATCCTGAAGCGGTCATTTGTGCCAGCATCAGTAAAAATATAGATGTAGCATCAATTTGTAAATGTCCCCATTCATCATCTCCAACCACAATGTCAGCTGTAGCTGTGTTGTATTTGGCGTGTAAGCCATCCAGGAGTGACTGAGTATGTTTAAATGTCTCTACTTTATGGGATTGACGCAACATTGCAAATAGTAGTCCCCGCATCAATTTGGTGACACTATGCTCTAGTTCATAGGTCCGTCCCTTGTCTTCGTCAGTCTTGCGATATGCCAGTGCTAAACCCCAAACTGCTAAAATGCTGTAAACATTATCCCTTACCCAAGCATCTGTATAATCACCATGGGCGGTGATGGCTGTACTCGCAGGAAGTAACCCGGTAATTGGATTCTGACGTGCGAGGATGATTGTCTTGATTTGCTGGTAGTAATGTTCGAGTCTTGTTTGCAGTTCGGTGACTGTTGGCATAATCTTAATTTTAGGAAATTCAGGCGTAAGAATATGTGGGGTAAATTGTATGGATCACAGGAGAGCAATTAACCATAGATGGGTCTGTCATGATTGACAGATTTTGGATATAAGCCCTCTGGGTTATTGAGGGTATTGGTGAGAAACAAAGGGTACTTTTACTACTTCACCTTCTGCTTGTCCTATGTGGACTTTTAAGCCAATACCACCAGCTTTGCTGCGAATATAACCTAGTCCAAAGTGACCATTGACGGTTGCGGTGTAACTAGTAAGTTTACCGACTTTTTCATCGCCAATGGCGATCGCACTCCCCACTGATGCGGGTGCATTCAGACGTATGCCCCATAGGTGCTGTTTTATACCTTTGTATGTGTTGAGCCTAGCGATGGTTTCTTGACCGATGTAGCAACCTTTGTTAAAGGAAATTGTTTGCCATAAGCCAACTTCTAGGGGGTTATAATCATCTGTTAGTTCTGCATCGGGGGCTGGTCTTCCTTGTAAAATCCGTAATGTTTCCCAGGCACTATTCCTCAATTCTACCGCCCCTAGTGCTACAATCTGTTGCCATATTTTCTCTTTCTGTGCAGCTGGCATAATAATTGTATATCCCGGTGTAGCCAAGCCACTACCCACGGCAATCATGAGGCCGTTAACTAGTTGATGATTACCATAGGCTTGACCAATAATGGCACCAGCACCCAGCTGTTCTACAATATTATGACTCTGGGGACCGATGAGGCTCAATGTAGATGTTTCATCTGTGACATCTGTCAATTGCACTTGATCAGCAAAAAAGATATACCGGTCTAACCATTGCATCAGCAACTCCCGACGGCTAGGGGAGGTAAGTAACAGCACTGCATCCTCTAAAATGTATGCAGTTACCAGGTCAATGGTGCGAGCGGTGGATGATACCATCACAGTATCACAGCCCTGGCCTGGCTTGAGGCTGTGAAAATCGTTAGTACTTTGATTGTGTAAAAACCGGATACGGTCATCATCAGAAACTCGTATACGCCCCCAGTGGGAGCGATCGCATACAGCAACCCTTTCTGTTGCGGATTGAATGGCTGCTGTGTGTTGAGCGTCAGTTGCAGATGTTGACATGGTGATGAAGAGTTGCCCTGTTTTACAGTTACGATGCTTACATTTAATTAGGTTACTACAATTTTTCTCACAAATGCAGCCCTATATACGGGTTCACCTTTGTTTTGAGTGGCTATTTCCCGTTCTGTGGGTACTGGTAAAGGGTTTTGTGTTAACCATTCTTCTGTACCTAGTCGTTCAAAGGCGGGATTTTCAGCAAACAGGTCGCGCATTTGACTGGCGACGAATTGAACATCTGACTGCAAAAACACAACCCCCCCAACGGTCAGATAATCAGCTAATTCAGCCACTAGTTCGGGTTGTACTACCCGGCGTTTAGCATGGCGGCTTTTAAACCAAGGGTCGGGAAATTGAATAGTTACACGCTGTAAAGTTCCGGGAGTCAACGAGGATAAGAGCGATCGCAATGAGTTATTTACATTGCAAAATAAATAATGGAGATTAGTTAAACCCAATTCACATAGTAACTGGTTGGCCTCCACTACTAAAGGTTCTCGAATTTCTAGACCCAGAAAATTCCAGTTGGTTTCTATCTGCGCCATTTTCAACAAAAATCTGCCCCTAGCGCAGCCAATATCTAGATGTAGTGGTTGGTTTGGCTGTGTATAAACCTTTTCCCATTCTATAGCATTTGCTGGCGTTTGATACTTTCTTGCCAGTGGGTTAACGTGTTGTCGCACTCTGACTACTGCCAAAATTAATACTCCTTTTATTACTTACCAACTTGATTTGAATCTGACAAATATTTTAATTATGCCATTTTATAGACGGTCATTTCCCCATTAATTTACACTTTTTGGGATCTAGAACTATTAGATAAATCGATAATTATCAGTTGATATTTTAATACTTTGAGCTATTTTAACTGTTTTCACGAATTAGCAAAAATCTCTACTTGTTACTGTCTTAGTCAGCTATAGTAAATAATTAATTAACCATAGCTATGATTGCGAACAGATAGGAAAACGTTACAAATGATCACTTGTAACAGGGTTTACCAGCAAGGGTTATACTTTCTATAAAAGAGTTTTTCTATCTAGTTTTTAACATTATCCTCCAAATCAATGGCTTTAAATTTTCGCTTTGCCGTAGTTAGCGACCTACATATTACCCTTCCTCATACTATTTGGGATCATCCTAGCCGATTTCATCTGGTGGAGGTGAGTATCCCTGCTTTTGAAAGCGCAATAGAACACTTAACACAACTTAATATAGATTTCCTCTTGCTTCCCGGAGATTTAACTCAGCACAGTGAACCGGAAAATCATATCTGGTTGCAAGAAAGATTAGGGAAGCTACCTTTTCCCACCTATGTTGTTCCTGGTAATCATGATGTTCCTGTGGTGATGGCCAATGAGCAATCAATTGGGTTTGCTGATTTTCCCCAGTATTACCGCAAGTTTGGCTACGAAAATTCTGACCAACTTTACTATACACAGCAACTGTTGCCAGGAGTCCGACTAGTTGGACTCAATTCTAACTTTTTTAATGAACAGGGTGAGCAAGTAGGGCGTTTGGATACTCAACAACTGACATGGTTAGAAGAGGTACTCACGGCAGCTGGTAATGAATTGGTGCTGGTAATGGTACATCATAATGTGATTGAGCATCTACCGGAACAATCGCGCCATCCTATAGGTAAGCGCTATATGTTAGAAAATTCTGGGCAATTATTGCAAATTCTGCGTAATTATGGCGTTAAATTAGTATTTACAGGGCATTTACACATTCAGGATGTTGCTTACTCCCAAGGGGTTTATGATATTACCACTGGTTCCTTAGTGAGTTATCCTCATCCGTACCGGGTTTTCCAGTTTCAACAGGATAACTACGGTAGAGAGTGGTTACAAATTCAATCACACCGGGTAGAAACAGTACCTGATTTCCCCCATCTGCAAAATTTATCACGTCAGTGGATGGGCGATCGCTCTTTCCCCTTCCTGGTGAAGTTATTAACTCAACACCCATTAAACCTCCCATTGACAGTAGCGGAAAAAATAGCTCCCGAACTGCGGGACTTTTGGGCTAATGTTGCCGATGGAGACGCTTTATTAGACTATCCGCAATTTCCCGTAGAAGTACGTCGCCATCTTCAGACCTATGGTGCGATGACTAGTGGTATTCCGACTCTAATTGATAACCACAGCACTCTCCTGTTAGGGTAGGTTAACTAATCATGGGGCGACAAATTGCAAAAACTGAGGTATAACCATGTACAAATGTATTACCACCCACAGGCCCTATTTCCCCATTACAGAAAAAGCCACCTATGGGTATATGATGAATGTAGCGACTAAATAACTCCGAATCAAAGTTGGATTGGCCATAAAGACCTTGACCACGACCCAGACAGGAGAACATGAAAGCCGCCGCCGGTGGGAAAATTTGTTGCTTTTGATACCCTTCTAAGAGTAATTCTAAGTCTTCAGCGGAGGCTTGGGCATCACGCAGTTGGAATTGTAGGCGTTGACCAGGACGGATGACATCGCCAATGGCGATCGCTCCACCAGAGGGATCTACCCCCAAGATGCTACGAATTAAGAAATCTCCCTGTTGTAAAGATAGCTTAAACTGGTCCATCACTAGACCCACAAACAGAGAACGCTGTGCTAGTATCCGCTCTTCTTCACTGAGGCTAGCAATCAAATCTCGTAAAACCATCAGCGGCACTTTTTGATCTAGTTCCAGAATGATATTACGTTCAGCCTTTGTGACCTGCATTGGCTGGCCGATGGGTCGGCATCCTTGAGCTACAATGGTTTCTAAAACAATATTGCCACTCAAAGCCAAGCCTACCGTTCCCTCACGATACAGGCGTTGATGTATCCCCTGGGCATCATGGCTACAAAATAGAGATATTTGACTACTTCCACCCCCAGAGCTAGCCTGTCCCCCGACTATTACCGAACCAGGGTAGGCAAAATCTAACCCCTGCAATAAATCATTGATTCTTGAAGAAAAGGCACTAGACAGTAAAATAAATTGGGGGGTAGGTGATGGTTGCACACCAATTAAATCTATCCAAGCATCTGGTGAACTATCCATGTCAGGTAATTCTTCTCCCAGCACATGAAAAACTTCCACATTCACACCTGGTAGATATCCCAAGGTAAGACTAATAGCAGGTTCTCCCTCTAATTCTAGAGGTTCGCCTGTAGCTGTAGTCCCAATTACCCCCAGACCACTACACCCAATGATTACAGGTACGGAAAGTTTTTCAGCCAACAGGGGTAAAACTCGGGAATACTCACTCGCAAAAGCAGACGAAATGAAGATCACCGCCAAATCCGCAGGTACTGTTAATGACGACACAGCCTGTTCTACTACATCTGTAATAGCTGCTTCTAAAGAAGGACGGGTTGATAGGGCATTTGCCCACTGCATTTGCTCTGCCATGAATTTTAGGCTGTTTTTTTGTTACTATAGTTAGTAGTATTAGTAGTATGTGATTTTTCCCCTACTACATATGTTGAAGTACCATACATTGACACCGGATGATCTGATATTGGTACTTAGGAAACTTATTATACAATATAACAGCGGGATTAATTCTACTCTTGGCTGAGATTTACCAGCTGCCATCAGGACTCTTAAAAATGCCTGTCTTTAGTTTACCTTGTTGTTGTTCTTTTAATTTTGTATTGATCATGGATGATTAAGCTAAAATACTTAACGTAACAGGTTAAGTAGTTAGAATGGTGGACTAGCTAACCACAAGACTCCATTCTGCAAGTTTTTATATACTAGGACAAAAACCACACAAAGAGATTTAACTATGAGCGACACCCAAGAAAAAATCCAAGAAAAAATCCAAGTCGAAATAGAACAAGCTCGTGCTGTCTGTGATATTTCCGGTGGTAACTCTGCTGAGTGCGCCGCTGCTTGGGATGCAGTGGAAGAACTGCAAGCTGAAGCCTCCCACCAGCGTAATAAGAAGCCAAAAAATTCACTCGAACAGTACTGTGATGATAACCCAGACGCTCTTGAGTGCCGGGTTTACGACGACTAAAAAGTAAAGTTTTATCCGAATAAGCAAGCAACTATATCTACTTACTGTTATCTTGCACCTTGAAGCTAACCCTAGATTAAAGAGAAATTAAATAGAAATCCATCTCTTGTAATCATCTGAGGTTTGGGTCAGTATATTGTTTATACTAGACTCATATGATACCAAGGGTGAAGGTTGGGTTTTCCTGGGGTTGCTAGTTCATAAATCCGGCGCAAGTTCCTTAACCGTGCCGACGATGCTTTGGGCTGATGCAAGATATTAAACTTTAACTTCTCCCGGTTGCTTGTTTTTTTTAACTAGAAATTAAACGTATCCGCTGAATAATTGATTGAAATTTATTATTGCTAACCTCAGAAAAAATTATGAATGAACTTTGGTTTCGCCATTATGTCTGGGTTGACTATCGACTGGCATTATTATTTTTAGTATTTATTCCTGTAATTCTACTTATTTGGTCATTTGTACAGAAGGCCGAAGCCATACAGCACCTGTTGACCATTTACTGGCGGGTATCCAGTCTATTAGCCATCACCGTCTATTTAATGATTGGTCAGTACCCAATCAGCTTTATATCTGGGTTCATCGGGCGGATTCTCATTCCTATTTCTCTGTGGTTTTGGCTAGACCTCAATGATGAAATTGATTACCAGCAAAGTAGCCCTTTAAAACTGATTTTTACCTCTTGGCGCTGGGGTGTGACTATTTATTCTATTTTGGGTGCAGTTGCTCTTGTGCCTTTTTTAGGGTGTGCTGTCTCGGAAACTGCGATCAAAACTCCCTATTGTCAAGTTTGGTTGGAAGCGCCCTTACTGTTTAAACAATATTTCCATGAGAATAGCACACCTGTGTTTCTCGGTTTTTTGGCTATACTGAGTTTAGTAATCTATGTAGTGTACTTAACCTACTTTGTACTTGTGAAGCTAGGGAAACAAGGACGTTCAGCAGTACAACACTAGTTGAGATGAATAATTGCATTGGTAAACGCTTGGAACAATACACCACCAAACGCCCCCAAGAAGTTCTGCTGGTAACATTGGAAATCGCCAATTATCAAGATCAAGTTGCTATTTTTAAGGGTTTCTCCAGTTCCTTGATGCGCCCAACTGCATTTGACCCGGATGTACAAGTTATCCCGGAGGAGGCGGTAATTTTGAATATTGACCGCATCCAAAGCCCTTACAATCCTGAAGCTCCCAATTATATCCAAAAAGGACTTTCTGGGGAAGCTATGGAAGATCTACTGTCAGCAGTTGGTGTGTAATAATCATTTAATCATCATGTCTGTTTCTGGATACACTCTCCCGGTTTTTGCCTGTGCTTCTGCTATGGCGGCGTTACACTGGTTACGCCATGACCAAGCTGTAACATCTGTGTCGGTGGACTTGATTTCACCGGCAGAAATGGCAGAAATACCCATTGAACAGGTAGCAGGTCTATCTGATCATATGGCTTTGGCAATTACCCGCAGCGAACCAGGGGATAATCTGGATTTAACTAGAAATACACCAATTTGGGCCCTGGTCCAATGGCGTGTGGGCGATGGGGAACCTGTAATTATTCAAGGTGGGGAAGGAATTGGTAAACAGCTAAATGCTGACTATCAGCCGGCGATTTATGCTTATGCTCACAGGTTGCTACAAGAAAATCTACGGCGGATGCTAGCAGCTGATGAGAAAATCACTGTCAATATTATTCTACCATTCGGGCGATCGCTGGCTGTGCGCACTTCTAATCCTGCTTTTGGTGTGGTGGAAGGTCTTTCGCTGTTGGGGACAACTGGTATTTCTCAACCTTTAAGCACACCAGAGCAATTAACAGCTTTCCGCACTGAGTTAGAACATAAAGCCAGTCGGTTTGAAAATTTGGTATTTTGTATCGGCGAAAATGGTCTAGATTTGGCGCGTCAATTGGGAATCAATCCCGAACAAATGGTAAAAACTGCTAACTGGTTGGGGCCAATGTTAGTAGCAGCAGATGTGTTGGGTGTGAAGGAAATCTTGTTATTTGGTTATCACGGAAAACTGATGAAATTGGCTGGGGGGATTTTTCATACTCATCACCAGTTGGCTGATGGCCGTCGGGAGATTTTAGCCGCCCATTGTGCCTTGGTGGGTTTAAATTCCCAGGATATACAGTCTGTTTTTGAAAGTCCTACGGCTGAAGCTGCATTAAAATACTTAAGAGCCTTGGATACTGTGACGGGTAGTGATTGGGTTAATCAAGTTTATACTGCGATCGCTCAAGCTATTGATACTCGTTCCCAAGCATACATTCAAAGTCATAGTACCAGAGGCGCAGTAGCAACACTGTGCGGGTCGGTTCTGTTTGATCGCGATCGGCAAATTCTCATCAAGAGCAAAATCGGTTGCATGTTAATGGAAAAATTGTGTTAGTTTAATATGAATAATCATAAATAATCCCCATAAATATTTTTTTCAGTATCCATCCTTGGATCAGTTATTCTTTTAAAACTATGCCATCAACATTGTCTAGCAAGCGCATTTAACCTGGCGTTTGTTGGGGATCAACTCAACCATTTACCAGCATCAGCAGGGAATGAATGGTTTTCACTTAGGCTAGAGAGCGACTGTTTACCTTACATTTACAACTCCCCATGAATACATCGGTGACTCTACCAACCGAACAAGCACCTCAAATAGACAATTTGGGGGGGCTAGATCGTCAAATGATTGTAATTCTCGACTTCGGCTCCCAATATTCTGAACTGATTGCGCGCAGAATCCGCGAGACGCAAGTATACTCGGAAGTGCTATCTTATCGCACAACATCCGAACAATTACGCAAATTAAATCCCAAGGGTATCATTCTCTCTGGTGGACCGGGATCAGTTTATGTGGAACACGCCCCCCATTGCGACCAAGAAATCTGGAATTTAGGTATTCCTGTCCTGGGTGTCTGCTATGGTATGCAGTTGATGGTTAACCAACTCCATGGGGAAGTGGCTAAAGCAGAGCGAGGAGAGTATGGTAAAGCATCATTATATATAGATGACCCCACAGACTTACTGACTAATGTGGAAGATGGTACTACCATGTGGATGAGTCACGGAGATTCAGTGACCAAAATGCCACCAGGGTTTGAAGTGTTGGCACACACAGATAATACACCCTGTGCCGCCATTGCTGACCACGAAAGAAAACTTTATGGTGTCCAGTTCCATCCTGAAGTAGTACATTCTCTGGGGGGACTGGCCTTAATTCGTAACTTTGTCTATCATATCTGCGATTGCGAACCCACATGGACTACAGAGGCTTTTGTAGAAGAAGCAATTCGGGAAATTCGCGCCAGAGTAGGTGATAAGCGCGTACTTTTAGCTTTGTCTGGGGGTGTGGATTCTTCTACCCTGGCCTTTTTGTTGTATAAAGCTATTGGGGAACAATTGACCTGTGTGTTTATTGACCAAGGGTTTATGCGTAAGTTGGAGCCGGAACGGTTACTGAAACTATTTAAAGAACAGTTTCATATTCCTGTAGAATATGTTAGTGCTCGCGATCGCTTTTTGTCGATGATTGCTGGGGTAACAGACCCAGAAGAAAAGCGCCGGCGTATTGGACATGAATTTATCCAGGTATTTGAAGAAACATCTAAACGCCTGGGACATTTTGACTATTTAGCCCAGGGTACTCTGTATCCAGATGTGATCGAGTCCGCCGATACTAACGTAGACCCCCAAACAGGGGAACGAGTAGCAGTAAAAATTAAGAGTCATCACAACGTTGGTGGTTTACCCAAGGACCTGCGGTTTAAACTGGTGGAACCATTGCGGAAACTGTTTAAAGATGAAGTCCGTAAAGTTGGGCGTTCCATTGGCTTACCAGAAGAAATTGTACAACGCCAACCTTTCCCCGGTCCGGGTTTAGCAATTCGCATTTTAGGAGAAGTCACCCCCGAACGGTTGAATATTCTCCGCGATGCTGATTTGGTTGTGCGTCAAGAAATTAACAAGCGTGGTTTATACCATGATGTTTGGCAAGCATTTGCTGTGTTACTACCAATTCGCAGTGTAGGCGTAATGGGGGATAAACGCACTTATGCTTATCCTATTGTTCTGCGTATTGTCACGAGTGAAGATGGTATGACGGCTGACTGGGCGCGGATACCTTACGATGTCTTGGAAGAAATTTCTAATCGCATTGTTAATGAGGTGAAGGGGGTTAACCGTGTGGTTTATGATATTACTTCTAAGCCCCCTGGAACTATAGAGTGGGAATGATGTCGGGTTAATTTTCACCAGAGATGGACACAGATCAACACACATAGGTCTGTGTCCTCGTCTGGTTTTCAATTTCCTGTAGCATCAGCCTCCATGCTCCAGGGGGTCTATAGTCATAACATCCTGGTGGCAATTCCGTGAACCACAAGCCAAGTGACTAAGATTGAAATTTAGCCTGTTTAATTGTGCATTTAAAAAAGTCAAAGTAACGTTCTGTACCAAACCACCAACCGACATTGACCTGAGAAGGAATGGTAAAACCACCAAAAGTTTGATCTGCGTGACATTTACCGCCAAAGGGAATATAGCGCCATTTGCGATTGTTTGTATGATTTCCCCAACGGGGTGAAGAAATTTCTAAAACTTTGCCATCAGTATCAATGACTAGGGTGAGGGTAACGGGTTCATCATTTATCTTCAGTCTGGCTTCAATGGTGTCATCAGAAATTTCTCGCCACTCTACGCCCTGCTGGGGTAACAAGGCGGATGGTAACCAGACAAATTCCTGTACTAAGCGCCCAATGCTAGAACGAAGAGTATTGTGATCATGTACGTTGATAATCGGGATTAATCCCCAGAGTCCAAATTGCACTCGACCTAAACCATTAATCATGTAATAATCAGCACCATCAAGCTGTAATAATCTACTACCGATGATGGCTTTCCACACAAATCCTTGTGAGGTGATGAGTTCTTGACAACGCATGGAAAGCCAAGATTTATCTGGTCCCAATCTCAAGCGACCCTGCATCTTTAATTGATTAGCATGAGCTAAGGGTGTCCCTGGAGCAATAGCGTGTAGAAAGTAACGCTGTACAGTGGGGGGTAATCCGGTAATCATGTCTTCACTGAAGTATTCCTGTGTCGGTGAGGCTTGTGAAGAACATAGGGAACACAATCGCCACATTTGATTGACCTGGCGATTACTTCTGATTTTGAGGATGAGCAGACTCAAAAATGCGATCGCCAACAGTATAACAATGCCAATGAGAATGTTGATAGACATAACAACACACCTGATAAATATAAATTAAATAACATATAAATGTGTGTTTTGACACCACTCACCTTTGACATTTGCCAAAAACCTGAGCTTTGGTTAGTAAGGTGTGACGTTATTTTAGGCACCCATACCAGAATAACGTTTTAGTCCCCCAAGCCACAGCAGGCGGTTTACCGCGAAAAATATGAATATCCAGGCTAAAATGGCTAAAAATCCCCCCGCAACATCAACAGGTAACCCCACCAAAAGACTAACTGGGAAATGAATCAAATAAGGGAAAGGCGTAAACATAACTACCGTGCGCACAGTTTCGGGAAAAACATCCAAAGGTGCAATTAAGCCCGACAAAAATAAATAAAATAGAAACCATAAGTTTTCCAAAGCACTAGCGCGTTCTGTCCAAAAGGCGAACATAGCAAAAGTATACTGAATCACAAACCGTAAAATAAAACTGAGTATACATGCAATAGAAAAGAGTAATAATTGCCACCAACTAGGTAACCAAACAGCTTGAGGATAGAGGGTAAAAAACAAAAAAACCAGTAGTAGTGCAAAAGGTAGACGAGCCACCCTTTCGGAGAGATGAGCAGCGACATGGCGCCAGGCTGGATCTAGGGGTTGCAATAAGCGGGATGATAGCTTACCCTCCACTATCTCCTTTTCAAACTCCCAAATTACCCAGACAACAGTAACTTGTCGCACAAAGAAAACGGTGATAAAGTAGCGGGCAAAATCTGCAGGTGTCAGAGCAAACTCCCCACCCTGGGCCGCCTGTATCCAGACACCCATCAAGATAATAGGTAAAGCGCCAGCCAAAACCCATAAAATCAATTCCGCCCGATACTCCACCATATAGGCGTAGTAAACAGACAGCAAAGTCAAGATTTTCCTCAGAATTTTTTTCACTGAAATTACACCACTCCCGCTTGAAAAACTCTACCAATCACCTCTTCTATTGGTGGCTCAGTCACTGTTAAATCGATGACTTCTAACTCTGCCAGAATTTGAGATACTGTACTGGTCAGGGTTTCTCGTGGTACGATAAAGCTCACTGCACGCCCCTCTAGGGATTGGACATCACCGTAGAACATGAGTTTTTCTCTAGGTAGCGGCTCGGTTAACTCAATGTGGATTTCGCGGTAAGGTGCGAAATTTGCCACCAATCCATCTAAACTACCGTCATACATCAGCTTTCCTTGGTGAATCAATAGTACCCGCTGACATAAAGCAGTAATATCAGCCATGTAATGACTAGTTAATAACACAGTAGCTTGATAACGGCGATTATACTCCCGTAAAAAATCCCGTACTGCCACCTGAGCATTTACATCTAGTCCCAGTGTCGGTTCATCGAGAAACAATACATGAGGATGATGCAACAGTGCTGCTAACAGTTCGACTTTCATCCGTTCACCTAAAGATAATTTCCGCACTGGTTGGGTCAGCTTTCCTTCTAGATTCAACATCTGTGTGAATTCCCCGACCCGTCTGTGAAATTCTTGATTTGAGATGTTGTAAACAGCAGCGTTGATTTTCAAAGAATCTAGGGCTGGTAAGTCCCAGAGTAACTGCTGTTTTTGACCCATGACCAAGGTAATTTTTTGCAGAAATCGTTCCTGGCGCAAAAATGGCACGTATCCCGCCACTCTAACTGTACCCCCAGAAGGATGAATCAGCCCTGTGAGCATTTTCAGGGTCGTAGTTTTACCAGCACCATTGGGTCCCAAAAAACCCACCACCTCACCGGGGGAAATTTCAAAGGAAACATCCTCTACTGCTTTAATAGAGCGGTAAGTGCGCCGGAAAAAGTGGGTGAGCGTGCCTTTTATACCCGGCTCCTTAACCGCCACTGGGTAAAATTTACACAGATTTTCAACAGTAATAATTGACATATAGCATTTTCCTGTAGCGGTGAGATCCCAAATTATCCCTTATAAATACAAGAAATATGATCCATTTTGACATCAGTAGATTTTAGGAGGTTTTTTTCAACAGTTACTTTAAACGCCCAGAGCGTAAAATACTAATAACTAGCCACAAACCTAATAAACTAGCAGCAGCAAACAGAACACTACTTAAAAATGACAGTTGAGTAGTTTGGGCTTTGGTGGAAATAATAGCGGCTCCCATAATCAGAGAACCTACTAAAATACTAAAAGATAATCTGTTAGCAGCGTCATCCAGAGTGCGCCGCATACCATCTAAACCACGCAGTGAGAGATTCCACTGTAAGGTTTCCGAAGTAACTCGCTCTAATAATAGTTCAATTTGCCGGGGAGATTGTAATGATAGACTCTTAATATCTAGGGCAGTTCTTAAGAGTGATGGTAGTGGATTACTCCCTAGTAGTTGTCGTCGAAACAAGTCTGTAATTAATGGCTGGATTTCGTCAAATAAATTTACCTGTGGGTTGAATCCACGAGCTACCCCTTCTAAGTTAGCCAGGGTTTTGGCATATAAGCCCATATTGCTGGGTAAGCGAATTTTATTTTGACGGGCTAGTTGCAGAATTTCATAAATTATGTGACTGAAATTCATATCACTCAAGCTGACATGATGATACTTCCGCAACATGCGATCATAATCATTTTCTAACCGGGACAAAATCACCGGACCAGAAGAATCTGCTAAGTGTAAAGTTAACTGGGCGCATCGACCCGCATCTAAATCAATGATGGCTAAAAGCATTTCTGTGAGGATCTGCTGGGTGCGGGGATCAAGTCTGCCCACCATTCCACAGTCTAAAAGCGCAATGCGACCATCTGCGAGATAAAATAAGTTTCCAGGATGGGGGTCAGCATGGAAGAAGCCATCAATGTATATTTGCTGGAAAAAAGCCCGAAATAGCAGGGTAGTAATTTCCCGGCGTTGTGTGTGAGCATCGTTACCATTTTCCAGGAACCGATTTAAATTCGCGGAAAGTAAAGGTACACCATCGAGCCATTCCATGACCAATAACTTCTGGGTAGTTAATTCCCAGAAGATTTCCGCAACTACCAGTTGTGTGGGATCAAACCAGTGACTACGGGCTAAATTACCTCGCAGCTGGTCTGTAAAACCTGCTTCCAGTGTAAAATCTAACTCGTCTTCTAAAGCTTTGGTAAATTCAGCAGCGATCGCTTTGATTTCGTAAGTTTGCCCAAACTCTGTGCGCGCTACTAAATCAGCAATACCTTGAATTAAAACGATATCTTGAGCTACAGTGAGATCGATTCCCGGACGTTGTACCTTGAGAGCAACTTCTCGACCATCTACTAATGTAGCTCGATGAGTCTGAGCGATTGATCCGGCCGCTACAGGGACATGATTAACTATGCTGAATGTTTCTTCCAGTGGCTGTTTTAGCTGCTGACGAATTAATACTTCTATGTCTGACCAAGGAACTGGGGGTACTTCGTCTTGGAGAGTGGAAAGCTCTTCAATGTAGGCGGCGCTGAGTAAGTCTGGACGGGTGGAAAGTAGCTGGCCCAGTTTAACATAAACTGGACCTAAATCCACCAGGATATTCTTTAAAACTGCCGGTGTGGGTAGTTGAGGTTCATCAGCTTTACCACCGGTGAGTACCCTTCGCATATAGTCCCAACCATTGCGGAGGACTACCTCGATAATTTCTCTTTGACGGGGAACAGTTTGAGTGAGGAACATTGTGGGGAAACAGGGGGATGAGGGGAAACAGGGGGAGTAGGGAATATATTTGGTACAGCAGCGGTGTAACTAGGCAGAAAATCAAAGTCTCGTGACCGGGGCGGTACTATTCCCTGCTCCCTAAATCCTGCCAACACACATATCAGTTATAATGAATGCAACCGATCCGTTGCCTCCAAATCGGGGTTTTAACTCTCAGACTCTAGAATTTATAGCAGTTCAGTAAATCGGGGATCATCTGCAAGGGTTTTGAGAATCTGTTTAATTTCTTGAGTGCGGTCTTTATTGACTACAAGAGTTACATTGCGATCGCGCACAATCACAACATCCTCTAGACCAATAGTAACAATTACATCCTCTGAATTGGTGGCATAAACAATAGCCCCCTGGGTATCCAATCCCACATGGGTAGCTAGTTCTACATTCGGATTTTCAGGTTTTTTCAGTAGGCGATCGAGTGCATTCCAATCTCCCAAGTCATCCCAACCAAATTCAACTGGTAAGACATATGCTAAATTTGTTTTTTCCATCAGAGCATAGTCTATACTCTGTTTAAGCAACTGAGGATATACATCAGGGCCTCGTTGTTCTAATGGTTCAATAATTTCTGGCGCATGGGTATAGAGTTCCTTGAGAACCACCCCAGCCCGAAATACGAACATTCCGCTATTCCAGCTAAAACGCCCCGTAGATAGAAAAGTTTCTGCTGTTTCACGGTTAGGCTTTTCAGTAAAGCGGCTGACGTGATAGGCTGGCAAATCATTAAATCTACCAATATTTTCGCCTTGTTCAATATAGCCGTAACCAGTTGATGGGAAAGTAGGCTTGATCCCCAGAGTGACAATGGCCTCTGTGGTGGCCGCTAGCTCGGTAGCAGCCCTTAAGGTATGTAAAAATGCTTCTTGGTCAGCTATCCAGTGGTCAGAGGGAAAAAAGCCGATGATAGCATCTTCTCCGTAACGCTGCTTAATTTCTAAACTTGCCCAGGCAACAGCAGCGGCTGTATCTCGTCCCTCGGACTCAATGAGTAAATTTTGAGATGGTAGTTGGGGTAGTTGTTGTGTGACACCCGCGGCTATCTGACTAGAAGTAATGACCCAGAGGTCATTCCAACCATTGGTGACGGCTAATAACCTATCGGCGGTTGCTTGTAACAGACTTCTAGAGCTACCATCAAGGCTTAAAAATTGCTTAGGTCGGTTTTGGCGACTGAGGGGCCAAAAACGCTCACCTTTGCCACCGGCCAGAATTACAGGGAAGAGTGAATTACTCATGTTGTCTACACACTCAGGTCAGATCATTATCAGTTTACAGTGAGCTTTTGGCCTGAGAGGATTTGTGGGTGCAATTAACAGACCTTAAGGTAGTGGTTGATTGGGGAGATAATGTGTGATTAAACAATTTCAATGGTTAGAAAATCAGGTGACCTTTCAAGAATTACCAGAGTTTGAAGTACAGGAAAGAACTCAACAGGTATCATGGGGAGAAAATGATCTGGGAATTCAACAGATATCACCATCCGAACTGGAAATAGTGCCCCATGAACCAGGAACTATTTCCCCTAGTGTTGTTGAGTCTGTGGGTGTAATTCCCAAGGATATTTACCAGAGGTTAGGCTTGAGTGTACCTCGATGGCTACTCTGGACATTGACCACAGTGGTGGGGATCGTTTTTTCAGGTCTGTTAGTATCGACTTTGGCGCTGTGGACTCCATTATGGAGTAATCTTGACCGAACAGATGAAGAATTGGGATTTTCTGGTGAAGATGATCAGAGAATACCCTTACCTGGGGAATTATGGGGCAAAATTTCCCAGTATAAGCTGTCACGACCGATGAATATTTTGATTATGGGAGTTGATCCGGTGCCAGGTAGTATTGATGGCTCTCCGGAAAGTTTTACAGGAACCAGTGACACCATGTTGCTGGTCAGACTCAACCCTAGTAATAAAACTATGCGGGTGTTGTCAATTCCCAGGGATACGATGATTGCTATCCCAGAAAGAGGTTTAACTAGGGTGTCTGAAGCTAATGCTCAAGGGGGGCCTGTTTTAGCAGCACGGGTAGTTAGCCGGACTTTAAATAATGCTCCTATACATAGATATCTACGTATTTCCACTAGTGGTTTGAGGCAGTTAGTTGATCAATTGGGTGGGGTTGATGTTTTTGTACCTCAAGGTATGCAATATCAAGATTCTAGTCATCAATCCATTAATTTACCCAGTGGTTGGCAAACCCTCAACGGTGAACAAGCAGAAAAATTTGCTCGATACCGCGAACCAGGATTAGGGGACTTACCTAGAGTCCAACGACAGCAAGTGCTAATTAAAGCCTTACTGCAACAGGTCAATAGTCCGACTGTCTTACCGAGATTACCTCATTTAACCCGTCTGATGCGGAAATATTTTGACACCAATCTCAAAATAGAAGAAATGATGGCCTTGGTAAATTATTCGGTGAACCTGGAAGATGATAATTTACAAATGACCATTCTACCGGGTGGTTTCAGCCGCTTTAGTCAAGACCCCAATAGTTATTGGCTGAATCTCAATAAACAGCAGACTCTATTGAGTAATTATGTGGGGATAGATGTACCTGATGTTGACGCTGATGTACGTCCAGTCCAAGACCTGAGAATTGCTATTCAAAATGCTTCCAATCAACCTCAGCTGACTGAAAAGGTGATTGACTATCTCAAACAAAAAGGTTTTACAAATGTTCACGCTGTGTCGGATTGGCCTGACCCCCACAGACAGACTCAGATTATTGTTCACAGAGGAACCCGAACCACGGGAGTTGAGCTTTATGACATTATGGGCTTGGGTAAGATTAATGTTTCGGCAATTGGCGATTTAGAATCGGATATTACAATTCGTATTGGTCAAGATTGGAAATAGTCACTGGTCATTAGTCATTAGTCATGATTTGATTTTGGGTTCCCTCTGGGGATCATAGTCTACTAAACTATTGGCTAATGATCATCAACAAATTTTTGAGAGTTATGCAAAAGTTTTTACTTAGATTATTCAGTTGGCTGGTAATTGTGGTTTTGACTTGGTTATGGGTGCTAATTAATCCTCAACCAGTTTTGGCTCAAATTAGCACAATCAACTATAGTAATGCTAGTCTCCAAGATAGTGATTTTTCTAACATTGATTTATCTGGGGTGACTTTTGTGGCGGCGGAAATGCGGGGCGCAAATTTCCAAGGGGCTAATTTAAGCAATGCGATTCTGACTAAGGGGGTGTTGTTAAATGCTAATTTGGAAGGTGCAAATCTCACAGGGGCTTTAGTTGACCGGGTGACTATGGATGGGGCTAATTTAAAGAATGCTATTTTTACAGAAGCAACTATGACCCGGAGTCGGTTTTTTGATGCGGACATCACTGGTGCTGATTTTACAGATGCTTTGATAGACCGCTATCAAGTTTCTTTAATGTGCGATCGCGCTGAGGGGATTAATCCGGTTACAGGGGTGGCGACACGGGATAGTTTAGGATGTCGGTAATAGTTGTCAGGTATAGTAAGTGACTCAAGAAGACCAGAAACCCCCTCGTTCTTTGGCGGGAATTGCGGGGATAGTAGCGGCGGCTACATTAATTAGTAAAGTCTTTGGTTTAGTGCGACAGCAGGCGATCGCCGCGGCTTTTGGTGTTGGATCTGCGGCTACTGCTTATAGTTACGCTTATATTATTCCGGGTTTTCTCTTAATCTTACTGGGTGGGGTCAATGGACCGTTACACAGTGCGGTTGTCAGTGTTCTAGCCAAGCGCTCACGCTCGGAAAGCGCCCCCCTGGTAGAAACGGTAACAACTCTGGTAGGTGGATTACTCCTACTGGTGACCTTGGCTCAGATTTTCTTTGCTGATACCATCATTGATATTGTTGGTTATGGTTTAGAACCGACTACCAGGGCGATCGCCATTCAACAGATCCGCATTATGGCACCCATGGCCTTATTTGCGGGTTTAATAGGTATTGGTTTTGGTACCCTCAACGCCGCCAATCAATATTGGTTACTTTCCATCAGTCCCCTATTATCTAGTGTAACTGTGATTGCCGGCATTGCCATCTTAACCGGGCAACTACGTGAAGATATTATTAAACCAGAATATGCCTTCATCGGTGGTATGGTCTTAGCTTGGGGAACCCTAGGGGGCGCAATTCTCCAATGGTTAGCCCAGTTAATTGTTCAGTGGCGCTTAGGACTAGGTACATTGCGCCTGCGGTTTGATTTTAAATCCCCTGGAGTGCAAGAGGTGATCAAAATTATGACACCAGCTACTATTTCCTCCGGGATGATGCCGATTAATGTCGCCACAGACCTTTACTTTGCTAGTCCTATACCCGGTGCGGCCGCTGGGTTTAACTATGCCAATCTCCTAGTGCAAACTCCCCTGGGTATTATCTCTAATATTATTTTGTTACCTTTATTACCAATGTTCGCTAAGTTAGCGGCTCCCGAACATTGGCCAGACCTAAAGTTACGCATTCGCCAAGGAATTTTACTCACCGCTGTTACTATGTTACCATTAGGAGCGTTAATGGTGGTGTTATCTGTCCCCATCGTAGAGATAATTTATCAACGGGGTGCTTTCCAACAACAAGCCACACAGCTGGTTTCATCCCTGCTGATTGCCTATGGTGTGGGGATGTTTGTATATTTAGGGCGGGATGTGTTGGTACGGGTATTTTATGCTCTTGGAGATGGACAGACACCTTTTAGGATTAGTACTTTTAACATTTTCCTTAACGCTGTACTTGATGCAATGTTGGTTAAACCTTTTGGGGCGACTGGGATTGTTTTAGCAACCGTAGGTGTAAACTTTATTTCTGTAGTAATGCTATTATGGTTACTTGACCGTAAACTCAATGGTTTACCTTGGCGTGAGTGGAGTATACCAATTTTGGGTTTAACTGCGGGTAGTGTTGCGGGTGGTTTTGCTAGTTTTGGTACTTTAGTTAGTTTACAGCAGTTTTTGGGTACACAGGGGTTAATCATTCAACTGTTACAGTTATGTGTATCGGGTTTAGTGGGTATCTTGGTTTTTGCTATCATGGCCTCATGCCTGAAAATACCAGAGGTGAATAGTTTTGCGGTGGGGATGCGTCAAAGATTTTTTAAGAGATAGTAATAATTAAAGCTTATGTTCTCACTAAAAAAGTTGATAAGGAAATGCTGAGAGGATGTTTTAAAAGGTATGATTAGTGTATCAACTATTGTTTCACCCCACCCTAACCCTCCCCTTGTAAGGGGAGGGAACTGGATTTTATTGTTTTTTGTGCGTTCCCCATTCCCCATTCCCCATTCCCTATCCCCCATTCCCTGCTCCCTGTTCCCTGTTCCCTGTTCCCTGTTCCCTGTTCCCTGTTCCCTGTTCCCTGTTCCCTAATATAAAAATTACCTGTTTAACACTTTCCAAACATCCTCTGAGACTAGACTGTTTAATTCCTTCCAGAAGCAGTAAACTTAGGCTGTCATTATAATTTATCAGCAGTTTTTGTACACTCTGGAGGGGAGAGGGAAATAAATACCCCACCCCCTGACCCCCTCCCCTCTGGAAGGGATGGGGAATTTTACCATCTATCCTTAACCCTTTCCCCTCCGGAAGGGAGGGGTTGTAGTCCCGGTTGAGGTTTAAACTAAAACTGGTTCAGATTTTACCGCGTTGACAGTATTTGTATCTGACTGTGTGCAGTAAATTTCACAGGAGTTATTGGGACTTTCGGTTAGTTTGATTTTGTGCAGTCGAGCACCTAGTTCTTCAACGGGCGATCGCAGTAAGTTAGTGATATGTAAGGCGATATTTTCAGCGGTGGGGACAACTTCGGCAAAATAAGGAACGTCCTTATTTAAGAAACCATGATCAAATGGTTCTAAGACATAATCAGCAATGACCCGGTTTAAAGCACCTAAATCAACCACCATACCTGTGCGGGGGTCAATTTCTCCTTTCAGGGTAACTTCTAAATGATAATTATGTCCGTGTCCATTTACCCTACCGCATTTACCGTAAATTTCTAGGTTTTTCTCTAAACTTAAATTAGGATGGGCTAATCTGTGGGCTGCACTAAAATGAGTGGCAACAGTCAAGGAGGTTTCTGTTTCACCTATATTATAATCTACCCACAACTCATGACTTTCAAATAATTTAACTCCAGACAGATTAACCCCCAAGTCATGAATAGGAGACCGGAGCAGATTACTAATGTAAAGTGCAATATTCTCTGTAGTGGGAACTATTTCCGATTCCGCAAAATAGGGAATATCTTCATTTAAGCAAGAGTGATCTAACAACTCAAGTACATAATCTTCTACTACTCTATTAACAGCAGCTAAATCTACAATCATCCCAGTGCGTGGGTCTATTTCCCCTTCTACTGTAACTTCTAGATGATAGTTGTGTCCGTGGGTACGGGTACACTTACCATATTTCTCGGCACTGAGGTTAGGTGCTAAACGATGGGCCGCGCTAAAATGACTCCTGACAGTCAAAGCCACTTTTTTTCCCTCTCCTGTATAATCTGCCCAAAGTTGGGGATGTTCAAGCAACTGGACACGGACTAAGGGTAAATGGGGTGCTAAACGTTGCCAAATCACGTGAGCAATATTTTCAGTAGTGGGGAGAGTTTCCTGAAATTCTGGCCACACCTCATTAAGGTAAGAAAAATCTAGCTGTCCAGTAGCTTCTCTTTTGATGATGTGTTTGACATCAGATAAGTTCAACACCATACCATACTCATCCAGTTCACCGGACATGGAGATAAAGACGACATAGTTATGTCCTTGACCGGGTAATTTGGCGGAGAGACCGAACTTTGCCATATTCTCGGCTTCGCTGAGTTCCGGTAACCAATACCGATGACTAGCTAAAAACTGAGCGCGACGATTAACAATACATTGCATGATTATTCTGTAAACCTATCTCAATATTTCTTAAAGTTTCACTATTTACAGCATAAACTAATTGGGCCCCTGGATGACCTAAGTCGTAGTTCTTCTGGTAGTAACCACCGCGCAAATGCTTGCGGATATTTTTGGGGCTAGTAATTTACTGTCAAAACTCACAGGGGGTTTATTTGGGGTGTATATTTATGTTTACATCCTCTCCATTTGGGAGAGGGAAGTCAACAGCAACAAATCAGCACCTGACTTGAGCTATAATTGTGCGATGACGTGGGGTGTTGCTGGTGATAGTGGGAACATGGAAACCAGCATCAACTAAAGCTTGCTCAATATCCAAAGCAAAATATTGATCTAAATAAGGTTCAGTACTTTTGAGCAGGGTCAAAATGTAGGGGGGCATTTTCTTGTATATTTCTGATTGGGGATTCATATCCATAATCCCTAAATGACCACCAGGACGCAGCACCCGGCGCATTTCTGCCAAAATATTTCGGGTTGCTGACTGGGGCAATTCGTGGCACATTAAGAAAATAGAAACTAAGTCAAAAGATGCATCTGGTAACCCAGTAGATTCTGCGGGAGCATGGAGCCAATTGATGTGAGCTTGAGATTGTTGGGCGTGGTAGTCAGCAACGGCTAAAAAGTAAGGTGATAAGTCTAAACCTGTAATCTGAGACTGGGGATAAACTGCTTGTAGAGCCAAGGTACTTAGTCCTACACTACATCCCACATCTAGGATATCTTGGGGAGGATGGGGAAGGGAAGCCGTGAGAATATCGTGGTAACTTTGACGTAGTTTAGCATCACCTTGGGTATCTGCATCCTGCCAGATTTTAGCATGAACAGCATGGGCTGCGGGTTTGACTTCAAAGGCAGCTTGCCAACTGAGGTTACCACTGTCGTAAGCATGAAATGAGGTGAGATAGTAGTCTGGGTAAGCAACCTGGGGATTGTGAACTTTTGTGAGTTCTGGTGTCCAATCACGGGACTGTAAGCTTTTGACTTCTTGTGTCCAGGGAACGCCAATTTTTTCAGCGCGTTTAATCATCATTTGTCTAGCTTGATGCTTGGCTACACTGGCTAAAGGTTTGATAGCCAGGATACCATTTACTAAACGGGAGGCTAAACCAATAGAAGTTGTTGTCGCAGCAGTCATATTGTTTTGGGTTGGTTTGGGTTTAACAGCCTTGTTTACCTATGATACAATTGTGTAGGTTTACTCTAGTAATACATTCCATTGTAGCTAACCTAAATGTAGTAACTGAGTGTGTGTTAGTCTCACAGATGGTCGAGACGCTTAATAAGGGATGACGTCAGTTCCAGCCAGTCTAGTTTTTATCCTAAAAATTGAGGTTTTTATATTATGTCTAATGGCCCCTTGAGTGAAGCACCTCGTAACCAACGAGCTACCGTAATTCGTACTAGTAATGAGTTTGTTTTACTAGAATGGTTGAAGTCAAATGGTCGCCTCATAGAGCGTGAACCTCAAGAATATCGGGGACTGAATTCAGTAGAAGAAATTTCTGACATGATTGAGCTTGATGATATTCACTATGATCATGATGAAGATGATGTCAGCATGGACTTAGAAGATTAGCAGATTTTTCACCGAACATCATCATAGATAATCTAGGATAACTTAGCTAGAAGTCGGGGATCTGTGGGGCGATCGCCACCCAGAGGAGCCGGGGGTTACAAACCCCCGTCTAATAGCTAAAGTCAGATAAATCTGACTAGAAGATCATGTATTTGATTATCTTGAGCTAGAAGTCGGG
>CAIWDD010000077.1 GCA_903911355.1 uncultured Nodularia sp. | reverse complement strand
CGATCGCTCTCACGAATGTTAAGAAAGATCCGGGTAATGGATAGCCTTACAAGGGGAGGGTTAGGGTGGGGTCAAACAATAGTTGATACACTAATCATGACTTATCAAACATCCTCTAAGATTTTCTAACTTTATTGATGGAGGTACAAAGTTTTTTAGTTTGAGGGAAGAGGGAACAGGGGAACAAATGGATGTGTAATTCAGCATGAGAAAGGCTTTATACTGCCTTTTGCTGAGGAATATTTTTGTTTATATAAAAGCCCGTGACGAGGATTGAACTCGTGACCTCACCCTTACCAAGGGTGTGCTCTACCACTGAGCCACACGGGCAGAAAGAATTTATTTTTGGGTTGAGAGCTATAAAACAGTGAAATTACCAGTCACTTAACAATTATAGCTCACAACTTGAGAAGTGGTGGGCCGGGCTGGATTTGAACCAGCGTAGGCGCTAGCCAACGGATTTACAGTCCGTCTCCATTAACCACTCGGACACCGACCCATTTGTCTCACGATTACTAACATTAGCACCAGCTTCCAGAAATTGCAAGGGGGTAACCAAAAATATTTGACTCATTGCTGAAAATTCTGGTATTCGTAACCTAGCCATCGTTCGGTATACCGCCCCCATGGTGTCTACCCTAACTTGTTCACCATTTGTCACAATAAAAAGACTGTTACATCAGTTCCAGGAAAATATCGGCAAAAAATTAGCCTCAGTTGTCAGCTGTGGTGACCCTATGCCATAAAAATAATTTGGGACGAGTAGACAATCATGCACGAAAATAAACAGGTAAACAATACAAGCCAGCAATTGGGTGAACCAATAGAGGTATCAATGACGAGTGACTCACCAGCCCCTACCAACTCTAACGAATCTGGCCCAGGGTGGTCTCCTGAGCAAGTGACAACACCAGATAAACTATCGGAAGATACAACCATTTCACCAGAAAATGGTGTTCCTGCCACTGATACAACTGAATTAGAAACCGCTGCTGTAGCGGAATTGACTCAACAAATTGAATCCCTCAAAGTGCAACTAGAAGAACGCGGTACTCAATATATGAGGATTGCCGCAGATTTTGAAAATTACCGCAAACGTACCAGCAAAGAAAAAGAAGAGCTGGATTTGCAAGTGAAGCGCAATACTATTTTGGAATTGCTCCCCATAGTTGATAATTTTGAGCGGGCGCGAGCGCACCTCAAGCCACAAACTGATGGTGAGATGACAATTCACAAAAGTTATCAAGGGGTTTATAAACAATTAGTAGAATCTCTCAAACGCCTGGGTGTATCACCAATGCGTCCTGAAGGGGAACAGTTCGACCCCAATGTCCATGAAGCGGTGATGCGGGAAGCAACGGATGAACATCCCGAAGGAACAGTTTTAGAAGAATTAGTACGTGGATACTACTTAGGCGATCGCGTGCTGCGCCATTCAATGGTCAAGGTAGCTGCGCCCAAGGAAGACACATCACCCGTACAACAAGATCAGTCTTGAGCTAAAAGTTAAACTGTAGTTACTGTTGTCGCATTTTAAGTTGGGGTATGACCAGTCATCCCCGGGCTGCATATGCTTGTGGGTGGAGTGAATCTAAAATACTCATTGCCCTGCCTAGGGCGGTAATAAGACAAATATCAACTACCTACACTCGCCCTTCTGGGGAGTGTAGGCTTCTGGTAGATGGGGGGGTTAGCCAATAGCTAATTATTTACTAACAATAGATTACATACCCAACCTTGGTGGTGCTAAATTCGTTAAGTCTCCATCTGATGGGCTGGTAATGAGCCGGGACATAAATGGTGCGCGAGGGATTTTCCTTCGTGCATTGGTTGATACGCCCTCTCTTAAAGAGTGTATTTGTTAGTGAATATTAGCAAAAAAGTATCGGTTATCATGGACTAGAGATCCCCAGAGTAGAATGTCAGCAAACAGCCGTGGGGGGTTTTCCGTACCTAATTGTGCGGCTAGCTCCTATAGTTGATCAGCAAAGGTTTACCCTGGGAAGTAGCACAATTGTACAAGAGACAGTTTATTGTCCAACTTTGGCTATTCCTGTGGTTTGCTTTTAATTTGCTGCATCTTTTTATGAAAGGTAAAAGGTAAAATCGATAATATATTAATATTAATATTAATAAAAATTAACTTTTTATTTCTGCCTAGTTTCCGGCAAGCCGCCCTTCAAAGAACACTAAGTTACCCAAAGAAGTCACGTGATGGGGTTTTTGCCCCCAGGACAACAACCGGAGTCAAGATTTTCCTGACTGGCATACTGTTACCAGTAGCGAGTCCTCCAGGATATGACTTACCCTAGGATAGCAAGTGTCTGTGGCGTTGATTGCCTTGTTGCTTTCTTCCTCCTAACTTTTACCTTTGCTATATGGCCCGCGACTATTATGAAATTCTGGGTGTCTCTCGTGACGCCGACAAAGAAGACATCAAACAAGCTTACCGCCGTTTAGCCCGGAAGTATCACCCAGATGTGAACAAAGAACCGGGAGCCGAAGATCGGTTTAAGGAAATTAACCGCGCTTATGAAGTGCTTTCTGAGCCGGAGACTCGAGAACGATATAACCGTTTTGGTGAAGCTGGTATTTCCGGTGGCGCAGGCGCAGGCTTCCAAGACATGGGCGATATGGGCGGCTTTGCCGATATCTTTGAAAGTATTTTCAGTGGCTTCGCTGGTGGCGGTATGGGCGCTCAAACGCAACGGCGGCGCAGCGGACCAGTACGGGGTGATGACTTAAGGTTAGACCTGAAGTTAGAGTTTCGCGAAGCTGTATTTGGTGGGGAAAAAGAAATTCGCATTTCCCATTTAGAGGTCTGTGGTGTCTGTAACGGTTCGGGTGCTAAACCAGGTACTCGCCCTCGTACCTGTTCTACTTGTGGCGGTTCGGGTCAAGTCCGGCGTGTGACTAGAACACCTTTTGGTAGCTTTACTCAAGTCTCAACTTGTCCTACCTGTAACGGTACGGGAGCAGTGATTGAAGATAAATGTGATGCTTGTGATGGTAAAGGGACAAATCAAGTACCCAAAAAACTCAAAATTACCATTCCCGCAGGGGTAGACAATGGCACCCGTTTACGGATCTCCCAAGAAGGGGATGCTGGTCAACGTGGCGGTCCTCCGGGGGATTTGTATGTCTACTTATTTGTGAATGAAGATGAATTATTCCAGCGGGATGGCATTAATATTCTCTCAGAAATTAAAATTAGCTACCTGCAAGCTATTTTAGGCTGCCGTTTGGAAGTAGAAACAGTAGAAGGCCCGGTGGAAATGGTTATCCCCGCCGGTACCCAGGCGAATACAGTCATGAAGCTGGAAAACCGGGGTGTGCCTCGTTTGGGCAATCCTGTCAGTCGCGGAGACCACCTGCTGACGATCTTAATTGACATTCCTACTAAAGTGACCCCCGAAGAACGGGAATTACTCGAAAAGCTCGCTAAAATTAAGGGGGACAGGACTGGTAAAGGTGGTCAAGGCTTCTTAGGGAATCTGTTTAAGTAATGAAATCTTCTCACCTTTCAACTCCCGATGCTCAACTTGACCTGCGCGGTACTCCTTGTCCGATTAATTTTGTGCGCACAAAATTATTCTTGGAAAAAATGCCGCCGGGAGGTTTGCTAGAAGTATGGCTAGATTCTGGAGAACCTATTGAGCAAGTCCCTGACAGCTTGACTATGGCAGGTTATCAGGTTGAGCAAATTACAGATTGCATGGGCTATTTTTCTTTGTTGGTAAGCCGTCCCGCTGCTGCTGGCCCATGACAATAGTCAAAACTATGCCAACTAATGGGCAGTTACTCGGTACGGTGTTAGCCGTGCAAGCCAATTTTTATCGCGTGCGGCTGGATGTAGAAGTAGGGGTTCTGGATGATCCAGCACCCCCTATCCTGCTTTGTACCCGCAGAACTCGCTTGAAAAAAATCGGTCAACAGGTAATGGTGGGCGATCGCGTCATTGTTTCTCAGCCAGATTGGTCTGGTGGTAGGGGCGCAGTTTCAGATGTTCTCCCCCGTGAAAGTCAATTAGACCGTCCAGCGATCGCCAATGTTGACCAAATCCTGTTAGCATTTGCGCTCACAGATCCACCTCTGGAGCCTTATCAACTAAGTCGGTTTCTGGTAAAGGCGGAATCTACTGATGTGGATGTGCTGTTATGTCTAAATAAAAGCGATTTAGTCTCGCCACAGGTACAACAGGAAATTAGCGATCGCCTGGAGGGGTGGGGATATAAACCCTTATTTATCAGCGTCAAAAATGGTATTAATATTGACGAGTTAACTAACTATCTGAATCATAAAATTACTGTGATTGCTGGGCCTTCTGGGGTGGGTAAATCCAGCCTGATTAATACCCTCATACCCACTCTTAACCTGCGAGTGGCAGAAGTTTCTGGTAAACTAGCACGTGGTCGCCATACAACGCGCCATACAGAATTATTTGAATTGCCAGGGGGTGGTCTACTCGCAGACACTCCCGGATTTAATCAACCGGATTTGGATTGTAATCCAGAAGAACTAGTATATTACTTCCCAGAAGCTAGAGAGCGGTTAGCAGTGTCTAGCTGTCGATTTAGTGACTGTTTGCATCGAGACGAGCCTGATTGCGTGGTGCAGGGTGAGTGGGAAAGGTACGAACATTACTTAGAATTTTTAGAACAGGCGATCGCGCGTCAAACTCAGCTGCAACAACAAGCCGATCCTGAGTCAACACTGAAAATTAAAACCAAAGGTAAAGGTAAGCAGCAATATGAACCAAAGTTAGAGAGTAAAAAATATCGTCGCGTTTCGCGGAAGACACAGTTACAAGCATTAGAACAATTATATCGAGATGCGGAAGACTAACAGACTAAAGGGCGGTTTTTTCTCATCAGCCGTGAGCAAATATTGTGAAAGGTAAAGGTCAACAGAAAACTCAACTCACGATCCCATAAAGTCCTAAAATATTGTTAATTTCCCTCATCCCTCCTCCTTCAACTTACAGTAATACCCTTAAATAACTATGGCTATCGGCTACGTCGCCCTCGTACTTCACGCGCATCTACCCTTCGTTCGTCACCCAGAAAGTGACTATGTATTAGAAGAAGAATGGCTTTATGAAGCCATCACCGAAACATACATTCCTTTATTAAAAGTATTTGAGGGCTTAAAGAGAGACGGTATCGACTTTAAAATTACCATGAGTATGACACCGCCTCTGGTGTCCATGCTCCGTGACCCCCTACTGCAAGAACGCTATGACGCACACTTAGCCAAATTAGAAGAACTGACAGAACTAGAAGCGGAGCATAATATCAATAATGGCCATCTTCGTTACCTAGCTGAACACTACGCCACTGAGTTTAACGAAGCGCGTCAGGTATGGGAAAAGTACAAGGGTGACCTGGTAACAGCATTTAAGCAATTCCAAGATACTAATAACTTAGAAATTATTACTTGTGGTGCTACCCACGGCTATCTACCACTGATGAAAATGTACCCCCAAGCGGTGTGGGCGCAAATTCAAGTAGCTTGTGAACACTATGAGCAAACCTTTGGCCAATCCCCCAGAGGTATTTGGTTACCAGAATGCGCTTACTATGAAGGTGTGGAGCGAATGCTGGCGGATGCTGGTTTACGCTATTTCCTCACGGATGGACATGGGATTTTATACGCCCGTCCCCGTCCCCGCTTTGGTACTTATGCGCCAATTTTTACAGAAACTGGTGTGGCGGCTTTTGGTCGAGACCATGAATCTTCTCAGCAGGTATGGTCATCTGAGGTGGGTTATCCGGGTGCAGCAGAATATCGGGAATTTTACAAGGATTTGGGCTGGGAAGCTGAATATGAGTACATTAAGCCCTATATTATGCCCAATGGTCAACGCAAAAATACCGGCATTAAGTATCATAAGATCACCGGGCGTGGTTTAGGTCTTTCCGACAAGGCACTTTATGATCCCTATTGGGCAAGGGAAAAAGCGGCAGAACACGCTGCGAACTTTATGTATAATCGTGAGCGGCAATCTGAGCATTTACACGGTATCATGGGTCGTCCGCCAATTATCGTTTCGCCCTATGATGCAGAGTTATTTGGCCACTGGTGGTATGAGGGACCCTGGTTTATTGATTACCTGTTCCGCAAGTCATGGTATGATCAAGAAACTTATAAAATGACTCATCTAGCTGACTATTTACGCGCAGAACCCACTCAGCAGGTTTGTCGTCCTTCCCAGTCTAGTTGGGGTTATAAGGGTTTTCATGAGTATTGGTTAAATGAAACAAATGCTTGGATTTATCCACATTTACACAAAGCAACGGAACGGATGATTGAAATATCCCGCTTGGAAGCTGAAGACCAATTGCAGGAAAAGGCTCTCAACCAAGCTGCGCGGGAACTTTTACTAGCACAGTCTTCTGACTGGGCTTTTATTATGCGGACAGGAACTATGGTACCTTATGCTGTACGCAGAACGCGATCGCACCTGATGCGTTTTAATAAGCTCTATGAAGATGTAAAAGTTGGTAAGGTTGATAGTGGTTGGTTGGAAAAGGTGGAATTAATGGATAATATTTTCCCTGACATCAACTATCGGGTTTACCGTCCTTTATAGTATAGCTGTTCAAACCCATTTCCCTGGCTTCTCACCAGAGGTTGGGGATTAGTGTTTTGAGTTTTTTGTGTTTCATAGGGTTTTTGGTTCTATATGCTCAGTGATCAAGCCTTTTTATCCTAATGGAGTAGACACCAAGTTCTCTATTCCCTATTCGCTGCAATTTTTCAATCTTTAGGTTAAGTTTGAAGTAAGGTGATTTAATCCCAGGAGCTATTGCTATGGATGTGCTGATTGAATCTACAAGGGATTTTGAGCAGGATTTAGAGCAATTTAGTAATACAGAAAAATTTAAGATTATTAAAAAATTGAATAGCTATGTTGAGTTGCTCTCAATAGACAAAAATCTGTTTTACAAACATAGCGCACAGTTAAGAAATATCAGACTCAAGGAAAATTATGATTCTTCTATATATTCTCTGAGGATTAATGAAAATCTGAGAATTATTCTCACGATTGATGATGATCCTATTTTTGAGAGAACTGTAATCACTTTATTTAGAGCAGTTAAGGCTAAAGATGCAGCAAAAGCATATAATTCAGTTGCAGAAACTCTTTATCAAGATTTCACTATAGAGAATCAAGAGATTGAGGTTCCTACTTGCTAATGGTAAAAATTAAGCCCCTTTTAGATGAGTATGGTGTCATCCATGAAGCAATTAAGATTTTACCACAAGATTTGAAACTTGATTTTCTGGAAGCTTTAGCGGAATTGGAGGATAATGACTGTCATAGAACCAGAAACTTTCCTAAAACCCGACTCCATAAAGTCACAGGTATTAAACAAGCTATATATAGAGCAGACATCGATAAAATATCAGGATGGCGCATCCATATTCAATATATTGAAGGAAAAATACATTTAAAAGACATCATCGAAGGTCAACAACATGATGATGTGATTAAAGTGATTAAGTCAAAGAAAGATAGGTATGAATAAACATTGTAAAACCCCTATAGCTTAAGCCATGCTACGCTGTTACAAACAAAAAATACGTCCGCCATCCCGGATAAATCCTGCAGCTAATCAAACTGAATACTGGAATTTTGCCTAGTTTACTGATTTGAGAATCTCCGGGAATCTGGACAATTTCAGGTGATAGAGTTAATTATCATACATGAAATGATTGGGGTTATCACTCTCCTCCACAGGCCAATCCTCATTTTCGCCACCAATATATAAATCTTCTATGGTCACATATTCCTCATTTAACTGTTTGAGAGCGTTGATTAAAATGTCAAGAGCGATCGCATCTGCGGTTCCCATGTCAAACCAACAACGGGCCCATTGTCCTTCATACTCAAACTCGCCCATATTGTGCATGAGTGCCAATAAGCTTTTATCATACCCTTGGGAGTCATAATTCATATAGCTGATTTCCAGTCCTGTTTCTTGAACTTGGAGATTTTCAGCATTAAATGCGCCTAATTTTCCCAGATAGAACCAAGAGTTAAAAACTTCTTCTACGTATTGCTTTTCACCTTCAGATGGAATTGTACTGAACTTTAACCAAATCCACACATCAAAAGGGTTAATTTCACGGAACTGAATTTGCATCGCGGGGGAATATTTAGGTTACTTTCAAAATCAGCATATCAGGCTAGGGAATCGGGAGACGCGACGAATCGCGCCTGTATATGATTATTCTCCATTTTCAGTTAATTATTCCAACTATTCAGGGTGTTAAAGGTGTTATTACGTTCCCGCTCTATTTGTTTGACCAAATCCGCTGGAAGTTGGGATCTTTTAGCCAAGGCTTTGTCGAAGTTAACTACAGCTTCTTGGATGATTGACTGACTTTTAATTTGTTGTCCTTGTTCTCTGAGGATTTGAGCTTTGAGATAATACAATTCTGGATGTTCAGATGTAGTTTTTAAAGCACTGTTGACATATTCTAAAGCCTGGGAATACTGTTTTAAATCCCGATAAGCAACGGCTATACCTCTATCCGCCAGGTATTTAGGTCCAGCATTCACCTTTAATCTAGCAATTGCATCATCGGGATTGGCGAAGGGTAAATTTACAGCTAGCATCAAGTCCATATAGCCTTTGAGTAAATTCAGTTCTGGATCTTGAGGGGCGATCGCCTCAGCCCTGTCTAGATATTGATATACTTGACGCAGGCGAGTTAAAGCTTGTGGCGCACCTCTGAGGGTACCTTCACGAGTAATAATTGTTGCTCCTTGAAAAAAGTGTCCCACAGCGGTGTATATATTCCCACGTAATTGGTCTGTAGCAATCAGTTTTTCTGCAGCTTCTAGGGTTTTCTGGCTATAAGTCTCGAGTTTGGCTAAATCTTTATTGGCGTAGGCTAAAGAGGCCTTCATGGCGTAAGCTAAAGGTTCGTTGGGTTCGCTGGATATTGCCTTTTCCAGGTAACTTTCGGCGGCTAGATAATCACCTTTTTGGAAAATTGCCTGAAAAGCGGCTTCTGTATTGTCTCCAATATTACGAGGTTCATTGGTTCGGAATGGGTCTCCGGCTAAAGAGGGATTAACCCATAAATTAAGTGCTATGACTGCTGTAAAGGTTGTCTGAGCTAGCTTGGTGAGTTGAGAAAGGCGTTTATTCATGGTCACTCTGAAAAAATAAATATTGTTAAAATCGTGGTCAGTAATACTTAAAATCCCGAGAAAATCAACTATAATTCCTATCGCACTTCAACCTCAATATTGTACAAAGGTAGACTGTGGTTGTCATGGCTGGTTCCCGTTGTCCCTTGTCTTTTTTGCAGGTGAAGTCTGTCAGAGTCTAGAAAAGGAGAAGAGCGGTTAAGCTATGGAAAATTATCATCACGAGTGATTCGCCAACTTTTTATTAGTCCTGACAAATGCTCTATATTAGAAATCTCAGTTATCATCCTACAGCCAGCCCGGTGGCGATTCTCAAATCCATTAATCTAGAATTAGCACCCCAACAGCTGGGTATGATTATTGGTCCGAGCGGTTCGGGTAAGAGTACTTTACTAGAAATTTTATCTGGACTAGCTGAACCAACTTCAGGGTCAGTTTTTTGGCGGGAACAAGAACTTATCCCCGAACAGCTACAACAGTTAGCTGGGTTAGTGTTTCAGTTCCCAGAGCGGCACTTTTGCGGTGGTACAATTTTAGAAGAATTGCGTTTAGGACATCCTGAATTAGGTTCAGAGCGAGTTAGACAAGCATTAAGCGCCGTGGGTTTAGAGCATTTATCCCTTGGTGCTGCACCCCATGCTTTAAGTGGTGGACAGCAGCGGCGTTTGGCTTTGGCTGTGCAATTGATTCGTCAACCCAATATATTATTATTGGATGAACCCACAGCAGGTTTAGATTGGTCAATGCGTCAGCAATTAGTTAATTTATTAGCAAAACTCAAAGAAGATTGGATGCTGTTGATTGTCACCCATGATGCTGGGGATATGCTGGCGATCGCTGATCGTTGTTGGACACTGAACCACGGTGAACTACAGTCAGTAGAACCGGAGATCCTCAAAGCGAAAATTCAAGAAACCCAAACACCTGTATAGAACAGTTAAATACTGACTGATGACTAACTCATTGCCAGAAATGGCACATATATGGCAGCATACCCTGAATTGGCTACCCCAGGAAGAGCAGCAACAAAAATTTCAGCAGTTGTATGAATTAATTATAGAAGGTAATCGGCAATTAAACTTAACTCGTATTACCGAACCACAAGAATTTTGGGAAAAACATCTTTGGGACTCCTTACGAGGAATCGCACCACAAGGGGGATTGATTCCATCTGTTTTAGAAAATGCTTCTGTAATTGATATTGGTACAGGTGCGGGTTTTCCCGGTGTTCCCATAGCAATTGCTCTGCCTAATTGTCAAATTACTCTGGTAGATTCAACCAGGAAGAAAGTTAATTTTATTGACGAGGTATTGACTAAATTAACTCTTAGCAATAGCAAAACTGTGGTTGGGAGAGCTGAGGAAATAGGTCATCATCCCCAGTACCGCCAAACCTACGATGTAGCTTTAATTAGGGCTGTTGGTAATGCGGCGGTTTGTGCGGAGTATACTCTACCATTACTTAAACAGGGTGGTTTGGCTGTAATTTATCGTGGTAATTGGACAGTAGAGGAAACTACAGCTTTGCAAAATGCTGTTAGCCAATTAGGAGGGGTAATTGAATTAGTTGATCAATTTACCACACCTTTAACTAACAGCATGCGTCATTGCTTATATTTGCGGAAAGTTGCAACTACCGCAGCTAGTTTTCCCCGTGGTGTTGGTATACCGACTCAAAAGCCGCTATGAGTTTATGCTAAACCCAATCTATCCAAAATAAAAGCGTCTTCAAAAGCTAGCTCTCGCAAGCTTTCATAACGTCCAGAAGGGCCGCCATGTCCGGCCTCCATGTTGGTTTTGAGCAACAGCAGATGATCATCTGTTTTCAGTTCCCGGAGTTTGGCTGTCCATTTGGCGGGTTCCCAATATTTGACCCGGGAATCATTTAAACCGGCGGTAATCAATGTATCTGGGTAATCTTGGGGGGTGACGTTATCATAGGGTGAGTAGGATTTCATGTAGTCATAATAAACTTTGTCGTTGGGATTTCCCCATTCTTCCCATTCCATTGCTGATAGGGGTAGGGAGGTATCTAAAATTGTGGTGACTACATCCACAAAGGGAACATTAGCTACAACTACTTTAAACAAATCAGGACGCATATTCATTACTGCACCCATCAATAAACCCCCCGCACTACCCCCGGTAATTGCTAGGCGATCGCACCTGGTCCAACCTTCACTAATTAAATACTCTGCACAGGCAATAAAATCTGTAAAGGTGTTCTTTTTTTGTAAAAATTTGCCCTGTTCATACCACTTGCGCCCCATTTCTTCACCACCACGAATATGAGCAATGGCAAATACTACTCCCCGGTCTAATAGTGTTAGTCTGGTGGATGAAAATGATGGTGGGTAAGAGGAACCATAAGCACCATATCCTGTGAGTAACAAAGGGTTTTTACCATCTTTATTGGTTCCCCGTTTGTAAACAATGGAGATGGGGACTTTTGTCCCGTCCGTAGCGGTGGCCATGAGCCATTGACTTTCATATTGACTGGGGTCATATCCTCCCAAAACTTCCGTCTGTTTTTTTAATTCCCGCTGATTTGTTTCCATGTTGTAATCAAAAACAGATTGGGGAGTAATTAAAGAAGTATAATCAAACCGCAGTACTTGAGTGTTAAATTCCGGGTTACTACCTTCAAAAAATTCATAGGTTGGTTCTGGGAAAATTATATTATTTTCCTCTCCTGTCGATAGGTTTTGTACCCTTGCAGTTTGCAATCCACCTTTTCTTTCATAAATTACCAGGTGATTGGCAAAGGGGCTGACCCCTAATAATAGCACATCTTCTCTGTGGGGAATGATGGTTTCCCAATTTTCTAGGGATGGTTTAGCTACAGGTGTTTTGACTAATTTAAAATTAGTGGCTGCGTCGTTGGTGACAATATAAAAGTTATTATTATGATGGTCTACATCATATTCCACTCCTGTAGTCCGGGGACGAATGATCTGAAAATTACCATAAGGATTATTAGCATCTAAATAGTGAACTTCTGTGGTGATGCTACTTTGCATCACCATGAATATATATGATTGGCTGCGGGTTTTCTCAACGTGTAAATGATAGGTATCATCTTTTTCTTCATATATTAATACATCTTCTTGCGGACAATTTCCTAATTTATGTTTTAGGAGTTGGTAGGGACGATTAGCATCATCAATTTTAGTGTAAAATGCTGTTTGATTGTCGTTACTCCAGGCCAAGGAGAAATAAGTTTTGGGAATGGTTTCTGGATATAACTGATGTGTGTTGAGGTCAAGGAAACACAACAGATATTCCTCTGAGCCTGTAGTATCAAAGGAATAAGCTAATATTTGATGATTGGGGCTGATGGCAAATACACCTAAATCAAAAAATTCGTGACCTTGAGCTAATTCGTTTTCATCTAAGATGATTTCTTCTGGTGCTTCTAAACTACCTTTTTTCCGGCAATGAATGGGGTAGGATTTACCGGCTTCGGTACGAGAATAATAATAATATTCATCTTTTCGGGATGGAACTGATAAATCTGTTTCTTTAATGCGGGAGAGCATTTCATTGTAAAGCTGGGTTTGCAGCGCTTCTGTATGCTGCATCATTGCTGATGTATAGGCGTTTTCTGCTTCTAGATAGGGGAGGAGTTGTGGGTGGTCTAGGTCACGCATCCAAAAGTATTTATCTAGACGGCGATCGCCATGCAATTCTAAAACCTGGGGGTGTTCCTCAGCAATGGGCGGTGTGACTATTTTGTTTAAAACTTGGTCTTTATTCATTAATGTTTAACCTATGGTCAAGTACTCACTAGCTATTACTCAGGTAAGATGAGCTAGAAATTTTAGTTGGGCGATGAGAGTTTCTCTTTAAACTACATAAGCCAAGTGCTGGTATTACTCCGAGAATGATAGCTTTAAATGATTGTTCACTCCAATACAATATAGGAGTATGATGTATTTGGGGGATCAAATTTCGTACTAGGGAAAGAAACCCAGTAAAAAGACTGATACCTAAAAAGCAGACAGAAGGCAGGAAAATCCATAACCAGGCTGGTTTGGCGTAGCGTCGCAACACTAACCATTGGCACAGTCCTAGCCAGATACCGCTGCAAATATAAAGAATTGTTGACAAAAGTCCTGTGATGGCAAACTGAGGAAAAATATATCTTACCCAGTTCATGGCAGCGGTGTAGGCAATCAACCAACCTGCACTGGTAGCTACTGTCCATAGCCTACCGGAAATATAGCTACCTAGGACAAGGGCTTGATTGGCGGCAAAAACTACTGCAAATATGATGGTGCTGAGTATTTTGACCCAAGGGAAAGAATCGGTAGCAGTTAAATTGCCCAGGATGACCCCTTCTAAAGCTATGTTCGCTATGGTAGCTACAAACCATCCGCAGATAGTGATCAAGGTAAACTGAAGAAAAAACTTGCGTCTTTCCAGTGGGGGTATTAAGAAATTTTTCGAGTGGGGGGGTAGATGCAACATGGGTTGAATGATGAAAGTACAGCATTAACTGTTATGCTGGGAGGTCACCCTCTGTCAAAAGGTTATCTAGTGAATGATAAGCTAAACAGTGGCATAAAAATAATCACTTAGGAAGAAGTGTTAAATGGGTGTTTCGTTAACGGCTCCTCATCTCCTCCGAGCTGCACGTGGTGAAGTAGTAGATCGTCCTCCTGTGTGGATGATGCGACAAGCAGGACGATATATGAAAGCATATCGAGATTTAAGGGAAAAATATCCTTCTTTCCGCGATCGCTCGGAAATTCCCGAAGTGGCGATCGAAGTTTCCCTACAACCTTGGAAAGCATTCCGCCCAGATGGGGTAATTTTATTTTCCGATATTGTTACCCCTTTACCTGGTTTAGGTATTGAAATGGATATTGCGGAGGGTAAGGGTCCAATTATTCATTCCCCCCTGCGCACTCAAGCACAAATTGATCAGTTGCGTCCCCTAGAACCAGAAGTATGTCTACCCTTTATTAAGACTATCTTGCAGGCTTTACGTCAGGAAGTGGGTAATCAGTCTACGGTTTTAGGCTTTGTGGGCGCACCGTGGACATTAGCGGCTTATGCGGTGGAGGGTAAGGGTTCTAAAACCTACTCCGTAATTAAAAATATGGCCTTCTCAGACCCGACTATGTTGCATCAGCTGTTGGCTAAATTGGCCGATGCGATCGCTGTTTATACCCGCTATCAAATTGATTGCGGCGCTCAAGTGGTGCAGATGTTTGACTCTTGGGCCGGTCAACTTAGTCCCCAAGATTATGATACCTTTGCTCTCCCCTATCAGCAACGGGTGTTTGAGCAAGTTAAACAAACTCATCCTGATACACCGTTGATTTTGTTGGTTAGCGGTAGTGCGGGGGTGTTGGAAAGAATGCCGAAATCTGGTGCTGATATTGTCACCGTAGATTGGGCTGTGGACATGGCCGAAGCTCGGGCGAGATTGGGTAAACAGGTCAAAGTTCAGGGAAATCTTGACCCTGGGGTGTTGTTTGGTTCTCAGGATTTCATCCGCGATCGCATTATTGATACAGTGCGTAAAGCTGGTAATTGGGGTCATATCCTCAATCTCGGTCATGGTGTGCTACCAGAAACACCAGAGGAAAATGTGGCTTTCTTCTTTGAAACAGCAAAGCAACTGAAGGCTGTAGGGGTTTAGGGAGGTTGACGGTTGACTGTTGACGGTTAACGGTTGACTGTTGACTGTTGACGGTTGACTGTTGACGGGTTGGGCATAGTGCCGGACAGATGGTATGATTCAAGGATTAATTTACAATTTTTTATTAAAAAAATTTATCAGAAAATACCATGGAAAAAAAACGGATTTTAGTCACCGGGGCCAGTGGTTGTATAGGTCATTATATCACAGAAGCTTTAATTGAAAATACTAGTCACGAGTTATATTTACTGGTGAGAAACCCGGCAAAATTACAAGTTGATACTCAAGTGCGATCGGGTATCAATGTGATTGAGGGTGATATGGCAAAAATTCACTTGTTGGCTGATTTGTTACCCACAATTGATACCGCAGTCCTGACCGCTACCGCTTGGGGAGGTGAGCAAACCTTTGATGTGAATGTCTCTAAGACCCTAGAGTTAATCAAAATGCTCGACCCCCAACGCTGTGAACAGGTGATTTATTTTTCCACAGCTAGTGTGTTAGACCGTCATAACCAACCCCTCCCGGAAGCGGGGGAAATTGGTACTGACTATATTCGTTCTAAATATGATTGTCTGCAAAAGATGTCCCAGCTAGAAATCGCCGGGAAAATTACTAAGGTTTTCCCTACCTTAGTTTTAGGTGGGGATGAGACTAAGCCCTATTCCCATCTAACAGGGGGGATTGCAGAAGTAACTAAATATATTAACCTAATTCGCTTTTTGCAGGTAGATGGCAGTTTTCATTTTATCCATGGTCAAGATATTGCTACTGTGGTAGAATATCTAATAGATTCCCCGCCCCAGCCAAATCAAACCCGTCAATTTGTTTTAGGACAACCAGCTTTAACAGCTAACCAAGCAGTGGCTGATGTCTGCGCCTATCTCAATAAAAAAATTTACTTTCGTATTCCTCTATCTTTGGCTTTAGCTAACTTAATTATTGCTATATTTCGGATTCAAATGGCGGCTTGGGATAGATTCTGTATGAACTATCGTCATTTTAGTTATGAAAATGTGATCAACCCTGGTATTTGGGGGTTGCCAAACTACTGTGCAACCATGAGGGATGTTTTAAGAATTAGCGGTGTCAAGGGGGAGAAACTATGAAGGGTTTACTTTTAACTGTGGTGGTGTGGGTGTTAGTCTCTCCAACTGTTCAGGGTCAAACAGTTCCAACAGTTCCAGCTACAATTACCCGTCCTAATGTGACAGTTCCTAGAGTTCCCAATATTACCTCACCGTCAATTACTAACCGCCGAGTCACTCCCCCCTCTGTGACTATCCCCAGTGAAAGCACTACAACGGATGTTGTGAAGATTTCTGAGATTGATGTGACTACTACACCCACAATTAATATACCCAGGGTGACAGTACCCAGTAGTTCTGTAGGTTTTGATATTGCCGATTTTTCTAAATGTCCGCCCTTAGAGGATGTTAAAATAGTGCGTGGTGATATGGGTAAAATATCAGATGACTGTAATAAGGGGCGATCGCCTTACAGGAGCGCTTCGCTGTTTGATATGGGAGGAGGGGAGCCAGGGAATGAATTCCCTGTCTGAAAGCTAAAGTCGGTTAAAAACCGACTGGGAAGAGGGTTAAGGGGTTTGGTTTTGTGTGATTTGTCACAAGATGTAGGAAATTGGTATCTAATTTATTAGACACACAGAAAGCTATGATACAGACGAAACATACTCATAACCAAAAGATGTTAATCTAGTATTTGAGCAGAAAATATAAACCCTATTGCCATTTGTACCAATTTTGCAGGGTGGAAACAGGGAAGATAAATTACGCGATCGCGGTGAGAGAGTTAAGACGGGATGAGCAACTGCAAGAGTTAGAACCATTATTATCATTTTTTGCTAGTTTTGTATTAGAGACTGTATGAATACAGAGAATATACCTATAAAAATAATAACAGGCGAGTTATTAGATGATATTACCCAACGACTAGTTTCTGCCCTGAATCCAGAACAGGTAATTTTATTTGGTTCCTATGCTTATGGTGAACCTACCGAAGATAGTGATATTGATTTGTTGGTGATTATCTCCGATTCCGATGAACCCCGCTATCGTCGGGCGCGTCAAGCATATAAAGCCCTCCATGGGATTGGTATACCAAAAGATATTCTGGTTATGACCCGTGCAGAAGTAGAAAGAAAGGCCACCGTAGCAAGTTCATTAGTTAGTCAGGCACTCAGTCAAGGTAAAATCCTTTATGGATAGTCCTAAGGATGAGGAGGTTAGGCAGTGGATAATTAAAAGTCAGCGAGATATTAAGGTTGCCCGTATCCTCATTGAAAATGAAGTATCATTATTAGATGCTGTTGTTTATCATTGTCAACAGAGTGCCGAGAAAGCATTAAAAGCTTATTTGACACATCAAGATGTAGTATTTAAAAAAACCCATGATCTGAGCGTTTTAGTGGAGATGTGTTCAGTTTTTGAACCACATTTTCAGGATTTGGAAGATATGGCGGACACTCTCACACCTTACGCCACGGAATTTCGCTACCCAGGGGACACAATTGAGCCGGAAAGGTATGAAGCTGAAGAAGCTTTGCAGATGGCTGGGACAGTGCTAGAGTTTGTAATTAAATTATTACCAAATAAATTCAGTCCCTAGCCGGAGTGAGTGGCGATCGCAGTTTCAGCGACTTACGATTACCAACGGTTGACTGTTGACTGTTAACTGTAATAAGGGGCGATCGGCTTACAGGAGCGGTTCGCGATCGCCTTAAAGAAATGTCATAATTACAACAACTAACCAGTCGGTTTTTAACCGACTTTAGCTTTCAGACAGGGAATTTCATTCCCTGGCTGACTATGAGACGATGAGACTCTTAATTTATTCCCAAGCTGATCTCTTGACTGTAAGAAGGGGCGATCGGCTTGTAGTATTCGCGATCGCCATTCAGTATAATCGGTTGATACACTAATCATGACTTATCAAACAACCTCTTAGCTTTCGTATTTTTCATAAGCAGCGACAATGCGTTGAACCAAGGGATGGCGGACAACATCTTTTTGAGTGAATTCACAAAAGCCAATACCTTCAACATTTTTTAGAACTTGTAAGGCTACAGCTAGTCCGGATTTTTGGTTCAGGGGTAAATCTGTTTGTGTAGTGTCACCTGTAATTACCATCCGAGAGCGGAAACCCAAACGAGTCAATACCATTTTCATTTGGGCGGGTGTAGTATTTTGGGCTTCATCGACAATTACAAAAGCATGGTTGAGGGTGCGTCCTCGCATATAAGCAAGGGGAGCAACTTCAATGACACCACGTTCCATTAAACTGGGGACTTTTTCTTGATCAATAAATTCATAGATAGCATCGTAAAGGGGGCGAAGATAGGGATTAACTTTTTGCTGTAAATCTCCCGGTAGAAAGCCCAGTTTTTCCCCTGCTTCCACAGCCGGACGGGTTAAAATTAACTTCTCCACCTGGTTATTCAGGAGTGCTTGCACGGCAACGACAACAGCCAGATAAGTTTTACCTGTTCCCGCCGGGCCAATGCAGAATGTTAAGTCATGCTTACGGATATCTTGAATGTATTGGCGTTGGCGAAAGGTTTTGGCACGAATTTCTTCACCGCGACGAGTTTTAGCTAAAATATCTCGCTGTAATTCTTGCAGTTCTCCTTGGCGATGATGATCTAGGGCTTGACGAGCTGTTAAAATATCGGCACTAGAGATAGTGTTGCCCTTAATCCAGATTTCTTCGAGCGATCGCACCAATTGAGCCGCCAGATGAACTTGCGCCTCCGTACCACCAATATGTAGTTCTTGCCCACGCAACACCAAATTAGCCCCTGTTTGCCGGGATAAGAGTTTGAGATTTTCCTCTCTATCACCGCCAAGAGCGATCGCACTGGGAATATTAGGCAGCTGAATGATTAAGGCATCTGCCATAGGTATGTATTGCTTAATTTATGCAGTTCGTTTTTTGACAACTAAAGTAATTTCTTGAGAACTTTTGATAAAAAAACGGAATATCTGAGCGGGATTAAACCAACGCTCAGACTTTCTCTTAGTTAACTAGTGAGTTCTTGGTTTGACAACTGGTCTGGGTATATTTACATTTGTGTCTCGTGTTTTAGGTTCTGACGATTGCTGTCCGCGCGCTGCCGAAGGCGATCGCTCTTGCTGGTCGTCCTCAGAAGACATTCCATCTCGACCTAAACCATTGCTGCCGTACATATCCAGGTAGACTGATTGTCCAGCAACTTCCGCCGCCGCCGCAATCACCGTTCTCATTGCCTGAATATTGCGTCCTCCTCGACCAAACACTTTACCCTTATCTTTGCTATCAAAGGCAATGCGAATCCAAACCCGTTTAAGCCCGTGAGCAGTCTCACAATCAATACTTAAACTTTCTGGAGATTCTAAAAATGGCTGCATCAAAAACCTAACTAGCCCAACATAATTGGGACTAGCATTGAGAGATTTAATTCCGGAGTTAAGATGCGGTTGTGGCACTGACCTGTTCAAAAACATTGGCTTTTACTAAAATGCTACGGACGGTATCAGTGGGTTGGGCGCCTTGTTGGAGTCGCTTGACGATACCGGGAACATCTAGTCGCACTTCATCAGTTCTGGGGTTGTAGAATCCCAGTTCTTCCAGGGGACGGCCATCACGGCGAGCAAGGCTGTTAATGGCGATAATGCGGTAACTTGCTTCCCGCTTTTTGCCGTATCGCTTCAAGCGCAATTTAATCATGGTTGAGGAACAATTCTCCTAATCGTATTGGTTGGTACTAAAATGACAATTTTAGCACTTGCCTAGCATTAGCTGCTAGGAATCATGAACGGTGGAAAAATTCTAAAGATTGCCGAAGCCCTTCTTCTTTTTATCTTTGTTCTTTTTCTTTTTCGTGGTAGCACCGCTATTATAACCACGCCATCCAGGAGCCGAGGGAGGATTAGCACCACCGGCGAAAAGATTGCCCATACCGCCGCCGCCAAACATTCCTGGCATTCCCGCCGGCATTCGACCTTGACCCATTTGCTGCATTAGACCGCGCATTTTTTGGAAATCAGCCACCAATTTACTCACATCTGGCTCTCTATAACCAGATCCCTGAGCGATGCGCCGCCGCCGACTCGGAGAACTCGCCAATAAATCCGGGTCTTGGCGTTCTTGGCGGGTCATGGAGTTAATCATGGACTCGCAGCGCTTGAGCTGGGTTTCTCCCTCCTTAAGTTTGTCATCGGAAATCTTGTTCATACCGGGAATCATCTTCATGATCCCGCCTAATGAACCCATATTTTTCAACAACCGCAACTGCTTGAGGAAGTCATTAAAGTCAAACTTTGCTGAAAGGATTTTATCCTGCATTTTTTCAGCATCGGCCAGGTCAAATTCTTCCTGAGCTTTTTCTACCAGAGAAAGAACATCACCCATACCCAGAATCCGGGAAGCCATGCGGTCAGGATAAAAGGGTTGTAGCGCCTCCACCTTCTCACCTACACCCACGAACTTAATGGGCGCTCCCGAAATCTGTCGGACTGACAGCGCCGCACCACCACGGCTATCACCATCTAATTTGGTCAGAATCGCCCCTGTAATGCCGATTTGTTGGTGAAAGGTGCGGGTGAGATTTGCTGCTTCTTGACCAGTCATAGCGTCTACAACTAGCAAGGTTTCATGGGGTTGAACAGTAGCTTTGATGCGGGCTAGTTCCCCCATCATCTCCTCATCAATTTGCAGACGACCAGCAGTATCAATAATTACTGTGTTCACACCCTCCGCCTTGGCACGTTCCACACCTTGGCGGGCTATTTCTACCGGGTCTGCATCACTTCCCATCTCAAAAACTGGGACGTTAATTTGCTTACCCAAGGTCAGTAGCTGGTCAATAGCGGCTGGGCGGTATACATCTGTGGCTACCAATAAACAGGTACGCTCTAATTTCCGTAAATGTAAGGCTAACTTAGCAGTAGCTGTGGTTTTACCAGTACCTTGTAACCCAGCCATTAACACAATTGTTGGCTTCTGCTCAGTCTCAGCCAGGGGAACATTTTCCTCCCCCATGACCCGCACCAATTCATCGTGAACAATTTTGATAAATTGCTGGTCAGGTCGCACACCAGCGAGCACCTCGGCTCCCTGTGCTTTGGTTTCGACTTCGCCAATAAAATCTTTAACTACCTGGAGATTGACATCTGCCTCCAACAAGGCGCGGCGTACTTCCCGCAAAGCATCTTGAATATTGGATGGAGATATTTTGTCCTGTCCCCGTAGCTTCTTCCAGGCACTTTCTAAACGTTCAGATAAAGCATCAAACATAATGTAATTACAGGTAATTCGCCAATGGGTAAGCCTAAACCACCCCGGTTAAAACTTTCTGGGGCGATTTAGAATTTACGGTCAAGTTGTCGCGTGCTATTTACAGCTTAGTAGTTTTTATCCCGACTTGAGCAATTCACTTTCCCCAGCCCTAGCTTGCCTAACAAGATTTAAAATGTTAATGCTGCATTAATATATGTGTCTCAGTTTCTGTGGGTAGGTAAAATTCCGGAAGTACAAAGGTGTTGAGGATTTTTGTATTTTTCTTGGCGATAGCACATACCGTGAACTCTAAACAGAGGTTCGTTGAATCTCCCAAGGGATACTGGGTGTGTACTCAAAGCCCACACTGATGGCAACATACAGTGTGGGACTATCCTACAAAGTGTATTTCTGATTACTCCAGGTTCCGTAAATTAGCAGGTCTGCCATCTCAACACAGGTAGGCGCAGACCTGCTGTCATAGTTGGACAGACTATACTATGCTTATACTAAGCTTATTCCTCGAACCTGAAAAATCACGTCATCAAAGTCGTTGTCACCGCTCCCGGCTATATCCTCAAATCCGAAGATATTGTTGCCCATCAATTGTACATGATCCTTACCGTCAGAGTTATTAACGATACTGGCTACATAGAGGTTACTGAAGTCAGATGCTACTGAGTTGAGATCGCCATTTGCCACCAGGAACGGTAGCATGACATAGTCGGATAAGTTAATTCTGGAGTTGACTAAAAAGCTATGGCTTATATTCTGTATTTCGTTATTGGCAACTTTAGCAGTCAGCACTGCGTTATTAATTACCGCACTCAGATATGCCTGGCGATTATTTGGTACTACTCTATCCACGATCTGACCTGTCAATGGGTCGAGGTTGACCACTGCACCTGTAACTTTTTCCGCTAAGTAGAACCCCATCAGATTGTCAAAGGCAGCCTCGCGGTATAGGGTAGCATCAACCTTAACATTGATTCTGTTTACATTAGGAGGAGCAATGAGATTGCTCAGGCTAATGGCTTCCAGGCGCTCACTATTGACATCAACCTGATTGGTAAATATTTTTACAGTATCTGTACTCTCGGGAATTTGCGCTGTAATGGTGAATCCACCACCACTGAGTGTAAAACCACGCTCCGTAACGTCCTTAATGTTTAAGGTTGTAATAATACCAGTTCCCATATCCCGAAGTTGGAAACTCCTCACATCAACATTGTTAGGGGACAAACGGATCAGTGCTGATTGCAGATTAGCAAGAATAGAGTTGCTACCCAAAGGTAGTCCGGACAAATTACCCAGAGTGGTGAGGATACTTTGAGTTTTACCGTCTCCAAAGACAACCTCCAGCACCTGAGATGACCTAGTT
>CAIWDD010000076.1 GCA_903911355.1 uncultured Nodularia sp. | reverse complement strand
TCCCGCTGCTACAGCCACTGTCAAATTACCTTCAAAGTTAGGGTTAGGTGTAACAACTAAGGTGTATTCAGTGGGACTGACGGGGGTGAATGTTCCTTTACTACCATTGGTAACTGTAATATCCTCAGCAGTAAAGCCCGTAACTGCTTCACTAAAGGTGAAGGTGTAGTTAATATCTCCAGTGGCAATATTAGAGGTATTGTCAGCAATGGTAACGGTAGGTGGTAGGGTATCTAATATAACAAAATTAACGTTTTCTAAAAGACTTTCTGTCTGAGAAAAGACATCCCGACCTGCTACTAATGCAGTGGGTTGGATGCCCTTGAGTAGGGCTAGGCGAACCTCTGTGTCAGACAAAACAGCAATCAAAATAGTGTCAGCACCCTCGGGAATCAGCTTTACCCCAGTGAGGTCGGGTAGACCGGCAATGACTAGGCGATCGCCCCCTGGTTTAAAATCGGTAATAATAGATAACTCAGATGGAATAGAGCCATTGGCGAGGTAAAAGGTATTTGCTCCCCCGTCCCCGGTCAGAATACCACCGTTACCCGCAAATAGGTGATCATCCCCTTCACCGCCAAACAGTTCATCGGTAGGTGCTCCGGCAATTAAACGGTCATCGCCTTCACCGCCAAACAGTTGATTATTTCCAGTACCGTTGGAGGCATCTAAAATATCGTCTCCTGCTTCCCCGTACAGACGGTTGAACCCACCACCATCTGAGATTATCAGCCTGTCGTTATCTTCTCCCCCGTAGAGTTCATTGTGGCTGCCTTCCACAACAATTAGAAGATCATTACCTGCCTCGCCATATAATATGTTCCGGCCTATACTGCCTGCGGCTGATAAGGTATCATCGCCATCACCGCCGTAGAGAGTATGGTTGTTACCACCAATGAGGGTGTCATTACCTGGCGCTCCAAATAACATGACCTGCTCTGGGGAAGGGGTAGCATCAAGAATGTCATTACCCCCTAGTCCAAATACCTGAGCATTGCCTGTACTGGGAGCAAAAAGTTCATCATCACCGTCAGTACCAAATATGCGGGTAAACCCTGATTCATTGAGTAGGGGTTGTGTAGTTGGTAAGCTGATACTTTCTCCATCGATTTGAGTGGCGGTTAATACTTCTCCCCCTTGAGCAAAGATAAAAATATCTGCTACGGCAATATCTACAGACCAAGTACCGTCTTCCCTGACAATGGTTGTATTGTTTCCGGTCAAGGTTCGTCCGCTGGTAAAGCCTAAAATTAAGGTGGCTCCGGGTTGACCTGTACCGGTAATAGTTAAACTGGTAGCGGTAGATGCGGCATTAAAGATGGCTGTGTCGGTGATGGGGTCAATGACTGGGCTATCTATGAATAGTGCATTTACTGTGAATGTCCGAAAAACTTCTAAAGGAGTATTGCCAAGGGTCTGAGTAGCGGTGACTTTCTCCATTCCCTGGCTAAAAGCTTTGACATCGGCGGCTATGACTGGGACTGACCATTGACCATTTTGATTTACCACTGTGGTGTTACCACCTGCTAGCTCCTGACCACTATCAAAGGTCAGGCTTACTGTTGCTCCGGGCTGACCGCCGCCGGTGATATTAAAGCCAGTTTGAGCTTCTGCTGAACTGATAATGTTGTTATCAGTGATGGAGTTAATGAAAAGAGTGCTCATTTTAAAGATGTCCTGTTTTGAACTAACAACTGACTGATAGGGGTCTAAGGTATATCGCAGACTTCTATGGGATTTGTGGTCACATGAAAAAATGTGCTTAGAAATCCGGTATCTGGTTTAAGCAAAGACTTGACTGGAATCGTTAAGATTCAGTTGGGCTGAGTTCACTCCTTCTATGAGGGCGATATCTGTACCACCAATTTGAATTAGCGTGTTGCCATTTTGACTGAATAAACTAACTTGGTTGGGGGTAATACCACCCATACCGATGCGGTCTATACCTAATTCAAAGTCTTTAACGACATTGGTTGCATCGGGTAGGGAACCGCCAACTACTAACCAGAAGTTATCTGCACCAGCGCCGCCCCAGAGTAAATTATTACCACCCTGTCCGGCGTAGAGACTGTCATTACCATCGCCACCAAACAGGCGATCGCCCACAGTAGAATACAATTGGTCATCACCGGAGCCGCCATAGAGGCGATTATGACCATCGGGGCTAGAGCGCAGCACATCCGGACCGGAACCACCAAACAGCATTTGTCCCCGTCCTTCGGCTACCCGTAAGGTGTCATTGTCAGCACCACCTAGGAGGATATTCCCGCCGTCGGCTTCTACAACCCTCAAGGTATCTTGACCGCGATCGCCATTTAAAACGCTATCCCTAGCAGGTTCTTGAGCACCAATCATTAAGGTGTCGTCCCCATCGCCACCACTGGCGTAGCTGTCACTACCCACCAAGATAGTATCGTTACCCGTTCCGCCATATATTGCACTACTAACAGATTGACTTCCATCTACCTGGTCATCTCCATCCCCGGTAAACACCGTAAAACCAGATTGGTCGCTGGTTAATGTCAGGTCATCAGTACCAGTAGAACCAATAATCACAGTTTTAATTAGGTCAATATCTGTGATCACAGATACTACATCGTTACCTTCACTAGAAGCAATCACTCCCTGGAGTTGACCTTTAGGTGTGGTTAGAAAAGCTATTCCCTCAATGCGATCAGCACCGGGGAAAATCATGGGATCAACTGCTACGACGTTGTATGGATCAGTGATATCAAAAACAGCCGCTACGCTGGTGGTAGTGCGTTCAAGGGCTACTAAGGCATAGGTGCGTCCATTAACGGTCACTACTTCCACCATCTCTGGCTCAGTACCCTTGTCATCATCACGATTAGAAGCCATCAATCCTAGACTGTTGGCTAGTTCTTCAAGGGCATTACCGCTGTCAAATACAACATTACCCTTGTCATCAAATATTCGTAAAGAGCGCGAGCCGATAGTGTAAGCCTGGTCGATTAATCCATCACCTGTAATATCACCATAATTGTTGAGTAGATTTAGTCGGGTACGGACACCGGGGTCCGGATCATATGAGAGGTTTAGGAGTTCTACACCAGGATGGTTGCGGAAGGAATTATCATTGATAGAAGTGCTACTATTAGCCCTGGTAAGGTCATAAAAAATATTACCTTCCTCTGGGGGATATTCCCGGGAGTCACCCTCACCGGCTGCGAGGATGAAAGTGCGTCCCAGTGAGTCGGTGTAGGTAGCCAGTCCATCGGGCATGGTCAATCCGTAAACTTTTAATCCGGGGAGAGGCCTGTAGATGTTTGTGTCGTTTGCTCCATCGCGATCAGAACTATCCAACCCCATGGAGTTAAAGGTAACAACTGTGAAGCTGTTACCACTAGCACCCTCAGTACCAAAGTCATTGTCATAGTTAATTACTAAAGCCCCGTCATCCCGCAAAGCCAGACCTTCTGGTTTATCGTAGGCTAAGGTACCGCCAATGGAGGGCAGGTTAAAAAGTTCTACTTTATGTGCTAGGCGAATACCAGCATCAGCCAGGGTATCCGCACTGGATGTGTTGTAAACACCATCTACTAAGGTGCGGCGATTATCTAGGAGTTCGGGATGGGCTACACCTATGAGGTTAGTCCAACCATCTGTTAAGGTAATGTCTAAGGTATTAGTGGCACCGCGCAGATCTACTTCATAGATGTGTTTAAGTCCGTTGAGATTGCGATTACTGTCCCGCTCAATGACGTAGAATACATTTTTGACGGGATCGAATACGGCATCACCGAGTTTGTCCTGGTTGGTGCGGCCACTGAGGAGATAGAAATGCTCTGTTTGAGGAATCCCTGTTGCTGGATCAATAGCTAGGATGCGGATGAGTTCTGAGCGGCTGCGGGAGGGTCTACCCTCTTGATTAATATTGTCAAGGGGACTCTGCATGAAGGCATAGAGGAGTCCGTTGTTGGAGTTGAAGGACATGGCCTCAATTCCCCGGTTTGGCCAGCGATTACCGTAGATAGCTGGTAGACTATCAATGGTTTCCGCACCGATTACGTCACCGTGTTGCTGTTGGAGCAGCGCCTTTTGCCCCCCTGGAATATAGCGCTGAATTAAGTTACCGGTGGTAAAGTCAAATAGAGCAATCTGTCCACGGTACTCATCGCCCACCGCGAATACTTTACGTTCTACCCCTTCTATGGTGACGCTAAAGACTCCCACGGTTTCTGAGTCAATACCGAAGGGGTCATAGGGGAGGTCTTGGTTATTGCTATCGATGGGGATATCATCCTTGACAGCCAGCTGAGGTAGTCCAGTCAGGGGTTTACCATCTTGTCGATTTAAACTAATCTTGTCTAGTTCTATAATTTCTCCCGTTCCCCAATTCATCCCCAATTTGTAAATGGTGGGTTGGAAATCGGGGTCTAAGAATTGCCGCTTACCATCCACAAGGTCACCATTGGGACCGCGATCGGTGGTGGAATAATAAACGTCAAGTGGTTGTCCGTTAATGGTTTCTACCCCGTCAAACCACAGTCCAGAGAGTCCACCCGCAACAACTCCTTCAGGGAGGTTATTATCTCCCATGGCGTAACTGAGGGAGTAGTTAAAATTCTCAGCACTGGGGCGACCTCGTTCCCAATCCTGAATACCAGCGGAGAATATATTGGTGATTTGTGGAGTGTTTGTACTTAGGTCTAGTACTGCGATCGCATTATTCTCTTGTAAGGAGATGTAAGCTGTGTTACCATCTCCAGTGATGGCGATCGCCTCTGGTTCTATGTCCTGAGCTAAGGTAGTGGTGACACCGGGACGACCACCAATGCGAATACCACGGTTAATCAATTCTTCCTTGCGACCTTCCCAGGGGCTGAAGTCGATGGTTTGAACATTGGCTTGGGTAGGTGCTTGGGGTGTGGAAGAAACATAACCGCTGGTATCGATAACTGAGATGGAACCCACGGGGTCAATTGCGTATTGATTGTCAGGCTCACCTTCATTAGTCACCAGGAGCTTGGTCCCGTCGTTGTTAAATTTCACCATATCCGGCAATGCACCCACTGTTACATCAGTGAGGAACACAGGTAGCACTGGATTAGTGAGGTCGTAGAACTGGACAAACCCCGGTTCAGTCTTAACCGGATTTTGCACCGCCACGGCTAGCAGCTGGCCAAACACCGCCACGCTTTGTAGGGTATTACTGTTGTCTGACGGGGTAGCCACAGCCACTGCTCTGGGGTTAGAGGGGTCAGTCAGATCACTTACCACAATCGCTCCTGATCCACCACCGACTGTATAGAGGATACCGCTCACAGGGTTGTAGGCAGATATCTCAGCGTTGGCTCCTAGTGAATCTAGGTTGAGAACGCCATTAATCCCTTCTAGGGGAGGGGTGATGTTGTTAAAAATGAGGTTAGACATAGTGGGTTGAGCAGAATTTAAACTTGCAGTAATGGGGTCGTGCAACTGATAAATGATCTGTGCGGGCTATATTTTACCCGTCAACTGTCAACCAGTATATTATGCAAGTTAAAAATTAAGCAGTTATTATTAAGTCATTAAGAAATGCTTAACGTACCAAGTGCTTAAGCATCGCGTAAATCTACGTAAATATTAAGTAAAATACCGTACTTGGAATACTTATTGGCTAATGCTTGAAAGTAACCTAATAGTTTTGTATTATGTAAAAAAAATACCCACCTAATGGGGGGAGGAAGCAGCGCTATGGCGGATTCGGGCTAATGATCCATAGGGATAACTCCCATGGTAGTCTTAGACCTTCTGTACTGCACCCTTGGGTCAGCCATTGAAATGCGCTCTCTAGTTGATTAAACTGGCCAGTTTGTAAACAATTCGCGCACCGACGTTACCATCCCACGGCGCATTACCAACTTCGCAGACATCAAAACCAATAATTTGTCTACCGCTTTTGACTAATTCTCGGAATAAACAAAAGGTTTGCTCTAATTCTAATCCTCCGGGAACGGGTGTACCTGTATTTGGGCAGAGTTTAGGGTCAAGTCCATCCACATCAAAGCTAATATAAACTTGTTCTGGTAAATGACTGATGATTTCTCGACATAAATCCAGCCAAGTGTTACCGCCGTAAAGTCTTTGTTTAAGAATAGGGTCGTAATAAGGGATAATACGCTCATGAGATTGGTCAATTATGTTCACTTCCTCATGGCAAATGTCACGCAACCCTACCTGCACTAATTTAGATATCTGCGGTATTTTCAGGGCGTTAAACATGATAGAAGCATGGGAAAATTCAAACCCCTCATAAGCATCGCGTAAATCTGCGTGGGCATCAATATGTAAAATGCCGTAGTTGGGGTACTTGGTAGCTAAGGCTTGGAAGTAACCTAAAGGTACACTATGATCACCACCAATAACTGCAACCCGCTTACCCTGGTTCATTGCTGTTTGACACTGGGTGAATAACCATTGATTGAGTTGTTTTCCTGCTTGATTAATTTCTGTGAGTACGGGAGTTAAATCGGGTGTATTTGTCAGTGGTTGACCTTGTGCTAGTCGTTCAATAATCTTAGCTGCCAAGGTACGATAATATTCATTTTTTTGGAAAATATCCGGAGAAATTTCCATCATGAAAATTCCTTGTTTCCACCCATGAGGACGATCTAAATCGAATAAATCTACTTGTACAGAAGCATCAAGAATCTGTTGTGGTGCTTTGGCTGTACCTGCACCATAGGATACAGTTACCTCCCAGGGTACAGCAATGATCATCAAGTTAGCAGACTCATAGTCCGATGGCAATCCAAAGATATTACCATTGATTTCACCTACTCCACTGGGATTGTAGTCTGGCTGTTGAATATTCATTGTCTTGGTTTTACACCCACGGGTAAACTGTGATATTGTACGGGAATATTGTAACTGAAAACTCACGGCTGAGTTACAGCGCATTTCATCTGTGTACCCTACGCACCAAGCCTCTATGGGTCTACATCTATAATAGATGGGGTTGTTAATTCCTCTTCTAGTTCTTGCACCAAAGAAGCAACTACAGCTTTTAAAGAACCTGTATTTTCAAAGACTTGTCGCTGACGGCTATAACTAGCGCCGGTTTCTAATCTTTGCGCCAGTAGTTGCAAGTATGAACTTTCTCCCAAATTGTCAGCAGTGGGGGCGATCGCATCTAATATATCCCGAATTATATCGCCTATGGGTCTAGTGCCACCTTGCTCATTTTCGATGTAATTTGCATCTAAACCCCAGCGAGACGCTCGAAAAAAATTTTCTTTTTCCATTAACCAAGGTAGGGGGGACAACAAAAATCCTGTGTGTTTGCCTTGGGGGTAGTGGTAGAGGTATAATATCAGGGAATGGATAAAAGCCGCTAGGATGATGGACTCTTTTACCGTTGGTTGAGCATCCATGACTCTGATTTCTAGGGTTCCCAAGTCTGGCTGAGGTCGTAAATCCCAGTGAATGTCCCGGATAATCTGAAACATTCCGGCGTTTTGGGAGCTAATAAAGAATTGAGAAAAATCTTTCCAGGTGGGAAACAACCCAGGAGTACCATAGGTTCTCGATGATGATAGGAAGCAGTGACGATAAGAAGCAAAGCCAGTATCACGACCCCACCAAAAAGGTGAACTAGCAGATAAGGCCAGTAAAATGGGGAGATAAGGTTGGAGCTTACCCATGATATCTACAGCTACATCACCCGATGGCATTCCCACATGAACTTGGAGAGCAAAGGTCATCATCATATCTGCGAGATAGCCCGATGCAGCTTGTTGGGCGAGATACCTGGGAGTGGGTGTAACATTGGTAAAGCGATCGCAAAATGGATGAGTACCAGAAGTACAGATATTCATTCCCAGATTCTGGCATTGCAGCTTAAGGTAAGAAAGAATAGCCAAAATATCAGTTTCTAACTCATGGATATTGAGGCACACTCTGGAACTAATTTCAACAGAGGCTTGCTGAAACTCTGGCTGGATGCAAGAATTTTTGGGGATGTGTGCCAACAAAGGTAAAATCCCATCTACCAATTGCAAGGTTTGGGGATTGAGCAATTGTAACTCAATTTCCATACCGAGAGAGAATTCAGAAGAACTTTTAAATTCTAAATCTGTCATCCCATCTTCCTCTGACTAGTACATCTGGCGTGATCTACTAGTTTAATGACTTTTTGTGTTGGGTGACTTCTACTTTAAAGGTGTTGACACTTCCCCTGACGCTCTTTCTCCCCAAAGGATGTAAGGAGTATAAATTCAATGGGTGTGTGGTTCCCTGATCTTGCCATTAACCGAAACTGGGTTAAACTGGGTTTACCATGTTGGTAATTCAGTTCTTGAAGGGGAGGATTTTGGTCACTGGGTGCTGCAGCACAGGGAATGGGTTTGAGTGCAACGCTGTTGATACCAATGGCTAGAGAATAAATTGGATATCATCATATACCCAGCTAAGTGTTTTTCTCAAAAACCGTGCCAAGATAGAAAGTAAACAGTTTAGTCAAAGGAAGGCTAAAAAACACAGTGCAGATTACTTTTTTAGGGACGAGTTCTGGTGTACCTACGCGATCGCGCAATGTTTCAAGCATAGCGCTAAGATTACCCCAAAGGGCAGAACTATGGTTGTTCGACTGTGGCGAAGGGACTCAGCATCAAATTTTGCGGAGTGACCTGAAAATGAGTCAAATATCCCGAATTTTTATCACCCATCTGCACGGTGATCATATTTTTGGCTTAATGGGACTTTTGGCTAGTTGCGGGTTAGGTGGGAATGTGCAACGAGTTGATATCTACGGACCACCGGGATTAAATGAATATATCCAAACTGCTACGCGTTACTCACATACACACTTTTCTTATCCTATCAAGGTTCATGTTGTGCGTCCGGGAATTATTTATGAAGATAATGATTTTACCGTCAGGTGTAGCCCTTTACATCACCGCATTACAGCATTTGGTTACCGGGTTTCGGAAAAAGACCGCCCAGGAACCTTTGATATAGACAAAGCCAAAGCCTTACAAATTCCCCCAGGTCCGGTTTACGGTCAACTCAAGCGCGGTGAAATAGTCACACTCAGCGACGGAAGAGTAATTAAGGGTACAGAATTATGTGGACCTACAGAAATCGGGCGCAAAATAGCTTATTGTACAGATACAATTTATGCTGATGGTGCGGTAGAATTAGCACAAGATGCAGATGTGTTGATTCATGAGGCTACCTTTGCCCATCAAGATGCAGATTTAGCTTTTGAGCGATTGCATTCTACCAGCACCATGGCGGCGCAGACAGCTTTAATGGGTGGGGCGCACCGGTTGATTATGACTCATTTTAGTCCCCGATATGCTCCCGGTAACAGCATTGAATTAAAAGATTTACTCAATGAAGCCAGGGCAATTTTTCCTAATACACATATGGCTTATGATTTCATGACTTACAGTGTACCCAGGAGAAGGGAGTCTGTTGAAGTCTGCACGCTTTGAAAAATGTGGATTCCGATAGCTGTCGCCCAGTAGCCATACTGTTGTGTCCCAAAGGGGCTTTGAGCGGTTCAAACAGTCCCACCCGCCTCGACCTATTATGAGGTTGTACGGCTACTTTAGGTCTTACTGGAAGATTTTACCTATTGAAGTCCCCTCAAGGCGATCGCCTTGAGCACTGTGTAAAGCCCAATCACCTTGTGACATACTCACCGACCTTCTATGTCCGTGATTCTTGAAGGTTCACGGCAACTTGCTACCGAAGTAGTCTTACAGTCCCTCTTCGCCCATTTCAAGTCGTGCCGATGCCCCATACGGACCATTTGAAATTCTACTGTACTGCACGCTAAACAGCAAGAGCTATGCAGGACAGACGAAAGCCGTCCTAAAAGGACTTTGCTGTGTATCCCACTCCTTTGGTCAAGAGTATGAGATCAACACAAATCTTGTACCTCCTTGTGTAATCTAGCAGCTATACGGAATAATTCTTGTCCTGTGTGCAGATAACGCTCATCATAGCTTAAGGGAAAATACGCTAACTCTTCTATACCATCTGCTACTTGACCCAGACTGTGGTATAAATAAGCCGCCCTTTTAGCTAAACTGGGGGGATTTGGTAGGGAACGAAAAATAACTTGGGCTTGCTTCAGGTCTTCTCGACAGGTGTTTAAGTATTCTGCAAATTCCTCTAATAACTGATCATCAAAAGGATCCGCTGCTAGTTCCTCAACTTGATCTTCTAGAGAATAGAGAATCCGATCAAGCAGTTCATTGACTGGTTGATAAACCAAGCGTAGCCATTCCTCAACCTGTTCATCAGCATCTCGTCCCGTTGGTCTAGTGGTTTGGTAACGTTGTTGACCTGGGCGTTGTTGATACTGACCATTTAATTTTTCCGAGTTGTCTTGCAGTTGTTGGTCATACTGACGGCGATTTTGACTGTCTCTTAAGACCTCATAGGCTGCATTGATGCGAATAATCTGCTCTTTATCTGCTGTTTCCTGATTACTGTCCGGATGAAACAACTTCACCAAGCGGCGATAAGATTGCTTAATCTCCGCTTGGGTAGCATTGGCATTTACTTTGAGAGTTTCGTAATGGTTATAAACTTGTTTGGAATCGACCATGAATTTAATGTAACATTTAGCTGATGCTAGTGGCTACTTTAGCTTCCAAGTCTTGGAACAAAGGTGTACTTAAATATCTTTCTCCAAAACTAGGCTGAATCATGACTATTAAGCGCCCTTGATTCTCTTTTCGTTGTGCTACCCGAATGGCTGCACATAAAGCTGCACCGGTAGATATACCCGACAGTAGCCCTTCTTCTCTGGCTAAACGGCGACCATAGGCGATCGCATCGTCATCAGTAACAGTAACTACCTCGTCAATCAGTTGTACTTTCAGAACTTGAGGGACAAACCCAGCACCAATTCCTTGGATTTTATGGGGTCCTGGTCTTCCTCCTGATAATACTGGGCTATTGGTTGGCTCCACGGCGATGGCCTGAAAACTGGGTTTTCGGGCTTTGAGAATTTCCGCCACACCGGTGATTGTACCACCTGTACCCACACCAGCCACAATCATATCTACCTGCCCATCGGTATCTGACCAGATTTCCTCAGCTGTAGTTTCCCGATGTATTTTGGCATTGGCGGGATTGCGGAACTGCTGCAACATATAAGTATGTGGGGTAGTATCAACTATTTCCTGGGCGCGGCGAATTGCGCCACTCATACCCTCAATTCCCGGTGTTAGTTCTAATTCTGCCCCATAAGCCCGCAACATCGCCCGCCGTTCTCCGCTCATGGTTTCTGGCATAGTTAAGATTAACCGATAACCCTTAGCAGCTGCGGCCATAGCTAGAGCAATACCTGTATTTCCTGATGTGGGTTCTACCAATAGGGTCTTTCCCGGAGTAATCAAGCCTTCTGCTTCGGCCGCGTTAATCATACTCACCCCAATGCGGTCTTTGACTGAGGATGAGGGGTTCATACTTTCGAGTTTCACCAATATTTGGGCGACACATCCCTCCGCTTGGGGGATACGGTTCAGCTGTACTAGGGGTGTGCGAGCAACTAATTCTGTAATGTTACGGGCTATTTTCATAATTATTGCTGATTTTCCTATTTATTTATCTGTGAAAACTAAATGTAGTACATAATATCCAATTGCCGACGGGAATCCCTTTTTTCACAAAGATCCTGAAGTGTGTAGTTCTGTAACACTAAGTTTGCCGCTTGACAAGCTTCCTGCCAGATGTCTTTAATCACAGCAGTATCTATACTTTTAGGATTGCTGTCTTCTTCACAAGTCCGTATATCTAACCCTTCCAAACATTGTAAAACATCGAAAACTGTAATTTTCCAAGGTTCCCGCGTCAGAAAATAGCCACCTTTGGAACCACGTTGACTCTTGACTATACCCCCCCGTCTCAAAGTCGCCAGTAACTGCTCCAAATAGCGGTCGGGGATGCTTTGTTGGGCGGCAATTTGGCGAATTTGCATCGGTTCACCGCTTTGATAATGAGTTGCCATCTCGATGAGGGCGAGAATGGCGTATTCAGATTTACATGATAGTTCCACAAGCAGTAATTATGAGTAAGGGGTCAAGAAAAAGTTAAATAGAGTAATGACTCTTAACTTTTTCTAGTATACTCCGGTTCTCCACTGGGGTTTGCTCTTTAATTTAAGGGACAAGAAAAAGCCCCGGGTGATGGCGGGGCGGAATTAATTAAGGTGGAAATTTTGAGCAGATTTACCAGGTTCTAGAAATTGAAGGTGGTTCTGACAGTACCGATAAATACATCCTCGTTGTTACCGTTCTGTCCAGAGTTGGTCATCCAAATCACTCCGGGAGTGACTGAGATGTGATCAGAAATGCGATGCTTGTAGAAGCCCTCAACTTGATATGGAATTTTGTCTAAGCCTTGTACTCTATCAAATGCGTAGGGTTGAGCACCGGCGAAGATCCCCAAAACGTTACCTCTTCTTCCAAAGTCAGGTAAAGCTATCCCGGCTCCATAACTCCAAACTTCGCTGTTGTCGTTATCACCAGAGCCTTCGACATCAGTATAGGAGACAAAACCACTGATGGATAACTTTTCACCGGGTCGGAAGGCGGCGGAAGCACCGTAAGACTGAGTGGAAAAGGGGCTGCGATCGCCTGTTTGGTTGTTAATACCACCATAGTTTGCCACAGTAGTACCAACAATGGGTCGAGGCGAAGGACTCGCACCAAAAGGATCAAGTTTGGCATTAGACCCACTATCGAAGATAGCCGAACCTGTTCCGTGATACCCACGTACATAGGTAGCTGCTAATGCCACGCGATCGCCAAGGTTCATGTTAAACTGTCCCAGAGCGCCATAGTTACCCTGGAATATACCGGAACCGAGACTGGGATCATTAGGTTCTGATCCCAAGTAACCTACAGTTACTGAGCTATTGCTAGGGCCACCTTCACCAAGGGGTAAAGTATAAGCAAGACCTGCACCACCACCAATGCGATAAATAGGACTTTGAGCAGCAAAAGTAGTTAAAGCACCATTACCCCCGTCTGTACCATCAGCAAAGTAAGGGTTATTAACAGGTGCATAGTGGCTATGTTTACCACCATGAGCCGCAAGGTAAACTTGACCGCGACCGAGGGGAGCTTGATAGGTGAGTCTATCTATCTCAACATTGTTAGCACCGGTATTACCAATGTTAAATGTTTGCATACCTTCACCGCTTTTGGCGATGGCCGGTAAACCATCTGCACCCGCTGGGAGTTGTCCATCGTTACCTAGGTCAAAGTTATTAGAATTACCAGATACTAAACTGGTAGTCAAAACATCCCGACCAGTGAAGCTGCTATGTAAGCCTAAACGGACTCTGTTTTGAAAAACACCGTTGTTATTATCGCCAACCCGATCACCAAAGGCATCGGTAACAGCAAAAATTGCTTCACCACTTAGCTTGGTAGTAGTAGAAAACTGATTAGCTTCCAACTCACTAGTGCGCCATTCTAGGGAATCTACACGACCGCGTATAGTTGCCAACTCGGCGGAAAATTCCTCTTGTAACCGCTCTAAGACAGCTAAGTCTTGTCTGGTCGCCATGTCAACGGTGGCCGTGGCGATCAACTCGTTAACCCTATCCAAACAGGCGTTTAAACCAGCCGCAAATTCGTAACGAGTTAAAACCCGCTTACCGCGATAAGTCCCATCTGGGTAACCTGTAATACAACCGTAGCGCTCAACTAAGGACTGTAACGCTTGAAATGCCCAATCTGTCGATTTTACTTCATGAAAATCGGAAACCGATGTTACTTGGGAGAGAATTGTATTTTCTCCACCTTCGTTGCTGTAGTTATTAACTTGGTTAATAACACCACTGTCCTGAGTTACGGGAGAAAACTCAGTAGCCGCTGGTTGCGGAATTGTAGAGAATTCAGTCGTAGTAATTGGGGCGGCGATCACTGTTCCTGAAACTAATAAACTTGCACCCAAAACTGCCGGACTAACCACCAGGGACTTCCGCAAGATGATATTAGACATATTAGCTTTTCACTCACACCTTGTATAGATAATTGTTGCTACATTTACCTCATGAATTAAACAATTTTTGTATTCATGAGATACAGTTGCTATTATCAAAAGTTTAGTTTTTACCTAGCTAATAACCTATTAATTCAAAACTTAAATTAATCTTAAATTAATGTGATTAACCACGGCAAATACAAAACTCTATAGCCTACCATTATAATGCACCTGAAGTATATGAGAAGATATTAGCCCATAGCCTCATGAACTCTCACCAATATCTAAAAAAATGAGACGAACCGAGAAATTATATGTTCCCCGCTAGTCTCAATTATTGATATTACCTATAATTACAGCTGGTGAGCAAAAAACTTTTAACTGATTTGAGAAATTACCTCAGCTAAATCAAAATCCTTTTGTGTCAAGCCACCTGCATCATGTGTTGTCAAGGTGATATTGACTTTGTTATAGGAGATTCCTATGTCTGGATGATGTCCGGAAGATTCAGCAGGTTGTACCAGTTTATTTACAAATTCCATCGCCGCAATGAAATCTTTAAATTTGCGGGTAGTCTGCAATTTAGAACCTGTAACTGTCCAACCTGACAAACGGCTGGACTGTGACTGAATTTCTACCTCAGTTAGTAATTGTGCCATATGAACAAATCCTGTTTACATTTTGTCTACAACTTGCACTAAATTATCTTTTGCTGATACCTTACCCTTTGATTCCTAAAACACAATTACAGCACATTTCATCTGAGTAGGTACAAGGGCGGGCAAGAAAGATGCCCACACCACAAAAGTTTTATCATTCAATCTGTACTTCAGGTTCGGTGAAAGGTGCTGTATCTAGGAATAATCAACAGGTTTAGTTGCTATGAATGTGCAAACTAACTGTAACGTAATTTTTATATTCAATTGAGCCAAAAACCATTGATAAATTTGAGAATACCCATAAAAAACTATCCGCTCTGATTTAGATCAGTTGATCTAATATCAGAGCGGTCTAGTGGGTCTTCAGGTTGCAACCAGACTGCCGGAAGGAACTCCGATCTTTAGCCTAGTGACTTGAGCTAACTTAGTCTCTCAAGGTGACTAAGGCTAACTTTTAGAGAACAGCCCCGGCGCACAGCCGGCTAACTGCAACCTGATGACCCATGGTTATACTACTTTCTATCATGGGCATCACCTCCTTGTTGCCTAAGCGGTCTTAGTATCAAAAGGGCAGAGCATATGGCTCTGGGTTGTTAACCTCCACCTAATATAACACAGAATTTTAGTTAGACCAAAAAAAAATACCCCCGCTTGTGAGCGGAGGCTGAATGAAAAATCGAGAATGAGATTTTTATTTTAGAGTGCGTTACCGCGAGGTAGAACTTCCTCAGGGAATACAAATTGTTTGTGAGGCTGATCTTGAGGAGCCATCCAAGCGCGGATACCCTCGTTCAGCAAAATGTTCTTGGTATAGAAAGTTTCAAACTCTGGGTCTTCTGCTGCCCGCAATTCTTGGGAAACGAAGTCATAAGCCCGCAGGTTCAATGCTAAACCTACAATGCCGATGGATGACATCCATAACCCGGTAACTGGCACAAACAGCATG